>CAVUKH010000007.1:0-772116 GCA_963742035.1 uncultured Acidimicrobiaceae bacterium
ATGGTGGTCGAGTTGCTCATGGTCTTGCTCCTTATGCTCTTGGCTTCGTTCCTTGCGAACGACGCCGCTGCGTCGTTCGATGAACGACGATTCCCGCCGGCAGCGAAGCGGGGTCAAGTTCCGGAGAGGGCAGCCCTTGGGCCGAGCAAGAAGTTCTGGCGGGTTCGCCCGCAGGGCGAACTTCAACGATCGCGAAGCCGCCAGAAGTTGTTGTGAGCCGAGCCGTGGACTTGACGCCGTGGAGCGCCGGTGGTCTGAGGGGTTTCGGCTGCCGGCTCGTCCTGAACTGAGTGGACATCCCGGGCCTTTCTTCTTGGGCGCTTCACTCGAGGTGACCCAGGTGTGATCGTTAGTCTCGGGGCATGCGAATTGTGCTTATCGGCAATACCGGTCGCATCGGCACCCCGGTGAACGCCAAGGCCGTGAGCGGCGCATAGGCCTGCGACACGAGGCGCCGGTCCCGTCGGATCTGGCCGGCCGGCGGCCTCATGGCGCCAGAGGCGATGCTCCCAGAACTGCGGGCCGGGCTCTGGGCGGGCTCATCCGGAGGCACCGGTGGGTCGATTTAGCGAGCTCAGCCCCGAAATGTCACCCTCGGCTATTAACCTGCGCGTCCCATTCGCTTGCGCCGGTTTCATGGCGCTTCCCGCACCTGAGTAGGCGCGTCAAAGTCTCCGTGCACTCCTTTGGACAATTTAGCGTGGGTCACGCCCCAACGCCGTCACGACGCGGTCGCTCGAGACGTAGTTTTTGCAGCCCCTGTTCTTGCACGCGACGTCGGTTAGGCGTATCGCGGGCTGAGTCATCTCCTCAGTGGTGATGCCGGTGTACTCAAGAAGGGCATCCTCGCCGCAAAGTGGGCAATGGCCAATTGTTTGACTCATGGACCCAGGATGGCCGCCGGTGCCCCTCCGAATGAGGGATGGGGGCCGTTCGGGTGTCCCCAGCGGATAGACGTACTCGGTGGTGTCCAACGTCAACTGCAACCCCACGCCGACGTTGGAGCGAGGGCGTCCAACTGGTCAGCCCCCTTGGATTCTGCGGAGGCGCCCACCGATCCGGCGGCCAATGTGGAGTCCATGCCGGCCCGGGACGGCGCGCATTCGACCGAGTCGCTATCGACAGTCGGTGCACTCGGTTGCGTCCCTGAGTCACGTCTGCCGGTTCGGCGTCGGACTTCTTGACTGCACATTTATCGTGGCGGTTGCAACGTGAGTCAGCGGCCTTGAGGACATGGCTACTGAACTGGTCGCGAGTGTCTGCGTCCCCTGCGACCTACCACAGGAGGCCAGGAAGAGGACAGGGAGATCCAGGAACACCGCGGCGGCGCGTTGAATCCTCATCGGAGTCTGGTCATTGGCCCTTCCCGTGCACGACGCGACCGAGGTGCTCGGCGGCGCGCTTGTCCGATGAAGCGCGCGACTTCGAATAGTGACGCGTGAGCACCTGGGGCCCATGTCCTTGCCGTTGTGCCACCACGCTGACATTGAATCCGGCATCCAGGAGCTCCGAGGATGTGAACTTGCGGAGGGCGAGGATCGAACCGTCGAAGTCGAGGTCGCCATGGCCTGACGTCTGGCTGTGTTCGCGCCGTTCGGCTGCCGCCACGGCAAGACTCGCCCATCGCTCGCTGCGACCTAACGCGGCACCGATCTCTCTATAGGACAAACCGCCGCCTGGCAGCGGTCCAGTTTTCCCGGCTGGCCGAGCGGGGGGAGTGGACCGCCGTAACCGTAGGGCCTCGTCTTCAAGGACGACCACGTCTGGGTCCTTGTCCTCGATCCCCAAGTAGCCCTTCAACACGGCGACTCGCTTCGTGAGGTAGTCCGGCGGCATGGGTGTCGAACAATCTTGCGTAAGGCTGAAGAGGAAGGAGTCTGCGGCGAGCTCGACTCCGGCGGCAGCGGCCCCCTCCTTCATCTGGTTGTAGTGGCGCTTGAGCATGGCCGTTGTTTCGGAGTCGATGTGGAATGTCCTGCTCCGGCGTGTCTTCGTCGTTTTGATCTTGCCTGAGGAGGTGACGGCCGAAGCAATCGTGATTTGGTTCTTTCGCCATGCCACAGCGGACACGGGGATGGCGACGAGCTCCCCCCGTCGGATGCCGGTCACGGCTCCGAGAACCAGGAGCGGAGCGATGTCGGGAGTGACCTCGACCGCGGTCGACAGCAGGATGGACAGTTCTTCGACCTCCGGCGGTGTCCGCTCTTCAGAGCGATACGTGCTTGTCGGCAGCTGGAATTCGGCCATGGGGTTGCGCGTCGTCATTCCTCGTCGTTTGGCCCACCGGAAGAACGGTGCGTAGAGGCTCTTGGCCTGATTAAGGCGAGAAGCGCTCAAACCGGCTCGGCGCATTGTGCCGAACAACCGGTCCATGGTGGCGCTTTCGATCCGTTTGACCTGCTGGGCTCCGATGGTGGGGGAGAACCACCGTTCATGGATGTAGCGATAGTCGTTGATGGTCTTCTCCGCTCGCCCCTTCTCGACTGCGAGGTACTCACCCAGAAAGCGATCTACTGCCTGGTCGACTGTGAGGTCCCGTAGATCCTGGGTTTCTGGGAGGTGCGAACCGGTCATTTCATCGACGAACTCCCCCAGGAGAGCAGCCGCGGCGGACTCGCTCTTCGCTGTGATGGTGCGGGTGAGCGATCGAGGCCGGCCGTCATCCCAGCGGCCGATGGTCACTCGGAGCTCCCATGTCCCGGGTCGAACGATCCGCATTGAGCCAGCCCCCTTGCGCGCCCGCCCCCGGCCCGGTGGGCTGTCTGCAGGCGCGCCCTCGACACTGAGGTGATCGATGCGTACGCAGGCGGGATTCGAGGGGCACGTGACTACTCGTTGTTTGGGCGACAAGGGGCCATGGGCCAGTTCCCAAGCCACGCGGTGCGCGGTCGCCACCGTATTGCCGACCTTGATCCGGCCAGTTCCACGATCGGAATTACGGCTGCCCAGCCAGAGGTGGTGCTCGCCCGTGCGGTCGACCAGCCGGTCAAATCGCGTCGCTAAATCCTCGACCTTTCGGCCCACGGTTTAAGTGTATCGATAGGTGCATCGAAAGGTGGATCTGGGTCAATCCCTTGAGGGGCTCTTCGGATTTCAGCGGGGAGTTGGTGCCGGGGTTAGAATAGGGAAGGGCTTAGGTTGTGGTGTGAGAAAGAGCTTGTTGTATAGTGAGATCTCGCGTGGGGGTTAAGACGTGCGGTTGCGAGAACGCGTGGCGACGCGAGTGATGGTCGAACAGGTGACCGTGACGTCCGCTGTCCGACCTGCGCCGGACGGCCAGATGAAAGAACGCCCAGTGGTGCCTACGTCGACCTGCGTCTATGGCACGCCATGTCGCTGTTGGAAGAAGCACCGGATGCGTTGCGTGGACCCGTCGTGTCCGAAGAGATCCTGGGTACTCGAAGACCACCGCATCGCGGCAAGAACTGCTTGTTGACGACAGGGCGGCCAGTGGGCACGGTCCAAGTGGGCGGGGGCGCACTGTCCAGAAGTGGCGGCCGACTGGCTGTGACTGGCACACGGTCAATGACGCCGTGATCACCTATGGCGAGGCGCTCCTCGAGGCCGATCGCAAGCGCTTGAACCGCACCACCGTCATCGGGCTCGACGAGACCTCCTTCGTCAAGCTCGGAAGGAGCAGCACACCAGCTACGCCACGACGGTGGCCGACGTGGAGAACCACCAGATCATCGACATCTTGCCGACCGCAAATACACCGATGTGGCGGGCTGGATCGACAAGCAGCCCCGGGCCTGGAAGGAGCGGATCCGCTTCGGCGCCTCGACATGTCGGCCACCTACGCGGCGGTCACAGGTCCGTTGCCCAAAGCGGCCCAGGTCGTCGACCCCTCCACGTCATCTCCCTCGCCAACCGTTGCCTCGACGCCGTGCGTCGTCGGGTCCAAACGCGACGGGCACCGGGGCCGGCGCGACGACCGCTCTATCGGGCGGCGCGCCTGGTGATGGGTGAAGACAAGCTCGACACCGGGGCCACCGAGCGTCGTGGCGTTGCCAGGCTCGGTGACAGGGGCGAGGTCGCCATCGCCTATCGGGTCAAGGAGCGCTGCGCGACTCTATCGAGCGAGAGACCCCGACGAAGCGGGCCGGATCCTCGAAGAGCTCAAGAGCCACTGCCTCCGACGTGCCATGCCACCTGAGGTCCAAAAGCTCGGACGGACCGCGCGACTGGTCGACAAGATCGCCAACTTCCACCTGGCCCGGGTGTCCAACGGACCGACCGAGGCCCTCAACAACCTGATCAAGCGCATCAAGCGAATCGGCTTTGGATTCCGCAACTTCGAGAACTACGAGCGCCCTGCTCTACGCCGGCAGGCCGAACTGGAGGGTACTAGGTTAGATCGTCGTGGTGAGAGTGAGGAGAGAAGACCACTTGAGGAAACCCGATGCACTTAATCCCGAGTACTAGAGGCCCCTTGACCTGGACTTTCTCGTGCGCCCCTCGGGATTCGAACCCGAAACCTGCGGATTAAGAGTCCGTTGCTCTGCCGTTGAGCTAGAGGCGCACCGGAGAGTGTAGGCGAGTGGCCTTGCGTGTTCTGGAGGTTCGCCGACGGCACCCGCATCGCCGGCCCGGGTCCTGCGCCACGGATCGGCACCGCCTTGGGCACTACAGCGACGTCCTTCCCCGGAACGGGGCGGCGCGGGGGAGCAGGGACGGTGAGACTGACATAGGCGTCAGGTACACTCGCCCCGATTTACCGGTGCCCAGGGAGACGCCGAACGTGGTCAGAAGTGGCAACCGGCGGAGCCGGGGAGGGAGTGCGGTGGAGCTCGAGTTCACGGGTGAGCAGGAAGAGCTGCGTGCCTCGGTCCGCTCCTTCCTCGAGAAGGAATGCTCCATCGACGTCGTGCGCGCCGTCGTCGAGACCGGCGACGCCCCCGAGAAGCTGTGGGGCTCCATGGTCGCCCTCGACTGGCCCGCCCTGGCCATCCCGGAGGAATTCGGTGGCATCGGGCTGACCGTTGTGGAAACGGCTGTCGTCGTCGAAGAGCTGGGCCGTGCGGTCGCCCCTGGCCCCCTGCTGGCGACGGTCACCCAGTTCGCCCCCGTCGTCCGTGAGGTCGGCTCGCCCGAGCAGCAACAGCGTTTCCTCTCCGGAGTCGCGAGCGGTGCCATCGCCGGGACGGTGGCGCTGGCCGACCACCCTCGGGCCTGGTCGTTGGGCGACGTCACCATGACCGCCGAGCCGGCTGAGGGTGGGTGGGTCCTGACCGGGAAGAAGTTCGCCATTCTGGCCGCCGAGGGGACGAACGAGGTCGTCGTCTTCGCCCGGGCCGGCGAAGGGATGGGTGCCTTCGTCCTGCCGGTCGCCGACGCCGGATTGACCACAGTGCATTCGCTCGATGCGAGTCGGCCACTGGCCGAGGCCACCCTTCACCATGTCTTCGTCCCGAGTGATCGCTCCCTGGGTGAGCCCGGAAGCGCGGCGTCGACGCGTGGCATCGCCCGCGCCCTGCAGGAGGCGACGGTCGGTCTGGCGCTCGAGACGGTCGGCACCTGCGACGCCCTCTTCCAGTTGCTCCTGGCGTACCTGAAGGAGCGTCAGCAGTTCGGCGTCGCCATCGGCTCCTTCCAGGCGGTGAAGCACAAAATGAGCAACATGTACCTCGCCATCGAGCGGGCGCGCTCCCTGTGCTATCTCGCCGTCGCCTGCATCAACGAGGACACGCCGACCCGCGCCACGGCCGTCTCCATGGCGAAGGCCGCCAGCGACGACTGCCAGCACCTGGTCGGCCGCGAAGCGATCCAGTCGTTCGGTGGCATCGGGTACACCTGGGAGCACGACGCGCATCTCTACGTCAAGCGGGCCACCACCGACGGTGCGCTCTTCGGCAGCGCGGCCGAGCACTCGCTCGCCGTCGCCGGCAGCCTCGGTGTCGCGTCCGCCTGAAGAGGGGCAAACTGACGCGGTGCACCCCGGTGCGTCTTTCATTGCGGCGCTCGACCTGGCGCCGCATCCCGAAGGCGGCTGGTACCGCCGCACCTGGGTGGCCGAAGCCGCGGCTGGGGCGCGTCCCGCCGGCAGCGCCATCTACTACCTGCTTCTCCAGGGCGAGGTCTCGGCGCCGCACCGGATTGACGCCACCGAGCTGTGGCACTTCTACGACGGTGACCCCCTGGAGCTCTCTCGTGAGTGGCCTGATGGCCATCGCGACGTGCAGGTCATCGGCCCTGACGTGGCGTCGGGGCACTCGCCCCAGGTCAGGGTCGACGCCGGTGTCTGGCAGTGGGCTCGTCCGCTCGGTCGCTACGCCCTCGTCGGCGCGACCGTGACGCCGGCCTTCACCTTCGAGGGGTTCGAGCTCCGTCAGGACGCGACCGGACCGGCTTGAGCCACCAGTCCCCGGTCGGCGACGGAGGGCAGGCGCACCCTCTCGGGGAGGTGGAGGGCCAGCAGCTGTTGAGTGACATCGCCCGGGATGGCGCGCGGCGTGGCCAGTGAGAGCACGATCATCGTGAGGAATGCGAGCGGCACCGTCCAGATCGCCGGCTCGCTCAGCAAGACGGCGGGCCAGCCGGACGAGCCGACGCCGGCCATGGTGAGGAAGACCGCAATGGACGAGGCCAGACCGCCGAGGATCAGCCCGCCGATGGCGCCGATCCAGGTGAAGCGGCGCCACCAGATCCCGAGGAGCAGGAGCGGGCAGAACGTCGACGCCGCGATGGCGAAGGCCCATCCGACGAGCACATTGATGGAGATGTTGAGGACGGCCAGACCCAGCGCCGTCATGACGATGCCGATGGCGATGGCCGAGAAACGAAAGGCCCGCACCCCACCGCCCATGATGTCGTGCGACAGGGCGCCGGACATGCTGATCAACAAGCCCGACGACGTGGAGAGGAACGCAGCGAAGGCGCCGGCCGCGACCAGCGCCCCGAGCACCACACCGAGCCTGCCCGCCGCCATGATGCGCGGCAGGACGAGCACCACCGAATCGGTCTGACCCGAGGTGTAGAGACCGGGCGCCTCCAGCCGGCCCAGGACGGCGAACACGGCTGGGAAGACGTAGAAGCAGCCGAGCAGGAGCAGCACGAACGCAGTGGTCCGACGGGCCGCCTGGCCGTCGCGGTTGGTGTAGAAGCGGACCAGTATGTGCGGGAGCCCCATGGCGCCCAGGACCGTGGCCAGCAACACGCCGTAGGTGGCAGCCACGGCATGGTTCGGCCGTCCCCCCAACTGCAGGAGTGGCGAGGTCCAGGCCGCTCCGCTCATGACCGGGTTGCCCTCGACATGTGGTGCCGGGGATCCGGCGGGAAAGGCGAGCGTGGCGCCCGACCCGATGCTGTGACTGCTCTTGGTGAGCTCGAGCGGCCCGTGTCGCGCCACGCCGTCGACGGTACCCGCTGCGACCACCGCGACTCTGGCGGTCACGTCGATGACCTCCGCCTGCGGAAACTGCACCGTCGTTCTGTGGGCGAAGGTCGGTGGTGCCGCGCCGGTCACCGTCGCCACCGGCGGGTGCTGGACGACGGCCAGGAGGACGAGAGCGGGGACGGCGATGGCGACGATCTTGAGCCAGTACTGGAAGGCCTGCACGAAGGTGATGCCCTTCATGCCGCCACTTGCGATCCCGAGCGTCACGATGGCACCGAGCACGATCACGCCGATCCAGACCGGGCCGCCCACGGCGACCTGCAATGTGACGCCGGCGCCCTTGAGCTGGGGGAGCAGGTAGAACCCACAGATCAGGATCACGGTGGCGGTGGCCGCCCGGCGCAGCGCGGGTGAGCCCAAACGGCCTTCGGCGAAGTCGGGAATGGTGTACGCACCGAATCGACGCAGCGGTGCCGCGACCGCGGCGAGCAGGACAAGGTAGCCCGCCGCGTAGCCGACGGCGTACCAGAGCGCGCCGAGGCCCTCCAGCATGGCCAGCCCGGCCACCCCGAGGAAGGACGCGGCGGACAGGTATTCCCCGGAGATGGCCGACGCGTTGAGCGGCGCCGGTACCTGACGGGCGGCCACCAGGAAGTCGGCCGGGGTACGCGCGACGCGGACGCCCCGTGCGCCGATGATCGCGGTGATGGCGGTCACCGCAATAATGGCGACGACCGACGCGGGCTCTGTCATTGCTCCTCGAGGAGCTCGGCGAACTGCTGCTCGAGCCGTTCCGCTCGGCGCACGTACCAGTAGCCGAGCAATACGAGTGGCGGGTAGATCCCGCCGCCCAGAATGAGCAACGTCAATGGGAGGCCCAGGACCTGGGCGGTGGCCAACCAGGGGAAGATTGCGGTGAGGAGCGGGTAGAGGGCGAGCAGTGCCAGGGCCGGCAACAGCACGGTGGCACAGGCGCCCCCCTGCGCACGCATCAGCGACGTCAGGAGCTCCCTCCCGTAGGCGTCGGGCTCGTACAGGTCGTCGCGGGCCGGCGTGCTGGCGCGCCCCCGGGTCGGCGCGCCTGGCTGCGCACGACCTGACGGGTAGCGGCGGACTCCGTTGTCACGAGGCGGTCGACCGCCGCGCGTGCCGCACGAGCCTGTCCCGGAGCTCCTTGGAGTGGCGCCGGCTCACCGGGAGGTCGAAGTTCCCGACCCCGACGACAGTGTGTCCCTGCGACGTCCGGACTTCACGGATATCGCGCAGCGACACGAGGTAGCTGCGGTGAATGCGGGCGAAGCCGTGGTCGCGCCATTGGTCCTCGAGCACGGCCATGGGCAGGCGGACGAGGTGTTGCGCCCCGTCTCGCAGATGCAGCCGGACGTAGTCGCCCGACGACTCAACCCACGACACCTCGTCGCGGGACACCATCCTCGTCAAGGTGCCGATCTCGACCGCAATGGTGTCGAGCGACGCGTCGTCATCGTGGTCAGCCTGGCGCGGCAGAGCAACCCTGGTCAGCGCGGTCACGAGCCGTTCCTGTGTCACCGGCTTGAGGAGGTAGCCCGAGCCGCCGACGTCGAAGGCGGCGAGGGCATGTTCCTCGTGAGCCGTCACGAAGACGATGGCCGGTGGGTGCGAGAACTGCGCCACGACGCGGGCAAGTTCGAGGCCGTCCAGGCCCGGCATGGCGATGTCGAGGAGGACGACGTCGAAGCGTTCGTGGTGGAGGTGGTGGAGCGCATCTGTCGCCGAGCTCACCGCCCGCACGTGTGACGCCATGTCCGAATGCGTCAGGAGGTAGACGAGCTCGTCGAGCGCAGGGGTCTCGTCGTCGACTGCCAGCACGCTGAGCCCGGACGTCACGAGAGGACCCCGACGTGATACTTGGGGATCCGCATGGTCACACGGGTGCCGGCGTCAGGAGCCGTCTCGACGGTGAGGCGCGACTCGTCGCCGAAGACCGTTCGCAGGCGCTCGTCGACGTTGTGGAGGCCGACTCCCTCTTCGTCACCGGCGCCGGCCAGCGCCCGCCGGATCTGCCCCGGTTCAGCCCCGACGCCGTCGTCCTCGACGGAGACCTCGGCGTCGGTGTCGGCATCCGTGATGGTGATCTCCAGGTGGCCCGGCCGGCCGCTCGGCTCCAGCCCGTGGTGCACCGCGTTCTCCACCAGCGGCTGGAGCACGAAGGGCGGGAGCATGACGCTAAGCACTTCGGGGGCGACCCTGAGCGTGACCTCCAGACGATCGCCGAAACGCGCCCGCTCCAGGTCGAGATAGGTGTCGACCAGACGGATCTCCTCGGCCATCGTCACGAACTGCCCGTGGCTGCGGAAGCTGTAGCGGATGAAGTCGGCGAACTGCACGAGGAGTTCGCGGGCCCGGTCGGGATCCGAGCGCACGAAGGATTCAATCGCCGTAAGGGCGTTGTAGATGAAGTGCGGCGAAATCTGGGCGCGCAAGAAACGCAGCTCGAACTGCACGGCCCGGCGGCGCGAGCGGTCGAGCTCGGCCAGCTGTAGTTGGGTGGAGACGAACTCGGCCACCTCCCCACTGAGGCGGAGCAGGCTGGCCGGCGCCGACGAGTCGAGGGCGATGATCGCCCCGACCACGACGTCGTCCGTCGTGATGGGCACGACGACGCCACCCTGGAGCGAACAGGCCCCTCCGTCCTCACACGTGAGGTCGTGGGGGGAGAGGACCTGGGGCCGGCCACTGGCGATCGCCAGTTGCACGGTGCCCGCGGCGAGCGTGCAGTGCGCGGCATCAATGCCTTCGGCCGCCAGTATCCCGAAGGTGTCCGCGATGGCGACGCCGGTTGCGCCGATCAGTTGGCGCAGGGGCGAGATCGCTCGCTCCGCCGAGCTGTGGTTGAGGCCGGTCCGCAGTGGGGGTGCAGCCAGATTCGCCGTGTGGAGGGTGGCCAAGGCCGCGCGCTGCGTCGGCGTGCCGAGCCGCCGCTCGGAGCGCACCGCAAAGCGGATCACCACCACGATCACAACCACGACGCCCACGAGGGCGATCCACAGCGCCTCTTTCATCGGCCCCCTTCGCCGGCGTGATGGCGAGTCTCGGAACGCCGGCTGCTCACCGTGTCTCGTAGCAGTGTGCCATACGGACACCGAAAATCGGCTGCTCCGGTAGCGGGGCGTCATCTGCCCGAGCCTCGTGTGCCGCTCGTCGCACGCAGATGACCGCTCGTCGCACAATTGCGTCACTTCGGCGACCACGCATTGCAGCGTCGGAGGGTGCCTTCACACAATGGCCGCGTCCCATCTTTTTGGGGGGCGTGAAGCAGGTGACACACGATTCGGGGGCCGCCGCTGAGGCAGGTGTTCGCACCCCGCCGTGCCACCACCGATCGCGTGGGGGCGGTGGCTCACCACGCCCGAACAAGGAGTGCTGACGTCATGGCAATAAAGGACGACACGGTGCAGGGCGGTCCTGGGCAACCGACGGTGCAGAACGGCGCCCAAATGTCGGTGATGTCGCTGCAGAACGTGGCCATCAAGGAGACGCCGCCTATCGCTGATCCGGCGCCCCTGGGGCTGGCCGCCTTCGCCCTCACGACCTTTCTGCTTTCGGCCTTCAACGTTGGATGGACCAAAGGCACCGTGGCCTTTCTGGGCTTTGCTTTGGCCTACGGCGGGCTTGCCCAGCTCCTGGCCGGCATGTGGGAGTTCCGCAACCGCAACGTGTTCGGCGCCACTGCGTTCTCGACCTATGGCGCCTTCTGGATAGGTGTGGCTGTCTACTTCTTCTGGGTCGTTCCGGAATTCAAGCCGACGGCGCTCGAGCTGAGCAACGACTTGGGCTGGATCTCGGTGGCCTTCGTGATCTTCAACACCTACATGCTCCTCTGGAGCCTGTTCGTCAACCGAGCGGTGTTCCTGGTGTTCCTGACCCTCGAGGTCACCTTCATCCTCCTGGCCATCGGACACTTCTCCAACAGCACCAATATGGTGAAGGCCGGTGGCGTCGCGGGGATCGTGACGGCTGCGTGTGCCTGGTATGCGTCTGCGGCCGGTGTCATCAACGGCATGGCCTCCCGGAAGGTCCTCCCGGTGGGAACGCCGTTGCACCTCAATCCGGCGGAGTAGGTAATGATCAGTGGGGCGGCGTCCGAGCCGGACGGGCCCGAGAGGAGGCTGCGGTGAGCAAGACCCGAGAGGAAGGGCTGTCGGCCCTGCTGCACGAGACGAGGACGTTCCCGCCTCCCGAGGAGCTCGCCAAGGAGGCCAACGCGCAACCCGGCATCTACGCCGAGGCCGAGTCCGATCCGCTGGCCTTCTGGGCGGCCCAGGCGAAGCAGCTGACCTGGGACACCCCGTGGACTGACGTGCTCGAGTGGAACCTGCCCTTCGCCAAATGGTTCGTCGGCGGCAAACTCAACGTGGCGGTCAATTGCGTCGACCGCCACGTTGCCGCCGGCCTGGGCCCCCGGGTCGCCTTCCACTGGGAGGGCGAGCCCGGGGACACCCGGACCATCACCTACGACGACCTCTTGACCATGGTGAGCCAGGCCGCCAACGGCCTGACGGAGCTCGGGGTGCGGGCCGGGGACAAAGTCGCGATCTACATGCCGATGATCCCCGAGACGGTGGTCGCCATGCTGGCCTGCGCCCGGCTGGGCGCGCCGCACACCGTGGTCTTCGGTGGCTTCTCGGCCGACGCCCTGCGCGGCCGCATCCTCGACTGCGATGCCCATTTCGTCATCACCGCCGACGGCGGGTATCGCCGGGGCGCCCCGAGTGCCCTGAAGCCGGCCGTGGACGAGGCGGTGCAGGATTGCCCCGAGGTCCGCAACGTCCTGGTCGTGCGGCGCACCGGGCAGGAGGTGGGCTGGGACGAGGCACGGGACGTGTGGTGGCACGACCTAGTGCCGCGCCAGCCCGAGACACACCAGGCCGAGGTCTTCGACGCCGAGCACCCGCTCTACATCATGTACACCAGCGGCACGACGGCGAAGCCCAAGGGCATCCTCCACACGAGCGGCGGGTACCTCACCCATGTCTCGGCCACCCACCGCCTCGTCTTCGATCTCAAGGCCGAGACGGACGTCTTCTGGACGGCGGCTGACATTGGCTGGGTGACCGGGCACAGCTACATCGTCTACGGACCGTTGGCCAACGCCACGACCTCGGTCATGTACGAGGGCACACCCGACACGCCCGCCCGCGACCGCTGGTGGAGCATCGTCGAGAAGTACAAGGTCAACATCCTCTACACGGCGCCGACCACCATCCGCACCTTCATGAAGTGGGGCGAGGAACTGCCGGCCTCCCACGACCTGACGAGCCTCCGCCTGCTCGGCTCGGTCGGCGAGCCCATCAACCCCGAGGCCTGGATCTGGTACCGCACCCATATCGGCGGGGACCGCTGCCCCATCGTCGATACCTGGTGGCAGACCGAGACCGGCGGCATCCTCATCACGCCGCTCCCCGGCATCACCGCCACCAAGCCGGGTGCGGCCATGACGCCGTTCCCCGGCATCAGTGCGGACGTCATCGACGACGACGGCAACTCGGTCGGGAACGACGCGGGCGGCTACCTCGTGCTCACCGAGCCCTGGCCCGGCATGACGCGGGGCATCTACGGCGACGAGGAGCGGTTCATCGAGACGTACTGGAAGCGTTTCCCGGGCCGCTACTTCGCCGGCGACGGGGCCAAGCGCGACGCCGACGGCGACCTGTGGCTGCTCGGCCGGGTCGATGACGTCATGAACATCTCCGGACACCGCATTTCCACGACCGAGGTCGAGCATGCGCTGGTCGGCCACCCGGCGGTGGCCGAGGCGGCCGTGGTGGGAGCTGACGATCCCACCACGGGTCAGGCCATCGTGGCCTTCGTCACCCTCAAGGGGGCGAGCGACGTCGACGGCGAGGCGGGGGAGAAGCTGGTGGCCGAGCTCAGGGACCACGTGGCGCACGAGATCGGCCCGATCGCCAAGCCGCGCCAGATCCTGCTGAGCCCCGAGCTGCCCAAGACCCGCAGCGGCAAAATCATGCGCCGTCTCCTGCGCGATGTGGCCGACGACCGGCCACTGGGCGACGTGACCACCCTGCTCGACCCGACCGTCGTCAATGCGATCAAGGACCACATGGCTGAAGGTGGTGACGACAAGGAGTAGGCGCCCGGCCGGGCCGGGCTACGATTTACCAGTAAATGGCGACCACCCCGGCTCCTTCCGAGCGACCCCCGTCCGGCTTGCTCGGCCTGCAGGAGGCCGCGGACCGGTTGGGCGTGCACTACATGACGGCCTATCGCTACGTGCGGACGGGCCGTCTGCCGGCGACGCGGATCGGGGCGCAGTGGTGGATCGACCCGAGCGACCTCCGAGCCGCCCGCGGCGGGGCGACGGTGGCCGGGCGCTCGCGCAGCCTGACCCGCAAGGCGTCACGGGCGACCGCGGCGCGCCGGCTGGAGGACCGACTCGTGGCCGGCGACGAGCCGGGCGCGTGGACGATCGTGGAGAGCCGTCTGGGCTCAGGCAGCGACCCCGACGAGGTCCTGCTCGAAGGGCTCGCGGGGGCGATGCGATCGGTCGGGGAGGGCTGGAAGGCCGGCGACTACACCGTGGACGACGAGCACCGGGCTTCGGGGGTGGCGGCTCGAGTCGTGGCCAGGCTCGGGGCTCGCTTCACGACGCGGGGGCCAAAACGTGGGAGCGTGATTCTCGGCACGCCGCCGCACGAGTTGCATGGCTTACCCACCGCCATGGCCGCCAACGTCCTGCGCGGCCACGGATTCGAGGTCGTCGACCTGGGTGCGGACGTGCCGCCAGAGGCGTTCGGGAGTGCGGTCAGCAAGACGCCGCAGGCGCTGGCCGTGGGCGTCGGCGTCACCGCCGGGAACCATGACCGCTCGGTCCGGGCGATCGTGCGGGCCGTCCACGACGTCAGCCCGGGTCTGCCGGTCCTGCTCGGCGGAGCGGGCATCAGCGGCGAGGAACACGCGGCCCGCCTCGGTGCGGCGTGGAGTGGCCAAAATGCACGGAGCCTGGCTGAGCTGATAGAGGTCCTCGGTCGCGCCGCCCGCTGATCTCAGGCGGACCGGTCCATCCGCCCGGCGGGGGCGTCCGGCCGAGCCAGTACCAACTGCACGTCGGACACGTGGTGCTCCATGAAGGCCGCTTCGCAATAACACAGGTAGAGGGTCCAGAAACGCCAGAAGCGGTTGTCGAAACCGAGACGCGCCACCGCGGGACGCTGGTCCTCCAGATTGGCGCGCCAGCGCCGGAGCGTCTCGGCGTAGTGGGCGCCGATGTCCTGCAGGTCGACGATGCGCAGGTTCGACGTGCGGGCGACCGAGGCGGCAATGGTGCTCACCGACGGCAGACATCCGCCGGGGAAGACCATCGCCCGGATGAAGTCGTCGTGCAGCTTCGCCCGCTCGTAGCTGGCGTCCTCAATCGTGATCGCCTGCAATGCCATACGACCTTGGTCATGCAGCAGTCGGGCGCACGTGGCGAAGAACTGGTCGTGGCGGCGCCAGTCCACCGCCTCGAGCATCTCGACGGACACGAGCGCGTCGTAGCGGCCCTCCAGGTCGCGGTAGTCCTCGCCGAGGACGGTGACCCGGTCGGTGAGGCCGTGGTCCGCCACACGTTTCTCCGCCCAGGAGCGCTGGGCCTCGGAGATGGTCGTCGTGGTGACGCGGCAGCCGTGTCGCTCGGCGGCGTGGATGGCGAACCCGCCCCATCCGGTCCCGATCTCGATCACGTGGTCGTCGGGCCCCAGCTGCAGCTTGGCGGCGATCATCTCGAATTTGGCCACCTGGGCCTGCTCGAGGCCGGCGCCGTCCTCGGTGAAGAAGGCACAGGAGTACGCCATCGTCGGGTCGAGCATCAGGGCGAAGAAATCGTTCGAGAGGTCGTAGTGGGCGGCGATGTTCTCGCGGTCCCGCTGCTTGGCGGGCGGCCGGAGTCGTTGTGCCGCCGCCACGAGGCCACCGGAACGGCGCGCCGTCGCATCGAGGAATTGCCGGAGGGCAGTCGTGCGCCTGAACGCGACCCGCACGACGGCGGTGAGGTCGTCGGTGTCCCACCACCCGGCGATGTAGCTCTCGGCCATCCCTCGTGAGCCGCGGTGCAGCACGGCAGGCCACGCCCTCTGGTCGTGCACCACGATCGTGGCGTCGGGGTCGCCCGAACCGCTGACCCGGGGGCGCCCGCCGGGCATGCCGTCACCCTCGAAACGCAGCGTCCCCGGACGACCGTCAGCGGATCGTTGCGCCAGCCCGAGGAGAAGGTGGCCGCTCATCAGACCCATCGTCCTACCTCGCCGTCGCGGCGAACGACCCGGCCGGACACCCGCCCGGCGGGTCCGACCGGCCGGGATGTCGGTGGATGGGGGCGCCGCGCGCCACCAGCCGAAGCGCCTGGGCATAGATCCCGCCCGACACCCGCGCCGTCATGCCGGCATGGGCCCAGAGCAGATGGGCCAAGCCGGCGCGATCGAGCGGCCGTCGTCGCAGCAGCATGGATGCGGCCATCTGGGGCGGGGACCTGTCGGTGCTCGGTTCGTGTCCCCGACCGTACGGCAAGGACGGCGGCGGCGCATCGACGTCGAGGCTGACCCGGATCCCGTCCCCCGGCGCCGAGTAGCGAAGGGTGTAGGTGGCCTGGGACGGCAGGAAGGGTGAGACGTGCAAAGCCTTGGCGAAGCGGTGCTCGCCCGGGGGACCGACGACGTAGGAGCAGCGTTCGTGCCAGGGGGTGTTGGACACCTCGAGCACCGTCCACTCGACCGCGCCGCCGGAGGGATCGAAGCAGTAGTAGACGGTCAGCGGATTGAAGAGCCAGCCCCACGTCCGGACGTGGCCCAGCATCGCCACCGGCCCCCGCACCAGTCCGCCGGCGCCTGCGACGGCGTCTTCCACTGCGCCGCGCACCGTTTCGGCCTTCGACGGGAGATAGTCGTCGCGGTGGAACCGGATGGCAGTCGGCCACCGGCCTCGGTGCGGGGAGGGGTCGAGGTCGACGAGGGGATGGACGGCTCGCAGTTCGGCCAGCTCGTCGAGGAAGAGCAGGGGGAGCGCCACCTTGGAGTCGAAACGATGGGCCGGTTCCGCTCGCCGGTGCGTCACGATGCCCTCGTAGAGCGCGCTGCGCAGTGGTGACGAGCTCGCCGACGTCACAGGCGCGCCCCGAACCGCTCACAGGCCACGAGCGCGCTCCGGACCCCGTCCTCGTGGAAGCCGTAGCCCCAGTAGGCCCCGCAGTAGGAGACAGCGCCGGCACTCAGGGCGCGCTGGCTGGACTGCGCAGCCACCGCCGCCTGGTCGACGACGGGGTGTGCATAGTCGAACCGCTTGACGACCTGGTCGGGATCGACGGCCTCGTCGCGGTTGAGCGTCACCAGCACGGGCCGGTCCGCCTGCAGCCCCTGCAGTCGGTTCAGGTAGTAGGTGAGCGTGGCTCCGCTGGTCGGCCCTTCCGGGCGCACGTAATTCCATGACGCCCAGGCCCGCCGGTTGGCCGGCAACAACCTCGTGTCGGTGTGGAGTGTGGCCCGGTTCGGCTGGTAGCGGAAGGCACCGAGCACGCGGCGTTCCTGGTTGGTCGGGTCGCCCAGGAGAGCCAGGGCCTGGTCACTGTGCGTGGCCACGACCACATGATCGAAGGTGACCGGGCCGGCCGCGGTCAGGAGTTCGACGCCTCGCTCCTGGCGCCGCAGCTTGGTGACCTCGGTGCCCAGGTGCAGCCGGCCCCGGTTGCGGAGCGGCTCGAGGATCGCCTCCACGTACCGCGTCGATCCGCCGGTCACTGTCCGCCACGCCGGCTGGTCGCCGGGGCCCAGCAGCCCGTGCCGGCTGAAGAATTCGACGAACGTCCGAGCCGGGATCTGCGTGAAGGTCCCGGGGTCAGCCGACCAAATGGCCGACCCGAGGGGGATCAGGTACCAGTCGAGGAAGCCGGTCGACCAGCGTCGGGTGGCGAGGAGATCGGCCAGGCTGCCGGACGAGGCAGGCTCGGCCAAAAGGGCGCGGGACAACCGGTTGAAGCGCACCACGTCGGCCAGCATGGCCAGGAAGGCCGGCCGGACCGCGTTGCGGCGTTGCGCGAAGACCGTCGAGAGCGAGGTGCCGCGCCACTCCAGCCCGCAACGCAGGTCGGTGAGGCTGAAGCTCATCTCGCTCGGGTGCGTCGGGACCCCCAGCCCGGCCAGCAAGCGGGTGAAGAGGGGGTACGTGCGCTCGTTGTAGACGAGGAAACCCGTGTCCGCCGCGACCGGGCCCCCTGGGAGGTCGACGGTCACCGTGTTGGCGTGACCACCCGGTCGCCCATCGGCCTCGAAGAGATGGACCTCGTGGTGCTGTTGGAGCAGGTGAGCCGCGGTCATGCCCGCAATCCCGGTCCCGATGATGCCGATGCGCAAGGGTCGTCCTCCGGGTCCCTAATTTAGCACTAAATTAGGACGACCGGCCGCGCGGCCGGCAATTGAGGAGAGGCACGTGGCTATCTACAAGACCCAGATCGATGCAGCGAGGGGGCCCGAAGAGGTGTTCGAGTATCTGGCCACCTTCTCCAACGCCCGTGAATGGGATCCGGGTGTGACGGAGGGGGAGGCGCTCACGCCAGGTCCGGCTGCGGTCGGCTCGGTCTACCGGCTCGGTGTGCGGATCGGGGGACGGGTCGTGGCCTTTGACTACAAGGTCGTCGACATCGATCGCCCCCGTCGGGTGGTCCTGCAGGCGACCCGCGGGCACGTCGTGTCGACGGACACCATCACGGTGGAGCGGGCCGGTCCTGGCTCCCGGGTCAGGTACGTGGCGGTGCTCGACGGGCGCGGTCTGCTGCGGTTGGCGTCGCCCCTGATCGCTCGTGTGTTCTCCACCACGGCGGAGCGGGCGGCCACGGGACTCCGCACCGCGTTGGCGTGACGTCGTCCCGGCTCTCCGCCGTCGTGGACTCGGTCCTCGAGGCGAGCGTCATCGGCAGCTTCAGCCGGGCCGGCTTCGCCGTGCGATCGCGTCTTGAGCACTGGGCCCCGCCGCCCGACCTGTCCGGACGCGTGGTGGTCGTGACGGGAGCCTCCTCCGGAATCGGTCAGGCGGCTGCGCTCGAGTTGGCCCGCCTGGGTGCCGCGCTGTGGCTCGTCGGCCGGGACGAGGAACGGATTGGCGCGACGGCGCGCCGCGCCAGGGACCTCGGAGCCGGCGCGCCGGTCGAGCCGGTCGTGCTCGACATCGCCGACGCCGACGCCGTCGATGCCTTCGCGACACAGTGTCGCCACCACCCACACCCGACTGGATGGGCTGGTCCATGCCGCGGGTGCGCTCTCTTCGACCTACCGCAGCACCCCCACGGGCGACGAGCTCACCGTGGCCACTGCAGTCCTCGCTCCCTTCCGTCTGACGTGGCTGCTCAGCCCGCTCCTCCGCCGATCCTGCGACGCCACCGTCGTGACGGTGTCGTCGGGGGGGATGTACACCCAGCCGTTCGATCTCGGGCGGCTCGAAATGAGCCCCGAGGCCTACCGCGGGTCCATCGCCTACGCCCGGGCGAAGCGGGCCCAAGTCGTCCTCTCTCACGAATGGGCCCGCCGCTGGCGGGCGGACGGCGTAGCCAGCTACGCGTGCCACCCGGGCTGGGTGGACACCCCGGGGCTGGCCAGCGGCCTCCCTACCTTCGCCAAGCTGGGACCCCTGCTGCGAACGCCGGCCGAAGGCGCCGACACGGTGGTCTGGTTGACAGCCGGAGGGGCCAGGAGCGCCGCGGCGCCACAGCCGACGACCGAAGGCTTCTTCCACGACCGACACCGGCGGGGTGAGAACCACCTGCCCTGGACGGCCCGAGGTGCGGGCCCACGGGACGGGGACCGGTTGTGGGAGTGGTGCCAGGACCGCACCCACCTGCGGGGCGATGCGCCGCCCCCGGACGGCGCGCCCGAGAGGCAATAGCCTCGTCTCTGTCATGGTGACGCTGGACCATCTCATACTGCGGGTCAACGAAAGGGACGCCAGCGTGCGCTTCTACACCGAGGTCATGGGCTTCGGCGACGAGGGTGAGGACGGGCCCTTCTCGGTGATCCGGGTCAGTCCCGAGACAACCCTGCAGTTGGCCCCCTGGGGCACCCAGGGTGGCGACCATCTGGCCTTCGCCCTCTCACCGGAGCAGTTCGAGGCTGCCTTCGCCCGCGTCAAGGCGGCCGGGTTGCCCTACGGCGACTCGTTCCACGACGTGGGCAACATGCAAGGCCCGGGCGAGGAGACCGGCGCCAAGGGCCCTGGTCCCACCATCTACGTCTTCGATCCCGACCGGCACCTGGTCGAGTTGCGCCGCTATTGATCAGTCCGGCGCGTGCACCTCGTGCATGCCGATGTCCGCAATGGCGAGCCCGGCCAAGGTGCGCCCCGAACGCCCGATCGGCGTGCGTGTGGCGGCGACGATGACGGCGTCGTTGGCTGCGGTCACCGCTCGTGCCTCTTCGTGAAGACGGGAATCGTGAACTCGTCGGAGATGGGTCGGAAGGTGACCTGCAGGGCCATGCCCACCTGCAGCTCGTCGAAGGAGCAGTCGACCACGTTGGTCATCATGCGCGGCCCCTCGGCCAGGTCGACGATGGCGGCGACGTAGGGCACGCAGTCGCGGAACGGGGGCATGTCGTTGCTGTAGACGATCGACCAGGTGTACAGCGTGCCTTCCCCACTGGCCTCGTACCACTCCACCTGCTCGCTCCAGCACTTCGGGCAGAAGGGGCGCGGGTAATAGGAGAAGGCGTCACAGGCGAGACAGTGCTTAATGAGGAGGCGCTCCTCCTTCGCCGCCTCCCAGAACGCAATGGTGTCGCCCTCCGGCGTGGGGAGATCGAACCGGACAGTGGTCATGTCGCCTCTCCTTTACACGCTCGAACCCGGGCGGGTCCGGCCACAGCCGGGACACTGCTGTCACGCGCACCCGGTCGCTCCTCCCGGATTGACCCCGGGAGGCGCATCGGCCATGCTGCAGCGAACCTGACGTCGGCGTCAACTTTCACTTTCCGGGGGACCATTTCACAGTGCTGATGGATGATCACCTGGCCCGCATGGCCGAGGAGTTCGGCGACCAGACGGCGTTCGCCGTCGTCGACGTCGGGTCCATGACCTTCGCCGAGTGGGACGGCGCGGCCAACGCCATGGCCCGCCGGCTCGTCGAGGCCGGCCTCGAGCCCGGCGCCCGGGTCGGCATTCATCTGCGTCCCGAGCTGGCCCTGCGCTGGCTCGTCTCGTACTCGGCAGCCCATCGGGCCGGCGGCGTGGCCGTCCCCATGAACCCGCGCCTGGCTCCGGCCGAGGTGGCCCACATGCTCGAGCACTCGGGTGCCTCCGTCGTGGTGGCCGATGGCGACCTGCTGCACAGCGACGGCGAGTTGGGGGCGACCCGCCTCGTCGCCCTGATTGACGCCGGCACGGAGGCCGGGACGCCATCGCCCGACAGCCACGTCCTCACGTGGACCGAGGTCACCACCGGCGACCGCTCGCCCTTCCAGGTGCCCCGTGCCTCCGAGGACCTGGCCGACATCCTCTACACCTCGGGGACGACCGGGCGCCCCAAGGGGGTGGCCGTGCGCCATTCGAACGGTTCCATGATCGGCGCCGTCGAGCCCAACTGGAGCGGCGCCGGGTGGGTGCACGCCAGCCCGCTCTTCACCTTCGCCGGCATCGCCCTCGTCTACACGCCGATGAAGCTGGGTATGCAGGTGATCTACCAGCCGCGCTTCGACGCCGACCGCTGGTTGCGCCTGGTCGAGGAGGAGCGTCCCATGGCCGTGTTCCTCGTCCCCACCATGGCGCACCTCCTGATCGACAACCCCCGCTTTGCCGAGGCCGACCTGTCGTCGGTGCAGATGTGCTCGGTGGGGAGCGCCCCCTTGGCGCCCTACGTCGTCGAGCGCCTACAGGCGAAGATGCCCGATGCCCTGGTGTCGAACAATTACGGCATGACCGAGGCCGGCTCGGCCTATTGCGTCATGCCCAAGGGCGAGGCGGTCAAGCGTCCCGGCTCTGTGGGCCAGATCGCCCCGCCCGCCGTGGTGCGCATCGTCGACGAGCACGATCAGCAGCTGCCACCCGACACGGTGGGCGAGGTGCGCCTGCAGATGCCCGGCCGCCAGCGCGAGTACTTCGAGGACCCCGAGGCGACGGCCGAGATGTGGCGGGACGGCTGGCTGGTCACCGGCGACCTCGGCAAGCTCGATGCAGATGGCTACCTCTACATCGTGGGCCGCTCCAAGGACGTCATCATCCGCGGCGGCAACAACGTGCACGCCACGGATGTGGAGCACGTCCTGGTGCAGCACGAGGCGGTGAAGGAAGTCGCCGTCGTCGGCGCACCCCATCCTGTGCTCGGCGAGGACGTGGTGGCCTTCGTCGTCCTGCATCCCGGCGCCGAAGCCGACGCCGAGGAGCTGCGCGCCTTCGGGCTCGAGCAACTGGCCGACTACAAGGTGCCGCGCCAGTTCGTCTTCGTTGACGAGCTGCCCCGCAATCCCACCGGCAAGGTCGTCAAGCCCCAGCTGCGCGCCCGCCTCGCCGAGACGCCGGCCTGATCATCGTCCCCTCCGCCCCCGCGGTGGCGTGTGACGCGCTGATGAACTCTGCCGGATCTTTGACCGGCTGGTTCAAGCGCGACCGGGACGTCTCGTATACTGGGATCATCATGACGAGCGAGAACGTGACGCACGACCGGCTGTGTCGGGCCCAACAGGAGGGCAACTCCCTGGGTCAGTCGCGCCTCGCCATGTCCGAGGTACAGATCTGTGGGATCCCCAAGCCGATGAGCAGCGAGGGGGTGGCACCGACGCCGTAGAGGACTTCTCGGAGTCCCGACGTCGAGGAGCCGCTTCCCACAGGGAAGCGGCTCTTTTGCGTTCATACCCGGACCGTTCGGTCCATGGGAGGAAAGCGGCAGGACACGAAATGATCGAGACCACGTCACAAGAGAGAGGCACCATGACGACGCAGCTGTGCCTGCGCTGCCGGTTCCACCCTGCGTCGCCGCGCATTGCCGGATACTGCTCGTGGGATTGCTACGAGGCCGACGACGAGGAAGAGGCCGACGACGAGGACGGTGACCAGGCGGCCTGACCTGTTGAGCGTTCTCACCTGCTCACGCGCGCCGGCAGCGCTCCTGATCAGCCGGGTTCGTCGGGGAAGCGGAGCCGGGCCAGCTGGGTCGACTGCCCGACCATGTGGCCCCGGCTGTCCCAGAGGACGCACGTCTCGTCGACCATCCCGTCGGCGACGAGGCCGGCCGTCATGCGGATGGCCAGCCACCCCGGTGCCGGCCGGGCCCGCACGTAGGCCGACATCTGCAGGGTGGGCACCCACCCGGTGGAGCCGATCATGAGCGTGGCCGGCGGTATGGCATCGGCCAGAAAGAGGAGTGAGAGGGGGTCGGGCGGGCGACCGTCGGCGAACTGCGTCCAGCCGCGCAGTTCGGCCGGCGTCCCGGTCGGCGGGGGACCGGCGGCGAACGGGAGGGTCGCCCGGTCGAGCCGGAGGTCGAGCACGTCCAAAATCCCGACGTAGACACCCGTCGGGGTCTGCGGCGTCAGGCGGACGCAGTCCTCGGGGTCCGACGCCTGGAAGGGCTCGGTGCCGTCGTAGCGGACCGCTGCCTCGTCGGGGAGGGCCCCGAGGACGAAGACCGCGTCGACGATGTCGTTCTCCCCCTGGGTGAGGACGGCTCGCACATGGCCGGCTGTCCGCCCGCTGCGCAGCAGGGTCGTCCGCACCATGGCGTGGCCGGGGCCGGGCGCCCGGAAGTAGGTGATGGAGGAGGACAGCACCTCCCAGTCGCGCCCACCATGACGCCGGGCCGTCACGCGTGCGGCCCGCCCGAGCAGCGCCAACAGATAGCCACCGTTGGCCTTGTCGCCCACGGACCAGAGCGGGTGGATGCTGACCCCGAAGAGGTGGGGATCGTCAGTGTCCTGCAGGGCCGTGACAGCATCGAAGGAGAGGTCATCGGGCTCGGGCATGCGGGCGACCCTACCGGCGGCGATGATGGCGCATGACGTTCGACATGGAGGCAACCTTCAGCGACGACTACCCCTACTTCTACGAGGAGTCGATCGACGACGCGCACTCGGACAGCGACACGGCGGAGATCCTGGGTCTGCTGCAGCTCCCCTCCGGCTCCCGCATCCTCGATGTGCCCTGTGGCCACGGGCGCATCTCCCGCCGCCTGGCCGCGTCGGGCATGGAGGTCACGGGGGTCGACCTGACACCGGCCTACGTCGAACAGGCGCGGGCCGATCCTCACCTGCGTCCCCGCAGCGTCACGTACCTGGAGGGAGACATCCGCTCCCTTCCCGTCGACGGGCCGTTCGACGCGGTGGTCTGCTGGTTGAACTCGTTCGGGTACTACGACGACGCGGACTGTCATCGCGTCCTGGACGAGTTCCACCGCGTGCTCCGACCGGGGGGAAGGGTGGCGATCGACACCATGCACCACGACGGTGCGGTGCGGCACTTCACCCCGGCCCCCGATGCGGTGGTGGTGCAACGAGGTGACGACGCCATGTTCGAGGTGTCGACCTTCGACCCCACGCGCGGGCGGATGGTCATCGAGCGCACCGCCTACCGCGCCGGTGCGCTGCGACGCGCCTCGTATTTCGTCCGCCTGCCCACCCCGCCGGAGTGGGTGGCGTGGCTGGAGGCAGCTGGATTTCACGACGTCCAATTCCGCGCCGGTGGCGGCGGTCCGCTCGAGCTCGACAGTTGGGAACTGGTGGTGATCGCCACGGCGTGAGTGCGCAACGGGCGTGCACGAATCGCCCTCGACACGCGCCAGGCCGCTGCGTACTCTGGCGTCAGGATTGGGGTGGGGGCTGAGGGGTAAGGAGCCTGCATGCGACGCACTGCCGTACTGTCCGTCTTTCTGGCCAGCGTTCTGGGAGGCGCCCTCATCGGCTTGGCTCCCGGCGCCGGCGCCACCGGGACCATCACCGTTCCGCCAACTGTGAATGCGACGACCTGGACGCTGGGTACCGTCCCATCATCGGGCCCGGGCGCCACCGACGCCTTGCACGCGGTTTCGTGCACCACGTCGACCTTCTGTATGGCGACCGGCCAGAGCGGCGCCGCCACCGGCAGCCTGATTGAGCAGTGGAACGGCAGCGCCTGGTCCGTCGTCACCAACCCGGCCTCGACCGGCGCGGTCACCCTCAACGGGGTGTCTTGCGTGGGCACGTCCTTCTGTGCGGCCGTGGGACAGGTCGGTGGAAACACCCCCGTCGTTGAACAGTGGGATGGTTCAGCCTGGTCGCTGGCCACCCTGAGTCCGCCGCTCGCGACGACGCCGGCGGAGCTCAACGGCGTGACCTGCATCTCCAGCACGAACTGCGTCGCCGTCGGCTCGGAGACATCCGCGTCCGTGAGCGTTCCCCTCGTCGAGCAATGGAACGGGACGTCGTGGGCCGCCGTCACGGTCCCCGCGCCGACGGGGACGGTCCTCAGCACGCTCCGGGGCGTGTCGTGCAGCGGCGCGGCCTTCTGCGTCGCCGTGGGGAACAACCAGGGGGCGACCTCGACCTCGACCCTGGTGGAGCAGTGGAACGGATCAACCTGGAGCATCGTGACGAGTCCCGATGTGTCCGCCGCCACCGGCGTCACCAACCTGCTCGCGTCAGTCTCGTGTGTCAACACATCCTTCTGTCAGGCCGTCGGGAGCTTCAACGACGGGGTGAACCCCGAACGGACGCTGGTGCAACAGTGGAACGGCTCGGTCTGGACGGTCGTATCGAGTCCGAACGTGTCGCCGACCGAGGGCGACAGCCTCGCCGGCGTGACCTGCTTCTCCGCCACGACGTGCAGCGCCGTGGGCCAAACGCAGGCGACGGTCGGCGTCTTCGCCCCCATGGCCGCAGTCTGGGACGGCGTCTCGTGGTCCCTCGCCACGGTGCCGGACGGTGCGACGGGGAGCGCGCAGACCGACGCTGAGGGAGTCTCCTGCCTCACCGACTGGGAGTGCGTCGCGGTCGGGGCGACCAACAACGGCGGGACCGTCGACCCCTTCGTGATCACCGCCCCCATCAACCGCCCGGGCTACCGTTTCGTCGCTTCCGACGGCGGGGTGTTCGACTACGGCGCCCCCTTCCTCGGCTCGACGGGCGGCATGAAGCTGAACAAGCCGATCGTGGGCATGGCGGTCATGCCGGCTGGTGACGGCTACGACCTGGTGGCCTCCGACGGCGGGATCTTCAACTACGGCAGTGCCCCGTTCTACGGTTCGGCGGGCTCCTTGCACCTCAACGCCCCCATCGTCGGCATGGCGATGACGGCGGACGGGGGCGGCTACTGGCTCGTCGCGACCGACGGTGGGATCTTCTCCTACGGCGACGCCCAGTTCTACGGCTCAACCGGATCCATCCACCTCAACAAGCCGATCGTCGGCATGGCGCCCACCCCCGACGGGAAGGGCTACTGGCTCGTCGCCTCCGACGGCGGCATCTTCAACTACGGCGACGCGGCGTTCTTGGGCTCTGCGGGCTCCTTGCCGCTGAACAAGCCCGTGGTCGGCATGGCCGCCCCGGTCTCCGGGGGCTACTACCTGGTGGCCTCCGACGGCGGCATCTTCACCTATCCGACGACCAATGGACCGCCCTTCTACGGCTCCACGGGCTCCATCAAGCTCAACAAGCCCATCGTGGGCATGGCCGCGGTGGCCGGGGGCTACTACCTGAGCGCCTCGGACGGCGGGATCTTCACGTTCCCGACCACCGGCGGCCCGCCGTTCCTCGGCTCCACCGGCTCCATCGTCCTCAACCAGCCCATCGTGGGAATGACGGGATAGGGCCGGCGGGACGGCCCGGCCCGCCGCGGCGGTCCCTCCCGGTCGACCCGCGGGCCACGGAGGACGACATGCGGGCGGCCGGGTCGGGGGCGAGGTCCTGAGCAGGTCGGACGCGTCCCGGAGGGCGCAGCTGCGGTTACGGTCTCGTCAATGATGTGTGCGCTGTTCGTGATCTCTGGGATGATCGGTCCATGAGCGCCGGGATCGTTTCATGGGGGACCTACCTGCCCTATTGGCGGCTCCAGCGGGCGGCCATCGCCGGGGTGCTGGGGAGCGGCGGCGGGCGGGGTACCCGGGCGGTGGCCTCGCACGACGAGGACACGACCACGCTGGGCGTCGAGGCCGGCCGGCGGGCGTTGGCCGTGGGCCCCGGGGCCGGAGCGGTGCAGGACCTGTTCTTGTCGACGCCCGACCCGGCCTATCTGGACAAAACGAGCGCGACCACGGTGCATGCGGCGCTTGGGTTGGGGCGTGCGTGCGGGGCGTATGACTTCGCCGGGTCGTCCCGCTCCGCCGCGGGGGCGCTCCGGATGGCTCTGGGTGCTGCGGTGGGCGGCACGGTCACGCTGCACGTCGTCTCGGACCTGCGCACCGGCTTGGCCGGCTCCGCCGAGGAGCGCGACAGCGGTGATGCTGCCGCCGCCGTGTTGTGTGGGCCCGACGGTGCGGTGGCGGAGCTGATCGGCCGGGGAGCGGCCAGCGACGAGTTCCTCGATCGCTGGCGCGTGCCAGGTGAGACGGATTCGCACGTCTGGGAGGAGCGCTTCGGCGAGGAGCTCTACGTCCCGCTGGCCCGCGAGGCTTTCGCCGCCGCGCTCAAGGACGCCGGGCTGGCCGAAGGTGACGTCGATCATGCCCTCGTCAGCGGCCTGCACGTGCGGGCGGTCAAGGCCGTCACGAAGGGTCTCGGCGTGCGCGACGGGGCCCTCGCCCCCGACCTGACGGGGGCGGTCGGCAATCTGGGCGCGGCGGCGGCCGCCGTGGCGCTGTGCGACGTGCTGGAGCGGGCCCGACCCGGGCAGGTGATCGTGGTCCTGACGCTGGCCGACGGGGCCGACGCCCTGGTGCTCCGGACCACCGACGCGTTGGCCGCAGCGCAGGCGACCCGGTCCGAGGCCGGCGTGCCCTCCGTGGCCGAGCAGATCGCGGCGGGACGGGACGACCTGCCCTACGCCACCTTCTTGACCTGGCGGGGCCAGATGCGACGGGAGCCGCCCCGGCGGCCCGATCCCGAGCGGCCGGGAGCCCCGACCGTGCACCGCTCCGAGCAGTGGAAGTACGCCTTCGTCGGGAGTCGTTGCCAGGTGTGCGGCTTCCGCCACATGCCACCCACCCGGGCCTGCCTGTCGTGTCACACCATCGACCAGATGCAGCCCGAGCGCCTCGCCGACGTGCCGGGGACCGTCGCCACGTTCACCATCGACCACCTGGCCTTCAGCCTGTCGCCGCCGGTGGTGGGCGTCATCGTCGACTTCGACGGCGGCGGACGCTACCGCTGCGAGATGACCGACGTGGTGGCGTCGGAGCTGCAGATCGGCGACCGGGTCTCCATGACCTTCCGGCGCGTCTGGACGGCCCAGGGCGTGCACAATTACTTCTGGAAGGCCCGCCCGGCCGACGGACGGGTGGGCGCCGGCGGCGACGATGTGGAGCAAGGAGCGTAAGGCGATGGGCAGCAAGGGCATTCGCGACCAGGTGGCCGTCATCGGCATGGGCTGTACCCGCTTCGGCGAGTTGTGGGACAAGGGCGTCGACGACCTCCTCACCGACGCCGCCACCGAGGCGGTGGCCTCGGTCCCGAATTTGACGCTGGCCGACATCGATGCGTTCTGGCTCGGCACCATGACCTCTGGGGTCTGTGGCACGACACTGTCGCGCCCCCTGAAAATCGACTACAAGCCCGTCACCCGCGTCGAGAACTACTGCGCCACCGGTTCGGAGGCCTTCCGCAACGCCTGCTACGCCGTTGCCTCGGGCGCCTACGACACCGCCATGGCCATCGGCGTGGAGAAGCTCAAGGACACGGGGTACTCGGGGCTGACCGGCATCCGCGCCGTGGGGGACGGGACCGATCCCGGCCTGTCGTCGCCCGCCGCCTTCTCCTTCCTGGCCCCCTCCTACGCCCACAAGTACGGCGTCGATCGCGACCAGCTGAAGGAGGTCATGAGCCGGATCGCCTTCAAGAACCACCAGAACGGGGCGCGCAACCCCCGGGCCCAGTTCCAGAAGGAGGTCTCCATGGAGACCATCGCCAAGGCACCGCTGGTCGCCGGGGATCTCGGTGTCTTCGACTGCAGCGGCGTGAGCGACGGCTCGGCGGCGGCCATCATCTGCCGGGTCGAGGACGCGCCCAAGTACTGCGCCAACCCCCTGTACGTGAAGGCACTGGCCTTCGTGGCCGGCCCGGCCGCCGGCCCCATCGATCCCGCCTACGACTACACGACCTTCGAGGAGGTCGTGCGGTCGGCGGCCGATGCCTACGCGCAGGCCGGGATCACCGACCCCAGGGCGCAGCTGGCCATGGCCGAGGTGCACGACTGCTTCACGCCGACCGAGCTCGTCCTCATGGAGGACCTGGGCTTCGCCGAGCGGGGCACGGCGTGGAAGGAGGTGCTGGCGGGCACGTTCGATCGCGACGGCGAGCTGCCCGTCAACCCCGACGGTGGGCTGAAGTCCTTCGGGCACCCGATCGGCGCCTCCGGACTGCGCATGCTCTTCGAATGTTGGCTGCAGCTCCGGGGGGAGGCCCCGCCGGATCGCCAGATCGACACCGTGGGTGCCGGGCGCACGCTCGGGCTGACCCACAACCTGGGCGGCGCGCCGGGCGAGGGCGTCAGCTTCGTCGGCATCGTCGGCACCGAGCTCGACTGATGGGCGACGCCGCCCACGCCGGCCCGGTCGACCTGCTGGCCGAGAGCGAGGACCAGGCCGCGCTGCGCCAGCTCGCCCGCGATGTGGCCGAGCGCGAGGTCGCGCCCCGCGCCCATGACGCCGACGAGGCCGGCGCCGTCTCACCCGAGATGCGCAAGGCGCTGGCGGCGGCGGATCTGCTCCGGATCACGGTAGGAGAGCGGTGGGGCGGAATGGGACTGGGCGATGTGGAAGCGTCGATCGTCCTGGAGGAGATCGCCCGGGCCGACGTGTCGTCGGCCATCTGCTGCCAGCTCACCTTCAACGGTCCGCCCCGGGGGATCGAGCACCTGGGCCCCGACGCCATGAAGGAGCGCTGGTTGCCGGCCGCCGCCGACGGGGAGGCGCTCATCAGCATCGGGATCACCGAACCCGATGCGGGGTCGGCGGTGCAGAACATGCGCGCCGCGCTGGTCGAGGACGGGCCGGGACGCTGGCGCCTCAACGCATACAAGAACTACTCGACCCTGGGCGACGTGGCCCAGGGGGTGCTCGTCTGGTGCCGCTGGCCCGGCGGCGAGGGGGCCAAGGGCATCGGTGCGGTGATCGTGCCGACGGACCGGGAAGGCGTGTCGGTGACGGGCCGCCACAAGGGCATGGGGATCCACGCCGCGACGGAGGCCGAACTGGCCTTCGACGGTGTGGAGATCACCGCCGATGACGTCCTGCTGGCCGGCGACCCGTCGAGCACGTCAGCCTTCAAGGTGCTGCTGTCGCACCTCAATCACGAGCGCTGCGGGAATGCGGCCATGTGCGTGGGGGCGGCGCAGGGGGCGCTCGAGCATGCGGTGCGGTACATGCACGAGCGCGTCATCGGTGGGCGTCCGCTGGCCGACCTCCAGGGCCTGCAATGGAAGCTGGCCGACATGGCGGTGCAGTTGGAGGGGGCCCGGATGTTGCTGGCCCGGGCCGTACGGCTGGCCGGACTCCACGGGACGCCGCCGGCGCTCGAGACCGCCATGGCCAAGACGGCCGCCAACCTGGCCGCCAAGTTCGTCTGCGACGAGGCCATGCAGATCCACGGGGGCTACGGCTACTCGCGCGAGTACCCGCTGGAACGGGCTTACCGCGACATCCGGGGCCTGTGCTTCGGGGCGGGGACGGTGGAGGCGCAACGCAATTTCATCGGGCTGCGGGTGGCCGCCGGTGCGCGCACCGAATCGCCCGGCTGGATCGCTCCCCTCACGGCGACCTGAGCGATCGAGGCGCCGTGACCACCCGACCCCTGATCGACCACGGCCGCTGCGAGGCGAAGCGGGACTGCGTCCGGATCTGCCCGAACGACGTGTTCGAGGTGCGGCGGATGGAAAGCGACGATTTCACAGCCCTCGGGTTGCTGGGCAAGCTCCGCACGACCGCCCACCGCCGGATGACGGCGTACGCGGTGCGGGCCGATCAGTGCCACGAGTGCGGCCTCTGTGTGAGCGTTTGCCCCGAAGACGCCATCACCCTGGTGCCGCTGGAGGGCGCCTGAACCTGTTTCGGACAACGCGCCGGGTGAGGGAGGTGGACTTTCGCCTGATGACGGCGGCCCAAGGGCGACTCCGCGCGCGCCTGGGCGAAGTCGCCGGCGCCAGTCGTGACGACGCGGACCAGGTGGCAAGCTAGGAGAGTGACTCGCCCCTGAGCACTTTGGCATCCGCGATGTCTCGCAGACGCGACTGGGCAACGAGCCACTCACTCGACCGTCCGGCGCGACCGTCCTGCACGACATGGTGCACCCCTGTGGGCCCGTCCGTTCGAGCGCCGCACTTTCGGCAGACAGCGATTCGGCCGTTCGTTTCAGGTGCGTGGTCCTCGTCGAGCTGCGCGGCCACGTGTACACACTCAGATGCCGTCATGATGCTCCTTTGGGCGCACTCGCCAGGCGCTGACCACGAAGAGCCTCCGAAGCCCTGACGGGCGTGCCTACGTACCCTACGCCCCAGGGGACCGTCGACGAGATTTCCTGATCGGACCTTCAACATGACCTGGTGTCACTCGAGCGGGCGCCTTGACTCGCAGCGCCTCTGGTCCCCAACATCTGATGGAGAAGCGTGGTGTCCGTGCGCAGCACCCGGAGGGCGGCTCGCCCCTCGCCCCCGTAGGTGTAGCCCTGGGTGTAGGCGCTGCCCGAGGGGCTGTCGTCGGTATGGGTCGGGGTCCCGCCGATCGGCTCGATGCCCGTGTCCTCGTTCCAGTCGTTCCACGACGTCACCATGACGATCGGGAGTGAGGGATCGATCTCCGGGAGGGCGACACAGCGGAAGAGGTGGTCGAGCGTCGACGCCGGGCCCTCGCCGGGCAGCCACTGGCGCGGCTGGGCGGGATGGTTCGTCGGTAGCCGGAAGCCCCGATCGTTGAAGCTCGACGAGACATCGGGGATGACCGGTACGCGGCCGCCGGTCGCGGCGCTGTACTCGCTGAGGAGATGCCGTTCGTCGGCCACGATGTCCGTGGTGCCGGGATAGCCGGTGAAGTCCTCGGTCGGGCCCAGGAAGAAGTTCGGGTCTCCGTAATAGAGGATGTAGGAGGTGACGGCGTCGAACTGCTCGATACGCGCCGCCTGTGGCGTCGTGGTCAGTATCGGGCCCGCCGGGTCGGGGTTCTCCGGGGTGACACGCCAGTAGACCTCGTCTCCGATGAAGAACGGGTTGAAGCCTTTCGCTTTGAGCACTGTTCGTGCACCCTCGATCATGCCCGCCACGTCTCCGGTGAGCGTGCGCGTCAGGTACAGGAAGACCACCGGTCGTCCGTGGACGCGGAGGTACGACGGGTTGTCGAAGTACTTCTTGGCGAACGTCAGCATGTCGGCGTCGAAGTGCAGCTCCATCTGGAACGTGACGGGAGTGGACTCACGCCCCGGATCGAAGCCCAGGTTCCATGTTTCGTAGAACATCGCAAAACGAATCTTCGCGATGTTCGGCGCAGCCAGGAAGTCCTTCATCGACCCGTCGGCGGCCCGGTAGTCCGCGCCCGAGTAGCCGGGATCGTACGGCCACCAGTCGACGGCGAAGAAGTTGATCCCGGCCTGGCGAGCGTTCGTGATGTCCCGGGCCGCCGTCTGCGGACTCTGGGAGTTGACCTGCGAGGAGCCGGGAACTTGCGGAGGCACGAGGTGGGCCCGCAGCGTGCCACCGGCGAAGTTCTGCGGATTCCAAAGGTAGTAGTAGGCGCCGACCAGCGGACGCATGGCCGAGGAGGGCGTCACCGGTGCGGCCTGGACGCACACGGAGAGGAGAAGTGTGCATGCAAGCACGGCGCCGAGGGAGACATGCAGCCGCCGACGGGCACTCATCCGCACGGCGGGATCCTAAGAGATCGCCGGGCGAGCGGATGGGATCGTTGACGCCGGGTCGCCGACCAAGCACCCCACCCGTCGGGCTGGGGTGAAGAATGCGGTATGGCCACAGCTCAGGACCCTGAGGAGGACCACTCCGGCCTGGCTGCGGCGCCGGAGGTGAGCGAGGTCTCTGTCGCGCCGAGCACGCGTGAGTCCGTCCGGGACCGGGTCGCCCAACTGCGAGAACGCGCGGAGCGCACACGAGCCGGGATCGAAGCCCGGCGGACGGACTCGGCGTCCATCGACACCGCGTTCGAGGCGGTCGAGCGCGACGCTCAGAGCGGGGGAGGGGTGCTGGCCGCCGCCGTGGCCTTCCGCCTCTTCATGTTCCTGGTCCCCTACGCCTTCGTCATGGTCACGGGCTTCGGGCTCGCGTCCACCGCCGCCGGCCAGGATCCGCGCGACGCTGCCCGTTCGGCGGGCATCGAGGGCCTGCTTGCCAGTGCCGTCGCCAGTACCAGCACCATGTCGTTGGCGAACCGAATCGCCGCCCTCGTCCTGGGCGGTTTCGCCCTCGCCCTGACGGCGCGGTCGTTCGTCCGCGTGCTCTGGGTCGTGCATCGCCTGATCTGGCGCGTCCAGCCGCGGCGCAAGCCCAGCCCGTGGGGTCCGCTCATCCTCATCGGGTTCGTCACCGTTCTGTTCGGCCTGGGCGACCTCACCGCATGGATCGGGTCGCAGTCACTGGGCCTGCGGCTCGTGGCCTTCGTCATGACGATTCTCATCTCGGCCGCCGCCTGGTTCCTGGCGTCGTGGCTCCTCCCGAGAGACGAGTGTGCCTTGTGGGCGCTCTTGCCGGGCGCACTGATCGTCGGCGTCGGCGTCGGCGTGTTGCAGATCCTCACCTTTACCTACGTGGCGCACGTGGTGACGCGGAAGTCCGCCCTCTACGGGGCGATCGGCATCGCTCTGGCGCTGTTGCTGTGGACCTACTTCGCCGGTCGCCTGCTCACGGCAGCCACCGCGGCGAATGCCTCACTGTGGAAGCACCGGACAGGGGAGGAAGCTCCGCCGAGCGACCTGCTGTCGCCCCCCTGATCAGGCGTCGACCGCCGCGTGGGCAAAGTCCGACCAGACGGCGACCCACTCCTTCCAGACCGGCGGCGGGTAGTCGTGGCCCATGCCGTCGATCTCGACGTAACGAGCGCCGGGGATGACCTCGGCCGTGCGCCGGCCGCCGCTCGGGTTGATGAGAGTGTCCTGGCTGCCGTGGATCACCAAAGTGGGGAGGTCCAATGCGGCCAGCTCGGCGGAGCGGGAAACGTCCTGCATGATCGCGTGCATCTGTCGCCCGACCCCCTCCGGGCAGAAGCAGCGATCGTAGGCGGCAGCCGCCCGGGCCCGGATGGCGTCGTCGTCCAGCCATTCGCGCTTCGACCCGTAGACGTGAAGGGCGGCGACCTGCCGGTCGATGTAGGCGCTGCGAGACGGCGCCGCCGGCGCCAGCAGAAAGGCCAAGGCCTCCTCCGAGCTCTCGCCGTAGCCGGGCTCGCCGGTTCGCGACATGACCGACGTCAGGGAGAGGACGCGGTCCGGGTGACGCAGCGCGAGGCGCTGCACGATCATTCCGCCCATGGAGCAGCCCATCACGTGCGCCTTGTCGACCCCCATGGCGTCGAGCACCACCACGGCGTCGTCCGCCATGTCGACCAGGGCATAGTCCGTGCCGTCGAGCTTCGTCGAAAGCCCGACATCGCGGTTGTCGAACCGCACGACGTGGAATCCCTCGTCACAGAACATCTGGCACCACGACACGTCGTAGTTCAAGCACTGTGATCCAAGGCCGTTGACCAGAAGGAGGGTCGGGGAGGCCGGATCGCCGAACTGCTCGTAGTAGATCTCGACCGCTCCGTTGCGCGCCGTGCTCATGTGCCCTCCCGCCCCTCCTCGTACTCAGCCGGCCGAACGGCTCGGCGCGCAACGACGCCGAGGCGCGTCAAATTATTCGCCCGTCGGGCGGATGTGCGAAACGACCCTCAGCGCTGCATCGACTTGGTCTCGACGAACTCCTCGAGACCGTACTTGCCGCGCTCACGCCCGAAGCCCGACTGCTTGTAGCCACCAAAGGGCGCGCTGGGGTTGAAGTTCCCACCGTTGATGTCGACCTGCCCGGTGCGCAACTGGCGCGCCACACGCTCGGCCCGGTCGGCGTCACCGCTCCAGACCGCGCCGGCCAACCCGTACGGCGTGCCGTTGGCGATCTCAATCGCCTCTTCCTCGGTGTCGTAGGGCATGAGAACGAGCACCGGCCCGAAGATCTCCTCCTTGGCGATGGTCATGTCGGGAGTGACGTCGGAGAAGACGGTGGGCTGCACGAAGAAGCCCTTGTCGAGCCCCTCGGGAGCGTCGGCGCCGCCGACGATCAGCTTGGCCCCCTCTTCGATCCCCTTGTTGATGTAGCCCCGCACGCGGTCGCGCTGGACGGCCGAGACGAGCGGCCCGATGAGCTTGCCCGCTTCGAAGGGGTCGCCGGGAGCGAAGCCCGCCGTTCCGGCCACGGCCATCTCCTCCACCTCCGCCAACCTGTCCCGGGGAACGAGCATCCGGGTGAGGGCGGAGCAGGTCTGGCCGGTGTTCATGTAGCAACCGAAGAGCCCCGCGGGGACCGCCGTGGCGAAGTCGGCGTCGTCGAGCAGAATATTGGCCGACTTGCCACCGAGCTCGAGCGAGACCCGCTTGACGCCCTGGGCCGCCAGCTCCATGACCCGCCGCCCGGCCCGGGTGGAGCCGGTGAAGGACACCATGTCGACCTTGGGGTGGGCGGCGATCGCTTCACCGACGACGGGCCCGACCCCGCTGACCAGATTGAACACGCCGGCCGGGAGCCCCACCTCGTCGATGACGTCGGCCAGGAGGAACGCGTTGATCGGCGCCACCTCGCTCGGCTTCAGCACCACGGTGCAGCCGGCCGCCAGCGCGGGGGCGACCTTCAGGACGACTTGGTACAACGGGTAGTTCCATGGCGTGATGGCGCCCACGACCCCGACCGGCTCACGGACGACGAGGGAGTTCCCCACCTCCTCCTCCCATTCGAAGCCCTCGGCGGCGGCGGCGGCATCGGCGAACGCACCGGCGGGCAGGCCCACCTGGATGGATCCCGACAGGGTCATCGGCATGCCCACTTCGTGCGAGATGACCTGGGCCAGCTCGTCCGTGCGGGCGCCGAGCGCCTCTCCGATCCGGGTCAGCAGCTTGCCCCGCTCCTCCCGGGACGTGGCGGCCCAGCCGGGGAAGGCAGCAGCAGCGGCCTCGACGGCCTTGTCGACATCCTCGGGCGTGCCCTCCGGAATGGTGGCGAAGACCTCTTCGGTGGCCGAGTCGATGACCTCGAGGGCGCCCTTGCCGGTCGAGGGGACCCAGGCCCCGTTGATGTAGATCTTGTCGCGCACGAGCATGGGTGCCCTCCCTGAATGGTCTGATGTCAGCATGCCCACCCTACCCAGGGTGGGAGGCGGTCGTCCCGAGGACAAGGCCCGGGCCGGGTCCGCCCGGACCTGGCCCGCTCCCTAGTCCTTCTTGCCCAAAAGGGGGTGATCGCCCATGCCGACGGGCTGGAGGTGCTGCCCGAGCACCTCGTGGAAGTGGTCGGCCACCTCCTGGGGCGTCCAGCCTCCCTCCCGCCACATGGTGGCGATCTGCCGCGGCGTCTGGAACAGGGTGTAGGCGAAGCCCGTGCGCCCGAGGACCTGCCCGTTGACGTAGGAGGCATCCTCGGAGGCCAGGAAGGCGATCAGCGGCGCGTTGAGGGCGGGGTCCTGGTCGGCCGGCGGCTCCGCGCCCGCGAACAGGTTCTCGGTCATACGGGTGAAGCCCGCCGGGGCCACGGCGTTCACCGTGATGCCGTAGCGACCGAGCTCCAGGGCCCAGACGAACGTCATACCCATGATGGCGGCCTTGGCGGCGCCGTAGTTCGTCTGCCCGAAGTTGCCCCGCAACCCGGCCGACGAGGTGATGTTGACGATCCGCCCGTAGCCGGCGTCCTTCATCAGGGGCGCGGCGTGCCGCACCGTGTTGAACGTGCCCTTCTGGTGGACGGCGATGACGGCGTCGTAGTCCGCCTCGTCCATCTTCACGATGGTCCGGTCGCGCACGATCCCCGCGTTGTTCACGACGATGTCGATCGACCCGAAGTTGTCGACCGCGGCACCGATGATCCGGCCGGCGCCCTCGAAGTCGCTCACCGAGTCGTAGTTGGGCACGGCGCTGCCCCCCGCCGCCTCGATCTCCTTGCACACCTGTGCCGCGGGGTCCTCTTCCGTGCCGGCACCCCCCAGCGTGACGCCGACGTCATTGACGACGACCTTGGCGCCCTCCGACGCCAGGCAGAGGGCGATGTCCCGCCCGATGCCCCGGCCCGCACCCGTCACCACCGCCGCTCGACCATTGAGGAGTCCCATGGGGCCAGAGAGTACCCCCAGCGCCTTTCCCTGACAGCCGTGTCAGGCGCTGTACGATCGGGCGACCGCCGGGCGAGGACGTTCGCCCCTCAGTTGTGAGGAGACCCCGGGCCATGGCCTTCATAGAGAACGCACCAGAACAGATCGTCGCCGCCGCGAAAGAGCTCCTCGAGAAGGGCCTCGTCGAGGGCACGTCGGGCAACATCTCGGCCCGGATGGAGGACGGCAACATCGCTGTCACACCGTCCTCGCTCGACTACCGCGTCATGACCGAAGACGACATCGTGATCGTCGACCCGGCCGGCGACGTCGTGTCCGGGCGCGCGGCCCGACTTCCGAGAAGTACCTCCACCTGGCGGCCATGAACGCCTACGAGGACATCGCCGTGTGCATCCACTCGCATGCCGTGTACGCCACCATGTTCGCCGTTGCCCATCAGGACATCCCGAGCTGCATCGACGAGTTCACCGTGTACCTGGGGGGCGACATCCGCTGCACCGAGTACTGCCCGAGCGGTTCGGCCGAGCTGGCCGAACAGGTGGTGAAGGCCCTGGAGAACCGGGGCGCGGCGCTGATCGCCAACCACGGCATGGTGGCCATCGGGACGACGATGCAAAAGACGATGCACAACACGGCGCTGGTGGAGCGCTCGGCCAAGATCATCTGGGGCTCCAAGCAGCTCGGTGGGATTTTCCCGCTGCCCGAGAAGGTCAACGAGAACTTCATGAGCGTCTACCCCTACATGCGGTGAGCGAGGGAAGGATCGGCGCCCGGCTCGCCGAACTGGGCCTCACGCTGCACGGGCCACATCCGCCGCACGACCCGCTCGACGCCGTGGTCGTGCACAACGGCGTGGCGCGCACGTCTGGGCAACTGCCCCGCATTGCCGGGGAACTGACCTGCCTCGGGCGACTGGGCGAGACCGTGACGACGGAAGAGGGGACCGCGGCCGCCGCCGTCTGTGCGCTGAACGCGCTGGCCGTCCTCCAGGAGGCGCTGGGCTCGCTCGACCGCGTGGAGCGGGTCCTGACGGTGACGGGCTACGTGTCCTCGGCGCCCGACTTCCATCAGCAGCCAGCGGTGGTGGACGGGGCGAGCAAGATTCTGGCCGACGTCTTCGGCGAGGCGGGGCGCCACACCCGCTCAGCCATCGGCGTGGCCGCGCTCCCGCGCAACGGCGCCGTCGAGATTGAGGTGACGGTCGCGCTCAGCGAGTGAACGCGTCCCGGACCACCGGACGGGCCACGGCGGCCAGGTCCCAGTAGCCGTAGGTGCCCTGGTCGCGGAGCTCGGTGACGGCGTTGATGGCGGCGCCGTAGGCCGCAACGGCGATCGCTCCACCCACGGAGATCCGGCTCACGCCGAGTTCGCCGAGGGTGGCGACATCGGGCGCGCCCGGCAGGGCGAGCACGCTCACCGGGACGTCGACCGAGCCGAGCAACTGACGCAGGTCGGCCGGGTCCACCACCCGGGGGGCGAAGAGGACGTCGGCACCCGCCTCCTGATAGGCCTGCAGCCGAGCGATGGTGTCGGCCAGGTCCTCCCGGCCGTGCAGGTAGTTCTCGGCCCGGGCCGTCAGCACGAAATCGCCCTTGGACGCCTCCGCGGCCGCCTGCACCCGCTCGGCGGCGTGCGACAGCTCGTAGATGGGGGCGTCGCGGTCGCCGGTGAAGTCCTCCACGGACCCGCCGGCCAGCCCGAGCCCGACGGCGGCCGTGATGGTGGCGGCCACGCCGTCGGGATCGTGGGCGAAACAGTTCTCGAGGTCGGCCGAGACCGGCACGTCGACCGCCCCGGCCAGCTCACCGGCGTGCGCCAGGACCTCGTCCTTGGACAGGGCGCCGTCGAGACGTCCCCGTGTGGCGGCGAACCCGCCGCTCGTGGTGGCGATGGCGGCGAACCCGAGTGTGGCGAACAGGACGGCCGACCCGATATCCCAGGCATTGGGCATCAGCAACGGGGTGCCCGGTGTGTGGAGGTCGAGGAACCGCGCTGTCATGACGAGCCCAGCGCCGGCTCGGGAAACTCCCAGTACTGGAACTCGATCATCATCGGGAGGAGGTAGTGGAGGTAGAGGGAGTGGATCTTGACGACCCCCTGGTCGTCGACGTGCAGGTCGATGAGCTCCATGCGGTCGTCCGTCTTGCGAAAGGCCTCGGCGCGCTCCTGCAGGCCGCGCAGCTCGTCGAGCGTGCCCACCGAGAAGCCGTAGTGGTCCATGCGGGGGCAGCGCATGGGGTCGTCCTCGGCGATGAGGAAGATGAATTGGTCCCAATGGACGCAGCTCATGATGAGCCGCCGCCGGTCCTCGGTCATCACCTCCATTTCGGTGAAGCCCATCACCTCGTCGAAGAAGCGGCAGACGTCGGCGCGGTTGGTGGCGTCGAGGAGGTCGGCCGGCAGCGACATCGCCACGTGGTTGAAGCGCGGATTGCCCGACGGATAGAAGGGATGTGGCATCAGGACTGCACCTCCGGGACGACCATGACCTTGCCGGCGATACGACCTGCGGCCAGCGCCTCCAACGTGTCCTCTATGGCCGAGAGCGGGATGTCCACGGGATCGATGAGGAGCTCCGAGGGGAACCCGTCGGACGAAAGGAGCTCGAGCGCCCGTTCGAAGCCCCCCTGGTCGTACACGAAGGAGCCGGTCACGGTGAGCTCGTTGAGAATCATGCGGTTGATGTCGAAGGTCGGATGATCGATGCCGGCGCCGACCATGACCAACATGCCACCGCGGGCGAGCTGGCAGAAGCCCGCTTCGATGGCGGCCCGGTGTCCCGAGCACTCGAGGACGACGTCGACGGCCCGCGTCGACATGCGTTCGGGCTCCCAGGGCGGGAAGACGTCGAGGTCCTCCGGATCGACGATGGCGGTCACACCGAGGTCGGCCGCCAGGCGGCGGCGCCCCTCGTGCGGCTCCACCACGGTGATGTCGGAGATGCCCATGCACCGGAGGGCGGCCACGCTCAATGCACCGATCGGACCGGCGCCGAAGACCATCACCCGGTCACCCGGCGCCACGCCCGAGCGTGTGATGCCGTGCAACGCCACCGAGAGGGGCTCGGCCAGCGCGGCATGCCGGGGCGAGAGGCCCTCGGGGAGACGCAGGACGCCCGCGGCGCGGCACACGATGTACTCGGCGAAGGCGCCGTCCGCCTGCTCGCCGGTCATGCTGCTGCGGTTCTCGCACTGCGAGGGCTTGCCCTCGAGGCAGCGCCGGCAGGTGCCGCAGCGTTGTCCGGGCCCACCGACGACGAGCTCGCCGATCGACCAACCCGTGACGTCATCGCCCAGAGCGGCGATCGTGCCGCTCCACTCGTGGCCCGCCACGGCGCCCGGTGTGAACCCCCACCCGTCGCGCAGCTGGTGGATGTCGGACCCGCAGATGCCGCACGAGTGCACCCGCACGACCAGCTGATCGGGCCCGGGGCGCGGGACCGTGCGCTCCTCCACCGTGACCACGCCCGGTGACCGGTAGACGGCCGCCGCCATCACCTCGGGCAGCGATGACCCTGACATGGGCGTCAGGCTAGGCGCTCGTCGTCAGCCAGGCGAGGCCCCCGGCCAGATGTCGCAGGTAGGCCGGTGTCTCCCACGCCCCCGGGAAGTGGCCCAATGCGCTGTAGAAGGTCCGGGCTTCGCCGTCCTCGACGCTCCAGGCCAGAGGGAAACCGCACTCGGGGACGCGGCCGCCCGGTTGTGACAGATCGACCTGGTCGTCGGCCAGGCGGAGCAGGACGCGGGCATGGGGTCGGAGGCCCGTGAAGAGGTAGACCTCATCGTGCCAGTGCCACTGGCGGCCGAGGTGGGCGGTCGAAGGGTGGTCGGGGTCGACGACGTCGATGGTGAAGTCCTGTGTCCAAGGATGGCCGTCGAAGCGGGCCCCGATCATGTCGCCGTAGGCGGGCCATTGGTGGTTGGCGTCCGTGGCAGAGTGGACGCCGAGGATGCGGAGGTCGCCCTGGCGCCAGGCCCGCACCATGGCGGCCTTCTGCGGTGCGGACCACGGGGTCTCGCCGATGGTGAAGAGGGCGAGGACGCGCGTGGCCGCCAGCCGGTCGGGCGAAATGTCGCGGACGTCGGTCACCACCGTGGGGGAGAGACCGCCCAGGCCGGCGACCTCGGACAGGCCGGTGGCGGCCTGTCCGAGCACACCGTGCACACCCGCCGGCCCGTCGGCGTAGGGGGCGACCTGCGTCACGATCACCATGTGGTCGGTCACGTCGAGGAGTGTACGGCTGGTGCCGTACCCCCGCCCGGTGGTCGAATGCTCAATCGACCGACCGAGGAGGATCACGACATGCTTTCGAATTCCGACGACATCGCCGCGGCGCTGGCGCGACTCGGTTCGGCCACCATCGGAGAGTCGGGTGGCCTGGCGGCGCACCGCAGGCTGCGACCGGCCTGGTCCGGTGCGACCCTGGCCGCCCCTGCCTACCCCGTGGGCTGCACGCCGGGGGACAACCTGGCGGTGCACGTCGCCGTGACCACCGCACCGCGGGGGAGCGTGCTCGTGGTGGACGTGGGGCAGGTGGCCGACCGGGGCTACTGGGGGGAGGTGCTGACGACGGGGGCCCAGGCCGCGGGGCTGGCCGGGCTGGTCCTCGACGGTGGGGTGCGCGACGTCGCCGCCCTGGAGGCCCACGGATTCCCGGTGTTCTCCTCCGCCATCGCGCTCACCGGTGCGACAAAGGACAAGCCGGGAACCGTCGGGGCCCCGGTGCGGGTGGGCGGCGTTCGGGTGTCGGCGGGGGACTGGGTGGTGGCCGACGTGGACGGTGTGTCCTTCGTCCCGGGTGACGCCGTTGCCGACGTCGTGGCCGCCGGGCAGGACCGGGAGGCGAAAGAGGCGGGATTCTTCGAGGCCCTGCGGTCCGGACAGACGACGGTGCAGCTGCTCGGGCTCGATGCCTCGCTCGTGCGGGAGGGTGGGCCATGAGGACGGGGCCGGGTGGGCACCGTCATGGGGTGGCACAATCGCGCCCATGAGCGACGAGACCGCCGGGGCCGACGAGACGACGAGCGTGGAGCGCATGGAGGTGGAGCGGACCATCCCCGTCGAGCCGGGGCGCATCTTCGCTCTGCTCAGCGACCCCAGGGGGCACGTCACCATCGACAGTTCCGGCATGTTGATGGACTCGAGCGGCGTGCCTGCCACCAAGGTGGGGGACGAGTTCGTGATCCACATGGACAGGGAAGCACTGAACGACTTTCCGATGGGTCGCTACGACGTCACGGTCCACATCACGACCTTCGAGCCCGACCGGGAGATCGCCTGGACCATTCAGGGCCAGATCAAGCCGCAGATCGGCCACGTGTACGGCTACCGGCTCGAGCCGGCCGAGAACGGGACCCTCGTCACCTCGTACTACGACTGGTCGACCATCGACCCCCAGTGGAAAGAGGCCGATATCTTTCCCATCATTCCCGAGTCGGCCCTGCGCGCCACGTTGGGCATTTTGGAACGGACGCTCACCCACTCCACGGAGTGGTGACCCGGGCTCGCTGAGGGCAGCCGTCAGCAGATGCGCGGGAGCGGGTCGCCGACGAGCATGTCGACGATGCGGGTCCCGCCCATGGAGGTCCGGAGGACCACAATGCCAGGCGGTTCACCGTGAATCTGGCCGACCCGCTCTGCCTGCGACCCGAGCGGTACGGCGCGCAGCGCGGCGAGGGCCGCATCCGCCTGATCTGGCGGCACCACGGCGACGAGCTTCCCCTCGTTGGCCACGTAGAGCGGGTCGATCCCCAGGAGCTCGCAGGCGGCGGCGACGGCAGGGAGGACAGGGAGCGCCTGCTCGTCGAGCACAACGGTGAGGTCGGCGTCGCGGGCCAGCTCGTTGCACACGGTGCCCACACCCCCGCGGGTCGAGTCGCGCAGCCAGCGAGTGTCCGGCGCAGCTGCGAGAAGCTCCTCCACCATTCCGTGCAGCGGGGCCGTGTCCGATTCGATGTCCGCCTCCAGGGCCAGGTCCCCGCGGGCCAGCATGACCGCTGTCCCGTGGTCGCCCATGGTGCCCGACACGAGCACGACGTCCCCGACGGTCACCTTGGCAGCGGCAAGGTCGCGACCGGCGGGAACGACGCCCACACCCGCAGTGGTGATGTACATGCCGTCCGCCGCGCCCCGGTCGACCACCTTGGTGTCACCCGTCACAACCCGGACACCGGCCGCCGCCGCCGCCTCAGCCATGTCGGCCACCACCTCGCGCAGGACGTCGATCGGCATCCCCTCCTCGAGCACGAAGGCGGCGGAGAGCGCGATCGGGCGCGCCCCCATCATGGCCAGGTCATTGATGGTCCCGTGCACGGCCAGTTTGCCGGCGGAACCGCCCGGGAAGCGGAGCGGTTTCACGACGTAGGAGTCGGTGCTGAACGCCAGACGGTCACCCGAGGGGAGGTCCACCAAGGCGGCGTCGGTCTGGGCGTGTCGAGAGCCCGTCGCGTCCTCGGGATCGAAGGCGGGGAGGAAGACGGCGTCGAGCAGGGCGGCCGACGCCTTGCCGCCCGCCCCGTGGGCCAGGGTCACGACCTCGTCGCGGAGGCGGGGCCGTCGGCGCCGGAACGCCTCGATCCGCCCGAAGACCGCAGCCTCCCTGTCGCCCGTCCCGGCCTGCCCGTTGCCCGCGACCGCTTCGGGTGCAGCGTCGCTCATGACGGGCATCCCGAGGCGCCGATGCCGGCGAGCGTCGGCAGGTGGCACTGGACGGAATCCCACAGGGCGAGCGTCAGGGCATCCTGGACCTCCTGAATCCGGTGAACGCTCTCGGAGCGCACGACCAGGCAATGCTGGACGGCAGCGCTCGTCGCCATGCCCGACCCCTCGTAGCCGCAGAGGCCGATCGTCAGGAGGCCCCGGCGCGCTGCCTCCTCGAATGCGCGCAGCATGTCCGCCGAATCCCCGCTCGTGGAGAAGCCGACGGCGATGTCGAGCTCACCCGCGTAGGCGATGAGCTGTCGCGAGAACACGAGCTCGAAGCCCACGTCGTTGGAGAGGGCGGTGAGGACGGCCTGGTCGTCAACCAATGACAAGGCAGGCAACGGGCTCCGCTGCGGTGGGTGGCGGAAGAGCTCCGCCGTCCCCTGCGCATCGGTCGCGCTCCCGCCATTGCCGAAGGTGAACAGCCGTCCACCGCGGACGAAGCGCTCCGCCATGGCGGCCCCGGCGCGTTCCACCTGTTGCGCGCAGCAGGCAATCGTGGCGGCGCGCAGGGAGGCCGACTGCTGCATCTTGGCCCTGGCCGACATGACGAGGTCGCTCACGAGGACCCCCGCGTCCCGCTCCTCCGCGTCGATGAAGGGATAGAGGAAGCCTGTGGGCTCGGTGCTCACGATCCGTGCCCCGCGACGAGGCCGGTGACCGCCACGCCGGCGTGCACCAGGACGAGATCACCCGGTCGCAGGCCGTCGACAAGCCTGCAGTCGACCAGCTCGGCCCGGCCGCCCGCCAGCACCTCGACCCGTCCGTCAGTCAGCACGGCGCGGACCTCGGCCACCCGCCCCTCGTCCGAGCACGTCACGCAGACGCTGTCCGTGCACTCGTCTTTTGGGGTGAGGAGCCCGGGATGCTCGAAGACGACATGGGTCAGCTCCCACAGCAAGTGGTAGAGCATCACGAGGTCGCCCGAGCGCGCGGCAACGGCCGGGTCGGCGCCTTCGAGCCACACCACGTGGTCGGCGCGTGCGGTGCCTCCCACCCGCCCCGGTCTCGGGCCGGCACCCAGCCAGAGGCTGGTCAGGCCCCAGGCGCCGGACCGCGTGACCAGCTCGGCGGCCAGCGGGTCCTCCGCAGTGCTCACGCAGAGGAGGAGGTCTCCGGGTCGGGAGAGCAGGCGCACCGACTCGGTTGGTTCGGGCCCGTCGACGCTGACCGCCGGCAGGGCCCGCTTCCCCACAATGACCGGGTGCACGAACTCCACGGCGACGTGACGGGCGTGGGCGGGCCACTGTGGTGCCACGCACCACAGGGTGGCCCCGGCGGCGAACCGGCGGGCGAGCGCCAACGCGGCGGGCGCCAGATCTTCAGCCGGTCCGGCTCCGAACGGGAGTCCCTCGGTCGTGTTCACCCCCGCCACGCTGAACCCGTCCCGGCCGCGGCCGCACGGTAGCCCGCGACCGCTGCCTGGCCCAGTGCGAGGCCGCCGTCGTTCGGTGGGACGACCCGGTGGGTCAGAACGCCGAAATGGCGCGCCTCGAGGTCCTGGCGGGCGAGGCCGAGCAGCAGGGAGTTCTGGAAGACCCCTCCGCTCAGGGCGACCACGTCGATGCTCGTGCGCGTCCGCTGCCGTTCGGCCACGGCACCGATCAGATGGGCCACCGCGACGTGAAAGCCGGCCGCCATGGCGCCCGCGTCGGCACCGCCACGGAGGTCGGCCACGAGCGCCCGGAGGACCGGGGAGGGATCCAACTCCTCACCGGCCAGGTCGAAGCGGTAACGCTGAGCGGGGATACCGCGACCCAGAGCCTCTTCGGCCGCCCATTGCAGGCAGATGGCCGCCTCCGCCTCGTAGGTCGCATGGTGCCGCAGGCCCAGCAGCGAGCTCACCGCGTCGAAGAGGCGTCCCATGCTCGATGTCGCCACGCACCCGGTCCCACGTTCGAGTTGGCGCAACAGCACGACCCGCTCCTCGGGCGTGACCGCGCCCGTCGGGGGCAGGTCCTCCGCCCAGTCGATCCCGGCGGCCCACAGGTGCGCCAATGCGGTCCGGCAGGGTCGACGGATGGCGGCGTCACCACCAGGGAGCGGCACAGTTGCGAGGTGCCCCACGCGCTCGAAGGCGCCGTAGCCGGCCACCATGACCTCACCGCCCCAGATGGTGCCGTCCGTTCCGAACCCCGTCCCGTCGAACGCGATGCCGATGACGGAACGGCCCGCCGGCACCTCGTGCTCGGCCATCACCGACGCGATGTGGGCGTGATGGTGTTGGACCTCGGCCACGGGGCGCGGCGAGGCGTCCTCCGCCCAGCGTTTGGTCTGGTAACCCGGGTGGGCGTCTGCGGCCAGGTGGGACGCCCGGATGCCATACAGTCCGGCCAGCTGACGGATCGATCGCTCGAAGGCCGCCCAGGTCTCGAGGCTGCCCATGTCGCCGATGTGCTGACTCATGAAGGCGTCGTGGCCCGATGCGAGGCAGAAGGTGTTCTTCAACTCACCCCCCACCGCCAGCGTGGCCTGCGCCGAGAACGGGAGCCGGACCGGGAGGGGTGCGTACCCCCGTGCACGCCGGATCGGTACCTCGCACCCGCGGCCCGGGTCGATCTCGACGACCGAGTCGTCGCACGGGACATGGATGGGGCGGTCGTGCACCAGCCACGCGTCTGCGATGGTTCCCAACCGTCGCCGAGCCTCGTCGTCCTCGTAGCAGATCGGCTCGTCGGTGAGGTTGCCACTCGTCATGACCAGCACGTCCGGCGTGGGGTACCCGGCACCGGCATCCGGGACCGGGGCGAAGAGGAGATGATGCAGCGGCGTATAGGGAAGCAGCACCCCCAGCCGCGGGTTTCCGGGGGCCACCGCCGCCGAGATGACCCCTTCGGCCTGGTCCGTGCGACGGCGCAGGAGGACGATGGGTCGCTGGGCCGAGGTGAGGAGGTCCGCTTCGGACGAATCGAGCCGGGCCAGCGTGCGGGCAGTGTCGAGGTCCCGGGCCATCACGGCGAACGGCTTCGCAAGACGTTGCTTGCGAGTCCGGAGCCGCTCTACGGCGGCATCGGAGCCTGCGTCGCAGGCGAGGTGGTACCCCCCGAGACCCTTGATGGCCACGATCTCCCCCCGCGCCAGCGCCGCCTGGGCGGCGGCGATGGCCGCGTCCGAGCCGACCACCGGATCCGAGCCGGCCGAGTGCTCCAGCCACAGGCGTGGGCCGCAGACGGCGCAGGCGATCGGCTGCGCATGGAAGCGCCGGTCGGCGGGGTCGTGGTACTCGGACGCGCAGGCCTCGCACAGGGAGAACCCGCGCATGGTCGTGTTGGGCCGGTCGTAGGGGAGGCTGAGGGTGATGGTGAAGCGGGGGCCGCAGTTGGTGCAATTGGTGAACGGGTAGCGGGCCCGCCGGTCGTCCGGGTCGAACAGCTCGGCGAGGCAGTCCGCACACGTCGCGATGTCGGGTGACACGAACGTCCGAATCGTGCCGCGGCCCCGGCTCTCGACGATGGCGAATCCCGACGCGCCGCTCGGCGCCATAGGGCGGGTCACCACGTCGTCGATGCGGGCCGGACGGGGCGCGTCCGTCACGAGACGGCTGATGAACTCCTCAGTCGACTCCGACGTGCCCTCGACCTCAATGAAGACACCCCGGGTGTCGTTGCCGACGTGGCCCACCAGGTCGAGCTCGGTGGCCAGTCGGTGCACGTAGGGCCTGAACCCGACGCCCTGGACCAGGCCGGCAACGCGGAGTCGCACCCGGACCGCTGCCCCCGACGTGGACACGCTCATGCGGGCGATCCGCTCCGCCGCCCCAGCGTCACCGCGGCCTCCCGGTGCATCCGCCCGAAGTTGTAGTACGCCGCGCACGCTCCCTCGGAGGACACCATGCAGGTCCCGATGGGGGTCTCGGGGGTGCAGGCAGTGCCGAACACCTTGCATTCCCAGGGCTTGATCACGCCCTTGAGCACCTCGCCGCACTGGCATGCCTTGGGATCCGCCACCCGGACATTGGGAATGGAGTAACGGAGTTCGGCGTCGAACGCCGCGAATTCCGGGCGCAGTTTGAGGCCGCTCTGCGCAATGAATCCCAGGCCCCGCCACTCGAAATGAGGGCGGAGCTCGAAGACCTCGGCCAAGACAGCGAGGGCGCGTGGGTTGCCCCCCTCGCGTACGACCCTCGAGTACTGGTTCTCGACTTCGCATCGGCCCTGGCGAATCTGAGTGAGCAGCATGGCTATGGCGTGCAGGATGTCGAGCGGCTCGAATCCGGCTGTGACCAGGGGGAGTCCGTACTCGGAGGGTACGAACCGGTAGGGACGCTGCCCGACCACGGTCGAGACGTGCCCCGGCCCCAAAAAGCCGTCGAGGCGGAGGTCCGGGGACTCGAGGATGGCCCGGAGGGGCGGGACGATCGTCACGTGGTTGGAGAAGACCGAGAAGTTGGCGACCCCCTGAGCCCGGGCTTCGAGCAGTGTGAGAGCGGTCGACGGCGCGGTCGTCTCGAAGCCGACGGCGAAGAAGACGACGTTGCGGTCCGGGTTCTCCACGGCGATCCGGAGCGCATCGAGAGGCGAGTACACGAAGCGGATGTCGGCGCCGCCGGCCTTGGCTTCGAGCAGGCTTCCGTTGCTTCCGGGCACGCGCATCATGTCGCCGAACGAGGTGAAGATGACGCCGCGCTCATTGGCGACGGCGATCGCGTCGTCCACCCGCCCCATCGGGATGACGCACACCGGGCAACCGGGTCCGTGCACGAGCTCGACGTTGCCCGGAAGGACGTGCTCTATCCCGTGCCGGTAGATGGTGTGGGTGTGGCCGCCGCACACCTCCATGAACTTGAACGCGTCGTCACCGGCCAGCGCCGTGATCTGTGCCACCAACGCAGCGGCCGCCGTCGGGTCCCTGTACTCGTCGACGAATCTCATCGGTCAGCGTGCCCTTTTTCGCTCGTGTCGCCCTCGCCCCTTACGCCACGGGGCGCAGACGTGAGGAGTCGTCCGGAGCACCGAGGATGCCGGTGATCACCTCGATCCTCTTCTCGAGGAGGTCGCGGGCAATGGCCAGCGCCCCGTCGGCGAAGTCCCTGACCTCCTTCGACGTGGAGATCGTGTGCCACGCCTCCAGAGTCTCCGACCATCCCTCCGGCCCCGCCCGGCACCCCAACGCGTAGCCGATCATGACGCCGATGACCACTCCCATCACGCACCTCCCGTCTCGCTCGAGATCTTCGATTGCCAGAACGCGTCCAGTTCGTCGTCGTAGGCCTGACCCATGAGCTGCAGGGAGGCCAGCGCCAATGCGGCCTCGGCCTCGTCGATCTTCGACATGGCAAAACCCACGTGGATGAGGACCCAGTCGCCCGGTGCCAAGGGCTCGTCCTCGAGCAGGCCGACGTTGACGATCCTCGTCACGCCCGAAACCTCAACGCGTGCCAGATGGCTGTTGACTTCCGAAAACTCTTTCAGCTGTCCTGGGATTCCCAGACACATGGCGATCGCGTCTCCTACTCGTCCCTGACCGCGAAGATCTCCACCCGCACCTGGACCTCGGGCTCGACCTTGAGGAGGAGCACTTTGGGTGGCTGCATCCCGAAGTCCCTGATGTCGAAGCTCGATGCACCGGTCAGGCGGATGGTCCGGTCGTCCACCGCGGTGATGTCCATCCGGTCCTCGTGCTGGTGTACGACACCTCGAAACGTCACCTGACCGTTCACGCGATAGCTGGCGTCCGCTCCATTGGGCGCGATCCCGTCCAGCTGACCCTCGATCCTGGGGAACTTCCTGGCATCAATCCGCTTCTGAAGCTCGCGGTCCTCCATGCGGTTGCCCGACTTCAGGCGGTCGACAGCCAGGGAGAGGCGTCCCGAGGGCACGACGGCGGGGTCGATCGCTCCCGAGGGCTCCAATGCCAGCTCGACGTAGCCCTCGAGGCCGCTGGTGCTCGAGTGGATCGGGTGCACGTTGGAGCGGGCGTCGATCCACACCTGCGAACGGTCCGGGACAATGGAATAGCGGGTCACGGCAGTGACGTCCGCCGTATTTTCACGTTGCGGCGGCTGTCGGGGAACGTGGGGACCGCGACCACAAGTGCGCCGGCGAGTGTCAACGCGATCAGCCCGGCGAACACGTACCCCGCGACGTTCACCTCACATCTCTCGCATCTTGAGGTAACGGGCAATGTCGGGCAGCGACCTGATCACGATGCCAGCGACCGCGGCAAGAATCAGTGAAGCGAAGAGACGACGGATCATCGGACGGATCCCCTTTCAGCGGGTTGGGCGTTGCCGGCAATGACTTCGAGACACAGGTCAGCAGCGGCGCTGATTGCCGCCTCGACTGCAGGGGAGAGCCCGATGCCTTCGCCGAGATCTCCGGGCTGGCATCCGACAATGACGATGCGATCCACGGAGCCTCCCAGGTGGGCCAGGGTCGCGAGGACGATGTCAGGGCTCATGGTATGGGCGTCGACGGCCAGCACGACACCACCCTGGGAGATCGACGCGACCACAGGCGTGGGCTCCGGCTCGATGACAGCGAGGGTGCCGGGAGGCTCACCCATGGGGACCGCGTCCATGAGGACGAGCGCGTCATAACCCTCGAGAAGGTCGTATGCGAGGTGCATGCCGCGGATCCCGTAGTCCTCGACCCGCACGCCTCCCGGAAGCGCGCGGTTGGAGAGCCGGTGAGCCACCTCGACACCGAAGGCGTCGTCCGACAGGAAGATGTTTCCGATACCTGCGACCAGGATGCGGCCGGTCACGGCCGGATCTCACTGGCCGGCGCGTTGGGCATCGGTTCCACCTCGTCCGGCCGGAAGTAGAGGTAGCGGCCCTGCCACATGAGCTCGCTCGCGGCCGGGTCGCCGTCGACCGTGACGGCCAGGTGTACCCCGCCGTCGACATCGGCGAACACGCCGGCCACGGTGCCGCACCGGCCGTCGAGGAACATGTCCTGGGCATCCGCCTGTCCTGACGGGTGGAGCCTGACCGTCGACCCCTGTGTCAGCTCGATTCCTCCCACGCGTACCGTGTCGGTCCAGGGGTCGACGGACTCGTCGGAGGCGGGATCCCACCACGGAGCGGGGTCCGTTGCAGGCGTGGTCACGGTGAGCCATTCCGGCTCCACTGCGCGCATCTGCCCGTGCAAGCGCCCCATCGCTTCGGGTGACAGCGCGTCGCAGCGGTCGATGATGGCGGCGGCGCGGGCGTCCGTCCCCCGTGCCTCCGCCTTCTCGGCGTCGGTGAGCGTCATCACCCGCAGAGCCAAAATCTCGTCGATCTCGAGCGAGTCGTAGAGGTCACCCGGGCTCTGGTCCGCCACCTCGGGGTGGTCGTAGAGGATGATCGGTGAGGAGAGCACGACGTCGTCGTTGCCGATGAGAACCGGGTACGTGCCCTCGCTCCGGCAGACCAGGGCTTCCCTGGCGGCATCATCGGGAGGATCGAGGAGCGACACGAACGTCGCTCCGTCGAGGGCCAGCATGGTGTGGACCGCCACCAGGCTCTGGGGCACGACGTCGGCTCGCCGGATGGAGTCGTCGGTCCAGGTGGTGGCGTTCTCGACCGTCACTGTCACCTTCACGTAGCGCGAGCCTTCCGCCGCCGGCGCCGTGGTTACCCGGACCACCCCGTCGACAGCGACACGCTCACGAACGAAGCGACCGGCCAGTGTGCCGTCCGCCTTGCGGACAGCCTCGGTCTCGGATCCGCCCTCGAGGTGGAACGACAGCTCGTCGGCGGCGGTGCCGGCCGAGGGGATGACGAGCGGAGGCAGGTCCACCACGCGGTCGACCGCTTCATCCCACTCGACGTGGGATGTGCCGTCCACCTCGAGGGCATCGACGGGGCCGAAGGCGGCATCGTCGGAGGCCGGAAACCTCCCGCTCCGTCGAGCTTGAACCCTCCGGCGTTGCGTCTGCAGGCATCGGACGCGTACCCGGAGGATCGGACCGTCGCGCCCGTCGCGCCGGTCGAGTCGGTCGAGTCGGTCGCCCAGGTCGGCGAGGCACTCGGTCCGCACCGACCAGCGTTCGTTGCCGTCCGCCTCGCTGTAGGACCGAGGGGTGAGCACACCCCATTGGAAGCGCACCTGGTTCTTCCTGGAAGATGCCCGATACGGGTACAAGACGTACCCCTCGTAGAGGACAGCATCGGCCACCGTTCTCGCCGTCTCGAAACGGTCCTCCACGGACCCGGCCGAGGGTCGGGGGGATCTCGTGCCGGTTGCGCTCACGGCCGCCCCTCCTCTGCCTCTTTGAGCAGCTGGGCGAAGGCCTGATCCCACGTTGGGAGTCCCCGCAGTGCCCGGAACCGCTGCAGATCGTCGAGCGTGTCTCGACGAACGCGGATGAAACCGCTGCCGGGGAAGTAGGCGTCCATGGTGCTGCGCCAGACAGCGACCGGTAGGCGGTACGAGGATTCCGTCGACCACGAGAGCGGCTCAGCCGAGAATCCCGACGCCCCATGCGTGAAGACGGTGCCCGAGAACAGGAACAACAGGGGAATGTCGCCGTCGCCCAGTGCATGCATGTACTTGGCGCCCGTCACCTCGAAGTCGTACGTGCACTCGACGGGAAGGTCGAGCTCGGTTGTCCCGTCGAAGCGACCCACCATCGACGCGACGTGCGTCCAGAGGAAGGGATGGAGCGAGTTCCCCCACTGGGGGGTCTCCCCGAACAGTTCGTAGAGATTCTCCTCCTCACGCTCGCTGTACCGTCGCCGCTGCGGCTCGATCCGGATCTGGCAGCGCAGAGCGACGGCGTGCACACGCTTCCCGCCGGCCTCCTCCACCCGTGTGCGGAACATGATCGTCGGCACGGCCGCGTGCGGCTCGGTCTGGGCGTCGATCACCTCGAAGTGCAGGTCGCTCATTGGGCCCGCGCTCTGATGTCGGCGAAGAACTCATCGAGCTTCCGGTTGGCCTCGGTGCCGCCGTCGAAGCCGCGCCACAACATCCGGAGGTGCCCGACGAGCTCGTAGCAGGAATCGATCGGGACGATGTAGCACTCGGCATCGCGATCGCCGCGGTCACTGGCCGCACGGACGAGGAACGCCTCGACATCGGGCTGCATGGTCGCCAGTTGCGGGTTGGCCACGAACAGATCGGTCCACGTGTCCAGGGGGAGTTCAGATTCGGTCGCTCCTGCCGGACCGGGGTAGAACGCGGCCAGCCGTTCGAGCTCCGAATTGAGGAAGAAGAAGGCGACACTGACCGGGATCTGGAGGCTGTCCCACTGGGACGGGGACAGCTCGAAGTCGCCCAAGGTGAGGTACCGCTCCGGCACGCTGCGGAAGTGGTCGCCCCCCGCCCCCTGGGACTCGAAGAGGAGAAAACACCCGCGACAGGCGCACAGCAAGGTCCTGGACCGCAGATCTACGAGGTGGCGGTGCTCGCTGGCGATCATCTCCGAGCACAGCTCGCACACTTCTTCGGCTGGAGCGGCCTCACGGGGAGGGCTGTTGGCGCGAATGCGCTGCAGCACGGCAATGGGGTCGGTCATCGGATCGCCACCTCGGTCGGGCACGCGTCGTAGGGCGTCTTCTTGACCCCGAGTGCGATGGGCACCGCAAGAGGATCGGCCGCGCTCGGCTCCTCGACGACGATGCGAGTCACCTCCGGCGCCGCCTCCAAAATGGCCACCTCGACCGCGCCGCGCAGTGTGGCGGCCGAGGACGGACACCCGTCGCAACTGCCCAGGAGCCGGAGCTTGACCGCCCCCAGGTGATCGTCGACGGCCAGGAGCTCCACGTCACCGCCGTGTCGGCCGAGGAATGGCCGCACGGACTCGAGCGCTTCCTCCACCCGAATGTCGAGCGGCTCGGGATGGAGGCCCTGGACCAGGAGGAGGCTGGCGACCAGCTCGTCGGCCGTGAAGTCGGCCAACAACTCGGGCGTCCGCGCCTGGGCGATCTCGGCCATGCGGGCCAGCCCGGCTCCGTAGAGATCGGAGACCAAGCGCAACAGTTCCTCGGCCAGGTCGAGGGAACGGGGATCCGCAACGGCCTGGAGCTCGGCGAGTGCCGCCTCTATCCGGTCACCGCTCGCTCGGAGATTCTGGGGTGCAGGCATCACGCCGGGTGATCAGAACAAGTCGTCCGCGTTGGCCACCTGAGTGGGGGAGTGGACTTTCTTCAACACCTTTCCCTTGCCCAGATACATGTGGACGCCGCAGGGAAGGCAGGGGTCGAAGCTGCGCACCGACCGCATGATGTCGATGCCCTTGAAATTCTCCCTGGTGTTCTCCTCGAAGATCGGGGTGTCGATCACCGCATCCTCGTAGGGCCCAGGAGTGCCGTAGCTGTCACGAGGGTTGGCGTTCCAAGGGGTCGGCGGATACGGGTGGTAGTTGGCGATCTTGCCGCCCTTGATCACCATGTGGTGTGAGAGGACGCCGCGCACCGCCTCGGTGAACCCGCACCCGATCGCTTCGTCGGGCACGTCGAAAGGCTCCCAGGTCTTGGTCTTGCCGGCCCGGACGTCCTTGAGCGCCAGCTCAATGAAGTCAAGCGCTGCCGCAGCGGCGTACGCCTGGAAGTACGTCCTGGCCCTGTCGCGCTCGAGCGTGTTGGACCATTGTGGGATCTTCCACTCCAGGTCGACCGGTCCCTCCAGGGCAGTCTTGGGCAGGTGGATCTTCACGCTGGCGCCGGTGGCGTCGAGATGGTCCGTGTGCACAAGGCCGGAGAGGGCGGTCGACCAGAGCCGGGCCAGCGGTCCGCCTCCGGTGTCAAGGGCCAGGTGGTCCTGGCCGTCGAACCAGCGGGGTGCCATGACCCAGCTGTAGTTGCCATCGAAATCGCGCTTCTGCGGCTGGGGGTTGGTGTGTTGGTTCCAGGGGTGGCGTCGGTCGACCGGGTTCCCGAGGGGATCTCGGGTGACGAACATCTCCTGGTCCTCCCAGTCGTCATAGAAGGAATGACCCAGCAGAATCCGGATGCCGAGGTTGATCTCGACGAGGTCGTTGGTGACGAGCTTGCCGTCGACGACGACGCCAGGGGTCACGCCCATGGCACGGCCCCACTTGGTCATGTCTTTGTAATCGAAATTGCAGACCTCGGGATCCTGGAAGGCACCCCAGCAGTTGAGCAAGATCCGCCTCCGACCGACCTCCTCGTAACCCGGCAAGGCCTCGTAGAAGAAGTCGAAGAGATCGTCGTGCATCGGTACGACCCGCTTCATGAATTCCACGTAGCGCATCAGGCGCGCGTAGTAGTCGGTGAACAGCTGGATGGTCGCCGTGGTGCCGACACCTCCCGGGTAGAGGGTCGATGGATGGACGTGGCGCCCCTCCATCAGGCAGAACATCTCCCGGGTGTAGCGGCTGACCTGGAGTGCCTCGCGGTAGAACTCGCCAGAGAACGGATTGAGCGATCGCATGATGTCGCCGATCGTCTTGTAGCCGTGCGCCGCCGCGCCCGGGGCCTCGGCTCTGTTGGCCTGTTCGAGCACGCCGGGATTGGTCTCCGCGACCATCTTCTCGCAGAAGTCCACGCCGACGAGGTTCTCCTGGAAGATGTTGTGGTCGAACATGTACTCCGCGGCCTCACCCAGGTTCACGATCTGCTCGCCGAGGGCGGGCGGGTGCACCCCGTACGCCATGTTTTGGGCGTAGCAGGAGCAGGTGGCATGGTTGTCGCCGCAGATGCCGCAGATCCGACTCGTGATGAAGTGCGCGTCCCTGGGGTCCTTGCCCTTCATGAAGACGCTGTAGCCCCGGAAGATGGAGGAGGTGCTGTGACATTCCGCGACCCTCCCCTTCCCAAAGTCGACTTTGGTGTAGATCCCCAGACTCCCCACAATGCGCGTGATCGGGTCCCACGCCATTTCGACGAGCCCGTTGGCGTCCTCGGTGAGTTTCTTGGTGGCCATGCCCTACCTCCAGATCTTCTGGTAGCCGGTTGAGAGCTCGTTCCCGGGTGTGCGCCACTTCGGCTCGTCATCGAGCGTGTGAAGGGTGATCTTGCGGAGCCCGCGGACAGCCCTTCCGTACAGGCCCGAGGCCATCGTGGACACCGTCGCCCCTGGGGGTTCATCCATGAAGGGCATGAACTTGTCTGGGAATCCGGGCATCGTGCACCCGATGCAGATGCCGCCGACGTTGGGGCAGCCTCCCACGCCATTTATCCACCCACGTTTTGGCACGTTGCATTTGACGACGGGTCCCCAGCAGCCGAGTTTGACGATGCACTTCGGCGAGCCGTACTCGGTCGCGAACTCGCCCTGCTCGTAGTAGCCGGCCCGGTCGCAGCCCTCGTGCACCGTGGAGCCGAACAGCCACTGGGGCCGCAGCGAGTCGTCGAGCGGGATCATGGGCGCCTGGCCCGTGGCCTGGTAGAGCAGATAGAGGATGGTCTCCGACAAGTTGTCGGGGTGGGTGGGACAGCCCGGCACGCAGACGATCGGGATGCCGGCCTTGGAAGTCCAGCCCCATCCGAGGTAGTCGGGCACGCCCATTGCCCCGGTGGGGTTGCCCGCCATGGCATGAATGCCGCCGTAGCAGGCACATGTACCAGCAGCGAGCACGACGAGCGCTTTCGGCGCCAGCCGGTCGAGCCACTCGCTGGTGGTCATGGGCTGATCGGTGTCGGGATTGTTCCCGAAGCCGCACCAGTAACCCTCCTTCTTGATCGCCTCGTTGGGGATGGACCCCTCGACGACCAGCACAAAGGGCTCGAGTTCCCCGCGGTCTGCCTTGAAGAACCATTCGATGAAGTCGTCGGCGCCCCCCACCGGGCCGCATTCGAAGTCGATCAGCGGCCAGTGCACCGCGATCTTCGGCAGCCCTGGTAGTGCGCCGAGTGCTATTTCCTCGATGCTGGGCTGCGTCGCTGCGGTCAGTGCAACAGAATCGCCATCACAGCTCAGTCCGGCGTTGATCCAGAGGACGTGGACCACCGCTTCTTCGGTCGCAGTGTCAGTCGCCGTCAAGGTGCCCTCCCCGGTCCTGGCCGCGCGGCGTTGTGCGGCTGCATGCAGTCTCAGCCCGCCTCCGACCGCTGTAAATGAGTGTCTTTTGCACCGTCCTTTGGAGCGAGCCCGCGTTCGGACCGTGGACACCATTGACACCCCGATCAGGCGGGACGAGGATCGTCGGTGCATGGCCACGGAACAGCGGTCCGCGGGGCCGCAGGCAACGGAAGGGGCAGCACGTTTCGAACTGGCGCCGCCGCGCCGGTTCATGTTGCCGGCAATTCTTCTCTTGCTATCCGAGCAACCCGGGTATGGATACGGACTCGTCCCTCGTCTCGTCGAATTCCGGTTCGGTCATGTCGACCGCCCGGCCGTCTACCGCGCTCTCGCCCAACTCGAGCGCGACCGCCTCGTGCAGCTCTCGGCGGACGACCGGCAGCCCGGCCAGGCCCGTCGCGTCTATTCGGTGACGCCGCTGGGGGAGCGTGTTCTCCGGATGTGGATGGGCGTGATCCGGGAGGAGCATGCTCACCTCGGTGAGGTGATTCGTCGGTACCAGGCCACCGCCACCATCGATGCCGTGTTGTCCGAAGTCGAGGGCGGATCGGTGCCCGAGCTCGACCTCGGCTGGTCTCCTGTCTCCACCACGTCCACGTGGCGACGTCGCCTGATGCCGCTCGAGGGCGACGGGGGCGAGGTGATCTCTCAGTTGGCGGGGTCGGAAGAGCATTTCAGGTCGTTTTGGTCCGGCGCTGCGCAAACCCGCGAGCCGGCACCGGGGGGCATCGAGTCGTCACGTTCGGCCTCAGGTCCTCCCCGCGGGACCTCAGTCGGCCCGACGATGCGCCGATTCATTTTGGATCCTGAGAGATCGGCGGTGCTCATTGACGCCCGCTCGACGGTCGGGCCGATCTGTTTCGGCAGCACGGGCGTTACGGGTTCGCTGTACGCCGCTCTGGACGACGGTGGGGTAAGCGAAGAAACCCCTCCCTCGGGATGGCTCACCATCGACATGACGGGATTGAGCTCCGGGAACAAGCTCTATGACGCCGAACTCCACCGCCGAATCAGCTCCCGTCGATACCCGACAGCCAAGGTGGAGCTGAAGGAGTGCACGCCGAGCGCCCCGGGGTGGCGTTATCGCCTCCGCGGAGAATTGACCTTCCATGGGATTACGCGCCGCGCCGAGGGGACCGTGCAGGTGGAGGCGGCGTCCAACGATCGCATCGTCATCAGCGGCGAGCAGGTCTTCGACATTCGAGACTTCGCGCTGCCATCCCCAACCATGCTGATGCTCCGCATCTTCCCCGACGTCAGGGTCCGGCTGTACGCCGAAGCCGAACTGTCGCCTGAGGATGAGTGAGCCCTGGTGACCGGCTCAGATGGGAAGGCGATCCCCGGCTCGGATTCTCAATCCCGTTTGGTGACGTCCCCGAGGGGGCTGGACTGATCGGTGACGTCCTGGCCGATACCTCGTAGGCCGACGGCCTTGCCATCGGACCCCTGGGTCGGATTGGCATGGACCCAGACCACGTGGGTCTTCTGATCGCGGTGCTCGACGCGATACTCCTGGTCGAGGGGACGGGACGATCTCACCGACTCCGTCATGGCACCTCGTATCCTCTCTCTGTCCTCGGGACTGATCAGCTCCAGGTACGACTCGAACGTCCCGGCGAAGTCCAGTGGGTCGATCCCATGGATCCGATGGAACTCGGTGCTCCACTGCACCGCATCGGTCCTGAGGTCCCAGAGCCAACTCCCGACACCGGAGAGCGCCTCTGCCTCCTCGAGCCGGGCGTCCATTTCTGCGAGCGTGGCCTGCGCAAGGTGCTGTTCGGTGACGTCGTGAGCCACGACGACCTGCCCAAGGACCTCGCCCTCATGATTGATCAAGGGGGAGAGGGAGAGGGAGATCGGAATGGGGAGTCCGTCGGGCCGGATGATCTCCGTCTCGAAATGCCGGATGCGTTCGCCGGCTCCCACCCGGGCGATGACCTCATCGACCTCGTGGCGAAGGTGAGGGGCAAATATGGCACCGATGGGACAGCGCTCAACCTCGTGGGGAGATCGGCCGAAGAGCCTTTCGGCGTTCTCGCTGAAGTAGGTGACCTTGGCCGTATGGTCGCACGTCATGACGGCATCGTCGGTCAGCTCGATGATCGCACGGAGAAGCACTCCAGGTAGGGCTATCGCATTGAGAGCGTCCGGCCCGTTTTCACCCGTTTCACCCATGGATTTCTCCGGCTGACTCGCTGGCTACCGGCGCCCCTGAAGGAAGAGAGCCAACGGCTCAGCCCCTCTCGGCCATCCTACGCCTCGGCTTCGTGTCGGTGTCCTCGTCTTGCCTCCACCGGTCCAAGAGAGCGGCCGCCACTGTCCCGCCCGAGCGGTGAGGAGCCGCGGGCCCTCAGTGTCGATCATGAGCGAGGACGCCGAGCCCCCGACGACTGTCGCATCCGCAGATGGACCAGTCGCCGGTCTCGGGACGGCCAGTTATGCTCCGAGCGAGGAGCCGGCGATGCACGAACTCTCCATTTGCAGCGCAATTGCGAGTACGGCGGCAAAGCACGCGGAAGGGCGATCGGTGTCCCAAGTCACCGTGCAGATTGGGCATCTGCGTCAGGTCGTGCCCGATGCCCTCCAATTCAGTTGGGAGGTCGTGTCCGACACCACAACGCTCAAGGATGCAGAACTCGTGATCGAACAAGTGCCAGCGGTGGTCGAGTGCGCTTCGTGTGGTGCACGAACCACTCTCGACCTTCCCATCCTCGCCTGTGCCCGTTGTGAAGGGTTCGATGTCAAGCTCGTCAGCGGAGAAGAGCTCCTCGTGGTGTCGATCGACCTGGTGGACGCCTAGCAATGGGCAGATTTCACCTTCACGCGGACGGAACTGGTCACGTCCACGAACACGACCTTGACTCCGATCACGACCAACACGAGGGGGGAGCACCCGACGTCGGGGATCATTCGGGATACGCCCAAACGGGCGAGACGAGGATCGCCATACTCGAGAACCTTCTCTCGGAGAACGACCGGGTCGCTGATGACAATGGCAAGCGGCTGGCGGCGTCAGGTGTCTGCGCAGTGAACTTGATGTCCTCGCCCGGGGCCGGGAAGACCACACTTCTTCGCAAGACGTTGCAGATTCTGGGCGAGTCGATACGCATCGGCGTGTTGGAAGGAGACATCGCAACGACTCTCGACGCAGATCAACTCGAAGGGGCTGGCGCAACGGCGATTTCAGTCGTGAACACGAGTGCGGGATTTGGGGGAGAGTGCCATCTCGATGCCGTGATGGTGCAATCCGGGATGGCGCGGCTCCCGTTGCCTGGGCTCGACCTTCTGATCATTGAGAACGTCGGGAATTTGGTGTGTCCGGCGGAATTCCGGGTTGGTGAGCAGGCGAAGGCCATGGTGTTCGCCGTGACGGAGGGGGAAGAAAAGCCTTTCAAGTACCCGGTCATGTTCCGAGCCGCGGATGTTGTCGTGGTGAACAAGGTGGATCTGCTCCCGCACCTCGACTTCGAGTTGGACCTCTTTCTGGCCAACCTGCATGCGGTGAACCCCACAGCCGAGGTCATTCTGGCGAGCGCCCGTACCGGTCAGGGTGTCAGCGAGTGGTGTGCCTGGTTAGCCGGTCGGTGCTCACTCGGGTTCGGGGAGTCCAAAGCCTGATTTCACGGGGGACGGTCGGCGCTCCGAGACCGTTCGCTCAGCCGAAACTCTCGATGGCAGCCATCCCGACGATGGGGCGGTTCAGATGGATGCCGCCGGCCGATCCGTAGAAGCCGGCGTCGCCGTAGTTGAAGATCCCGCCGTCGCGCCCGACCATCCAGTACCCCTGGCCGTCGGCGGTGCGGTCCATCCCGACCATCGGAGCGCTGATGGGCGTGCCCCCGGCCGATCCGAAGTAGGCGACGCTCCCGAAGTTGAAGATCCCGCCGTCGGACGCCACGAGCCAGTAGCCACTCCCGTCGGGGGCCGTCGTCATGCCGACGATCGGCTTCTGCAGCGGCAGGCCGCCGGTGGATCCGAGGAAGGTGGCGTCACCGAACGCGAAGATCCCGCCGTCGGACGCCACCAGCCAGTAGCCGCCCCCGTCGAAGGTCGAGGCCATGCCGACGATCGGCTTGTCGAGCGAAAGGCTGCCCGTCGAGCCGAAGAAAGCGGCGTCACCGAACGCGAAGATCCCGCCGTCGGACGCGACCAGCCAGTAACCGCCACCGTCGGGAGTGGGCGACATGGCGACAATCGGCGCATTGAGGCGCATGCCGCCGGTGGAGCCGTAGAACACGGCGTCTCCGAAGGCAAAGATGCCGCCGTCCGATGCCAGCAGCCAGTAGCCGGCATCGTCGGGTGTCGCCGCCATGCCGACGATCGGCGCGTTCAGATGCAGGCTCCCCGTGGACCCGTAGAACTGGGCCCCGCCGTAGCTGAAGATCCCGCCGTCACTGGCGACCTCCCAGTATCCAGGCGCGCTGATGGGTTTGATGGAGATGACCAGGCTCGCCCGAGCCGACAAGAGGTTCGAGTCCGTGACACTGAAGGTGACCGGGTATTCGCCCGAGATCGTGGGAGTGCCGCTGAGGCTGCCGTCGGCCGCCACATGGATGCCGGGCGGCAAGGTCCCCCCGGCGACCGCCCACGAGTACGGCGCCAGTCCGCCACTCGCCGCCAGGGAGGCGGCATAGGGGATGCCGATGGTACCGACGGTGAGACCGGTGGTGGTGACGGTCGGAGGTGCCGAGAGGGTGGCGATGGTGCCGCCGAAGTCGGTGCCGCTTCCGACCGCTTCACAGTTGACGGGGCTAGCGCATGTCACACCGGACAACGAGGCTTCGCCCGAAGGTGCGGCCTGACTCGTCCACTGCGCGCCGGCGTCGGTTGTGGCGACGATGGTGGAGCCGCCCACGGCGGTGCACAGTGACGCGCTCACACAGCTGACGGACTGCAAGGCGGTCGTGCCGGCCGGCGTTCCCAGGTCGTTCCAGACGGAGCCACCGTCCGTCGTCGCGACCACATGGGCACCGGTTGCCACGCAGATCGTGTCGCTGGCACAGGAGATGCCGTCGAGGCTGGTGGCTGCCGTCGGCGGGGTCTGCGGCACCCAGGTCGTCCCCCCGTTGGTGGTGGAGAGGATCACCGCGCTCGGGCCACCTGACGAGAGCCCGACTGCTGTGCAGTGCAGGGCATCCGGGCAGGAGATGCCGGTGAAGTTGGTCACGACCCCGGGGTAGGGCTCCGTCGTCCACGTGGCACCCCCATCGGCGGTCGCGATGATGCTGGGAGAGGAGGTGCCGAAGTCGCTCACGGCGCGACATGTCGTGGCATCCACGCACGAGACCGCCGTGAGGATGCCCACCCCCGTCGGGACGGTCTCTGATGTCCACGTGGCGCCGGCGTCGACGGTTCCGATGACCGCTGGGCTGCCGAAGATGCCGAATCCCACGGCCGTGCACGTGGATGTCGTTGCACACGAGATGCCATTGAGACCGTCGACGGTGGAAGGGATCGCCTGATGGCTCCATGCATACCCTTCGTTGACCGAAGTCAACACGGTGTTCACCCCCGCCGCGAAGCAGTCGGCAGTAGTGGGGCACGACACCGAGCTCAAGCGGCTGGTTCCCGGTGGGGGGGTCTGGGCCGACCACGACAGACCACCCGTCGTCGTCCCCATGATCGTCGACCCCGCCCCGATATTGCCGGTATTGCCGACGGCGACGCAGTTCGCGGCAGAGGAACAGGAGATCCCGGTGAGATCGACGGCATTGGCCGGCGGGCTCTGGGGTGACCATGTGGAGCCATTGTTGGAGGTGCTGACGACGTAGGGAGTGGAGCTGAGGTTGGTGCCGACCGCTATGCAAGTGGTTTCACTGGTGCAGGTGATGGAACCTAACTGCGATCCCAGATGGAATCGAGGACGTCGGGTGTCCAGTCGTTAAAGTCAACCGTGCTGAGGGAAGTTGCTCCGCCACCGCTCGCGATGCCAACGGCTACGCAAGTCGTCGGCTGTCGAACATGAGACACAGGTCGAGATGACGTTACTGGCGGTTGATCCAGTGTCGCCCATGTAGCTCCATCCTGAGTTCCGACGATTGATGGGCAAGACCATCGACCTACACCGACGGCCACGCAAGTGATAGCATTGGGACACGAAACGCTAGCGAGTGAGTTGAGTGCCAGCCGGCGGTGTCTGAGGGTTCCAGGTGTGACCCGTCAGGTGTGTGCGACGATTCTGATCCCACCCACAGCCGTGCACTCATCGATGGTGAAGCAGGAGATCGATTGCGCCGGGAACGATGGATCCTGAACCGTCCAGGTCTCTCCACCGTTGCTCGACTTCATGATGCCCGAGCCCCCGCCGGCGTAACAGACCGCTGCCGAGGGGCACGAGACAGTGGACAGTGTGGTGACGCCCGACGGGGGAGTCGCAGCGGACCAGGTTGCGCCATCATTCTGGGTGACGATGACGGAGGCCACGTGGCCACCGTCGTCACCCACGGCAACGCAGGTCGTGGAGCTCGCCGTGGTGTTCGGCGCGCACGAGACCGCGTTCACATTGGCCAGGGGATTGAAGCTCGCAGTCGTCTGCCAGTTTGGGGTAGCGGCTGTCGCCGGAAGACTTGAGACCTGCACCCCGAGAACGCAGAGAGCGACGACCGCCATGGTCGCCAGCGCGGTGCGGGTGATTTTCCTGAGGGCGGGTACCGCTGCCCCCCTCCGACCGAGAAGGACCCACCAATGACCGACGTCTCGCACCGTTCATTCTTCGGTAGAAGTGGAGCAAACCTCGAGTCGAATCTCATCTTCGGCAGAAGTGGAGCAAACCTCGAGCTCGAAATCGGAACGGTCGTTGCTAAATCGGCCGGGGCGCTGGCACGACCACGTTGGGTGGCTTCCGCCCGGCCAGCACGTCGCACACGCCCTGACATGCAAGGCGCGCCATTCGCGTCCGTGTCTGAATTGTTGCACTCCCGATGTGAGGGAGGAGGGTCGTCCGGGGCGCGGTGAGGAGGCGCTGGTTCACCCGGGGCTCCCCGTCGAAGACGTCAAGCCCGGCGGCGTAGATGGATCCCGATTCGAGCGCGTCGACGAGGGCGTCTTCGTCGACGACGGGTCCGCGTGCGGTGTTGATCAAGACGGCCGTCGGCTTCATTCGAGCCAATTGTGCTGCCCCGATCAGGTGGCGCGTGGACTGGTTGAGCGGAACATGCAGGCTGACGATGTCCGCTCGCTCCAGGAGCACGTCAAGTGTCGGGACGAAACCGGCAAGACCGGTGTCGTGGCGCGTGGTGTGGATCACCTCCATGTCGAACCCGGCCGCCCGTTGGGCGACGGCGCGGGCGATACGGCCGAACCCGACCAATCCGAGCGTCGCCCCGTGGACGTCACGTGCCAGATGCGTGCCAAAGCCCCACCCCGTCCATCGGCCTTCCCGGAGGTCTCGCTCCGCATCGCTTGCAAGCCGGGTTGCAGTCAGGATCAGAAGGAAAGCCAGATCCGCTGTCGTGTCATCGAGCACACCCGGGGTGTTGCAGACCGTGATGCCCATCGTCGTCGCCGAGACGACATCGATGTTGTCGTAGCCGACGGCTGCATTGGCCACGACCCGGAGCCGTCCACTTCGCCCCGACTCGAGGACGGCGGCGTCGATGCGATCGGTGAGGTGGCAGACGATCCCGTCACACTCGGCGGCCGCGTTGGCCAGCTCCTCCGGGGAGAGGGGGATTCCGTCCTCACGCAGCACGATCTCGTGGCCGGCCTCTATCAGGGGGTCGGTCCCGCCTTCCGTCAAGGGGCGGGTGACGAGGACGCGGGCCACCTAGTGCGTCGTGTAGTTGATGGCGCCTGCACCCCTCACGCCGATGGCGAAGCAGAAGCAGTGGATCGGGGCATGGTCGCTGATCGGACGCAGCGAGTGAACCTTGTCCGGCGGGATGTACACGAGGTCTCCTTGCGAGATCGATCGGTCTTCGCCGTCGATCGTCATGATGCCCTTCCCGTTCATGACGTAATAGAACTCGTGGGTGGGATGGGAGTGCGGATCGACCAGCCCTCCACCAGGGACTTCAAACTCGTTCACCAGCTCCAGGTAGCCCCCGTCGGTGATGTCCTTGAACTCGCGGGACTCGATCATCCACCAGACCGGGACGGTGCCATTGTGCTCGACGACCGGCGCCTTGGCTTCAATGCTGCGCACATCCATCCTGTTGGCCTCCCAAGGTTTCCTAGACTGACTCCAGCGTCAGGTTAGGCCGCGTTGCACCACGGGCGCACCGCCGTGGTGCCGGTCGAGCGAAACGAGAGCGAGCATGTCCGCGAAGACGGCAAATGGAGAACGAGCCATGGTCCCGCAGCCGCTCACGGACGTGTCGTGGTCACCGTTCGGCTGGCTTCCAGTCGCCGACGTCGATCCGAGGGACGGCAAGGAGACCTTGACCTTCGAGTGGGCCGACGCCCACGTGAACCTGATCGGCCATGCCCGGGACGAGGTTCCCGAGACCCCCAACGGTCTGCGCTGCGAGATGCTCTTCCGTCACGACACCCACACCCAGGCCCTGATGCCACTCAATGTCCCAGCTGTGATCGTCGTGGCCCCGGCGGCCGTCGAGTTCATCAACGAGGCGGAAGCCGCCACCGTCCGGGCCTTCCGCATCGAGCCCCTCGAGTCGCTGGTACTGCACCAGGGCACCTGGCACTGGGGCCCGTTCCCGCTGGAGGGCACCGAAGTGCGGTTGTTCAACGTCCAGGGGCTCCGCTACGCCGAGGACAACCGCTGCGTCGACTTGGCCGCCAAGGGCCTGTCCATCGAGGTCGACTTCTCGTGAGGGCCGTATCGGCTGGCGGAGCCACGCGTGGAGCTTGACGAGGCCGAAGAGGCCGAGTTGGTGACGGCCACGGTGGCCGAGCTGGTGGATTCTCTCACCGCTCGTCCGACGGGCCAGGACACCGACGGGAGGGCGACGTTCACCACGACCTGTCCGAAATGGTGGGTGCACGGTCGCGTGTTCGGCGGCATGGTGGTGGGCCAGGCATTGAACGCCGCCATGCAGACGGTTCCCACCGGCCTCGAAGTGCACTCCCTCCACGGATACTTCTTGCGGCCCACCAGTCCAGGGTCCCAGACGTCCCACATCGTCGACGTCGTACGGGACGGAAGGTCGTTCAGCACCCGGCAGGTGACGAGCGAGGTGGAGGGCAAGGAGACCTTCCGCATGACCTGTTCGTTCCACGCGCCCGAGAACGGGGACAGCTATCAGCTCCCGATGCCTCCAGCTATACCGCCACCGGGCGAGGTGGAGGGGTTCGAGGAGCCCTTTCCCTTCGACGTTCGCGAGCTCGGGACGACCGAGCGCCGGGAGGACGGTACGTACGAGTCGACCCGTCGTTGCTGGTTCCGCTCGCGTCAGCCGTTGTCGGACGACCCGATGGTGCACGCTGGTCTCTTGGCGTACTTCTCCGATATGACAGGCGCCTCCTTCCGTCCGCACAGCTTGGGCGTCTGGGGCACACACACCGACGCCAGCCTCGATCACGCCTTGTGGTTCCACCGCCCCTGGCGAGCCGATGTCTGGAGCCTCTTTGACATCCATACGCTGGTCAACGCGGGCGGCAGGGCGACCATTCGCGCCACGATGCACGGCGAGGACGGGACTCTGCACCTGAGCATGGCGCAGGAATTGCTGATCCGGGAGCTCGACGAACCATTCCAGGTGAAGGCTCCGGCGTGGGCGAATCGTGACGCACCAACAGGAGGTGTCGGTGGGACTGCTTGAGGGTCACAGAGCCGTGGTGACCGGTGGTGGATCAGGTATCGGGCGGGCAACCTGCCGTCGCATGGCCGAAGAGGGCGCCCAGGTGGCAGTGCTCGATCTCAATGGGGAGTCCGCCGAGGCCGTTGCTGAAGAGGTCGGCGGGATTGCCTTCGGCGTTGACGTGGGAGATCCTGACGCGCTGCGACAGTCCGTCGATGCTGCGGCATCGGCGTTCGGAGGACTCTCCATCATCTACAACAACGCCGGAACGGGCACCTTCAACAAGTTGCACGAGATGGAGCTGGCCGAATGGGACCGTGTGCTCCGGGTGAACCTGACGGGCGTCTGGGCCGGAATCCGGGCGGCGGTGCCGCACCTGTTGGCCGGTGGCGGCGGGTCCATCGTCAGCACCGCATCCATCAGCGGGACCCGGCCCGCAGCGGGGGAGAGCCCCTACGCGGCCAGCAAGGCGGCCGTTGCCGCCCTGACGGCATCGGCCGCCCTGGAGTACGCGCCCTCCATTCGGGTCAACGCGGTGTCGCCGGGGATGATCCTGACGGCCATGACCGAGCAGATGTTCGAATTCATGCCGAGTCAGACGGAACGCTTCGAGAAGGGCACACCCGTGGCCCGGATCGGCGAGCCCGAAGACATCGCCGACGTGGTCGTGTTCCTCTGTTCGGACCTGGCTCGCTTCGTCACCGGGCAGAACATCGTCGTCGACGGTGGGCTGACGCTCCACGGTTCGGGCGTCGACGGCATTTACGACCTCGTCTTCCCGCCGAAGCCGCCCGGCGCGTAGGCGCGCCATCGGAGCCGGTTCAGGCGTTCGAGTCGAAGAGCGCTCGGTACACCATGGTCGTCATGGTCTCCAGAGCGACGTCATCGATCGGTTGTCCGACGAACTCCCGCAGGTAGTGGAAGCGGTCGAGCATGGCCAGGGTGGCGAGACCGGCGGCGTCGGGATCGATGATGTGTTCCGAGCGGTCAGGCCCGATCTGCTTCGCCAACGCTCCCGACATGGCGGTGAAGGTGCTGCGGATCAGCTCGAGCAGCTCGGGATCGATCGCCGCCAAATCGGTCCAGGCCCGGAACAGCGGCGCGTAGCGGGTCCAGAGCTCGGAGTAGGCCCGAATCCATCGGTGCACGTCCTCCCACGTCGGCGCGTCCCCCTGTGTCGGTAGCGTGCTCAACGCGGTGTAGAGGGTCTGCGCCTCACCGGATGCCTCTGCCACCAGGGCCCGGAGCAGATCCTCCTTGTTGGAGAAGTAGAGGTAGAAGGTGCCGTGCGAGGTCTTGGCGATCTCGACGACATCGTTCACCCTCGTCGCGTGGTAGCCGCGTCGGTCGAACGCCACCATGGCCGCGTCCAGCAATTTGCGCATCGTCCGTCTGCCCTGGCTCCGCAGCACTCGCTTGCTGGCCGGTGCGCCGACGGCGTCGGCATCGGGTGTGGCGGCACCGTTGGGGCCACCACCGAGCGCGTTGGCCACAGCGGTCATTGTGCGGCCGGAGCTCTTTGCGGTCGTCGCCTTCTTCGTTGCCGACGGCCGAGGGGCGTTCTTCGGGGCGGGCGCCGGGTCGTGCTGGACTCTCGGCGGTCCCATGCCCGGAGCATGGTAGTGCCGGGCATGGTCGAAATGGCTAACCTGACACGGTGGTCAGGTTTGGTTGGGGTGAAAAATGAGGTCGGACCAGGAATTATGTGGCTTTGGTCCGGCGTGAAGCGGGCTTGGTGACGCCGAGGACCAACCGGTCGGGTGGCCCTGTTGTGACCACGCTCGAGGATGCCGTCGCGCGTAGCGTGCGACCCGGCGACTCGGTGCTGGTGATGATGGGGCATAGCCGCTGGACGGCCGCCGCCCGGGAGCTCTCCCGGCAATTCTGGCGGACGGACCCTGGTTTCACCCTCGTGATGACCAGCCTGGGCGCGCTGGGCGGTGCCTTCTTCAAAGGGGGCTTGGTGCGGAAGGTGGTCACGGCCTATTCCGGCAACAGCTTCCCCACCTACAACCCGAATCCGATCTTCCGGCAGGCCTACGAGTCAGGTGAGGTCGAAGTCGAGCACTGGTCCATCCTCACGCTGTCGCAACGTCTCGAAGCTGCCGCCCGTGGCCTGCCCGCGGCGGTGACGGGCTCACTGGTCGGCTCCTCCATGGCGGACAACGAGGCCTTCGCCGTCGTCGATTCGCCTTTCGGCCCCCTCGGGCTGCTCGAGCCCTTGGTGCCCGACGTCGCGCTCGTCCACGCCGCCGCTGCGGATCCATCGGGCAATCTCGCTCTTTCCGAGCCCCTCCTCGATGGCGTGTGGGGCGCCTGGGCCGCCCGCCGGGGCGTCGTGGCGACCGTCGAACGAGTCGTCGATGACCTCGAGGGCCTCGGTCATCGGGTCCGGATTCCTGGCCACCGTGTCCTCGCGGTGGTGGAGGCTCCCTTCGGCGCCCACCCGGGAGGCTGCTACGCGCCTGGGCTGCCCGTCCGAAGCTATGGGGAGGACATCGGGCACTGGAGTGCGGCCGCCGCCGCGGCAGCCAACGACCAATTCGATGCCTATGTCGACGAATGGGTGCTCGGCCCCTCCACACACGAGGACTACCTGGCTCGTGTCGGGCCCGACCAACTCAAGTGGCTTGAGGGTCGTTCGGACCCCATGTCGTGGAAGGCCGATGCCGATGCCAATCCGGTCGTCGACGACCCTACGGTGTCCCGCTGGGAACAGGCAGCCTCGCTCGGAGCCCGGGAGCTCGAACGGGTGGTGGACGCGGTCGGCGCCGATGCCGTGCTCGCCGGTGCGGGGGTGGCCAACCTGGCCGCGTGGGTCGCTGTGGCGCGGGCCCGGGCAGCCGGGCGCAATGTCATGCTGACGGCCGAGCTGGGGCTCTGGGGGTACCGACCGACGCCAGCCGATCCGTACATCTTCAACCAGCGGGTCTTCCCGGCCACGCCATATCTCTCCGACGCATCGACCGTCCTCGGCATGGTCATCGGCGGTCCCGGGACGACCACGGTGGGTTGCCTGGGTGCGGCGCAGGTGGACAGGCATGGTTCGTTGAACTCCACCCAACTGGAGGGTGGACGTTTCCTGGTCGGGTCTGGCGGGGCGAACGACGTCGCCAGCCGCGCCACGGCGTGCGTGGTGGTGACGTTGGCGCGACCCGAACGGCTGCCCGAAACCGTCGCCTACGTCACGTCGCCCGGACAGCGGGTTGTGAGCGTCGTCACCGACAAAGGCATCCTGCGGCGCGACGACGGTGTGTTGCGCCTGGCGGCCGTCCCCGACGGGGAAGGCACGCTCGACGACAGGGTGCGGGCATTCGCGTCGTCGTGCGGGTACGAGCCTGACGTGGCGCGGCAGGTCGAGGAGCTGACGGCCGTCCGTTTCGACGAGGTGCAGGCGTTGCGTGAGTACGACCGGCGGAGGTTGTTTCTGCACTGACGGGCCCATATCGACATGAAGCAACCCGCGCAGTCATGGGTGAAAGAAATGCTGTTTGGCGACGTGAGAAGAGACGAAGGGGTGAGCAATGGGCGTGAAGCCCTCCAGCTACAGTGACCGGCATCCCGGGGGGGATGCACGACCGACGATTGGGGACGGTATGCGAGTGAGACATGGATTCAGGGCGCTGACATCGGTGGCGCTGTTGGGGACGATGTGGGGCGCCGCAATCGTCATGGGGTCGGCCGACTCCGCCGGTGCGGCCGCGTCAACGAGTTCGGTGCCGGGCGTGACGTCGAACTCCATCACGGTGGGAACGATCTCGACCCAGACCGGGACACTGGCGTCCAACTTCTCCTCTCTCATCTATGGCGAGAGGGCGTACTACGACTACGTCAATGCCCAGGGCGGCGTGAACGGGCGCAAGATCGACTACAAGTACGCGCTCGATGACGGTGGGAACCCGACGACGTTCAACCAACTGGCGAACACACTGATCAACCAGGACCACGTCTTCGCCGTCACCGGTGTCGCCACGGCGTTCTTCTCGCCCAACCTCTTCGTCGAGTCAGGCATCCCGACCTATGGCTACAACGTGACGGGGAACTGGGGCGGCCCGAAGAACCTCTTCGCCGCGACCGGCTCGGTGCAGTACTACCCCGCCGCCGGCCCGCAGGTCGCCTATGTGGCCCGAGAGACGCAGAAGAAGCCGTCCATCGCCTTCATCGCCTACGGGGTGGCCGCGTCGGCGGCCTCGTGTCAGTCGGAACAGAACTCGCTGAAGGCCGCGGGCTACACCGTGAGTTACTCCGACCTCAAGGTCAGCTACCCGGGCTCCACGGTGGCCACGGATGTGCAGCGTATGAAGCAGGCCGGGTCCAACATGGTCGTGAGCTGCATGGACGTGCAAGGAAACGTGACCATGGCCCGCGCCATCAAGCAGTACGGTCTCAGCAACATGACGCAGCTGTGGTTCAGCGGGAACGACCAGTCCACGCTTGACACGAACCAGAGCCTGATGCAGGGCGTCTACTTCGATATCGCGCACGTTCCGTTCACGGCCTCGACGAAGCTTTACCCGGCCCTGAACCTCTACTTCACGCAGATGAAGAAGTACGAGCCGAAGTACGTCACCGACGAGATCGCCTTGCAGGGGTGGGAGTCGGCGTACCTGTTCGTCGAGGGTGTCAAGATGGCCGGCAAGAACCTCACCCAGGCCAACGTGATTGCCGCGGACAACTCCCTGACGGCGTACACGTCGGGGGGCCTGGAGTCGCCGGTCAACTGGAAGTCCGCCGGTCACAGCGGGAACGCTCCGCCCTACTGCCTCGCCTACATCAAGGTGTCCGGGACCAAGTACGTGCCGACCCTCAACAAGGGGAAGAACGTCTTCAACTGCTTCCAGTCGATCAATCCGAAGAAGAATCCGGTCTTCCCGTTGCCGGCGGGCACGCCAGCCCCCTCCTGAGCGTTGACCACGAGGAGGACAGGACAAACGCCGGTGTCGGGTAGTCGGGCGTAGGCATGGAGCAACTGCTCGGCTTCGCGCTTCCGGGCGTGCCCTATGGCTGCACGTACGCGCTGGTCGCGGTCTGCCTCGTTCTGACCTACCAGGCGACGGGGGTGTTCAACTTCGCCTTCGGTGCCCAGGCTTTCGCGTCTGCGTTCATCTTCACGTACCTGACCCAGTACCACAACTGGACCGGGTGGGAGGCCTTCCTCCTCACCGTCGTGGTGATGGGCCCGGTCGTGGGCTGGGCCTTCGACCGTCTGCTGTTCCGTCACATCCCGAACTCGAACAGCACCGCGAAACTCGTCTGCAGCCTCGCCTTGCTGGTCGGGATTCCGGCCCTCCTGCCGGTGATCTTCGGGCCTCAGAACCTCGACGCCACCACGACCATCTTCCCGTTCTTCAACCCGAACACCGTCTACTTCACCATCGGAAGCGGCGCCTACGGGACCCCGATCAACGGCATCTATCTGGCCACCATCTCGGTGACGGTCGTGGTCCTCATACTGCTGACGATTCTGCTGCGTTTCACGAGCCTGGGCCTGCAGATGCGCGGCGCCGTGGAGAGCCGTCGACTGGTCCAACTCGACGGCGTCAATGCCAATGGCGTTGTCGCCGTGGCCTGGATCATCTCGAGCTTCATGGCGAGCCTGGCCGGTGTGCTGCTGGCGCCGGTGTTCGGAGCATTCAATTCGGACGAGTTCGTCACCCTCACGGTGACGGCAATTGCCGCGGCAGCCTGGGCCCTGTTGCGCTCACTGCCCATTGCGGCCGGCGTGGCGGTGCTCATCGGCGTCATCACGACGGTGCTGCAGGGCTACATCCCGCCGAACAGCTTCTGGAATGCGGCGGTTGTGCCGTCGCTGCCGTTCTTCGCCATTGCGGCTGCCCTGCTCATTTTGCCGGGGATGCGCAACCTCGATGCCAGCCGGGATCCCCTGGCGACCATCGATCCTCCTCCCGAGCCGATTGCCGCCACCACGCGGGCGCCGAGCATGGATCGGATCATCCGGATCGCGTGGTGGGTGCTGTTGGCCGCCTTCTGTGTCTCCATGTTGACGTGGATCCCGGTCACCTGGGAGACCGTCTTCAACAACGGTCTGACCCTCTCGATCATCCTCCTCTCGGTCACCCTGATCACGGGCATGGCGGGACAGTTGTCGCTCTGCCAGGCCACCTTCGCCGGTATCGGCGCCTTCACAGCCGCCGTGTTCTCCGTCCACCTCGGGCTCAACTTCCTCGTGGGAGGCATCATCGGCTGCGTGATCGCGGCCATCGTGGCAGTGGCGCTCGCGCTGTTGTCCCTGCGGTTACGGGGGCTGGGGCTGGCACTCATGACGTTGGCGGCCGCATTGCTGTTCGACAACACGGCCTTCAACGACATCTGGGTGACCGGCGGACAACAGGGCACCAGCCTGCAGTCGAAGTGGCTGGGCACCAGCGCTTTCTTCGATTTCAATGGCCACGCCATGTTCATCCTTGCCATGGTCGTGCTCATCGTCGCTGTGGTCATCGTGCTGCAGGTACGCAAGGGGACCGTCGGACGCAACCTGGCGGCCATGCGGGGGAGCGAGACGGCGACGGCGGGACTGGGCGTGAACCCGACCTGGCAACGCATCGTCGTCTTTGCGCTCTCGGGGGCGATCGCCGGCATCGGCGGCGTGCTCTACAGCATCCAGCAGCAGCACGTCTCTCCCGTGGACTGGAACACGAGCTTCTCACTGGTCCTTGTGGTGCTGGTCGTGACCACGAGCGTGAACACCGTGGAAGGCGCCATTCAGGCCGGCATCGGGCTCTTCGTGATCGAGCAGCTTCTCACCTACCTCCCTGCGCGCTTCGGTGGCCCGAGCCTGACCATCGTGCTCTTCGCCTTCGGTGCCCTCACGTACGCGCAGCATCCGGAAGGCGTGCTCGAGTACCAGAAGCGCCGCTCGACCATGCGCTTCGAAAGGCTGTTCTTCCCCGCCGAGGCCAAAGCGGAAGACCGCAAGACGCGTGCCGTTTCGGCATCTGGTGCCAATGGCTGAGGTCGAACCGCTCCTCCACCTTCGGGGTGTCTCGAAGTCCTTCGGGGGGATCCAGGCCGTGCACAGCATCACGTTCGACGTAGGTGCAGGCGAGAGCGTCGGCCTGGTCGGGCCGAACGGAGCGGGCAAGACGACCTTGTTCAACTGTGTCTGCGGCCAGTTGCGCCCCGAGGAGGGCGACATCGTCTTCGATGGCAGGCCCCTGTTGGGAATGCCGACCTACAAGCGCGCCCGCATGGGGATCGGCCGTACGTACCAAAGGGTGGAGGTCTTCACTGACATGTCGGTGCGTGACCACCTGATGGTGGCGGAGCGTTCGCGGCAGGGGGAGGGTCGCCTGTGGCGGGACCTCCTCAATTTGAGCAAGCCGAAGCCGGAGGAGCTCGAACGGGTCGACGCCACGCTCGACCTCGTGGGCATCTCCCATCTGGCGGACACGTCGGTCAACGCGCTCGGGTTGGGTCACTGCCGGTTGGTGGAGTTGGCCCGGGCCCTGGCGACGGAGCCCAAGATCCTGCTGGCCGACGAGCCATCGTCGGGGCTCGACCTGCATGAGACGGCCGAGGTGGCGGCCGTCCTCCGGACGGTGCAGCGCGAGCGCGGCACGGCCGTGCTGCTGGTCGAGCACGACCTCGCCATGGTCGCCGAGGTCGTCGATCGGGCGGTGGTCATGGATCTCGGCGCCATGCTGTTCGCGGGCAGCTTCGACGAGTGCATGGCCGATCCGGCCGTGCGCGACGCCTACTTGGGTCAGATGGGGCGCGCGTGAGCACCGCCACGGCGGCCCCAGGGTCAGTGGACGTCCTGTCGGTCCACAACGTCAGTGCCGCCTACGGCCCCTACCGAGCGCTCTTCGACGTGTCCTTCCGCGTGCCCGACGGGGGCATCGTCGCACTCGTCGGTTCCAATGGAGCGGGGAAGTCCACCGTGGCCCGGACGGTCACAGGACTGGTCACGGCCTCGACGGGTCAGGTCATGTTCTCGGGTCAGGACGTCACCGCGCTTCCGGCCTACAAGATCGCCCGGCTGGGCATGGCCCACGTGGTCGAGGGACGCGGCGTGTTCTCGAGCCTGACGGTCGAGGAGAACCTGACGTTGGCCTTTCGTCAGCGGGCCGGCCGGGGCAAGCTGAAGGACAACCTCGAACGCGCCTACACGGCCTTTCCCATCCTCGGTGAACGCCGGCGTCAATCTGGTGGCACCCTCTCGGGAGGCCAACAACGCCTGCTCTCGCTGGCCAAGGTGCTGGTGGTGCCCTCCAAGGTGCTGGTGGCCGACGAACTCTCGCTGGGTCTCGCTCCCGTCGTCGTCGACACGGTGTACGAGGGGCTCAAGGAGATCAATCGCAACGGCACGGCACTGGTGGTCGTCGAACAGCAGATCAACCGGGTGCTGGACTTGGCTACCTGGGCCGTCGTGTTGGATCACGGGAGCGTCGCGTACCAGGGCGAGCCCGCGGGTGCGAGTGCCGAGGTAGAGAATCTGATGGCCCGACGCGAGAAAGCCGTGGCGTCGGGGGCAGCCGAGGTGGAAGAACCCGACAACTAGGTCCTCGGACCTGCCAAACGCTCGAGGAGGCAGCAACATGCGGGAACCGGTCATCGTCGACGTCGTGCGCACGACCTTCGGTAAGCGCGGCGGCGCGCTCGCCAACTGGCACCCGGCGGACCTCCTGGGTTTCGCACTGACCACGCTCATTGAGCGGACGGGTGTGGATCCCGCGCGGATCGACGACGTCATCGGCGGGTGTGTGAGCCAGGTGGGGGAGCAGAGCACGAACCTTGCCCGCAACGGGTGGGTCTCGGCCGGACTGCCCCAGTCGGTGCCGGCCACGACCGTCGACCGCCAGTGCGGTTCGTCCCAGCAGGCCGTGCACTTCGCCGCCGCTGGTGTGGCAGCGGACCACTACGACCTGGTGATCGCCTGCGGTGCCGAGGTGATGAGCCGGGTGCCCCTGGCGTCCAACGCACGGGGAGGGACGGGCCCGTTCCCACCCTCGTTCATGGAGCACGTTGATGGGCGCCTGTGGACCCAGTTCCGGGTGAGCCAGGTCCTGGCCGAGCGTTACGGGATCACGCGCCCGGAGATGGACGCCTACGCCCTCGAGTCCCATCGGCGGTCAGCCGAGAGCTGGGACGACGGGCATTTCGAGCGGGAGGCGGTGGCGGTTCCGATCAAGGCGGAGGACGGCAGCCTGACAGGGGAGTTCCTCCGCAGCGACGAAGGCATCCGCCGTTCCTCGACGATCGAGGCGCTCGCTGCGCTGCCGCCGGCCCAGAGCTGGGAGCCGGAGACTGCGCCCGACATCACTGCGGGGAACTCCTCCCAGACGACCGATGGCGCGGCCGCCATGCTCATCGCGGATCGTTCGGTCGCCGAGGCCCTGGGACTCCCCGTCCGGGCCCGGTTCGCGCACTTCGCCGTCACGGCCGAGGATGCCGCCATCGTGCTCTCTGCCCCTGTGCCCGTGACCCACAAGCTCCTCAACCGCTCGGGCATGAAGGTCGACGAGTTCGATGCCGTGGAGTGCAACGAAGCCTTCGCAGCGATCGCGCTCATGTGGCAGAAGGAGTTCTCCTACGACATGGCGCGCTTCAATCCCCGGGGCGGTGCCATCGCCATCGGTCATCCGCTGGGTGCCAGCGGCGTCCGTCTCATGGGGACGCTCTTGAACCACCTGGAGGCCACTGGTGGCCGCTACGGCTATCAGACCATGTGTGAGGGCGGTGGCCAGGCCAACGGCACCGTCATCGAGCGGCTGGACTGACGCCTGGAGGCTCGGTTGCCAGCGCGGCATCCTGCGCGGCAATGAGCGGTTGGATCTTTCGGGTCACGATGATCCACTCGACGAGGAAGGTCAGCCCCGGCACGAGCCCGGCAACGAACATCAGGATGATCCAGGGGATGTGGAGTCGCGCCTTGAGCGCCAGAAAGCCTGCGGCGATCAGGTAGACGATGTAGAGGTAGCCGTGACCCACGCCGAAGACGGCGAGTTCGACCTTGAAGCCACCGATCGCGATGTGCAGGCCCGTGAAGAGGAACAACGGGATGATCAACACACCCACGATGTTCGCCATCAGCTGATACCTGAAGAGAGCTCCTCGCAGGCCGCGCTGGGTCAGCCGCCTCATTGCTCGCGCCGGACAACGACGGATTCCCGGGCACGCCAGGTCTTCGGCCCCTGGGCGGCGAGTTCCGCCAGGCGCGCGTTGTACGCCGCCAATTCGGGATCCGCGCCGTCGGATGCGGCAGGCACGGCCACCGCACCGGAGGCCGCCGGAGGTGTTTCGGTTGTCTTGGTTTCAGCCGCTGCGGCCGCTTGCTGGCGCAGCATGCCCTTGAGCCCCACGCTGTCGTAGTCGGTGTGGATGAGCATCCACCAAAAGTACAGACCGAGGAGCCCGAACGCGGGCCACATGACCGAGTACAGGTAGCTGAGCTGGTTCCCGTCCGCGGCCCGGTTGATCTGCCACCAGGCGGCCGCCGCGCATCCCGGCACGAAGACGAGGACGGCCAGGTGGAGCGACACGGATCTGCGGGAAAACCACCGTTCACGCACGACGGCCATGTTACCGGCCGCCTCCGGCCCGATGATTTCGCCACGGCACCCCGTTAGCCTGGGTCGGTGTTGCCCCCCGCACCGAGCGTCCGGTTCGTGGCGCCATGACCACCGAGGAGGCCGGAGCGGGAAATGCAGAGGGAATTCCGGGCAGCATCACGACAGTGCACCGGTACGAGCTGCCGCTGCCGCGAGAGGATGTCTGGAGCCTGATCAGCGATGTGTCGCAGTACCGCTCCTGGTGGCCGTGGTTGCGGGTATTCGACGCCATCGCTCTTGCCGAGGGCGAGACGTGGCGTTGTCAGGTGCAGCCGCCGATGCCGTATCTGGTGCGGTTCGGCGTGGTGATCGAACAGGTCGAAGGAGGGGCGCTCGTGCGGGCCGCGGTGGTCGGTGACGTGGTCGGGAATGCGACGCTGAGCCTCGACGACGCCGACATGGGATGCACGGCGACACTGCACAGCTCGCTGGCGCCCGGGAACACCGCCCTCAGGCTGGTCTCCCGCTTCGCCGGGCCCGTCGCCCGTTTCGGACACGACTGGGTCCTCGATTCCGGGGCCCGCCAGTTCATCGCCCGCGCCGTCGAGCCCGTCGTGGGCGAGTAGACACCCTTGGCGTGAAGTTCTCGTTTCGACAGATCCTGGCCTCCACCGCCGGCGCGGTGATTGCGGCGATCATCGCGTCGACCTTCGGGGTCAAGGGCACGATCGTCGGGGTGGCCATCGGGTCGGCGGCTGCCACCATGGCCACCGCTTTCGTGGCCCAGTCGATCGAGCGGGGCCACGAGGCCGTGAAGCAGGTGGTGGTGAAGGCGCCCGAAACGTCGACGTTGTTGCGCAGGCTCGGCGGAACCGGTGCCAGCGGCGACACCGACACACACGCCTCGTCGGCGCCGACGGAGGTGGTGCGTCCGGGGCCGCCGGACGATCGCACCGCCGACATGGCATCGACGGCCGCCCCCGTGGGCGAGACCGTGGAGATCTCCGCGGTGGCCGATGCCCCCGCCACGGAACGCCTGCAGGCCACGACCAGACCGGTGCGACCTGTGGTTCGTCGGCCGGGCATCACGTGGCGTGCCATCGCTGGCACGGCGGTCATCGTGTTCGTGCTGGCACTCCTCTTCATCACGGCGATCGAACTGATCTCGGGCAAGCCGTTGTCCAGCATCTTCGGCGGGTCCGCTGTGGGAACCTCAGTGAAGAACCTCTTCTCGCCGGGCCCAGCGCCGGCGACCACGCCGACGAGCACGACGACTCCCACCACTCGACCGACCAACACGTCCTCCACCACGTCGACATCGTCGTCCACCACCACCACCACGACGACACCGGGCACAACGACGACGAGCACCAGCGCCCCCGCGGGCAACGTCACCACCACGACGTCCCCGGCCCCGACGGGCACCTCGACCACCGTGGCGACCGGCGGCGCACCGACGTCCTCGTCGGCGCCCTGAGGGCCGGGAGTCTACCAGCCCTTGAACTCGGCGGGACGCCGCTCCACGAAGCTGGCGATGCCCTCTGTGGAGTCGAGAGTGTTGGTCACCAGTTCCTGCCCCATGGCCTCGTCGTAGAGGGATGTGGCGCGGTCGACGTCGAGGGCACGGTTGGTCAACCACTTGGCGACCCCGATCGCCTTCGTCGGTCCGCGGGCCAGGCGGCCGGCCATCTCCTCCAGCGTGGTCTGCAGGGCCGCCCGCGGTACCAACCGGGTGACCAGGCCGATCCGGTAGGCCTCGGGGGCCGGGACGTCGTCGCCGAAGAAGAAGAGCTCCTTGGCTTTCTGGATCCCCACCAGGCGGGTCAGGATCCATGCCCCGCCGGCATCGGGCGCAATGCCGCGCCGCACGAAGACCTCGACGAACTTGGCCTCCTCGGCCATCACGACGAGGTCGCAGGCCAGGGCGAGGTGCATCCCACCCCCGGCGGCCGTGCCGTTGACGCCCGCGATCACCGGCTTCTCGCAATCGAGGATGGAGGTCACGAGCCCCTGCCAACCGTCCCGGATCATGCGCGCCCCGTCGCCGACAACGTTGTCCGGCGCGCTGTCGGGCTTCGGTCGTGGTGGCAGCCGGCCCCCCCGCAGGTCGGCGCCGGAGCAGAAGGCCTTCTCGCCGGCGGCCGTGATGACCACCACCCGCACGAACAGGTCGGATGAGGCGTCGCGGACCCAGGCTGCGATCTGGTCGCGCATGAACTGCGTCATGGCGTTCCCGGCATCGGGCCGATTCAGGATGATCCAACAGATGCCATCCTCAATCCGTCGGATCAGATCGTCGCCGGCCGGGCTCTCAGTCGTGTCGCTCATCGGTCTCCTTGGGGTGGATGGCCATCGTTAGGCCAGCACGACGTGGGCGTCGGCCGCAATCGCGCCTGGCCAGCTCCGTGCTCGCCGCCCGTCGTGCGGACCGTGCCGCGTCCCGATCTTCCCATGTCGAAACCGTATTCGGGCGAATTGTCGGCTCTGTTCCGCCACCGTTACGGTGGGTGATCAGTCTCTGCGGATGGGTATGTATGGGCAACGTCGACGAGAAGATCACAGGCGTCATGCACCACGGCGAGGTCCTCGGGCACTCCCGGCAGGGTGCCGCGGTCGACCACCAGATCTTCCTTCGCGCCACCCGGCGCTCAAGATAGGCGGATGATGCCATGGCGACCCGACGGGTGGCGATCGTGGGGGCGTCCACGTCCGACTGCGGGCGCGTCGACGACAAGACGGCCTTTCAGCTGAACTTCCAGGGCACGACGCGCGCCTTGGCCGACGCCGGGATCGACAAGTCCGAGGTCGACGGGTTCATGTCGCTCACCGGCGCGCTGCCCCCGGTCGAACTGGCCGAGTATCTCGGGTTGCGTCCGAACTGGGTGGACTCCACCGGTCACGGCGGGAGCATCTGGGAGTTCATGGTCGAGCACGCGGCGGCGGCCCTCGCACAGGGCCTGGTGGAGGTCGTCGTCCTGACCTACGGGTCGACGCAGCGGGCCGACCTCAAGAAGAAGCTGCGCATGGCCAACCTCTCTTTCGGGACGCGGGGGCCCATTCAGTTCGCCGCACCGTTCGGTCATCCGGTGGGATCGCACTACGCCATGGTGGCCCGACGTCATATGTATGAGTTCGGCACCACCATTGAGCAGCTGGCCGAGGTGGCCGTGTCGACCCGTTACAACGCGGGCCTCAATCCCGACGCCTTCTACCGGGACCCCATCACCATCGACGATGTCGTCGATTCGCCGATGGTGTGGGACCCGTTGACCAAACTGCACTGCTGCCCCCGCACCGACGGCGGTGGCGCCATCGTGCTCACCCACGAGGATCGTGCACGGGACTGTGCCGAGGCGCCCGTCTGGGTCCTCGGCACCGGCGAGGCCACCTCCCACACGACCATGAGCGAGTGGGAGGACTTCACCGAGTCGCCGTGCGTCCGCTCGGGGAAGCTCGCCTTCGAGCGCGCCGGCGTCACCCCCGCCGACATCGACACCGCGCAGGTCTATGACGCCTTCACCCCCATGGTCGTCCTGACCCTGGAAGGGCTCGGCTTCTGCCCGAAGGGTGAAGGTGGCGCCTTCGTGGAGGACGGCAAGCTGCGCGTGGGCGGAGCGCTCCCCACCAACACGGACGGGGGCGGTCTCTCGGCTTGCCAGCCCGGCATGCGGGGGATCTTCCTTCTTATTGAGGCGGTCAAGCAGCTACGGGGCGAGTGCGGGTCACGTCAGGTGCCCGACGCCGAGCTGGCCTGCGTGAACGGCACCAGCGGCTGGTTCACGGCTGCCGGCACCGTCATCCTCGGCTCCGACTGAGTCGGTCGCCCCGTAGCCTGGGTCCGTGCCCGCGCCCTACGACGTCACGCGCGAAGAGCTGGCCGAGATCCTCCGGGGAGAGCCGCCCTATCGGGTACGGCAGGTCTGGGACGGCCTCCACGCACGGGTGCAGCGACCCGAGGAGCTGACCGAGCTGCCCGCCGGCCTCCGTACCGTGCTGGCCACCGCGCTGCCCCCGGCCCTGCAGGAGGTCACCCGGCAGTCTGCCGACGACGGCGAGACCACCAAATGGCTGTGGGCGCTCGGCGGCGGCGCACGAGTGGAGACCGTGCTGATGCGCTACCCCGAACGGGTGACGGTCTGCGCGTCGACCCAGGCCGGCTGCGCCATGGCCTGCCAGTTCTGCGCCACCGGCCAGGCGGGCTTCCAGCGCCAACTGACCCAGGGCGAGATCGTCGAGCAGGTCGCCGTCGCCATGCGAGAGGCCCACCCGCGGCGCGTCTCCAACATCGTCTTCATGGGGATGGGGGAGCCCCTGGCCAACTACGACCGGGTCTGGGGTGCCATCGAGCGGTTGCACGGGGACATGGGCATCTCGGCGCGCCATCTGACGCTCTCCACCGTGGGCATCGTGCCCGGCATCCGGCGCCTGGCCGCCGAGTCGCTGCCGGTGAACCTGGCCGTTTCGCTCCATGCCGCCAACGACGCATTGCGCAACGAGCTCGTACCGATCAACCGACGCTATCCACTGGCCGTGCTGGCCCACGCCTGCGCCCAGTACGTGGAGGCCAGCGGGCGCCGCCTCTCCATCGAATGGGCCCTCATCGACGGCGTCAACGACCGGGAGAGCGACGCGGTGGAACTGGCGGCCTTCGCCCGCCCGCTCGCTGCGCACGTCAACCTGATCCCACTCAACCCGACCCCGGGCTACCCCGTGGTCGGATCGTCGCGCGCCCGGGTCCGCGGTTTTCGCGACCACCTGGCGTCGCTCGGAGTGAACACCACCATCCGCATCACGCGGGGCGCGGAGATTGACGCTGCCTGTGGGCAGCTGGCCGCCTCGCCCCCGCCCACGTCGGCACGGCGGCCGGACCCGGTCCAATTGCTCTCGGGCCCTCCATCTCGATAGAACGTCCCCATGGCACGCGCAGAACGGTCGGGCGTCGTCCGTCCACCGTTGTTCTGGTTTCTCCTCCTCGATGGCGGCATCGTCGCCCTCACGAAGCTGGCGCTCAGCAAGACCGCCTACGACAAGGTGGACGACATGACCGGCGACGCCCTGCCGCCACGGGAGACCCTCCAAGCCCTGTTGATCGGGACGGCCGTCGTCCATGCCGTCGAGGCGGTGGTCGCCGGTCGCATGGCCACGCGCCGTGGCCTGTCGCCGCGCGGCTGGCGGCTGCAGACCCTGGTGGTCGGGTTCCCCTCGCTGCGTACCCTCCGCCGGACCGCCCGCCCGACCTGACGCCGCCGGCGCCGCTCCTTCCGCTAGATCGGCAGCGGCGCCGGGGCGAACGCCGGACCGGGTGAGTCGGGTCAGCGGTTCTGCCAGTTCGGCGCCCGCTTCTCAGCGAACGCCTTCGGACCTTCCTTGGCGTCCTCGCTGCTGAAGACCTCGCCCGAGATCTCCGACTCGATCCGGTAGGCCTCCTTCATGTCGGTGGCCAACCCGCGCAGCGCCGACTCCTTGGTCTTGCGGATGGCGAAGGGGCCGTTGGCGGTGATGCGGTGGGCGTAGTCGAACGCCCGATCCATGAGGTCGGCCGGGCGACAGACCTCGTTGACCAGACCCATCTCATAGGCACGTTGCGCCGGGACCTGGTCGGCGCACAGCAGCAGCTCCATGGCGGCGGGCCAGGGCACCTGCCGGGGGAGTCGCACGGTCGTGCCGCCCCCGGCGAAGAGTCCGCGCTTGGGCTCCATGACCCCGAACGTCGCCGTATCGCTGGCCACGCGCAGGTCGGTCCCGCCCAGCATCTCCATGCCGCCGGCCACGCACACGCCGTTCACCGCGGCGATGATCGGCTTGTAGAGCTTGGTGCCGCGCAGCACGGCCTTGACGCCGTCGTCGAGGCGGTAGCCGCCGAGCTCCTCCGGGCGCTGACCCGCCTGCATCTTGCTCTGCAGCTCGGTGATCTGCGGGATATAGGTCTTGAGGTCGGCGCCGACACAGAAGTCCTTGCCCACCCCGGTCACGATGGCGACGTAGGCGTCGTCGTCCTCGCCGAAGCGGTCCCAGGCGGAGCGCAATTGAAAGAAGTGCTCCATGTCCATGGAGTTGCGTGCTTCGGGGCGGTTGATGGTGACGGTGACGACGTGGTCGTCACCGAGGGCGTAGTCGATCGACATTGGCTCCGGTGCTCCGGTCGTAGGGCCATAAAGGCGGGGCGGGAATCGGTCCGGCAGGGTGCCGGTCGTGGGACGTCGGACTTCGGATGTCTGGACAGCGTCGGGACGAGCCCGGCCTCAGTCGTCGTCGGTGAGGCGCGTGGTGAAGCTGCTGACGCTCACGATGCCCTTCTCGTTCACCGACGTGTGTCCGCGCGCCCTGGAGACCAGCGCGGTGTCCACGTCGGACGCTTCGGCCCGTAGCGCACCCACGGTGCACGTTTCACGCGACCGCACGCTGAACGGATCGAACTGGAAATGCTTCATGGCGTTGAGGTGCGTGATCTTGTCGATGTCCTCGTCGGACACGCCGTCGAGATACTTCATGAGGCCCTCGGGCGACTGCGGCCACGTCGAGTCGGAGTGCGGGTAGTCGCACTCCCACGTGATGTTGTCCACGTTCATGTACTGGCGGTTCTGCACACCGAAGGCGTCGTCAATGAAGCAGGTGATGACCCGGTCCTTGAAGACCTGGCTCGGCAGCTGGTCGCCGAAGTCCTGCCCCGTCCACTTGCGGTGGTGCTCGTAGACGTAGTCGATGCGCTCCAAGGCGTAGGGGATCCAGCCGATGCCGCCCTCGGAGAGGGCGAAGTGCAGGTCCTTGTACTTGCGCAGGATGGGCGACCAGACCAGGTCGGCCGCGGCCTGCACCATGTTGATCGGCTGCAACGAGATCATCACGTCGATCGGCGCTTCGACCGAGGTCATGAGGATCTGCGAGGAGGAGCCGAGATGCATGCAGACGACGGTGCCCTCGTCGGCGCAGGCGGCCCAGAACGGGTCCCAGTGCTCGTTGTGCAGCGAGGGCCATCCCAGCTTCTCGGGGTTCTCGGAGAAGGTGACGGCGTGGCAGCCCTTCCTGGCCACGCGGTGGATCTCCTCCGCGCCGAGCTCGGGGTCCCAGATGACGGGGATGGAGAGCGGAATGAAACGGCCCGGTTCTTCGCCGCACCAGCGGTCGATGTGCCAATCGTTGTAGGCCCGCACCATCGCCAGCGCCTCGTCTTTGTCCTCGCGTCGGGCGAAGAGCTGGCCGCAGAACTGCGGGAAGGACGGAAAGCACATGGAGCCGAGGACGCCGTTGACCGACATGTCTCGGACGCGCTCGTGGACGTCGTAGCAACCGACGCGCATGTCCTCGAGCGAGGTGGGCTCGATGCCGTACTCCTCGGGCGGGCGACCGACGACGGCATTGAGGCCGACGTTCGGGATCTGGTTGCCGTCGTAGACCCAGACATCCGTGCCGTCATTCCGGCGGACGAGCTTGGGGGCCTTGTCCTGATACTTGGCCGGCAGCAGCCCGTCGAACATCCCGCGAGGCTCAATCACGTGGTCGTCGACACTGACCAGGATCATGTCCTCAGTGCGCATTTCGTCCTCCCCTTCCGGCGGTCGACGCATCAGCGTCCCCGAATTCCCTGACACCAGCGTCACCCACCTTATGCCCCCGTGCCACCCTCGGTGCGAGAGCGGGCCGATCTCAGCTGTGGTCCAGGATGCGCCCCGAGCGGGTCGCTCGGGGCGGTCACGGGTCGGGAGGCTCGCTGAAGCAGGATTCGCGCCGGTCTGAGAAATCGACCGGCATGGCCGAAGCGGCTGTCGGGCTGTTCCCTGCGGCCCTCAGGCGTCGCTCACGCGCTGGCGACCTGGAGTTCGGCCTTCCGCTCCGATCCCACCCCGAGCGCGTCCGGTGCGCACAAGCCGCGGCGGGGGAGGATGATGTCGTCGATGATCCCGTAGTCGCGGGCCTCGGCCGAGGTCATGTAGTAGTCCCGGTCGATGTCCTGGGCCACCTGCTCCAAAGGCTGTCCGCTGTGATGGGCGATGATCTCGGACATGCGGCGGGTGAGGGACAGGACCTCCCGCAGCTGGATCTCCATGTCCGAAGGCGCCCCGCGGGTGCCGGCCGAACCCTGATGGATCATGATGCGCGCGTTGGGCAGCGCGAAGCGCTTTCCCGCGGCGCCGCCCGAGAGGATCATGGCGGCGGCGGACATCCCCATGCCGACGCAGATGGTCGACACGTCCGGCTCGACATGCTGCATGACGTCGTAGATCGCCATGCCGGCGTAAGCCACGCCGCCGGGGGAGTTGATGTAGAGGTAGATGTCCCGCTCGCTGTTCTGCGCCTCGAGGAACAGCATCTGCGAGATGATCAGATTGGCTACCTGATCGTCCACCTCCTGGCCCAGGAAGACGATCCGCTCGCGCAGCAGCTGGCTGTAGATGTCGAAGGCGCGATCTCCCCGGTTGCCCTCCTCGATCACGGTCGGGACGAAGACCTGCCGCAGGCGGTCTCGGTCCGGGCGGTTGGTGGTGGTCATGGTGCTCCTCCGTCTGTGCTGTGGCGGGTCGCTGTGTGCCGCGGCGGCTCGCGGGGTCCCTTCCCACGTTATATCAAATATGAGATAATGGTCCCGCCGTGACCGAGCGCCGCCATCCCACCGTCTTCCCTGGCTTCCGCGAGATGGCCGAGCGCCGGCACTCGGTGTCGGGGCAACTCATGACCCTGCGCCGGGAGCTCGGGCTGTCCCAGGCGGAGGTGGCCTCACGCATGGGGACGTCACAATCGGCGGTGGCCCGCTTCGAGGCCGGCGATCTCGACGTGCGCCTGTCGACGGTGGAGCGCTACTCGAGTGCGCTGGGCGCCCGACTGGAATGGAGGATCGAGCATGGCTGACGGCGAAGTGCCATGGCTGCCGCCCGATTCCGGGCCGACCGGGACGGGGCGGGGCCCCGAGCCGCTGGCCGATGTCATGGCGCGCCGCCTGCTGGCGCAGCGCGTCGTCCTTCTGCACGGCCCGCTCGACGACTTCTCCGTCACCCGGGTGTCGGCGGAGCTGATGACGCTCGATGCCGAGGGCGATGACGCCGTGACCCTGCGCGTCGACTGCGGGGAGGCCGCCCTGGCCGCCTCGCTGACGCTGATGGACGTGATCGAGTTGATGGGTGTGCCGGTGCGGGCCCTCTGTCTCGGACAGGTCGGCGCGGGAGCCGTCGGAGTGGTGGCCGTGTGCGCCCACCGTTCCGCCCTGCCCAGCACGCGGTTCTCGCTCTGCGAGCCGGCGACCCGACTGGAGGCCCACGTCCGCAACGTCACCCAATGGGCTGAGCTGCGCGCCGCCGAGCGTGGGCGTTTCTGCGACCGGGTGGGTGCGGCCACGGGGCAACCGCCCGCGTCGGTCCTGGGTGACCTGGAGCGGGGCCGGTTCCTGGGTGCAGAGGAAGCCCTCGAGTACGGGATCCTCGACGAGGTGGCCCGGCCCGACGCCCCGGTGCGGCGGCTGCCCGGAACCGGCCCGCCGCCGATGGGATTCCGCCCGTTGCGCTGACCACGAGACCCGGCCGGTCCTGCGTGCCTACGATGCGGCGATGACCACGTTCGGGCCGCGCCTGCCACCGCTGGCCGCCGGCGAATGGGACGACGTCTTGATCCGCGTCCTGGAGAACTCGCCGGGCGGCACCAACGAGCCGATGCACATCTTTACGACGCTCGGCCGGGCCGATCCTGAACTGTTCAGACGCTGGCTGGGGTTCGGGGGCGCCTTGCTCGACGGAAGCCTTCCCGGCCGCTTGCGCGAGCTGGTGGTCCTGCGCACCGCGGCCCGCTTCGGTGGTCGGTACGAGTGGGCGCAGCACATTGAGCTGGCCAGGGTGCAGGGTGTGACGCCCGCCGAACTGGCGGCGCTCGGCAATGGGGCGGGAGCGCTCGACTCGGTCGAGTGGTCGCCGCTCGAGCGGGCCGCCCTGCGCGCTGTCGACGAGACGGCCGACAATGGGGCGGTGTCCGACGCCACCTGGGGCGTCCTGCAGGAGCTGCTGCGCGAAAGCGAGCTCATTGAGTTGCTCATGCTGATCGGCCACTACCTGATGCTGACCACCGTGTTGCGGTCGCTGCGACTCCCGCTCGAGCCCCGGGCCGAGGCGTTGGCCCGGCAGGTGCCGGGGGGACCGGCGGATTGAGGGGATGAAGGCATGACCTCGCTCCTGGCGGGACGGAGCATCACGGTGATCGGTGCCGGGACACAGCCGTCGCGTGATCCGGATGCACCGGTGGGCAATGGCCGCGCCATCGCGGTCCGCGCGGCGCGGGAGGGAGCGTCCGTCGTCTGTGTCGACCGCGACGAGGCCGCGGTCGAGGAGACGTGGCGGCTCATCACCGAGGAGGGTGGGAAGGCGGCCGTTGTGGTGGCGGACGTCACCACCGAAGAGGGCTGCCGGCTGGCCGTCTCCGACGAGCCGGGTCGGGCACCCGACGGGCTCGTGCTCAACGTTGGCACTGGCTTCGGAATGGGCATGGCGGGCACGTCGATCGACGACTGGGACAAGACGTTCGACCTGAACCTGCGCGCACACTTCATGCTGGTTCGTCGCGCGCTGGTGACTCTCGCCGACGACGCCGCCATCGTCTTCGTGGGCTCGGTGGCGGGCTTGCGCCCCGGAAGCCGGATCCCCGCCTACGACGCGTCCAAAGCCGGGCTCATCGGCCTGAGCCGCCACGTCGCCGTCGAAGGTGCGCGTCGCGGTATCCGGGCCAACGTGCTGGCGCCGGGCCTGATCGATACTCCGCTCGGACGTGCCGCCTCCGCCGGAAGGCCTTCGCGCACCCGCTCGCCCGTCCCGCTGGGCCGGCAGGGCACGGGTTGGGAGGTGGCGGCCGTGGCGGTCTTCCTCCTGTCGGACGAGGCGAGCTATGTCACCGGGCAGGTCCTGGCCGTCGACGGAGGGTTGACACTCGTATGACTGCCCATTCCGGACAACGCAGGTCGGAGTCCAAGGTGGCGCCACGCCCGCCCCGCCTGGGCCGGCGCGTGGCACGTTTCAACCGCGCCGTCACCAACAAGGTCGCGGTCCACGTCGCGCCATGGGCGCCAGGCCTCGGCATCGTGATCCACGTCGGCCGGCGGACACGGACCGTCTATCGGACGCCCGTCAACGTGTTCCGCACGAAGGACGGCTTCCGCTTCGCCCTCACCTACGGCCCCGACGCTGAGTGGGTGCGCAACGCATTGGCCCACGGTGCCGTGCGTCTGATCACCCGGCGCAAGGAGTACGAGCTCTCCGAGCCGGAGCTGGTCACGGACCTGCACCGCCAACACGTGCCGATGATCGGCCGCGGCATCATGCGCGTCATGCGAGTGACGCAGTTCCTCGATTTCCGCCGGGCGGGCGAGGGGTCGCCGCAGCGGTGAGAGCGCCTCCGGGGTGACGCCGCCCGGCAGGCAATCGAAGGTGGTCGACCGGGCAGGCATCATCGGGTCGACTTGCCGGCGCCGGGTGATCAGGCCACCACTTCCATGCGCAATCCTCGCTCGTCCATGTCGCCGCCGAGCTGCAGGTGCTCCGCGGCGGCGACACGCATGGCGGTCCACGCGCCGGCAAAGGCGTCGAGAAGGTCGTCGGCCTTGGCTCCCCGCGGCACGGAGCGTAGATGGCGCTGGATCGCTGCGCGGGCGAAGGCGGTGCCGAGCGCGTCCAGCCGTTCGACGCGTCCCGCCGTCGTCGTCTTGGCGTGCCGCATCGGCGCTCCGGCCAGGATCGCCAGGCTGAGCTCGGGGCACATCTCGAAGAGCCGGCGTTGTCGCCGGGGTGTGATGACGGCATCGACTTCGCTGATCTTCGGCAGGATGTTGAAGAGCTGCCTGGAGATCGCCTTGCCGCTGGCGACCCGCGAGAGGGCGCAGGCCTCCTCGTAGCTCGTCGCGGCGAGGACGGATCGTGCCGGAGCGGGAAAGACCGAGCTCCGCCTCGGTCCCAGCTGTCGCCTGGCCTCAACGTCGGCCCGGCGGGGGCCTCCGGGCGCCAGCCCGATCGGGATGTCGACGGTTACGGCGGCGAGCTCGCCTGCGTCGATCTGCGCGATCACTGCACGCAGATCGGGGACCACGCGCACGTCGGCCTCCTCGGCACCGTTGCGCCGGACCGTGACGACGATCCAGCCGCCGCGGGCCCCGTCGATGCCGGCGACCATCGGGCCGGTTGGCGCGCCGCCCGGCGCGTCGGCGTCAGTCGAGAGCGGCGTGGTTGATCCCCTCGGCCGGCGTGAGGGTGACGCGGCGCCCGACCAGTTCGACCGCCTCGGTCCCCGTGAGCACCGCCGCCGCACCGTCGAGGAGCGCGTAGCAGCGACCTCCCTCGGGCAGGTCGCAGATCAAGACGGCCCGCTCGGGACCGCCGTCGCGACCGTGCAGCACGGTGTAGCTCGCCACGGTCGCCGCCCCCTCAGGCGCCGCGACGATGGCCAGCGGATCGACGGCGGCGACGTACGGCTCGGCGTCGGTCGGCACGCCGGAGCCGGGATCGGTCGACCACACGCCATAGGCGTGCTTCTGCATGTGCATACCGACCCCGCTCGTGATGCCATAGGAGCCGGGCTCGGCGCGGAGCGTCTCGACCATGGCGGCCAGCGCGTGGGTCATGTAGTTCGAGCCCGGTCCTCCGTGGTAGGGCAACCCGCCGGTCTGCGTCACGGCGCGGCCGTCGTTCTCGGCGATCCCGAGCGCATCGAGTGCGAAGCACACCGAGCTGGAGAAGCACGAGTACAGATCGAGATGGGCGACCTCGTCGACGCCGATGCGGGCGCAGGCCAACGCCCCGCCGGCTGCGGCGGCCATGGCGGGGGAGCGCCACAGCTCCGGGTGGCCCGCCACGTGTGCCGGGTCTTCGGCGTAGGCAGCGCCACGCAGGTAGACCCGCCGCTCCTCCGGGACGCCCAGTGCGTCCGCCTTGGCGGCGCTGGCCAACACCAGTGCCGCCGCCATGTCGACGTCCATGATCGACGTCATCAGCTTCGTGTACGGGTACGCGACCATGCGGTTGTCTGCGCTCGCCGTCACGATCTCGTCGGCGGAGCGGGCGACGGGAAACCAGGCGTGGGGGCTGGCCGCCGCGATGGCTGTCATGGGTGCCAGGACCCGGCCCAGCTGGGCCCGGTGCGCGTCGAGATCCCGGCCGAGGTGAGCCCGGCGAGCGTTGTCGAACAGCGCGAACGTCAGATAGGCCTCGAACACGGCGTGCGTGATCTCGGAGGGGTCGAATTCCATGTCCATGGGGAAGGGGCGCTTCTCGGCCGGGCGGAAAGACCACTGAGGCTTCTCGCCGGCCTTCTTGAGGCGCCGGACGGTGGCCAGCGCCTCGGCACCGGTGATCAATGCCAGGTCGAGATGGCCCTCCCGGATCTCCCTCGCCACGTCGGTGGCCAACACGAGGGGGACCGACCCACCGATGCCCGAGTACCGCCGGCGCGCCGGCGAGGCCCCAGTGCGTGCGGACAATCGGGCCACGGCATCGTCGTACTGCCACGACTGCGAATAGACGATGTCGATGCTGTCGAGTGCGGGCAGGACGTTGGCGGCTCCGGTGTCGGCGGCGGCATCACGCGCCACCTGTTCCCACATGGCGAGCGGCTCGGGTGCGCCGTCGGGTGTGTCGGAGGCGTGCCAGGTACGACGGGCGACGCCGATGATGCAGGTGGCGCGGGGGTCGGCGGCGGGCAACGGTCGGAGCGAGGTCAGCCGCGCGACTTGCCGGGCATGGCAATGGCCCGATCGGCGATGATGTTCTTCTGGATCTCCGTGGAGCCGCCGCCGATCGTCGAATAGCGCTGGAACGCGTAGAGGCGGGTCCATTTGCCCCGGTCGACCGCGTCGGGACCACCCCGCGCCAGCGCACCGGCGGGTCCCAGCAGGTCCACGGCCAGCTCGGCCAGCGTCTGTGCCATTGAGGACCAGGAGAGTTTGGCGAAGGGGACCTCGGGCCAGTTCTTCTCGCCCTTCATGATTTTGGACAGGGCCCGCAGCGACAAGAGGCGGGCCAACTCGATCTCGGTCCAGACCTTGGCGATCCGATCGCGCAGGGACGGGTCCTCCAGCGCGCCGGGGTTCACGCTGCGGGCGGCTTCCACCATGGCACGCAGGTCGGCGGCCAAGATGGCGATCTGCGAGGCGATCCCGACGCGCTCGAAGCCCAGGGTGCCCATGGCCACCATCCAGCCGGCACCCTCGTCGCCGAGTCGCCATTCGGCCGGGATCCGCACGTCGGTGAAGAAGATCTCGTTGAAGAGCTCCTCGCCGGCCATGTCGCGGATGGGACGGACGTCGATGCCCGGTGTCTTCAAGTTGAGGATGAAGGCCGTGATCCCTTCGTGCTTCTTGCCGCGTTCGATCGCGGTCGGGTCGGTGCGGAGCAGGAACAGGCCCCAGGTGGCGAGGTGCGCGGAGGAGATCCAGATCTTCGACCCGTTGATCACGTACTCGTCGGTCTCGGGGTCGTAGATGGCGGTCGTCCGCAGGTTGGCCAGGTCGTTGCCCGCCATGGGCTCGCTGAAGCCCTGGCACCAGTGCTCTTCGGCCTCGAGGATGGAGGGCAGCCACTGCGCCTTCTGCTTCTCGGTACCCCACTGAATGATCATCGGCCCGATCTGCCAGATCCCGTTCGTGTTGAAGGTCCCCGGCGTGCGGTACTCGGCCATCACCTCCGAGTAGAGGAGGCGCTGCATCGCGTTGATGGTGCGACCCTGCGCGTAGTCGGGCCCCCAGTGGATGGCGGCCCACCCGCCCTCGTGCAGCTTGCGCTGCCACTTCTGGCGACGCTGTTGGCTCGCTTCGCCCGAAAGGCTGGCGTCGTCGGCCAGCGCTTCGGCCTCAAGGAACGGCGGCAGGTTCTCGTCGAGCCAGGCCCGCAACTCGTCGCGAAACTTCTCATCCTCGGGTGCAAGGGCGAAATCCACGAGGGGAAGGGTATCCGACCACCGTGTACTCTGACGCCGGTGTCAGGGAATGGCACGGCACGGAGCGAGACGTAGGGGAGGCCGTGGACTTCACGTACGACGACGAGCAGCTCGCACTGCAGGAAGTGGCCCGCGGTGCGCTCGAGCGCGAGTGCACGCCCGCCGTGCTGCGCCAGCTGGCCGACGAGCCCGACGGCGTCACGCCGGCACTGTGGTCGACACTGGCCGATCTGGGTTGGACGGGTCTGCTCGTGCCCGAGGAGTACGGCGGCAGCGGGACGGGCCTGCTCGACATGTGCGTCGTCCTCGAGCAGATGGGACGCATTCCGCTCCCCGGGCCGTTCTTCTCGTCCTCGGTGGCGGCCACGCTGGCCGCGCGTGCGCTCGGCGCGACGGAGCTGCTGGCCGACCTGGCCTCCGGCGCGCGCCGGGGCGCCGTCGCGCTCGGTGAGCAGGGACACGGCGAGCCGCTCTCGACCGTGCGCACCCGGGCGCGCCGCAGGGCGGCGCAATGGGTCGTCAGCGGGGAGAAGCCGGTGGTGATGGACGGCCACTCGGCGGACTGGGTCATCGTGGTGGCGCGGAGCGAGGAGGGTGTGCGCTCGTACCTGCTCGAGTCGCCCGGGGCCGTGCCGGTCCCTTCGCTCGATCCCACCCGCAAGCTGGCGCGGATCGTGCTCGATGACACGCCCGTCATCCCCCTGGGCCCGTCGGGCAGCCAGGCGGGTCTGTGGGCCCGGATCCAGGACGACATCGCCATCGGATTGGCGGCAGAGACCGTCGGAGCGGCCGATCGGGCGCTGACCGAGGCCATCGCCTACACATCGGATCGGATCGTCTTCGACAAGCCTGTCGCGACGTACCAGACGGTGCGCCATCGCCTGGTTGAGATGTTCCAGCAGGTGGAGATGGCGCGGGCCGGCTTCCAGTTCGCCGCCTGGGCCTCGGACACGGAAGCGCCGGAGCGAGCGCAGGCCGCCGCCATGGCCTCGAGCTATGCGGCGGACGCCGGCGTCAGGGTCACCGGCGACGACATCCAGTTGCACGGCGGCGTGGGGTTCACCTGGGCCAATGACGCCCACTTCCTGTTCAAGCGCGTGAAGCAGAACGATCTGTTGGCCGGTGGGGCCGGGGCGCAGCGGCACCGGCTGGCGGCCCTCTTCATCGAATCCGCATGACCACGTTCGAGTTGCGCCCGATGCCGGCCGACCTGGCCGCGCGCTACCTGGCCGAGGGGGCCTGGGACGACCGCACGCTCGGGGAGTTCCTGCGCGACGCGCTCCTGCAGGACCCGACCCGGCCCTTCCGGATCTGGTCGCCGACCAACCCGTACCTCGGCACGGTCGGCGAGGTCTACGAAGAGTCGCTGCGGGTGGCGGGCGGGCTCCGTGCGCTCGGACTCGGACCGGGTGACATGGTGGCCTTCCAGTTGCCCAACTGGGTCGAGGCGGCCATCACGTTCTACGCCTGCAGCATGCTCGGCGTGACGCTTGTGCCGATCGTGCACTTCTATGGGCCCAAGGAGCTCGGGTTCATCCTTCGCCAGAGCGGGGCCAAGGCGTTGCTCATCGTGTCGCGCATCGGCCAACGCGACTACCTGGCTGACCTGGCGACGGTGCGCGACGGCCTGCCGAATCTGGAGCACGTCGTGGTGGTGGGCGACACCGCCGGCGATGACGTGCACTTCGAGCACCTGCGCGGAACGGACCCCGTCGGCGGGCCGGAACACGTCGATCCCGACGGCCCGGCGCTGATCGGCTACACCTCGGGGACGACGGCGGATCCCAAGGGCGTGGTGCACACGCACCGCACGCTGGGCTGCGAGGTGCGGCAGCTCTCGGACCACCAGTCCATGCGCGACCTGCCCAGCCTGGTGGGCGCCCCGGTCGGCCACGCCATCGGCATGCTGGGCGGTCTCCTGTGCCCGCTCTACAGCGGGCGGCCCATCTACATGATCGACGGCTGGGACCCGCCCACCGTGCTCGCCGCCATGGTCGAGGAGCACATCGCCGCCGGCAGCGGATCGACCTACTTCTTCACGAGCCTGCTCGACTGTCCGGGGTTCGGGCCCGAACACGTCGAGCTCATGCGCTACGTCGGCCTGGGGGGCTCGCCCATCCCCAACGCAGTGGCCGAACGGGCGGACGAGCTGGGGATTTCGCTCGTGCGCTCCTACGGATCGACGGAGCACCCCTCCATCACGGGGTCTCTGCACGACGCGCCCAAGGAGAAGCGGATCCACACCGACGGCAGGCCGATGGAGTGGGTCGAGATCCGGACCGTCGACGAGGAGGGCCACGACGTCGGCGTCGGCGAGCCGGGCCAGATCCTCAGTCGGGGGGCGGACCGCTTCGCCGGGTACACGGATCCCGCGCTCAACGCGGAGTTCATCGACGCCGACGGCTGGTTCAGTACGGGCGACATCGGCATCATCGACGCCGACGGCTACCTGACCATCACGGACCGGGTGAAGGACATCATCATCCGCGGGGGTGAGAACGTCAGTGCCGCAGAGGTGGAGCAGCTCCTGGCGCACATGAAGGGTGTGGCCGAGGTGGCGGTGGTGGCCGCGCCCGACGAGCGACTCGGGGAGCACGGCTGCGCCTTCTTCCGCATGCAGCCTGGGATCGAGCCGCCCGACATGGATGCCCTGCGGGCGCACCTGCAGGCAGAGGGCCTGACCCGCCAGAAGTGGCCCGAGGAGATCCGGATCGTGGACGAGTTGCCGCGCACCCCCTCGGGCAAAATTCAGAAATTCGTCCTGCGCCAGCGCCTGCGGGACGGCGGGTGAGCTCGCAGAGCCACCGGCAGCCCAAGAACCCTGCACTCGGAGGCTGGGGGCGATACGCTCCAACCGGCGTTCCCAAACAGTTCAAGCCCAGTGCAGGTGGTCACGTGCGGCAACGGATTCCCAAGCAGCAGATCGATCTGTTGAAGGCGGTCCCGCTTTTCTCCGGGTGCTCCCACGGCGAGCTGCGGTCCATTGCACAGCTCGGCACGCCGGTCAGCGTCGAGAAGGGCGAGCTCCTGACCGCCAAGGGCGCCGCCGGCCGCGAGTTCTTCCTCGTGCTCTCTGGCGTCGCATCGTGTCGGTTGGGCAAGCGCGAGGTGGCGGAATTCGCGACCGGTGGGTATTTCGGCGAGCTGGCGCTCCTGCACGGCGGGATCCGCACGGCGGACGTCGTGGCGGAGACCGACATGGACCTGCTGGTGCTCGACGCTCGTGAGTTCAGGTCGATGTTGATGACGACGCCGGGGATCGGCGTGAAGATGCTGGCCCGGCTGGCCGAGCGGCTCGCCGACGCCGACGCGCACTACAGCAATTAGGCGCCGGCTTCGAGCACCTGCTTCATCAGGCGGAGCTCTTTGCTGATGGAGTCCAGACTGCCCGCCGCGGCAGCGGCACGGACGTCCTCGGAGAGGCCGTCGGGCAAGGCGACCCAGAGGGTCAGCGTGGCTTCACACCCGCCGTCCTCGAGCGGCCGCACCGCGAACTCTTCGTAGGCGTCGCTGCCGCCCGACATCCCGGCGGACACCAGCGTCGGGGCGACGGCCTCCACGGTCCAGAGCTCGATGGGCACGTGGGCGCCAGGCCGGCGCGGATCGGCCAGGCGGAACGTGTAGCGGGCACCCGCCCCGTGCCCATCGTCACCGGTGCCGTCGACGACGCGCGTGACGCCGCGCACGTCGGGGTTGTACTCCGGCAGGTTGGCGAAGTCGAGACGGTAGGCCCACACCTTCTCGGCCGGCACCGTGAAGGTGGCGGTGGCCACAGCGGTCGGCGCGGTGGTCGGGGTGACGTCGGGCACGGCGCCGTGGGCCTTTCAGTCCTGCGGTCGGAGGATGGAGGCCGCCTCGCGGGCCCGGCCGAGGGACAGGGCGGTGAGGTCATCCCCTTCCTCGCCGAGCACGTCGGCGGCGTGCTGGATGAAGATCCCGACCACCATCGCGCTGAGGAGCCGGGCCACCGCGGCGGCGCCGGGCCCCTCGGTGAGGTCGGGGCGGTTGCCCGTGACCCAGTCTTCGATGCTCTTCTCGAAGGAGGCGAACAGATCCACCCCGACGGCGCGGGCCGTCTCCTCGCCGCGCATCGCCTCTCCCACCATGAGACGGACGAAGTCCTCCACCTCGAACATGGAGGTCATGATCTCGGCCAGGAGCTCGGCCAGGGACGGCGGGTCGGCTTCGGGTGTCTCGCGCTCGTCCGGCGCCGGCCGGATCGGCAGGAATCCCTGCTCGATCAACACCGACTCCAGGAGGTCCCGCTTGCTCGGGAAGTAGTGGTACAGCGAGGCCACGTTGAGGCCGGCGGCGGAGGCGAGGTCCCGCATGCTGGTCCCGTCGACGCCCCGCTGGGCCATCAGGCTGAGGGCGATCTGGAGGATCCGCCGGCGGGTGGCCGATCCCTCACTCGTCCCGCCTCCGGCCCGCGGGCCGGGAGCGTCCCCCTCAGCCGTGGTCGTCTTTGGTCCCATGTTCCCCTCTGACCTCGGATCTCCGGAAAATCTGCCCGATCGTCCCTGGGCCGTGGCCACGATCAGGCCGCAACTCCGCTGCCGAGCCTACGACCGTCATCGATGCCCGGGTTCCCTAACGATCGTTTGCTAGAGTCGGAGCGAACCCCGTGCGGCACCCGGACCCTCGGGGGCGGAGGTACGACATGCCAGGACGCAGTTCAACGGCCGACGCCACGGCGGTGCCCTTCGACCCCTACGAACTGAAGGACGTCGTCGGGGGCACGATCCGCGACCCCTACCCCGCCCTGCACGCGCTGCGGCGGGAGAGTCCGGTGCACGTCGGGCCCATCGACCTGGGCGAGGGCGCCGACATCGCCGATCCCTCCAGGCCGGCTCCGGTCACCGTCTTCGGCTTCGATGAGGTCGTGCAGGTGCTGCGTGACAACGAGACCTACTCCTCGGCCGTCTACGGCGAGGTCGTGGGCATGGTGATGGGCCGCACCATGCTGGAGATGGACGAGCCCGAGCACCGTGCCATCCGCACCCTGGTGGCCGGGAGCTTCCGCTCCAAAATGCTGGAGCGCTGGGAGGAGGACCTGGTCGCGCGCGTCGTGAACGAGTTGATCGACACCTTCATCGACGAGGGACGGACGGACCTCGTACGGTCGGTGACGTTCAACTTCCCCGTGCAGGTGATCGCCCGCATTCTGGGCCTGCCACGCCAGGACTACCCCAGGTTCCAGCGCTGGGCGCTCGAGCTCACGAGCGTGGCGGCCAACTGGGACCGTGGCGTCGCCGCCTCGGCTGCTCTGCGCGACTACTTCGCCGGCGTCATGGCCGAGCGCCGCGCCGCGCCGGGGGACGACCTCATCAGCGATCTGGTACAAGCAGAGGTCGAAGGGACGCGCCTCAGCGACGAGGAGATCTTCTCCTTCCTGCGCCTGATTCTGCCGGCCGGCGTCGAGACGACCTATCGCGCCTCGGGCAGCCTGCTCTACGCGCTGCTGCAGGACCGGACCCAGTTCGACGCCCTCTACCAGGACCGCTCGCTGTTCGCGTCCGCCTTCGAAGAGGTGGTGCGCTGGGAGCCGCCGGTGACCGTGATTTTGCGCCGGGCCACCCGCGACACCGAGCTGGCGGGTGTCCGCATCGCAGAAGGGGCCGACCTGGCGCTCCTGATCGGCGCGGCCAACCGTGACGAGCGCAAGTACGCCGACCCCGACCGCTACGACATGTTCCGGGAGCAGCGTCAGCACGTGGGCTTCGGCTTCGGCGTGCACGTCTGCCTCGGCATGCATCTCGCCCGCATGGAGTCACGGATCGCCGTCAACACCCTCTTCGACCGCCTGGGCCCCTTCACGTTGGACCCCGCCGCCGAACCGCCGCACATAGAGGGAATGGCCTTCCGCTCGCCGCTGTCGCTTCCCGTGGTGTTCTCGCCCGGGGGCTAGTTTCAGGCGTATGGGCGGTCGAGCCAACCCGTTGCGGCACGCAGCGGCCGGTGTGGGCGTCGGGCGGGCCGGTTTCGCCATGGAGGGCGTGCCCACCCGTGCCGCGGTGTGGGCGGCGTAATGGCGGACGAGGTGCAGGCCCTGGAAGTCAAGATCGACTGGGACCGTTGCATGGGATCGGGGAACTGCGTCTTCTGGGCGCCCGAGACCTTCGAGCTCGGTGACGACGGCCACGCCGTCGTCCTCAATGCTGCGGCCACCGAGGAGGAACGGCTGCGCGTTGCGGCGCAGGGCTGCCCGGTCGGTGCCATCTCCCTCTGGCGCGCCGGCGCCGAGGTCTCGCTCGAGGAGAAGACGTAATGCCCATCGCCGTCACCGAGGACCACGAGTCGCTGCGCGCCACGGCGTTGCGGTGGGCCCAGACGCACTGCCCGGCGACCGTGCCCCGCCAGGTGGCCGAGACGAAGGGGTCGGAGGAGCTGCCGGCCGCCTGGGAGAAGATGGCGGGCCAGGGTTGGCTCGGCCTCCATCTGACCGAGGAGCAGGGGGGGCAGGGCTTCACGCTGGCGGAGCTGGCCGTCGTGCTCGAGGAGCTCGGGTACGCACTCTTCCCCGGGCCGCTGCTGCCCACGGTCCTCGTCTCGGCCGCGCTCGCCCGCACGGCGCGGGGGCCGGCGAGCGTCCCGCCGGAGTGGTTGCGCGGCTTGGCCGACGGCTCCATCACGGCCGCCGTGGCGCTGGGTGCCACGCCCCACCCCTGGAGGGTGGTGGACGACGGTGCCCTGGCCCTCGAGGGTGCGGTGCGCCCGGTGCTCGGTCTGCCCACCGCCCGCCTGATCCTCGTCCCGCTGGACTACGGGACGGGGACCGGGTGGCTCCTGATCGATCGGAAGGCCCTGGGCAGTGCGATCTCCGTCGAGGCGCTCCCCGGGATGGACGGCACGCGAGCCGTCGGGCAGCTGACCATCGCCGGCGACGGCCTGGTCACGCTGCCGCAGCGCCAACAGGTGATGGTGTCCGACGACGACGTGCGCGGCCTCGCCCTGACGTTGGCCGCGGCCGAGAGCGCGGGGATCGCGCGCTGGTGCCTGCAGACGGCCTCCGAGTACGCCAAGGTGCGCGTCCAGTTCGGCCGACCGATCGGCCAGTTCCAAGCGGTGAAGCACGCGCTGGCCGACATGCTGGTCGCCGTCGAGCAGACGGCTGCGGTGGCCTGGGACGCCGCCGCCGCCTGGAGCGAGGGCGATGACGATGACCGCGCCGGCGACGAGTCACGCGATCGCCACCTGAGCGCGCGCATCGCCGGCGCGGTGGCCCTGGGCGCTGCCGCGCACTGCGCCAAGGAGTGCATTCAGCTCCTGGGGGGCATCGGCTTCACCTGGGAGCACGACGCCCACTTCTACCTGAAGCGGGCCATGGCCAATCTGCAGCTCTTCGCCGGCGGCGACGTGGGCGGGCTCGAGCACGAGGTGGCCGCCCTGGCCATCGCCGGCGCCCGACGCAACCTGGCGGCCGAGCTGCCCGCCGAAGCCGAGTCGCTGCGCGAGGAGGTGCGCGCCGCCGTGGCCGCGGTGGCGGCGACGTCGGAGGCCGACCGGCGCCAGGCCATGGCGGAGGCGGGACTGATCATGCCGCACTGGCCCGCACCGTGGGGCAGGGGAGCTTCGCCCCTCGAACAGCTCGTCATCGACGAGGAGCTGGCGGCCGCCGGTGTCCCCAGACCCCACCTGGCGGTCGGGGCCTGGGCGCTCCCGACCCTCATTGCGCACGGCACCGCCGAGCAGCAGGAGCGCTGGGTCCGCCCGACGCTGCACGGCAAGCTCAACTGGTGCCAGCTCTTCAGCGAGCCCGGCGCGGGATCCGACCTGGCCGCACTGAGCACGAAGGCGGAGCGGGTCGAAGGCGGTTGGGTGCTCAACGGGCAGAAGGTGTGGACCTCACTCGCGCAGACGGCCGACTTCGGCATCTGCCTGGCCCGCTCGGACCCCGATGCGGCCAAGCACGCGGGCATCACCTACTTCGTCGTCGACATGCACGCCGACGGGCTCGACATCCGGCCGCTGCGCGAGCTGACGGGCGCGGCCATGTTCAACGAGGTCTTCTTCAACGACGTGTTCGTGCCCGATGACGCCGTCATCGGTGTGCCGGGGGACGGCTGGCGCATCGGACGCACGACGTTGGCCAACGAGCGCGTCTCCATGTCGACGGGCGCCTCCTTCGGACCCGGCGTCGAGTCGCTCACGCGGACCCTGGCGCGCCGCAGCGAGCGGGGTGAGCCCGGCCCGCCCAGCATGGAGGAACGGCTCGGGCATCTGATCGCCGAGGCGCAGACGGTGGCCCTGCTCGGGCACCGGTCGACGCTGCGCACGCTCTCGGGGGTGGATCCCGGCAGCGGATCGAGTGTGCGCAAGCTGCTCGGAGTGGAGCACGAGCAGCGGGTGCAGGAGATGGGCATGGCCCTCTACGGCGCGGACGGCGCGGTGCTCGACGGCGCGGCGCAGCGCTGGGAGGAGGGCTTCCTGTCCACCCGCTGCCTCACCATCGCCGGGGGCACCAGCGAGGTGCAGCGCAACGTGATCGCCGAGCGCATCCTCGGCCAACCCCGCGACCCCGAGCCCGGTTCCTGAGCCGGCGGCGCGCCGGTACGATGAGCCCGCGATGAGCTCTGGTCCCGAACCCGACGAGGAGCTGACGTACGTCAACGTCGACGACGACGTGTGGCCCTTTCCCTCGGAGCGCTTCCTCGGCGAGTGGGCGCCGGGCGTGCTGCAGGCCCAGAACGCGTGGATGGCCTCCATCGACTCGCTGCGCGCGCCCGACCGCAAGACGCACGAGCTCATCCGCATGGTCTGCACGGTCGTCGCCCGGCAGCCCGGCGGGGTGCAGCGTCACGCCCGGCTGGCGGCCGAGGTGGGCGCCACGTGGGACGAGATCGCCGGCTCGATCCTCCTCACCCAACCGGCTTTCGGCATCGTGCTGGCCATTCAGGCCATGCCCGCCGCCCGGCGCGGCTACAAGCAGGGCGCGGCGGGTGCGCCCGAGGAGGACGACGAGGACTCGCTGGACGACTGACGCCCATGTCATAGTTGGCCATGCGCCTCGCCCCCGACGACACGCTGAGCGAGTTCCGCCGCACCTTCGAATCGTGGCTGGACGAGCACCTGCCGGCGCCCGACGTGGTGGCCGCCCAGCCCCGGCGCTCCTCGGCCCATCTGCCCGACTGGGCCCGCACCTTCCAGCGCGAGATGTTCGAGTCGGGTTGGCTCGTGCCGGGGTGGCCACCCGAGCTCGGCGGGCGCAACGCCACGCCGGAGGAGCAGATGGCCTACTACGAGGTCATCACAGAGCGCATGGCGCCGCGCTCGCTCAACCCGCAGGGCCTCTCCATCTGCGCCGCCTCCATCGTCGAGTACGGGACCGACGACCAGAAGGAGCGCTATGTCGTCCCGACGCTCAAGGGCGAGATCACCTGGTGCCTCGGCATGAGCGAGCCCAACGCCGGCAGCGACCTGGCCTCGTTGACCACGCGGGCCGCCCATCGCGACGGTCACTTCGTGGTGAACGGGCAGAAGGTATGGACTTCGGGTGCCCACGAGGCCGATTTCTGCCTGTGCTACGTGCGCACCGACCCCGAGGCACCCAAGCACCGCGGGATCAGTGCGCTGATCATCGACATGCGCACGCCCGGCATCGTGTGCCGGCCCCTCCCGGAGCTCACCGACCCGCACCACGCCGATTTCAACGAGGTCTTCTTCACCGACGTGGAGGTGCCGGAGGAGAACCTGCTCGGTGACCTCAACCACGGGTGGACCGTGAGCCAGGGCTCGCTCCGCCACGAGCGGGGGATGCTCTGGATCATGAACGTGTCGAAGATGGAGCGGACGTTGAAAGGCTTGGTGCGCCTGGCGGCAAGGCCGGACGGCCGCGGCGGCACCTTGGGCGACGACCCCCGCCTGGCCGAGGCCATCGGCCGGTTGGCCACCGACACCGCCGCCATGCGCTGTCTGGGCTATCGCGGCTTCGCCAAGGCGAGCCGGGGCGAGATGTCGCCCGAGCACATGGTGCTCAAGCTGTTCACCAGCGAGGCCGAGCAGCGAGCGTGTCAGTTGGCACAGGAGGCGCTCGGCCTGGAGGGGCTCGACCTGGACGGTCCGGGCCCCAACCGTTTCACCGAGTGGGACCTGGCTCGGTTCGACGCGGACCGGGTGGAGGAGAGCGCCAACGGCTCGTTCTACGACGGAGCCTGGGCACTGCAGTACCTGCGCTCGTTCTCCGGCACCATCTCCGGCGGGACCTCCGAAATCCAGCGCAACATCGTGGCCGAGCGCGTGCTCGGCCTCCCGCGGGGGTGAGGGGCCGACCGATGTCTCCGCCGAGCCCCCAGCCGTCGGGGACCGGGGCCGCGGGTCGGCTCCTGTCTTTGTCGCCGACGGGGGGCTGAGCTCAGCTCCACACGCTTCGGAAGGGCTGCCGCCACCGCCGTGTGACGTCGTCAGTGCGCGTGCATTGCCGTTGGGTGGCCGCTCGGTTGCCGGGCCACGCACGCGCCGCGCCGCAGGCACGACGAGGCCGCGGCAACGGATGGCGCAGACGGTTGCACCAACGCGCCCTCTCGCAGGCGCGAGCGCCACCACGAAGCGCTGGACCTGCGCAAAGAGTTCACATTTTGCCAAAAAGACCCATTTGGTTTTCGGCACTTCCTTCCGATACCTCTTCCAATGGAGAGAGGGAAAGAGGGGGAAGACCGCGTGCAGCGCAGTGCCCGTCGTCGCGTCGCAACACTTCTACTGCCCATCGGCGTCATGGTGATGGGCTCGGTCGCCGCCGGGCTCTCTGCGGTTCCGGCGTCTGGCGCCGGCATCCTGCCGCCGGCAAATCCTTCGGCCAACGTCGCCCCCGACAATCCCGACTGGCTGACGTCCATTGACGACGCGCGCAGCCTGGAGGGCGTGGGGTCCATGGACGTCTCCGAGTCAGCCCTCGGTGCCCTCCCGATCGACCAGCAGGTGCTGACGGTCGTGAACGACGAGCGGATCGACCGCGGCGAGCCGCCGATCGACGACGTCACGTCCCAGCTCGACGCCTACGCGCAGAGCGGTGCCAACGCCGGGACCGACCCGAGCTTTCCGACCACCGTGACAGGGGGGGCTCCCATCACGTTCGGCGGATCGATCTGGGCGGGCGGTCTCACCTCGGTGCTCGAGGCCGACTACTACTGGATGTACGACGACGGGTACAGCGGCTCGGCCACTTCCAACTCGGCCTGCAGCGCGTCGGACCCCTCCGGATGTTGGGGCCACCGCGACGTCATCCTCCACCAGTTCGCCGGCTGCCCGAGCGGTCCCCCGATCCTCTCGATGGGCGCGGCCTTCTCGTCCTCGGGATACGCGGCCGGCTCCGTCGCCGCCATCGTCGTCAGCTCGTGCGCACCCCCGACCGACATCACCGCCAGCTGGAGCCAACTCGCCAACACGGGCCAGTCCGGTTCGCGCACGGTGGCCGTCGCGCCGACGGCCGACGGAACAGGGTACTGGGAGGTCCAGGCCAACGGCACGGTCTCTGCCTTCGGTTCGGCGGTCAACTACGGCTCGCTCAGCGGTCAGCTGAACGCGCCCATCGTGGGCATGGCACCCACACCGGACAGCAGGGGCTACTGGCTGGTGGGCACCGACGGCGGCATCTTCAGCTTCGGTGACGCCTCCTTCTACGGTTCGACGGGCTCGTTGCGGCTCAACAAGCCGATCGTCGGCATCGCCACCACCCCGGACGGCAAGGGCTACTGGATGGCGGCGGCCGACGGCGGCATCTTCAGTTTCGGCGATGCGGCCTTCTACGGGTCGATGGGTGGCCAGCCCCTCAACAAGCCCATCGTCGGGATCGCAGCCGACCCGGCGACGGGCGGCTACTGGGAGGTGGCCTCCGACGGCGGCATCTTCAGTTACGACGCGCCGTTCTACGGCAGCACGGGCAGCATCCACCTGAACAAGCCGATCGTCGGCATGGAGGCGTCACCCGACGGCCAGGGCTACCGATTCGTGGCCTCCGACGGCGGCATCTTCACCTACGGCCAGGCGCCCTTCGAGGGCAGTGCCGGCAGCATGAGCCTGGCGGCGCCGGTCGTAGGAATGGCGGCCGACAACGCCACCAACGGGTACTGGATGGCGGCGGCCGACGGCGGGATCTTCACCTTCGGTGGGGCCACCTACTTCGGGCGGGTCGTCAGCTCCCCGAGCTGAGCGTGGAGGAGTACACCGAACGGTAGTCCTCCCTCAGAACAGCGGCCGCCGAGAGACGATGACCGCCGGCTACACCACGCCGCGAGTGCCCAGGTCGGTCAGCTCGTCCTCGCTGAGCCCGACGAGGTCGCACCACACCTCGCGGTTGTGCTGGCCGAGGCGCGGGGCGCCCCGGGGTACGGCCGCCGGGCTGTTGGCCAGCCGGGGAAACGGGGCCTGCTGCCGCACGGGCCCGATGACCGGATCGTCGACGGTCACGAGGTCACCGCGGGCGGCCATATGGGGGTCGGCGAAGATGTCAGCGGCGCTGTACGCGGTGCCGACCGGGACGTCGTGCTCCACGCAGCGCGCCGTGACCTCCTCGGCGGGCAGGCTCGAGGTCCAGTCGGCCACGATGCCGTTGATCTCGCCGCTCCGGGCCGCCCGTTCCGCCAACGTGGCGAAGCGCGGATCCTCGGCCAGTTCGGGGCGCGCCATCGCCCTGCAGAGGCGCAAGAAGTTGGCGTCGGAGCCGGCCACGATGCAGACGAAGAAGCCGTCGGCCGTCGGGTAGTTGTCGAGAGGTGCCGAGTGGGAGAGCCGGTTGCCCTCGCGCTGTCGGACGATGCCCAAGCGGTCGTACCCCGCCAGCGTCCACTCGAGAATGCGCAAAATGGAGGCGTACAGCGGCGCGTCGATGACGTCACCACGCTGGTCCGCCTGGTCCCGTCCGTAGAGCGCGGCCACGGCGGCGAAGGCGGCGAAGGTGCCTGTGAGGTAGTCCGAGACCGTCACGCCGGGCCGCACGGGCGGACGATCGGGATCGCCGGTCAGATTCAGCAACCCACCGAACGCGATGCCGAGTCGATCCAGCCCGGGTCGGGGGGCGTAGGGCCCCGTCTGCCCGAAGACGCTGATGCGCACGTAGACGAGCTCCTTGGGGAGGTCGTCGGGGCCGAGGTCCCAGCGTTCCATGGTGCCGGGGCGGAAGTTCTCGCACAGCACGTCCGCCGTTGCCACCAGTCGCTTGAAGAGCTCCTTGCCCTCGGGCTTGCGGAGGTCACAGGTGACGCCGCGCCGGCCGCGACCCTCGACCGCCCAGAACAGCGAGTAGTCCTGTCCGTCCTCCACCGGCATGAACGGGCCGATGGTGCGCATGAAGTCGCCCTCGCCCGGCAGTTCGACCTTGATCACGTCGGCGCCGAGCTCGCCCAGCAAGCCGGCGCAGAACGGCGCCGAAATCCGCGTCCCGACGTCGACGACGCGGATGCCGGCCAGCGGCCCTTCGGACGGGCCGCTCATTCCGGGTGGCCCTGTTCGCGCTCGGCCATGACGTCGCGCATGGAGCCCTTCTCCTTGCGCGCGGCGAGCGCGTTCAGCGCAGTGGCCGAATTGTGCACCCAGTGGTGGGCCATGAAGTGGTACTTGAGCGCGTCGCGCTTGCCCATCAGGGTGCCGGTCTGGTTGAGACTGTCCTTGACCGTCTGAGCCGTGACGGGGGGGACGAGGGCGACACGGTCGGCCAGCTCCCGGGTCCGGACCTCGAGCTCGTCCCGGGGGACGACCCGGTTGACCAGGCCGAGGCGCCACGCCTCCTGGGCGTCGATGGTGTCGCCGGTGAGGAGGAACTCCTTGGCCTTGCGGATCCCCAGCTCCCAGGGCTCGACCAGGAGCTCGACGCCGGCGCCGGTCAGGCGCAGGACCGGGTTGGAGAAGACGGCGTCGTCCGCCGCGACGATGAGGTCGCACATGGCCGCCAGCATCAGGCCCGCCGCGACACAGCTGCCCTGGACCGCCGCGATGGTCGGCTTGCGGAAGTCGTGGATGCGAAGACAGCGGTCGTAGTACATGACCTTCTCGTGGTGGAACTTGCCCTCGGGTGTCTCCCGCAGGGCCACCCATGGGTCGTCCCCGTCGCCGGCCACCAGGGCCTTCAAGTCGTGGCCCGAAGAGAAGTGCTTGCCTGCTCCCGCCAGGACCACGACCCGCACCGCGTCGTCGGCGTCGGCCCGGTCGAAGGCAGCATCGAGCTCGTCGATCAGCGTGGAGTTCTGCGCGTTGGCCATGTCGGGCCGGTTCATGGTGACGGTGGCCACCGCGCCATCGACCACGTAAAGGATCGTCTCGAACGTCTCTGCCATGTCGCTCATCCTCCTGAGTCGCCCATCGTGTCGTGCCGGCGGGCCACAGTGGACGCTCAACCCCGGGGGAGTCCCAGGACGCGCTCGCCCACCAGCGTCCGCTGGATTTCGTTGGTCCCGGCGAAGATGGACGACGCCTGGTAATACAGCCACGAACGTTGCCAGGCCCCGTCGGCCGGGTTGCCCTCGGCCCCCTCCCAGAGCGGCGACGCCGGGCCGAGCACGTCGAGCGCGGTCTGATGCAGCCGCTTGGACATCTCGCTCCAGTACAGCTTGAGGGCGCTGCCCTCGGGACCGGGCGCCTCACCTTTGGAGAGGCGGGTCAGCGAGCGCCAATTGTGGAGTTGGAAGAGACGCACCTCGGTGGCGGCCTGGGCCAACGACTGGCGCAGTCGCCAATCGTCGAAGCTGCCGTTCGCCTCGGCCAACCGCAGCAGTTCCTCAATGAGCTGGGTGTGGATCACCAGCTGGCGCGGATTGATGCCGCGCTCGTGCGCCAGGGTGGAGCCGGCGACGCCCCACCCCTCACCCTCGACGCCGACGCGCCGAGCCACCGGCACGAAGACATCGTCCAGCTCGACCTCGTTGAACTCCGCTTCGCCGGTCGACTGGACGAGCGGGTGCACGACGACGCCCTGGTCGTGCATGTCGATGACGAGAGCGGTGATGCCCTGTTGGCGTTTCGGCGCAGTGGGGTCGCTTCGGGTCAGGCACAGGCCCCAGTCGGCGAATTGGGCGTAGGAGGTCCAGACCTTGCGCCCGCTGACCCGGTAGCCGCCCTCGACGGGCACGGCGCGGGTGCTGAGGGAGGCCAAGTCGCTCCCGGCGTCCGGCTCGCTGAACAGCTGGCACCACAACTCTGCCGCCGACAGGATTTGGGGCAGGAAGCGTTCCTTCTGCTCGGGCGTCCCATGGGCCAGCAGGGTGGGGCCGACCAGGTTGATGCCGATGCGGCCGACCAGCTCGGGCGCCCGGGCCCGGGCCAGCTCTTCAATCACCACGTAGTTCTCGAGCGCTCCCAGGCCGCGACCGCCATACTTCTCGGGCCAGGTGAGACCGACCCAGCCGTCGGCGGCCAACTCGGCCTGCCAGCGCCGTCCGAAGGCCACCGTCTCTGACAGGTCGTCGAAGCGCGGGGGGAGACCGACGCCGTAGGGCCAGGGCAGGTGCTCCATCAACCACGTCCGGAACGACGCTCGCAGCGCCTCCTGCTCAGCCGTGGCATGCAGATCCATCCGCCGCAGCATGGCACAGCCACGCGCCGAGGTGACACCCGTGTCAGCGGCCACCGTAGACTGCCGCGCCGTGGACTTCGACCTCTCAGGCGACCAACAGGCCCTGCGCGACGCGGCGGTGTCGCTGCTCGACAAGATGGCCGGCTCCGACGCGCTCCGGGCCCGGGTCGGGACGGGCGTGATCGTCGGGACCCTCCCGGGCGCCGGTACCGCATCCGGTGACGCGACGGATGCGCCGACGGGATACGACGACGCCGTGTGGTCGGCCATGGCGGAGCAGGGCTGGTTGGCGATCGAACTGCCGGAGGACGAGAGCGGCCTGGGTTTGGGCATGGTCGAGCTGGCCGTGCTCTGCGAGGAAATCGGGCGACGCCTGGTGGCGGCACCCTTCCTCCCCACCATCGTGGCGCTCGGCGCGCTGTGCGGAGACGAGGCGCGGGCCGACAAGGGGACGAAGGAATGGCGCGAGGCGTTGGGGCTGGGTGACGCCGTGGGGTGCGTGGCCGCCGCACCGGGGCCCAGCGGTCTCACCGTCTCGGGGTCCGAGGGCCGGGAGCGCCTCAGCGGGCAGACACCTCCCGTCGCCTACGCCCCCTCGGCCGACGTGGCCGTCGTCCTGGCCGGCAAAGGCGTGTACGGGATCGACCTACGCGCCGAGGGACGCCCAGCACCGCTGTCGGCCATGGACCGCACGCGCGAGCTCGGCGTCTTGAGCTTCGACAGCACGCCGGCGCGGTTCCTCGGCGGCGAGGAGGCGGCGGCACGGCTGGTCGATCGGGCCGCCACGCTGGCCAGTGCCGAGATGCTGGGCGCCGCCGACCACGTCCTCGCCCTCACCGTCCAGTACGCCAAGGACCGCGTGCAGTTCGGCAAGCCGATCGGCTCGTTTCAGGCCGTCAAACACATGCTGGCCGACGCCCTGGTCGACGTGGAGGGTATGCGCTCGACGGCGTACTACGCCGCCTGGTGTGCCGCCGCCGGCGACGCCGAGCGCTCACTGTCGGCCAGCATGGCCAAGGCATGGTGCTCCGACGCGTCACGGCGCGTCATGGCCGCCGGCCTCCAGGTGCACGGCGGCATCGGGTTCACGTGGGAGCACGAGATGCACCTCTACCTGAAGCGGGCGCAGCTCGACCAGGTCAGCTACGGGGATGCCGCCGCGCACCGCGACCGTGTCGCCACACTCCTGCGGGCCCGGCTCGAATCCGGACAACCGCTTTCGTGAGCTGACCCTGTTCCGAGCCGGCGCCCGTTACGAGTGCAGCGTTGCCGTGCGGGTGCCGTTGATCTCCAGCATGATCAGCGCCTGGTTCTCGACGCCGTTGGCGGCGCGTCGGCCGTTCGCCAACGTCTGCGGTGGTACGACGACGGTGAGGCGGACTCCGATCAGGTAGCCCGCCCGCACGGCGGCGCGCTCCGTGATCGTTCCCCGCACGGTGCTGGCGTGGGGTACACAGGTGGTGGCCGTCGCGGCGGGCACCCTGGCGTCGTAGTCGGCCAGGGTCTCGGTACGCACGAAGGCCGCCCCGCTGCTGGTCCAGGGCGTCGAACCGCCGACGATCGCCGTGTACGTGCTGAGGCTGCAGGCGATGGCGGACGGGGTGAGGACTGCGATGAGATTCGAACTCGAGCCGGCCACCTGGTACACCCGCATACGAGCGGGCGGGGTGTAGACCACCTGGCGCACCTGGCTGGCCGTCCCCTTCGATCCGCCGGCGGAAATGGTGTTGACGAGGTCCATGGCAAAGGACGTCGACCCGGTCGGCGTCCCGAAGGTGCGGATCGACCCGTTTTGCACAGCGAGTGTCGCACCGCTCGGGGCCGACGAGGCGCCGAGCACGGCGAAGCCCAGCGCACCGATACCGAGGACGGCCAGCAAGACCAGCGGAATCAGATTGCGGCGAGGCACGCGCCAAAGCTACTGCGGGCCTCTGTGGCGGCGCGACACCCGGGGCACCGCCGGCCGCGACGGGCTTGTCGGTCAGCCGGTGGCGGCACGGCGTTGCAGGGCGGCTCGGTCCGGTTTGCCCGAACCGAGCAAGGGTAGGTGGTCCAGGCGCTCGACCCTCTCGGGCGTCTTGAACTTGGCGACCCCTCGGGATGCGAACCACCGCCGACACTCCTCGAGATCGAAGGGCGCGGCGGACTCGACGAAGGCGGCGACCCGTTCGCCCATGAGCGGGTCCGGATAGCCCACGGCAACGGCGTGATGGATGTCGGGGTGCGCCTCCAGCGCCGCCTCGACCTCGGAGGCCGAGATGTTCTCGCCGCCGCGGATGATCACGTCCTTGAGCCGGCCGACGATGCGCACCCAGCCGTCGCGGTCGAGCGTGGCCAGGTCTCCGGTGCGGAACCAGCCGCCACCGGCGATGACAGTGGCGGTCTGGGCCGCGTCGGCGTACCCGGCGAACATTTCGGGTCCGCGGACCCACAGCTCGCCGGGCGACCCGGTGGCACGGCGGACGCCCGTCTCGGGGTCCGAAATGCGGAGCTCGACCGCGCCGACGGCGCGGCCGTCCGTGTCGCGGGCTTTCTCGAACGGGTCGTCGTCGGTGCTGGTGGTCACCGTCGGGGCTTCGGTCGAGCCGTAGGTCCGCTTCACGCGGCAATCGAAGGTCCGCGCCGTGTCCTCCACGAAAGCCGGTGTGACCGAGGCACCGCCGCTCGACACCAGTCGCACGGTGGACACGTCCGTGCCCGGGTGTTCCGCCAGGGCACGGGCCATCGCGATGAAGAAGGTCGGTGGGCCGGCCAGGAAGGAGATGCGCTCGCGCGCCACCAGGTCCAGGGCCTGTTCGGGGTCGAACCGACGGACCAGGACCGAGCGCAACCCGGCGGCGCCCGGCACGAGGACGCCGTTGAGCAGCCCCGAAATATGGGCCATCGGCGCCGGCATGAGCACCGCATCGGCGGGGCCGAGCCCGTGCACCCGGGCCATCAACGAGGCCTTCCAGCTCAACCCGCGCTGGGTGTGGAGCACCGCCTTCGGGACACCGGTCGAGCCCGACGTGAACAGGACCAGGGCGATGTCGGAGGGTCGGCTTGCGACGGCGCCTGCCGGCACCGGGGCACCTCCCACCGCCTCGGCCAGCGCCACCGGGTCCGAGAACGCCGCCGGGTGGAGTTCCAGCACGAGGGCGGGATCGATCTGACCGAGGGCCGCCGCGACGTCCGCCGCACCGAAGGTGTGCAGAAGTGGTGCGGCCACGGCGCCGATGCGCCAGCAGGCACGGGTCAGGATGGCGGCCGCCAGGCTGTTGGGCACCTGCCAGGCCACCGCTTCACCACGGTGGACGCCCCGAGCCCGCAGCCCGCCCGCGACCGTGGCCACCAGCGCGTCGACCTGCGCGGGCGAGAGCCGCGCGGCACCGTCGACGACCTCGCCGGCGTGGGCCCCGAGCAGGGCGTCCAGGGTGGGGACGTCCCAGGGCCCCCCGGGCTGTCGGTAGCGACGGGCCTGTTCGGGCACCCAGGTCGGTCGGAGGCGGGCCGTCACGGCAGGGCACCATACCCGGGCCCCGGTATCGTGACACCGATGTCAGGGTCGTGGAGGGAGCCGGCGTGGACCTCGCGCTAAAAACAGAGGACGAGGAGTTCGCGGCGTCGTTCCGGGCCTGGCTGGGCGAGCACTTGCGCCGCCCACCCGCATTCGTCGACTTGGCCGACGAAGTTGCCTGGGGGCGGGAGTGGCAGGCCACCCTCGCCGCCGACCGCTGGGTCGGCGTGCACTGGCCCGGGTCGTACGGGGGGCGCAGCGCCACGCCGGTACAGGTGGCGCTGTACCAGAGCGAGTACGCCCGGGCACAGGCTCCGCAGCCGGTCAACCGAGTCGGCATCAACCTGGTGGGGCCGACGCTGCTGGCCCACGGCACCGAGGACCAGCGGCTGCGCTACCTGCCGCCGATCCTCTCGGCACAGGAGATCTGGTGTCAGCTCTTCAGCGAGCCCGACGCCGGCAGCGATCTCGCCTCACTCTCGACACGGGCCACGCCGGTCGACGGAGGCTTCGCCGTGACGGGCCGCAAGGTCTGGACCTCCTACGCGCAGTTCGCGGCGTGGGGTCTGTGCCTGGCTCGCACCGACGCCGACGCGCCGCGTCCCCAGCAGGGGATCACGGCGCTGATCGTCGACATGTCCGATCCGGGCGTCGACGTGCGCCCGCTCGTACAGATGACGGGCGACGCCGAGTTCAACGAGGTCTTCCTGACGGACGTCTTCGTGCCGGCGGAGCACGTCGTGGGCATCGAGGGGCAAGGGTGGACGGTGGCCGGATCCACCCTGGCGCACGAGCGTGGCACGAACTTCCCGTTCAAGGAGCAGGTCGTGCACGAGGCGTACCTGGCCCGCCTGTACGAGGAGGCTCGGGGCAACGGCACGCTGGATGATCCGCTGGTGGCTGACGCGCTGGCGCGCGCCTCTATCGATCTCAACGTGCTCCGCCTCCACAACCTGCGCACCCTGACCCGGCTGGGGCGGGGCGAGGAGCCAGGGCCAGAGTCGAGCTGGGTCAAGCTGACGTGGACGGCCATGACGCAGGGACTGTCGGACGCGGCACTCCTCGTATCGGGCCGCGACCCGTCATCGGCCGAAGCGGGCCCCTGGGCCCGGCAATGGTTGTGGAGCAAAGCGGCGGGCATCGCCGGCGGGACTTCACAGGTGCAACGAGACATCATTGCCGGAAGGATTCTGGGCCTGCCGCGTTAACGTGCCGGCGGGGTCCGGACGTCGCCATCAGTTGGCGAGGGACGGGTTGGCGGGGCCCGCGGACGCAACGGGTTCCTGGGAGCCGGCGAGCATTGCGATGCCGATCACCGCGATGACGAGTCCGACGAAGGTGCACCCTGCATGGCCGGTGCCACTCTTCGAGAGTGCCTCGCCATAAACGGTGATACCCAGGATCACGCTCGAGAAGAGGGTCACCGAGTTGCTCGACGCCATGGCGGGCGCCAGGACGCCCGTCTTCAACGCTGACTGTTGCAGCGCGAACCCGCTGAGAGCGGAGACGATCAACACGTAGGTCGTCCAACTCGCAAGGAGGGCGACGACACCACCTCCGATCTGGGTGACGAACGTCTTCGTCACGGCCGCCTGCAATCCGTACCCGAGCCCTGCCGCGGCGCCGAAGACAAGGGCCTTGGAGGCGCCGGTACGACGACGGCCCACCGCGAAGAGCACGAGCACCAGCGCGGCAATGATGAGGCAGGCCGACCACCACGCCGAGGCTCCCGGATGAATCGTCCCTCCCTGCGGCTGGCCGGCCGAAATGAAAAAGATGATTCCGACCACGGTCAGTAGGGCTCCCACCACCTCGCGTCGTCCGATGCGCTGATTGGTCAGGAGCGCGCCGAGGGGGAGCGCCAGCACCAGGCTGAGCGCAGTGAGGGACTGGACCACGACGAGCGACCCGCGGTCGAGCGCCGCCGCCTGCACGACCCAGCCGCTGGATTGAAGGACGGTGCCGGCCAACCAGACGGGACGATGCAGGATCTGCAGAAGGAACCGCGGATCGTCGCCCGCCGCGGTGGTGGAGAGGGTGCCTCTCTGCTGCAACACAGTGCCCAGCGCGAACAACACGGCAGCGAGGATGGCCAACGCCTCACCCATGGAAGGCCAGGCTAGCGAGATGCCCCGCGTGAGCGTGGGTGCGACGTAACCTGTTCCATGCGCGCAAGGGAGACGTTGGCCCGTCGGGCCACCAGCAACCTCGCTGCAGCCAAAATGGATCTGGCCAGTGCGACCCTCGACGGTGACGAAGGTCGGGTCACGCTGCTCGAGATGCTCCTGTCCTCGGGTGGAGACATTTTGGTGTACCGCCCGCAACTGCAGCACTACGCGGTGCTCTTCGGCGACCTCCAGACGGCCGAGCACGTGGCCGTCGTCGTCCCCGGAGTCGGCGACGGCATCAATTTGTGCAACGACTGGATCCCCGATGCCGTCAACCTCTACGAGGCCAGCACCTACAGCGCCGTCGTCTTGTGGAAGGGCTACGACAACCCCGCCGACGTCCTGGCCGCTGCGGCCGGCTCCATCGAATGCAACGAGGACCTGGCGACGGCCGCCCATGACCTCACCGAGTTCATCGCCACGCTCGATCTGGAACCCACGCAGACGCTGACCCTCGTGGCCCACAGCTTCGGGTCGATCGTCGTCGGGGCCGCCCTCGCCGACGCGGGGCTCGAGGTCACCGACGTCGTAGTGGCGGGCAGCCCGGGCATGACGGTCGACGGCCTGCGCCAGCTCCATCTCGAGCAGGCACATTTCTTCTCGGAGCAGGCGCCGGGGGACGCGATCGCCGAACTGGGCGTCTTCGGGGCGTCGCCGACGTCGCCGAGGTTCGGTGGAACGCGCATGGACACGAACGCGCCGGATCACCCGCCGGTGGCGGCGCACTCGGGCTACTTCGAGCCGGGCTCCGCCGCGCTGGAGAACATCGCCGACGTCGTCACGGGCCAATACTCGGAGATCCTGCGGCACCGTGCTGCCTTCCCCGAGATCGCCGGTGGGCTCGTGGCCTGGGCGTTGCGCATGCCCGTGGCCCCGCTCCGGATCGCCGGACGGCACTACCGGGGCCCCGGTTTCCGGCTGCTGACCAACTGGTGCCGCTTCGTCGACCTGGGGGCGAGCGAGACGGGCAACCTCGTCTGCGAGGCCCTCGACGAGGGTGAGCGCGCCCTGCTGTGGTTCGCTCATCGGGTCGGCGCACTGCATCCCCCCGAACCCGTGCCTGACGCCAAAGCCAAAGCCAAAGCCAAAGACGAAGCCAAAGCCAAAGCCGAATCCGAATCTGCTGTTGCGATGGACGTCGACGCCGAAGGAAACCCTTCGGAACCTGCCTGAAGACCGCACGCGCCGCTCTCCCTCCGCACGCACACGAGCGCATCAGCGCATCAGGCGGTGCCGACGGTGATGTCGTCATTGCCGCTGGTCGTCCCGTGGACGAAGGCCTCGAGGGCGGCGCACAGGCCCCGGCGTCGAGCCCGACGTTGCCCGCCCCCGGTAACGCGTTGGACACGTTCCCAACCTGACAGCAGCGTCAGCAATTGGGGTCGGAGCGGGCTACGTTTGCCCGATGCCCATCTGGCTGAGCGAGCACGAGTACGCCACGCTGCGGGCCGCCTGCGCGCAGATGCTGCCCTCTGGCGACGGGACGCCCGGCGCGGAAGAGGCCGGTGTGGCCGACTACATCGATGGTTACCTAGGGGCGTTCTCCTTCGACCCTCCCCGCATCTGGGCCGGTGGCCCGAGCTCGGGCCGTAAGGGTGGCGTCGCCGGCTTCGCCACCTTCCATCGCCTGTCCCGACTGGACGAGCTGGCCTGGCGTATGCGGCTCGAGGGCTCCCAGGGCCTCCCCGAGCGCGAGTTCAACGGGCCGGTCGTGGGTCTCCAGCAACGATACCGGGAGGGTCTGGCCGCGCTGGGCCACGATTTCACCGACGTGGACGGGCGTGAGCAGCGCCGCCGGCTGCGCGAGAGCGAGGCCTTCTGCGAACTCTTGTGGGAGCACTGCTGCGAGGGCATGTACGGCGCGCCCGAGTACGGAGGCAACCGCGACGCGGTCGGCTGGGACTACATCGACTACGAGGGAGACGTCCAACCGCGCGGCTACACCGACGCCGAGGTGTCACAGCCATGAGCTCCACTGCCATCGTCATCGGGTCCGGGCCGGGTGGGGCCACCGCGGCCGAGGTGTTGACGCGGGCCGGCTGGACCGTCGTCATCATGGAGAAGGGCCGCAACCATCTGCTCGATCCCGACGACTTGACCCGGCCCGCCGGCGATTACTCCAACGACGAGATCAAGTTCGTGTCGCGCTACTTCCTCGGTCCCGACCCACTCATCGAGCCTCGGGCGTTCCGTCGGTCGGCGGACGAGGGGGAGCACACACACGTCGGCGAGGTGAACTCCATCCCGACGACCGTGGGCGGTGGCGGGACCCACGCCGATGGCAAGGTGCCGCGCTTCCGCGAGGAGGACTTCGGGCTGTTCTCCACCTACGGGCCGCAGGACGGTGCCGCGGTCGAGGACTGGCCGCTCGATTACGACGAGCTCGAGCCGTACTACGCGGAGGTCGAGCGGGCCATCGGGGTGGCTGGGCGAGAGGGCGCCAACCCTTTTGCCGCCTGGCGGTCCGGCCCGTACCCGATGCCCCCGGGTGCGCCGATGTACGGGGCGGTGTTGTCGTCTGCTGCGGCGGAGAAGGTGGGCTTGCATCCCTACGAGGCGCCGACGGCAGCGAACAGCATCGCCTACGACGGTCGCCCGGCCTGTAACAACTGCGGGTTCTGTGCCTTCTTCGGGTGCCCCATCCACGCCAAGGGCGACCCGGTGGCGCTTCTGGCCAAGGCGATGGCGACCGGGCGCGCCGAGCTGATGGCCGAGACGTACGTGAGCCGGATCATCACCCAGGACCGGCGGGCCACCGGGGTCGAGTTCATCGGGCCCGACGGCGTGGCGCACATCAGGGAGGCCGACACGGTCGTGGTGGCGGGCGGCGCCATCGAGACGCCACGGATCCTTCTCCTCTCCGGTTTGGACCACCCGGCCCTCGGCAAATACCTGATGGTCCACTTCCAGACGATCGTCGTGGGTCATTTCCCGACCATGCGGCTGCACCCTCACAAAGGCCGGGCGGTCACCCACGTGCACGATGACGCCATGGTCCAGGACGACCGCTCACGCCAAGCGGCGTTGGGGGCGGGCCTCCCGTGGTTCCGTGGCGGCCTGGTGGAGCACAGTGGGGGCGGGCTGCCCATCATGGAGGCGCGCCACTCGCCCTGGGGGCGCCACCACGCCAAGGTCATGCGCGAGTCGAACCTGCGCGAGCGCATGTGGGCCTTCATCATGCAAGGGGAAGACCTGCCCTACGCCACCAACACGGTCGACCTGAGTCCCTCCATCCGTGACGCCCGCGGCTTCCCCGTGGCCCGGGTCACCTATCGGCCCGGGCACCATGAGCTGGCCGCGTCGAAGTACCACGGCAAGATCCTGCAGTCCGTGCTGGAGGAGATGGGCGCCGAGTGGGTGATCCACACCTCGTCCCCGGGGGTCTCGTACCACGGGATCGGCACGACGCCCATTCCCGAGAGCCGTCACGTCATGGGCACGGTCCGGATGGGGGACAACCCGGCCACCTCGGTGGTGGACCGCTGGGGTCGGGTGCACGCACTGGACAACGTCGTCATCGCGGACTCCTCTGTCTTCGTCACGTCGAGTGGCTACGGGCCCACGCTGACGCTGGTGGCCCTGGCGGCCCGGGCGGCACACCACCTGGCCGGCACCACGCCCGAGACGGCGGATGGGGATTGAACCCTTAATCTCAACTTCACCTTGAGGTATCACAGCTCAGAAAGTCTCACCGTTATCTTCAGCGTGAGGATGAGACTTTGAGCAAACGGGCCACGTCAGGGCCCTGCGGTCAGCGGATACCCCGCGTCAACAGCATGGTGCCGGCAATCGGTCCACCACCGTTGGCCACGGCGGCCACCTCGGGGTTCCGGCCGCCGGGCCGCACGACCTGGCGGCCACCGCCCTCGCCGCGAAGTTGCACGCAGGCTTCGTGAATGAGGGAGAACCCGTGCAGGCGCCCGCCGGAGAGCTGACCCCCCGCCGTGTTGAGGGGCAGCAGCCCGTCGCGGGCGATGTTGCCCCCGCCCTCAATGAAGGGCCCGCTCTCGCCGCGACCGCAGAACCCCATCGCCTCGAGCCACACAATGGTGAGCACGCTGAAGCCGTCGTAGAGCTGCGCCGTGTCCACGTCCGCAGGCGTCAGGTCGGTGCGCTCCCACATGGAGGCGGCGGCGTCACGGGCTGCCATGGTCGTCATGTCGTCGAACTGGTCCCAACTCGGCCGGCCCCGCAGCGCCGTCCCCAATGCGTTGATGTGCACGGCGGGATGGTCGAGGTCGCCGGCGACGTCGCGGTGCGACACGATGAGCGCGGTCGAGCCGTCACACGGCGCGTCGCAATCGAAGAGACACAGGGGCGTGGTGATGATGCGCGCGGCCAGGTAGTCGTCCATCGACATCGGGTCGGTGTAGACGGCCTTGGGGTTGAGGGTGGCGTTGCGGCGACCGTTGATGGCGATCTGCCCCAGTTGTTCGCGCGTCAATCCGAACTCGTGGACGCGGCGCTGACCGACCATGGCGATCCAGTTGGCCGCCGACACGGCGCCGTAGGGGAGCGACCACTGCATGAAGCTCCCGAAACGGGGGACCGAGCCCCCGCCGCCGGTGCCACCCACCGGTTGCCGCCCGCCCGTTCCCTGGGCGGAGCCCTCGGTCACGGTGCGGTAGACGAGCACGTGCTTGGCCAAGCCGGCCGCGACGGCCAGCGCGGCGGCCATCACGGCACGCATCTGCGCCGGCCCTTCGCCTCCGCCGTCGTGCCAGTTCAGCGACAGGCCGAGGGCGTCCTGGACCTCGGGCGTCGGTGGGCCGCCGAAACCCGGCGTGCCGACCCCCATGCCGGGGTACGTCGAGAGCCCGTCGATGTCGTCGCGGGTCAGCCCCGCGTCGGCGATGGCGGCCAGAGCCGCCTCCACCGTCAGATCGAGGTCGGAGCGCCCCAGACGACGACCGACGTCGGACTGGCCGATGCCCGAGATGATGGCCCGCCGCTCCAACGGCTCCTCGGCCGGACCCGGGCTCACGATGTCACCCCGACGGGTGTGAAGAGCGGGAGCCAGACGTCCTCGACGTGCTCGAAGAGCACGCGCACCGGCATGCCGATCCGCACGTCCTCGGGTTCCACGTCCACCAGGTTCGTCGTCAGGCGGACGTCGGGCTGCTCGTCGATGGAGACCCAGGCGATGATGTAGGGGTCGCTCCCGGGAATCCACTGCTGGTAGTTGACGGTGAACGTCTCGACGCGGCCCAGCCCGCTGACCGCCTGGGGCGCCACGTCACGCGAGAGGCAACGCGGACACACCGGGCCGGGGGGATGGATGTAGAACCCGCAGGCATTGCAGCGCAGGAAGCGCAGGACCCCGTCCTCCCCAGAGGTCCAGAAGAAGGTGACGGCGTCGTCCAGGCGCGGCAGGAGACGGAACATCGGGCCGTTGGCAACCATGGCGGCATGTTGGCACAGGCGCGGCGGCGGCCCCCAAGCGGCGCCGGGTCCGTGCCGGCCTCAGGTTCCGAGCACGCCTGCCTCCACCAGCGCAGCGCGCGCCGCTTCGACCCCACGAACATGGGAGGACGCGAACCCCGCCTGCGCAGCGGCCTCCACGTTCATGACGTTGTCGTCGAGGAAGAGGACCCGCCCGCGGGGGACCGGGAGCCTGTCCGCCACGGCGTCGAAGATGGCGGCATCCGGCTTCACCAGGCCGAGCTCGAAGGAGAGGAAGCGGAAGGCGAAGGCGTCAGTCAGGGGGATCGCCTCGTAGTTGGCCGCCCACTGGAACGCGTTCATGTTGGAGAGGAACCCCGCCGGGACGCTCTGCTGCACAGCGCTGACGAGGTCGAGCGCGTCGGGGAACGGTGGCTCGGGCCAACGGCCGAACTCCTGCAGGAACGCGTCCGGGTCCAGCTCCAGTTCCCAGTCCGCCACCACGCCCGCGGCGAACGCCTCGGGGGTGCAGCGGCCGGCCTCGAAGCGGCGCACCCAGGGGCAGCTGAGCCAGCGGGCCCACAAGGCCTCGTCGCTCTCGATACCGCTCAAGTCCCGCATCGGCCCGACGCCTCCCGGTTGAATCAGCACGCCCCCCAGGTCGAACAGGACCAGGTCGATCGGGCCTCTCGTCACGCCTGCGATGCTAGAGCCCGACCGCCCGGGAGTTGAGTACACTCTTTTGTCGGCGGCTGGACCGAGAAAGGGAGGGACCGCGTGAAGCTGTCCATGACGTTGAACTACGCCGGTGGGTTCGAGGAATCGGCCCGCCAGGCCGTCGCGCTGGAGAAGGTCGGGCTCGATGTCGTCTGGGTGGCCGAGGCCTACAGCTTCGACGCGCCGAGCTTCATGGGGTTCCTCGCCGCCAAGACCGAGCGCGTGGAGATCGGCTCGGCCATCCTTCCGATCTACAGCCGCACACCCACGCTGATCGCCATGACCGCCGCCGGCGTCGATGCGGTGTCGGGCGGCCGGTGTCACCTCGGCCTCGGTGCGTCCGGGCCCCAGGTGATCGAGGGCTTCCACGGCGTGCCCTACGACCGTCCCCTCACCCGGACGCGCGAGATCATCGATGTCTGCCGTCAGGTCTGGGCCCGTGAGGCGCCCCTCGTCCACGACGGTGCGGCGTACCACATCCCCCTGCCGGCGGGCGAGGGAACGGGGCTGGGCAAGCCGCTCAAGCTGATCAACCACCCCGTGCGGCCGCGCATCCCGATTTGGGTTGCCGCTCTGGGCGAGAAGAACGTGGCCATGACGGCCGAGGTCGCCGACGGGTGGCTCCCGATCTTCTTCTTCCCGGAGAAGGCCAGTGAGGTCTTCGGCCCCTCCCTCGCCGCCGGGAGGGCCAAGCGCGACCCGGCGCTCGGCACGCTGCAGATCGCGGCCGGTGGGATCCTCGCCATCGGCGAGGAAGCCGAAGTCGCACCCATCCGGGAGCTCGGCCGTGGCGCCGCCGCGCTGTACATCGGCGGCATGGGCGCCAAGGGGAAGAACTTCTACAACGCGCTGGCCTGTCGCTATGGCTACGAGAAGGAGGCCGCCGAGATCCAGGATCTCTACCTTTCGGGCCAGAAGAAGGAGGCGGCGGCCCTGGTGCCGGCCGAGTTGCTCGAGGCCACGTCGCTCTGTGGGCCGGAGTCCTACATCAAGGAGCGTGTTGCGGCCATGGCCGAGGCGGGCGTCACCCATCTCAACGTCACACCGGTGGGCGCCGATCCTGTCGCCATGGTCGAAAAACTGCGAAGCTGGGTGTAGCCGACCGCCCGCCGACCACCGGACCGGTCGCCGGCGGGGCCCATTCGGCTCGCCCCGGGGGAGGAGCGCCACATGCACGACCTGATCATCCGCGGCGGCACCATTGTCGACGGATCGGGACAGCCGGCCCGGACGGGTGACGTCGCCATTGACGGCAGCGTCGTCAGCGCGGTGGGCGAGGTCGACGGGCCGGCCCGGCGCGTCATTGACGCCGAGGGCCTGCTCGTGACGCCGGGTTGGGTCGACATCCACACCCACTACGACGGTCAGGCCACCTGGGATCCCGAGGTCTCCCCGTCGGGCTGGCACGGAGTGACGACGGTCGTCATGGGCAATTGCGGCGTCGGCTTCGCCCCGGCCCGTGCGTCCGACCGCGCCTGGCTGATCCAACTGATGGAAGGCGTCGAGGACATCCCCGGCACGGCGCTGGCCGAGGGCATGAACTGGAACTGGGAGACGTTCGGCGAGTACCTCGACGAGATCGAGCGCACGGACCGCGTGCTCGATGTGGCGTCGCTCGTCCCGCACGGCGCCCTGCGCGCCTACGTGCTCGGTGAGGGCCGGGCCAACGACACGGCCGACGGCGAGGAGATCGCCGAAATGGCGGCGCTCGTGCGCGAGGCCGTCCAGGCCGGCGCGATCGGTGCGTCGACGACCCGGACTATGCTGCACCGGGCCAAGGACGGCGAGTTGGCGGCGGGCACGACCGCGCCGGCCGACGAGCTCATCGCCATCGGCGAGGCCCTCGGGAAGGCGGGGCATCGGGTCTTCTCGGTGGCCAGTGACATGCGGGATCTCGACGGCGAGTTCGCCTGGATGTCGGAGATCTCCCTCCGGGCCGGCGTGCCGGTCACCTATCAGGTGCTGCAGGCCGACTTCGCGCCCCACCTGTGGCGCGAATGGATCGATCGCGGCGTGGCGGCCAACCGGCGTGGGGCATGGCTGGTCCCACAGGTCGCCGGGAAGCCGACATCGCTGATGGTGGGCTTCCAGTCGGTGACCCACCCGTTCGCCCATCACCGGGCGTACCAGGAGATCGCCCACCTGCCGTTGGCCGAACGCGTCGTACGCCTGCGCAAGCCCGAGGTACGCGCCGCCATTCTGGCGGAAGAGCCGCGCCCGGGTGGCTTCGTGGAGTTGCTGCGCGCGAACCTGCACAAGCTGTTCCCGCTGGGCGACCCGCCCGACTACGAGCCGGCGCCCGAGCGCAGCGTGACTGCGCTCGCCGCGGCGCAGGGCCGGACCACCGACGAGGTCCTCTACGACCTCATGCTCGGACGCGATGGGAAAGAGCTCCTCTACCTCCCACTGCTCGACTATGCCGCCTGCAACCTCGACGCCGTGCGCGAGATGCTCGTCCACCCCGCCACGGTCCTCGGCCTGGGCGACGGCGGCGCGCACTGTGGCGTGCTGTGTGACGCCAGCCTGCCGACGTTCATGCTGGCCCACTGGGCCCGCGATCGCACCAGGGGCGAGCAGTTGCCGATGGAGACGGTGGTGCACCTGCAGACCCGCCGGACGGCTGAGCTCTACGGGTTCCGCGACCGGGGTCTCCTGGCGCCGGGCCACCTGGCGGACGTGAACATCATCGACCACGACGCGCTCGCCCTCGAGGCCCCAGAGATGGTCTACGACCTGCCGGCGTCGGGCAAGCGGCTCGTGCAACGCGCCCGGGGCTACGTGGCGACCGTCAAGTCGGGCACGGTCGTGCGGGAGCACGACGAGGCGACGGGGGAGCGACCGGGCCGCCTGCTGCGGGGGCCGCAGCCCCAACCGGCCTGAGACTCCGGCTGCCCGTCCCGCCCGGCTCAGCCTCGTGCGGCGCCCAGCGCCTCCTCGAAGCCGCTGACGCGTAGTGCCGTGATGCGTGACCCGTCCGTCTCGAAGACGTCGTGCACGGCGTTCTGCGCCCCGCCGATGTGGACGTCGATGTCGACGTGGATCTGCGTCCCCGCGAAGGTCGGCGTTCCCGGGACGGGCCGGAAGTCCGCGAACGTGAAGGTCTTGGACGCGTAGTAGCTGCAAATGGCGTCGAGACCCTCCAAGCGGATGGCGCCGCTCTCGAAGACGGCGTCCGGTGTGAAGAGCGCGCGCACGAGGTCGATCTCCTGTGCGGTCACGGCGGTGAAGTAGTCGTCGAGGAGTCCGGGCAGCCCGGTGCGTCGCGAAGGAAGCCGGTAGAGCCGACGCGCGTTGAGCCCGAGGACGTGTACCTGCGCGGCGGTGGTGCAGGGGGCGATGGTGGCACGGATCGCCTCGACTGCCCCGGGAAAGACGGCGTCATGGTGCGGGTAGTCGCTGCCCCAGACGATGCGGTCCTGCCCGACGAAGGGCACCAGGGCCGGCAGTGTGCGCTCGTCGACCTCGAAACTGATGGCGCACTGCCGGGCGAAGTACTCAGAGGGGCGCTCCACCATGTCGGGGCAGAAGCGGCCGAAGGAGCCGGCCTGATCGTCCAGGCGCTCGAGCCAGAAGGGGGCCCAGCCTCCGGATGACTCCAAGAAGAGGAGGCGCAGGGCCGGGTGCCGTTCGAGCGTCCCGAAGGCGATGAGCTGGGCACAGGCGAGCATCGCCTCGAACGAATGCGACACGGCATGGAGCACCAGGGGATTGAAGGGGCGGTCCGAGCCGAGCGTGGGCACAATCACCGAGCTGCCCTCGTGGATGCCGATGGGCACCTCGAGCCCCTCCGCCGCCTCCCACACCACGTCGTAGGCGCGGTCGGCCAGTGAGCGGCCCAGGCAGGGGTTGGGTCGGACGAACCCGGCGACGAGGCCCAGCTCGTTGACGGCGCGGCGGAGCTCGCGTGCCGCCGCCTCCGGGTTCTGCAGCGGCAGCATGGCCGCCCCGAACAGCCGGCGTGGATCGGCGGCACAGTATTCCGCCAGCCAGTCGTTGTACGCGACAGCGAGGGCGACCGCCGCGGCCTGATCCTCCACCACGGAGAAATACAGCCCGATGGTGGGGTACAGCACGGCCTGGTCGATGCCCTCGCCGTCCATGTCGTGCAGGCGGGCGACCGGGTCCGACCCGCCTGGTTGGGCGTCGGCCAGCGGGCGGAAGGACGCGGAGTCGTCGAACGTGGAACCCGGACGAGCGAGGGTCCCGAGCGGTACCGCCAGGACTTCGGTGTCGCCGATCACGACATGCTCGTAGCCCCGGTTGTCGGCGCTGATCCGCGGTCGGAACCGGTCCGGCAGGGTGGCCCAGGCTGACTGGGGCTCGACGACGTGACCGTCGGCGTCGACGACGGGGCCGGCGTGTGGCGGGAGCGGCGTGTCCCCGCAAACGGTCACGACGTGAGAACGCGCCAGTCGTCGACCAAAGGGAGCCGGTGGCGGAAGAGGCGGCTTGCGTTGCCGCCCGCCACGGCCCGCAGCTCGTCGTCGGGCAGCGTGCCCCAGGTCGCGGCCAGCACGGTTTGCGTATCGGGCCATGACGAGTCGGCATGGGGGTAGTCGCTCTCGACCATGATGTGGCCGAGGCCGATCACGTGGCGCTGCGCCACCGCAGACGGGTCGTCAATTCGAGCAGAACCAGAAGTTGCGTCGGAGCACCTCGCTCGGGAGGAGGTCCGAGGGCCAGGCGGTGCTTTCGCTGCCCGACGCCGAGTGCCCCAGGACGTAGTCGGCCCGGTCCATGAGCATCGGGACCCAGCCGATGCCGCCCTCCGACAGTGCCACCTGCAGGCCGGGGAAACGTAGGGGGACGCCGGACCACAGCCATTCACCGGCAGCGAGGAGCGCGTTGACCGGGAACACGGTGGGCAACAGCTCGAACGGCGGATCCGGCGAGGGCAATGGGGCCCAGGACGACGCACCCGTGTGCAGGCAGACGACAGTCGCCGTCTCCTCGCACGCGGCGAGGAAAGGGTCCCAGGCGCCGGTGAAGAGTGAGGGAAATCCCAACTGGGCCGGGAACTCCGGGAAGCTGACCGCCTTGAAGCCACGGGCCGCATTGACCCGGACTTCGGCGGCGGCCACCGCCACGTCGGCCAGCCATGGCAGCTGCAACGGGATGATGCGGTCGGGGTACGTCCCCGCCCACACCTCCAGGTGCCAGTCGTTGAAAGCGCGGAGGCAGGCGAGGCCCAGGTCCTTGTCCGTCGCCCCCGAGTAGACCGCGCCGCAGAATCCCGACACGAGCGACGGAAAGCACAGCGAGGCCCAGATGCCGGCGCGGTCCATGTCCAGTACGCGGGCGTCGATGTCGTAGCAGCCCGGTCGCATTTCGTCGAAGCGGGCCGGTTCCATGCTCCACTCCGCCCGCGGCCGGCCGACGACGGCATTGAGCCCGACATTGGGATAGTGCCGCCCCTCGAAGATCCAGCTCTGCGACCCGTCGTCCTGCTCGACGACGCGCGGGGCCTCGGATGCGAGCGCGGCGGGCAGGCGATGCTCGAAGAGGTCCGGAGGCTCAATCAGGTGGTCGTCGACCGAGATCACCGGCATCCGGATCGGCCGGGGCTCGGGGTCGGGCAGCAGGGTGGCCCTGGCCGCGGCGGATCCTGTCTCGACGGTTCCCACCGGAGGATGACACTATCGTCAGCAAAGCAGTCCGGCCTGGGGGGTGCATGACCACACAGATCGATGACGTCATCACCGGCGTGGGCCTGCTGATCGACGGCGAGGTGGTCCCGGGCGGGGCCGGCACCTATGCCGTCACCAACCCCGCCCGCCCGGCGGAGGTCGTGCTCCATGCCCCTTCCACCACCCCGGCCCAGCTCGACCTGGCCGTGGCCGCGGCCCGACGCTCCCAGCGCGCCTGGGCCGCCCTTGACCCCGAGGAGAGGGCGGCCCACGTGGTGGCCGCCGCCCAGGCGGGCGTCGCGGCCGTCGAACGACGCGACCTGGCCCGCCTCCTGACCCGCGAGCACGGGAAGACGCACCTCGAATCGGTCTTCGACACCACCACCATCGGCGGTATGGCGGCGGCCTTCGCTCCGCTCGTAGCCGAGGCGCTCGCCCCGCTCGAACGCAGTGACGGCACCACCCGGATTGAGTGGGTCCCGCACGGTGTCGTGGCGGCCATCCTCCCCTTCAACTGGCCGGTGTCGGTCATGGGTAACAAGGTGCTGCCGGCATTGCTGGCCGGCGACACCGTGGTCGTCAAAGCGCCGCCCACCTGTCCGGGCACCGTGCTCCTCGTCGCGACCGCCATGGCCGAGGTACTGCCGCCCGGGGTTCTCAACGTGGTCAACGGCCCCGACGCCGCCCTCGGCGCCGCCCTCGCCGGGCATCCCGACGTCGACATGGTGTCCTTCACCGGTGGCGTGGCTACCGGCCAGGCCGTCATGGCCGGCGCAGCCGCCACGACCCGGCCGGTCGTTCTGGAGCTCGGAGGCAATGACGCCGCCATCCTCGCTCCCGACGTGACCGCCGGGGCGGCGCTGGCCGATCGCATCGTCGAGGCGGCCTTCGTCACCAGCGGGCAGGTCTGCATGGCGATCAAACGGCTCTACGTCCACCGGGATCGGTTGGACGAGACGGTGGACGCGCTGGCGGGCCGGCTGGCCACCGAGATGGTGGGCGACGGGCTGGCCGACGGCGTGACCATGGGCCCGGTCCACACGGCGGCCGCACGGGACCGGGTGGAGGCGCTGGTCTCCGAGGCGGCCGCGGCGGGAGCCGTGCTGGTGCGGCCGGGCCGGATGCGTCGAGAGGACGAAGGATCCGGGGGCTACTTCGTCTCTCCCGCGCTGGTTGTCGCACCGCAGGGCGACTGTGGCCTCGTGCGGGAGGAGCAATTCGCTCCCGCCCTGCCCGTCATTCCCTATGACGACATCGAAGAGGCACTCGAAGCCGCCAACGACACGACGTTCGGCCTGTGTGCGTCGGTGTGGAGCAACGACGACACGCTGGCCGCGGCTGTGGCGGCGCGGTTGTCGGCCGGGACCGTCTTCGTCAACGCCCACGGCCTGTCGGCCATCGACATGTACGCACCGATGGGAGGCTGGAAACAGTCGGGGTTCGGGGTGGAATTGGGCACCGAGGGCATGCAGGCCTTCGCCCGGCAACGCGTGCGTGTGATCCGGCCGGGCCCGGCGAAACAGGGAGAGCCAACGTGACGGTGGCACTCCGGGGGGGAACTGTCGTCGACGGCACGGGATCGCCGCCGGTCCCGGCCGATGTGCTCATTGAGGGCGAGCGGATCACCGCCGTCGGACCGGACGTGGACTGCTCTGGTGCGGACACGGTGATCGATGCCGACGGAATGCTGGTGACACCGGGGTTCGTGGACCTGCACACCCACTACGACGCGCAGCTCTTCTGGGACCCCTCGGCCAGCCCGTCGCCTCTCCACGGCGTGACCACGGTGCTCGGAGGGAACTGCGGATTCTCCCTGGCACCCATGGCGCCGGAGCACGTGGACTACATCTCGCGCATGATGGCGCGGGTCGAAGGCATGCCCCTGGCCGCATTGCGGGCGGGACTGCCCTGGGACTGGGGATCCTTCGGCGAGTGGATCGGGCGGCTCGATGGGCGCATCGCCGTGAACGCCGGGTTCCTGGTGGGCCATTCCACACTGCGCCGGCTCGTCATGGGGGAGCGCGCCGTGGGGGGCCCGGCCGATGGCGCTGACCTCGAGGCCCTGGAGGCGGCGCTCCACGCGGCGCTGCGGGAGGGGGCGCTCGGCTTCTCGACGTCCCAGGTCCACACCCACAACGACGGAGACGGCCAGCCCGTGCCCTCGCGCGCGGCGACCCGCGAGGAGATGGAGCGCCTGGCGACCGCCGTGCGCCAGCACGAGGGCACCACCGTGGAGCTGATCGTGGCGGGCTGCCTGAACGGGTTCAGCGAGGCGGACATCGATTTCCTGTCCACCATGTCCCTCCTGGCTGATCGCCCGGTCAACTGGAACGTGCTCGGTGTCTCGGCCATGAACCCCGATGGAGCCTGGAGTCAGCTGGCGGCGGGGACCGCCGCTGCTGCCCGGGGGGCGACCGTCGTGGCGTTGACGCTGCCCCATACCATGCAGCTGCGGCTGAGCTTCGAGCACGGCGCCATCCTCGACGGCCTCCCGGGGTGGCGTGAGATTTTCGCGCTCCCGGCGGCCGAGCGCATGGCCGCGCTCTCGGACCCCTCGACGCGCCGTCGCCTCGACGCCGGCGCGCAGTCCGACGAGGCCGGAGTCCTGCGGCATCTTGCCGTGTGGGATCGACTCATCATTGACGAGACCTTCGCGCCGGAGAACGCCGGTGCCGAGGGCCGGAGCGTGGGAGAGGTGGCACGCGAGCGCGGCCTGCAGCCCTTCGACGCCCTCCTCGACGTCGTGGTGGCAGATGGACTCCGCACGGGCCTACGGCCACCGATCGGCGAATCAGAGGCGGACTGGGTGCTGCGCGCCGAGGTGTGGCAGGACCCCCGGGCCATTGTCGGTGGCTCCGATGCCGGCGCGCATCTGGACACCATGTGCGGGGCCGTCTATTCGACCTCCATGCTGGGCGACGGGGTGCGGGCACGCGGCTTGCTCAGCTGGGAGAGGGCCGTGCAGCTCCTGACCGACGTCCCGGCCCATCTCTACGGGCTCCGCGATCGGGGGCGCCTCGTCGCCGGCCACTTCGCCGACGTCGTCGTGTTCGATCCGACCACCATCGGCCACGGCGCCGTTCGGACCCGCGACGACCTGCCCGGCGGGGCCAGTCGCCTCTACGCCGATGCGGTGGGCATCGGGCACGTTCTGGTCAACGGGACCGAGATCGTACGGGAGGGTGCGTTCACCGGTGTCGTGCCCGGACGGGTGCTGCGCTCCGGACGCGACACCGACACGGTGCACGCCGGATCCGACTGGTCCGGAGCTGCGATCTGAACGCCTGACCGGCAACCGACTGAAGAAAATCCACCGGAAATGCTCAGGATGTGGGTCAACTCGTCCGACACTGTGTCGCGCCGGTATTGCCCGAAGTCGGTGACGGCCCTCCGTATACTGAGACCTCCCGTGGACATCGAGCTGATCACCCACGTCGATCAACTGACGGACTACGTCAGCGGCTGGGATGCGCTGGCCGACAGCGTGTCTCAGCCTCGCTCCGGTGGGGCGATGGTGGCGGCCTGGGCCCGCCACATGATGAGTCCGGAATCGGAGTTGCGCGTGTGGATCGCGACCGAGGGTCCGGAGGTCGTTGGCGTCCTCCCTTTCGTCACCGAGCCTATGGCACGGGGGCGGGTGCGGCTGCTTCCGCCCGCGACGAACATGATGTATGGCACCGTACCGATCGCACCCACAGACCGTGGAAATGAGATAGCCGATGCCGTGGTGAAAGGGTTTGCCGCTCACTCGGAGATGGTCGATCTCGCGAGCATCTTCTGGCTGCCTCACGGTTCGCCGTGGACGGGCGCATTCCAGAGACACCTCGGCGGACCTGACTGGGTCAGCACAGGCACGACGAACTACACCTCCTGCTCGACGACGATCGACGCTGGGATTGAGAGCTGGCTCAATCAGCGCAATCGGAAGTTCAGAAAGGAGGTCCAACGCCAAGCGCGCCGTGCTGAAGAGCAGGGTTTTCGACTCTTCACAGCCGTGGAATCCGCAGAGATCAAGAAATGGCTCCCGCACCTGCAGTCGCTCTACCTGCGGCGTCGAGAGAACCGTGGAGGCGAGGGCTACGAGTTCGATGAGGGCATGATCAGGGCGATTGGGTCGGCAGTCGACGTGGCGGCCCAGGGACACTTCGCGCTGTCCGTTCTCGAGCGCGAGGACCTCGTGATCGGGGCGACAATGGCTGCGATCGCCGGAACCACCATCAGTTGCTGGATCGTCGGTTTCGACCGCGAGTGGTCCCCTCTCGGCCCCGGCATCGCGGTGCTCGTGGAGTCACTGGCCGCCGGCGCACGAGCGGGATGCCAGATCGCCGACCTCGGAGTGGGGGACGAGCCCTACAAGTCCGACTTCTTGGACGACGCCCCTCCACTGGAATCGGTCACGTGGTGCAGGCCGCGATTGGCGCGATTGTTAGAGCTGTCGGATTCCGTGTCAAGGGCTGCCGTGGAATCGGATGCGGGTGGCTCGAGCGTTGTCGAAGCGCCAACGTGAGTCTGGACGAATCAGTTCGGGTTAGCGTCATTCTGCCGGTGCGTAACGGTGAGCCGTTCTTGCGCCTCCAGCTCGAGGCCCTGGAACGTCAGCAATGCACCTTCCCGTGGGAGGTCATCGTCATCGACAACGGGTCCACGGATCGGTCCGCCAGAACGGCCGGAGAGTTCGAAGACCGTCTCCCGAAATTCAAGCTGTTGTCGGAACCGGCGGCGGGGAAGTCACGCGCACTCAATCTGGGCATTGCCGCCGCAACCGGCAGTCAGTTCGTTTTCATGGATTCCGATGACGTCGCGGGCGAAGGGTACGTCCAGAAGATGTCGGAGGCGCTCGAGGAATTCGATGTGGTCGGTGGCTTCATCGAAACGACGACTCTGAATCCGTGGCAAGCCCGTAGGGAGCTGGCCGCGAATGACGGAATGCCCATCTACCAGCAGTTCCGACCAGCATTGCCGGGATGTGTCGTGGGAATGCGTTCCACCGTCTGCGAACAGGTCGGCCGCTACGACGAGAAGCTCACGTCCGCAGAGGACATCGATTATTGCTGGAGGGCGTTCGCTCTGAGTGCGAGCTTCGGCAGGCGGTTCGATGCCGTGATGTACGTCCGCCGCCCTCCGGACAGCTTGGCCGCGTTCAGGAAGGCTCGTGGCTATGGGCGGGCGGCCGTTTGGCTCTACGAGCGCTACCGCTCCGACGGATTGCAGCGTCGATCGTTTCGAAGCGTCGTGAGCCCCTGGCGCAGGGCCGTGTTCAAGGCGCTGCGGAAAGAAGGTCCGTGGGGGTGGGCGATCGCATGGGAGTTCGGCAACGTGGTCGGCCGGACGGAGGAGTCAATACGACGCCGGACCTTCTGTCCTTGAAGGGCGGGTGAGTCTCGGCTCGCGAGTGACAGAGCACAACCAAGGACAGGTGGGGATTCTGAGGTCACTCCGCAACCACTCTGGAGCCGACTTCCGTTCCGGAAAATCCGGGCCCGCAGCGTCGCATCGATGCCGTCGCACGGGGGTTGGAGAGCAAATCGAATCATCTACGATTCGCAGATGGAGACGCGGCTCATCACCATCAAGGATCTCTCACCGTCAGATGTGAAGGCATGGAAGGCTCTGGCAGAGACAGCGGTGGAGCCGAATCCGTTCTTCGAGCCTGGTTTTCTCCTCCTTGCCAGCCGTCACTTCGAGGCGTTTTCGCGAAGCCGTCTTCTGGTTGCCCATGAAGGGTCAAATTTCAAGGGCGTGCTCCCCATCATCGACGTCGAGCGGGCGCGGCTTCCGCCTCGGTCGAGGATGACGACGCGCGGCGATCCCACCATGGTTTCCGGCATGTGCACGCCGCTGGTCGACCGCTCATGCGTTGGTCAGGCGCTCGGTGGTCTTCTTGAGGGTCTTCGGAACGGAGCCAAACGTGGCGACCTGCCCGGGATCCTTTTACTGAATCGTCTTGTCGAACATGGGCCGGTCATCGACGCGCTGCGCCGCGAGGCCGACCTCCGAGGAATGCCGACGTTCTGCAAGGAATCGTGGCAGCGGGGATTCGTCAGTCGCGCTGGAACGTGGGAAAACCCACTGAGTCGCAAACGACGAAACGAGATCGCACGTCTCCGCCGTGCCATGGCGAACGATCACGGGGCTGAAGTCCGGCTGGTGGACCGAACGCTCGACCCGACAATGGTGACTGAATTCATGAGGATGGAGGCGTCAGGTTGGAAAGGTCGAAGTGGAGGCTCCGCCATCGCTCGTACTCCGGAAAAGATTGCTTGGTTCAAGGAGTGGTGGGAGTGGTGGTCGAAGGCCGGACGGCTGCAGGGGCTGGCCCTGCATCTCGGAGACACGCCCATCGCCATGCAGTACAGCCTCCTTGCCGGCGACGGTGTCTTTCTCTTCCGGACTGCATACGATGACTCCTACGCCAAATACGGACCAGGTGCGCTCATGCTGCAGTCCGTACTGGAGATGCTGTTGAACCAAACCGAGGCCGTCTGGGTCGACTCGTGCACGGACCCCCAGAACGAGTTCCTCCTGAAAATGCTCCCCGAGAGACGGACGATCACCATGCTCTTGATCGGAACGGGAGGGATGATTGACCGACGCGCCGTGTCGTCCATGCCCATCATGACGCGCGGCGTTGAGGAGCTCCGTCGAGTTCGGCGACGGGTGCACGGGACGGGCCCGGGGTCCGACGCGGGCAACCAGTCGACACCCAGTCAGAGCAGCCGGGTGGCCAGTGCTTCCTCGCGGGTGCCGGCGCCGCCGCGCGTGAGTGAGTAAGCCACCTTCCCCTCCACCTCGGTGAAGGCGTCCTGCAACTCGGTCCCGAAGAAGACGAGCCCGGTACCGTTCTCGGTGGCGTAGCCGTCGGGCAGCGTGCCCTCGGCGATGAGTCGGTGGATGAGGGGCCGCCGCTGTTCCTCCACGTCGTGGTGCGGGCTGTTGGACCAGGGCAGAAACGCGAGCCCGTTCGTCACCGGCTCCAACGTCGGGCCGAAGGAATCGGTCGTGCCGCCCACGTGCCAGCACAGCGAGCCGGCGGACACGCCTTTCAGGACGACGCCCGCCTCCCAGCATTCGCGGAACACCGCGTCGAGGCCATGCAGGCGCCAGAGCACCAGCAGATTGGCGGTGCTCCCTCCACCCACCCAGATGACGTCTTGCGCCAACAGATGCGCCCGCACGTCCGGCACGTTGGGCATGGGGAACAGCGTCAGGTGCGAGCTGATGAACCCCAGTTTGGAGAACGCGTTGTGCGCCGCCGCCAGCCGCGAGGAATCGTCGCCCACGGCGGTGGCGATGATGCAGATGCGGGGGTGCGCGCCGGCCTGGGCCAGGTCGGCGGCCAGCCGATAGGACGGTCCCGGCCGCAGATTGGCCGGATCCGGCCCATCCGCCTGGAACCCGATGGAGGTGGCGACGATGGTGGGTTGACGGGCCGCCACGTCAGGAGGCGAGGACCTCGGGGTTGACGACGTGCAGCGGGCGCGCGCCGGCCATGAGCCGGCACAGGTCCTCGGCGATCGTCCGGGTGTGGTTTGACTCGGTGTCGTAGGTGGCCCCGCCGATGTGCGGCGTCAGCACGACCTGGGGGAATGTGGTCAACGGGTGATCGACCGCCAGGTGCTCGCCCTCGAAGTGGTCCAGTCCGGCCGCGGCGACCTTCCCCGATGCCAACGCGGCGACCAGTGCGTCCGTGTCGTGGATCTTCGCCCTGGCCGTGTTCAGGTAGACGACCCCGTCGCGCATTTTTGCGAAGGCATCGGCGTTGATCATGCCGGTGGTCTCGGCCGTGACCGGGGCATGGACCGAGATGACGTCGGACTTCGCCAGCAGCTCCTCGAAGGAGCTGGTCGCGTCGGGCGCGTAGGGGTCGTAGGCCAGAACGTCCATGCCGAGGCCGCGCAGGCGCCAACGCAGGGCGCGTCCAACCGCGCCGAGCCCGACCAGGCCGACCGTCCGGCCGTTCAGTTCCCAGGCGCGGTAGCGCTGGTAGGGGATCTTCCCGTCCCGGTAGATCTCGCCCTCTCGCACATCGCGGTCGGCCGGGACCACGCCGCGGGTGGCGGCGAACAGGAGGGCCACGGCGAGCTCGGCCACCGCGTCGGCGTTCCGCCCCGGTGCGCGCAGGACCGGGACCCCGGCAGCGGTGGCTGCCGCCACGTCGACGTTGGTGGGATCACCGCGGCAGCTGCACACGGCGAGCATCGGCTGCTCATAGAGGTCGGCGCCGCACACGTCGCTCTCCACAATCACGATGTTGGCGCCTTCCGCGGCGGCTCGCTCGGCGAGCTGGGCGGCGTTGTAGATACGGAGAGTGGGCTGGTCCAGCCAGGAATCGAGCACCAGATCCGCCAGCTGGTGCAACAGGTCGAGGCCGGGACCGCTCACAGCGGCCGTCACCAGAGCCTTCGGGCGGGAACCTGTCATGTCGGTCGAACTCTCCTTGTCGGGCGGACATCGTCCATAATGACGGATCATGACACGCGTGTCAGATTCATGAAGTCGTCCGGAAGCGCCGTCACCGTCGGTGTCGACGTCGGCACGACCTCGGTGAAGGCCCTGGCCGTCGATGCGCACGGCCGGGTCGTCGCCCGGAGCAGAGTGCCACATCGCATTGTGGCGCCCGAGCCCGACGTGTTGCGTCACGACGCCAAGAAGGCCTGGCGCGCCGGGCCCCGCAAGGCGTTCGAGCTGGTAACGGCACAGCTGCACGACGATGGCAGCACCCTGGCCGGCGTCGCGGTGGCCTCCATGGTCCCCTCCATGACCGCCGTCAACCAGCGAGGCGTGCCGGTGCTGCCCGGCCTCCTCTACGGCGACCGCGAGGGCCGGGCGCCCAGCGCGACAGCCGACGACGCGGTCCGTATGCCGGGGACGATGCCCGACTCCGAGGGCTTCCTCCGTTGGGCCTCGACCGAGGTGCCGGATGCACGGGGGTACTGGCCCTGCCAGGCCGTCGCCACCAACGCGATCTCGGAGGTGCCGGCGATCGACACGGGCGTCACCGCATCGCTCGGCCTGCTCCACACCCACAAGGGATGGAACCACGAGCTACTGACCTCCATGGGCGTCTCCGACGCACAGATGCCGATGGTGGTGCCCATGGGCCAGGCCGCCGGCACGCTGCCGGAGAGTGACGCCGTGATCACGGGTGGCACCATCGACGCGCTCTGCGACCAGATCGTGTCGGGGGCGACCCAGCCGGGCGACGTCCTGGTGATTTTCGGGGCGACGCTGATCTGCTGGGCGGTATGCGACGAATGGCTCGTGGCGGACGGGCTGATCAGCTACCCCAGCACGACGGTGGACCGGTACCTCATCGGTGGTCCGAGCAACGCGGGCGCCCTCTTCGTCGACTGGGCGCGCCAGCTGCTCCGCGGCACGCCGCGCCCGGGCCCGGACCGTGAGCGCCTCGAGCCGCGGCTCGGGCAGCCCGGTCGTGTGCCCATCTGGTTGCCCTACGTCAGGGGGGAGCGGACGCCGTTCGAGGACCACACGCTGCGCTCGAACGTCTACGGGCTGGACATTGGGTCGGGTGCCGAGGCGCTGGAACGGGCCGCCTACGAGGCGAGCGGGTTCGTGGTACGCCGCATGCTCGAGCGGGCCGGAGTGAAGTCCACGCGGATCGTGGCCAGTGGAGGCGGCTCGCGGGTGACGGCATGGATGGCCGCAGTGGCCGACGCCACCAACCTGCCGGTCGAGACGGTGGCCGTCCCCGAGGGTGCCGCGCTCGGCGCGGCCTACTTCGCCCGCTTGGCGGCTGGGCTCGAGACGTCCCTGGACGACTCGGTGACCTGGTCCGCGGCGGGTCGCACGATCGAGCCGGACCCGGCCTGGGTGCGCGCGGCCGACGAGCGCTACCAGCGGTTCAGCGAGTTGGGGACGGGCGCGTAAATCGCACCGCGCCGCCCTGGAAGCGCGCCAGGTCATGGCCGTCGCAGAGCACCGAGGTCCCCGGAGCGGACCGACGATCCGTACAAAATCCAGAGGAAAACCGGATTTCCCGGGTGTGCGACGTGGGAGGGGGTGTCGTCAACCGACGTGAAGGCGCGTCGCGAGTCGTGATCCATCCCCGCCGCGCGGGGTGGTGCTGCAATGCGTCGCAAAAATTCGTTGGAAAGAATGCGTGAGGCGTCACATCTCTCCTCCCGTAAAGGCAAAAGAGCCTTGGCACCGCGGTTCGTTCCTGACGCGACCTTCGCCGCATGCAAGTGACACATTCGTAACTACAAAGCAGGCCGCAGGACGCGCTCCGGCCGGGACGTACCCCCCTTGCTAAGGCGGCGTCAAAGGAATAGAACGACTGTTGTCGTCGCGTTGTTGGTGTGTGGATGGCGCATTGTTCATCTGCATTTCGAGTTGTTCATTCGCACTTCGAGTTGTTCAGGCGTTGTCGAGTAGGCGCGAATCGGGGCTCCGCAAAAACGGAGTTGGGGGTGGCGGTAGGGGATGTGCCCATAAGCAACAACCAAAAAACAAGGAGATGCAGCAAATGAAACGATTCATGACAAAAAAGGCTGCGGCGGTTGGCGTCGTCGCGGCCCTTCTCGTAGGCGGTGGTGTGGCGTTTGCCGTCGTCTCAGGTAGTGCGTCCGGGACTGGTTCCGGCTCTACCACCGCCGCAGGGCCAGGTTCCTGTCCCGTCACGTTGTCCGTCGACTTCGATCCCGGGCCCGCCATCACTCCGGGCGGATCTGCCTTGATCGACTTCGACGTGACGAACCATGGCACGGCGGCTTGCCTCATCAAGACGATCTCGGCGTCGGTCTTCAGCGGCATCGGGCCCGTCTCCTCGTCGAACGCCGCCTGTCAGAGCGTGATCAACTCGTTGCAGTCGCAGTTCTGGCTGACGCCCGACCCCTCAGGGGCGACGACCAACACGCCGGTCCCACAAGACGGCAGTTCTGGTGTGCTCGTTCCGCCCGGCAGCACCGACATTCCTTTGCCGGGCGAGGGGCTGCTCCACTGGTCAAGCACCAGTTTCGACCAGAGCGCCTGTCAGGGTGAGCCGTTGACGCTGGCGGTACAAACCCCGTAGAGGCGCCATCACGACCAGGTGGTGTGGCGACATCGGTTCGCTCTCCACCTGATCGACTCGGCCGGAAGGCCGGGCCCGGAGCCCGTGCTCCGAGGCCCGGCCAACGGCCGCGGCGTGCCTCGCAGTAGTCGGGAGTGACGACGACAGTGAAGACGGCGAGCAGATGATCCAAGAGATGTTGAAGCCGACGAAGTCCGTCGCGGGTTCGAATGGGGGCGCGACCGCTCTGTCTGCGACTCGGAGGGCCGGCTCACCCCTCGGACGCGGCGCCGTGACCGCACAGATGCGTACAAAGACCGTATTGCGATGAGACGGCGGAGGGAGCATGCCGAGGACGACGTGATTCTCGCTGCTGCAGCGCGCCGTCCGGCTCTCGCCCTCCTGCCACCTCTTTACGAAGAGCCTCGTGGCGCCCACGTCATGAAGTGTGTGGATCCGGCCGATTGGCCACGGGGCGTCCATGTCATGAGGGGCTCGACCGAAGGGCCCCGTGGCGCCCACGTCATGAAGGATCCGGCTGCGACCGAAGGGTCCCGTGGTGCCCACGTCATGAAGGATGTGGCCCCGACCGAAGGGCCTCGTGGCGCCCACGTCATGGGAGGGGATCCCCTCCTCTCGATCGAGAACCGGGCCCTGCACGCCGTCAAGGTGGAACAGTCGGTCGGGCCGCAACTCAGCATCCTCACATCGGAAGCCCCACTCGTTTCCGGCGGCAACGCGGCTCCGGTCGCAAACCCGCACGCCGGTCGCACCACGCGGCACGGCAGCCACGCCACCCCGAGTCATCGGTGGAGGCTCATCCCCGTCGCCGGTGCTGCGGGCGCTCTGGTGCTGGGTCTTGGTGGCGGGGGCGCTTTCGCCTATCTCAGCAACAATGTGTCCGGCTCCGGCACAGGTGGCACACGGACGGGGACGCCGGTCACGCTGGGCGTGACCGCCACCGCGAGCAAGGCCGAGCTGCTCCCCGGTCTCACCGGTGCGGCCTACTTCGTCCTGCACAACGCCAATTCGTTCCGCGCCGTGTTCGACCAGGTCGCTCCCGGCGCGACGGTTGTCTCTGACAACACCGCGCTGTGCGCGAGCAGCTATGCCAGCATCGCCCAGACGTTGCCCTACAGCTTCTCGCCTGCGGTCACCGTGAGCCCGGGAGGGACGAGCGGCACCCAGTCCATTCCCGACATCGTGAAGTTGGCCCCGGACGCACCCAGCGCGTGCCAGGGCGTGACGTTCACCGTCACCCTGAGCCTCTCGGGACAGTCGTCATGAAACGGGGACATCACCTTCGTGCAGATGACCGGCCGGGGACGCTCGGTGGCTTCGTGTCGTCAGTCCGAACGAAGTGTGGCCAAGGTGGCGCCCACTCCTGGCGGCCCAAGCACGGACGAACCGAACAGGGCCACATCCGCCGCGCCCGTACTCCAATCATTGTGTTCGTGTGCGCATTCGCGGTCGCCTCGGGTTCTGCAGCGTTTGCCTACAGCACGACGCCGGGCAGCGGGACCGGGCAGGCGCAGGCCGTCGCTCTGGACACCCCCGGGGACGGCAGCGCCTCGAATCCAACGACGTCGAGTCTGTCCCTGAGCTGGGTGGCCTCCTCGACACTGCCGGCGGATGGTGGGTATCTCGTCCTGCGAAGCACGTCGCCCGGAGGGCCGTACGCCAAGGACTCCAGTGGAACCTGCCAGCAGTCGATCACCCTGGTCTCACAGGCGACATCGTGCACGGACACGGGTCTCGCCGCGGGTACGACCTACTACTACCAGGTGGAAGCCGGCTACTACGACGTCAGTACGCTTTGGGTGAGCCCGCCCGACCCCCAGTTCTCCGGTACGACCAGCGAATCCGGCCCGACCAGTCAGACGCTGTCGATCACCAGCGCTGACACCACGACGTTTGCCGCGGGCGGCGCCGGGTCGTTCACGGTGACGACGGTTGGCGCCCCGGCGCCCGCACTCGCCGACACCGGCTTCCCGGGCTGTACGCCGTCGACGCTTCCGGGTACCGTCACGCTGCTCGACGATCACGACGGGACCGCCACCTTGTCGGGAACGACTCCGGCGACGGCCGTCGGCACCTACGAGGTCTGCCTGACGGCCACCGCCGGCACCAGTCGAGCCACGCAGATCTTGACGCTGAGGGTCCTCACAGGCGGTGCCGTGACCAACGCCCCGGTCATCACCAGTCCGAGCAGCACGAGTTTCTTCGTCGGCAGCGCGGGAGCCTTCCAGGCGACGGCATCGGGGAGTCCCGCTCCGTCCTTCTCGAACGCAACGTTCACCGGGTGTAGCCCGTCCACCCTGCCCTCGGGCATCACGCTCTCGAGCAACGGGTTACTGTCAGGCACCCCAGGCGCCGACACGGCCGGCACGTACACCCTGTGCATCAAGGCCACGAATGGCATCAGTCCCGACGACACCCAGCAGTTCACGCTCACCATCGCTACCGAGGAACTGGCCTTCAGCTCTTCACCGGTAGCGGGGGCGACGTCAGGCGTGCCGAACCTCGGCCCGATCACGGTACGACGCCAGACCGGCTCCGGTGTTCCCATCACGTCCGGTGGCGCTCTGACGGTCGGTCTGACGAGTGGGCCGGGTGCGACGTTCGGGCTCTCGCAGTTCGCATCGACGGCGGTGACCAGTGTGACCATTCCGAGTGGTGAGAGCAGCGCGACGTTCTGGTACGGATCAACGGCGATCGGCACGTCGACGATCGGCGCTGGCGCCCCCGGGTACGCGTCCGGTAGCCAGCCGGAGACGATCACCGCAGCTCCGGCGGGACTCGGCATCGCACTTGCCGCGGGCAGCACCGGCAGCCCGGTGCTGACGTGTGGGCCACCAAGTGGAAGCTCGACCTGCAGCGTGACAGGAGTTGGACCCGCCGGAAGGGTTGCCTTCACCGTCACGTTCTGGACCGCCACCAGGGGCCCCGCCGTCTACAGCGCCTCCCAGTCGTCATCGATCCATGAGACCGGTCAAACGGTGGGCACTGTCACAGTCGACCCCGGTGCCGCCGGGTCAGGCCCCAACGCCCTCACCGCATCGTTGGGCACATCGACGCTGACGTTCGGTCCGTACTCCCTTGTCGTCACCGTCGGCGTCTGACGCATCGTTCCGCCGTGGCGGGAGCCCAGTTGCATTGCCGAGCGGGTTGTCCGGATCCGGAGCGCGCCTGGCCCCCCGGACCCGGTGCTCCTACCCGTTGGGGGTGAACGCCACCTTGAGGGCTCCGCTGCGGTCCTGGCGGGCCAGGGCCTTGAGGGCGGGCCACCACTCCTCGAGCCCGAACCGGTGCGTGAGCATCGGCGTGATGTCGAGCCGGCCGTCTCGGACCAGTTCGAGGTAGAGCGCGATGGCATGGAGGCGGCGGCCCTCGAAGTCCTCCATGCCGAAGGCGTTGGACCCGGCGATGGTGATCTCCTTGAAATAGATCGGGGTGGACTCCCAGCGCTCGGGCGTGGCCACGCCGGTGTAGACGAGCCGGCCCCGCTCGGCCAGGACCCGGACGCCCACCTCGAGCGTCTCGGCCTTGGCGATGGAGTCGTAGACGACGTCGATGTGCCCCGGATGCGTCACCGGGAGCCCGTCCAAGGGGGCATGAAGGACGGCACCAGACCAGTCCGCCAGCGCCTCGACGAGTTGCAGCCGGGGCTCGTGGGCGAAGACGGCGTCGGCCCCGAAACGCAGTGCCATCTCGCGCTGGGCCTCGAAGCGGGCGACTACCCCAACCTCGACGCCCGGGTACAGGGCCTTGAGGATGGCCACACTGGTCAGGCCGAGGGCTCCGGCGCCGTAGACGAGGACCCGCCCCGACTTCGGCGGTGGATGCCGCACGATGGCGTGGAACGAGACCGAGAACGGATCGGCCAACACGGCCGCCTCGTTGGAGATGCCCTCAGGCACGGGGATCAACATGGAGTCGTGGGCCGCCAACTGCTCGGCCCAGGCGCCGGGAGCGCCGGTGATGACCCCGACGTGCACGCCGGGCCCCAGGTCACCCTTGGTAAAGCTCCAGCAGAGGTTGAGGTCACCCGCCCGGCAGGGCGGGCATCGGGGCTCGATGCCGCGGGGCGCGCAGGTCAACCACGGGTTGAGCACGACGCGTTGGCCGACATCGAGGCCGCGGGCCTCGGGTCCGAGCGCCACGACCTCGGCCACGACCTCGTGCCCGGGCACATGGGGGAGCGAGGAGAAGGCGGCCATGGGATTGTCGATGTCGCCCGTGTTGAAGTCACCCAGCACGAGCTTGGCGTCGGACCCGCAGATGCCCGAGAGGATCGGGCGCGTGACCACCCAGTCGGGGCGGACGAGACGGGCGTCGTCGATGTCGTGCAGGCCGAAGGGGATGCCGGCCAGCATGGCCTCCAATTCGTCCGTGGGGGCAGGACGGACCTCCTCCTCATCGGGCGGTGCGCCGAAGACCAGTGCCTTCACCGTCCCGTCCCTTCCGGGCCGCCCAATCCACGCATGCCCACAATGAAGCTGTCGATGTCCGAGGTCTTGGCCTCAATGATCGCCTTCATGTCAGGTAGGTAGTGCTCGAACACGTCGCTGTCAATGGCGTCGGCGATGCCGGCCGCGATGATGTTCGGCGGCTCCTTGGGCCCGTCGTACAGGGGAGCGTCGTTGTCGGGCTGGTCCCAGATCTCCGTGTCGATGGCGCCCGGAATGATGAGTTTCACGACGACTCCGGTGCCGTCCAGGTCGACGACCATCGATTCGCTCCAGCCCGCCAGCGCGAACTTCGACCCCGAGTAGGCGGCCTCTGCCGTGATGCCCAGCCTCCCGCCCAGGCTCGAGACGTTCACGATCATGCCGGCACTGCGCTCGAGCATGCGGGGTAGCAAGGCCAGCGAGATGGCGACGGGGGAGAAGTAGTTGGTCCGCATTGTCCGCTCTACTTCGTCCATGGTCAGGCGGGTGACATGGCGGCGCATCGGGACGGCTGCGTTGTTGACGACCACGTCGAGCCCGCCGTAGTGGTCCCAGATCTGCAGGGCCAGATGGGCGGCCGCCTCGGGGTCTGCGAGATCGGCCGCCCAGCGCTCCGAGGTGGGCGAGGTGGCACGGCATTCCTCGAGCACCGCGTCGAGCCGGTTTGCCCGCCGCGCCACCAGCGCCACGGTGTCCCCGCGCCGAGCGAGCTCCTTGGCGAGCTCGGCCCCGATGCCCGATGACGCGCCGGTGACGAGGACCGTCCGGCCACTCTGCGCAGCACTCACCCTGCGAACCTCCCCTGGCCGCGCCGAATTCTCTTTGCCGCCTCCCTCTCCGAGAGGGCACGCGGCTGCTTGGGGGTGAGCGAGGGGTCTCGAACCCCCGACCTCCAGGACCACAACCTGGCGCTCTAACCGACTGAGCTACGCCCACCGAGGGGGACAAGTGTGGCACACCTCCGGCCGCCATTCGGCATATCCGCCCGCGAGCCAGCAACCGGTCCAGCCGGAGATGCGCACCCGCGTCCGATCGGCTATGTCAGGCTGTTCGGCGCGGCGTGCCCCCGTAGCTCAGCGGAGAGAGCAGTGGACTTCTAATCCAATGGTCGCAGGTTCGATTCCTGCCGGGGGCGCCATTGTGATGTCTCAAGACATCGAGCACCGACGTCTGGGACACAGCCTAGACCTGGGCCGTTGCTGTTGCTCAGGGGATCCGCTGATAATCCTTGGTCGGGTCGAGGACGAGGCGACGCAGTGGCGAGCCGTCGAATCCCACGATCTCGATGTCGAGACCGTCGATGAGCATGGCGACGCGCCAGCCCGCGTAGGCGTTCCCGATCCCGATGTGGTGAAGCCGTCCCCGGTGACGAAGCGTGATCCGGCCGGCTTTATCCACCCGGGAGCCGGTTCAGACGGAGTGTGACTTGCTACGCGAGGTCGACTGGGGGCCCGCCCCATACCAAGCAGGCACCTCGGGGGCAGTCCAGGCCCACGAACCACTACGGCCGAGAGGCTGGTTACTAGAAACTCCTACCGCCGACCGCCCGAAAGAGATCGCGGAGCGTGCAGACCTGGGTGCCGTGGTGGCTGACCTCATTGAGGATGCTGACGAGGATCTGGTAGCCCAGGACTGACGGTCCGGGATCGTCCGAGTAGCTCCAGAACCGCGTGGCCTGATCAAGTCCTTCGTCCCTCGACGCTCGGATGGCCTGATCCAGTGCTCGCCATCCCGCTCGCATAACGTCGACGGCTTCAATCGGTGCAAAGAACACCGGATGCTCGGACATGTAGGGTGCGGTCCAACCACTCTCCGCTGACCGGGTACCACCGAGGAAGTCCAGCTCCGCCGCACGTCCGGCCATGGATCCAACGTGCCAGAACAGCCAGGCGATAGTGGTCAGTGGTTCCGCCCCCTTGCCCTCCATGGCGGCTCGGATCACGGAGCCATCAAAGTCGGCCACCCAGTCACCGGTGCCGAAGGCATTGGGGGTGCAGCACTCATCTCGGCGCCGGACGCTCCAGCAGTTCGGAGCGGGTTCCCAGAAGAACTCCTCTTCGCTGAGGTCAGACCAGGCTCGGTTCAGTGTGAACCTCTTGATGAACAGCATCATGCTCAACAAGGTTTCGCCACGCCTGCCCGGCACAAGCGGAGTGTATGCCCCGTGCCGATACGACGCCTTGCGACCGTCCCTACCGCCGGGTGCGTGACGCCCCGACACCGGCGAGGCAGCAATCAGGCAGGGCCATTCTTCGAGGCGACGGACACCCTCGAACTCCTGCTGGAGCACTCCTCAGTCGAGCAGTGAGTAGGTGTTCTCGAACTCGTCCTGGACCACGGAGGCCAGGTGATCGGACGTGTCCACCACCAGCTCCTCGTCGAGGGTGCGGGGGCGGTAGCTCCAGCCTTCGGGGAGGGCCAGACGGTCACCTAGGGTCACAAGGGCCTCCTCGCTCATCTCTGGGTCGACGCCGACGCACCGAGCCTGCATGACGTAGACGGACCCCTCCGGGTCGACCAACTCGAAGACACGGCTGCCGGCGTCGAAGAAGAAAACGGCTCGGCGATCGACAAGCGGACTGTGAACGGGGTCTGCGCCGGCTCGTTCCCGAGGTTGAGCACGGCGATGCGGCGCATCATGATTCCACCGAACTCCCGCATCACTGGCTCGATGGGCTGGGCTTTGGAGCCGAGGCCGTCGAGCATCCAGTAGCGAGGGCCGTTGAGCTTGACCAGCACGGCCTCCATCTCCTTGGCGATGGCGTCGGCGTCGAGCTGCCCCCAGAGCTCTTGAGGACAGTCGTTGAGCATCTGCGTGCCGTAGACGTGAGCCTGGATGCCTTCATCGGTCAGATAGGCGGCTAGGACCTCGCCGTAGCGTTGGCCGCGCTGTCCGTCGATGAGCCGCTGGGGGGTGTCGGAGGTCATGGATTTACGCCTTTCATGGGACCTCCTCGACCTACGTCCGTCAGCTTGGAAGGTGTCGGTTCTAGCGACAGTAGTTGGACCTCGGTTTGAGTGCTGCGGGGGCTCGGAGGTGCGAGTCTGACTCGGACCCCCGGCGCTCCTCGCTACTGCCCTCGTACGCCGGGACGGTGGGACTGCTCCGCACTTTCTGGCTCGGAGAGCGGGCGGGGTCATCGGCCATGATGGACGCATGGATCAAGGCAAAACAGACTCGGTGGCCATGTCAAGAAGCGAGCTGATCGCTATCTCGCGCCTGCTCTGAGACATTGCAAGTCAGGACGGAACGAACCACGGACACCGTGTCGATTGCTACCACTGGGGCGCTGTTCTGGATCACAGGGCCGGGATGCCACCGGCCCCCACGCCAGGCGAACCACGAACCAGACCATCCGCTTCTACGAGGGGGTCCGGAGCCATCTGGATGACGTGACCGGACGCCTCCAACGAGGTGAATCGGGTTAGGCCCTCGTCGTCGCCATCCGGCTGCCCCCGTACATTGCCGGGACGGTGGCGCAGTTCGGCACCGGGTCTATGCGGGCGGCGGCCCCAAACGCGTTCTCACTTGGCGGAGGAGAGCTTCGAACAGGCAGTCTGGGGAGTGCCCACGGTTCAGGATCAAGCGCGCCGAATGGGACAGCGGGCGCAGAAATGCGGTGAGAGATGCCTGATGATGGCCCGCAAGAGCCGACCCCTGAGGAGCTGGCGCAGTCGATGGCCGCACTCGGCATGCCGGGAACGCTGGAAACTCCCCTCGGCACTTTCGACCTCGTTGATGGAGTACCGACGGCGGCCTCGACCGCCAATCTCTACGATGCCCTCGACTTCATACGGGGGGTCGAGGTCTTCCTGAACGCTGTTCCCGGGGCCTCTCTGGTTGCAATGCGCAACGGATTCCGCAGCATCGGGCTGACTGAACCAAACCAGATTGGCTACACCGAGCCACGCGCCAACTCGGGGAGCTACTTCTTGACCCCGAACACAGAAACCACCTACGGATCCATGTTCCTGGACCTCAAGGCCACTGGCCCGTTCGTGATCGAGCCTCCCAAGCAGTCCCTTTGCGTGGTCGATGACTTCTGGTTCCGTTACGTCACCGACATGGGCATCGCGGGCCCCGACCAGGGCGAAGGTGGCAAATACCTGTTCCTGCCGCCGGGCTACGACGGTGACATCCCAGAGGGGTATTACGTCTGCCACACGCCCACCTTTACGAACTGGGTCGTCCTTCGTGCCCTCGGAGGAGTCCCAGCCATGAAGGAGACAAAGGTGTATCCGCTCTCGGCCGCGGCGGACCCACCATCGGTGAACTTCGTCAACATTGCCGCCCGCCACTTCAACACAGTGCATGCCAACGACTTCTCCTTCTACGAAGAGGTAAACGCGATTGTCCAAGAGGAGCCCACGTCGGCCCTCGATCCCGAGCGGGCAGGCCAACTGGCTGGGATTGGGATCGTGCACGGTGAGCCCTTCTCCCCGGACGATCGGCGACGTGGGATCCTCGACAACGCGGCCCGGGCGGCGGCCGCCATCAGTCGCGCTCTGGTTTACTCTCCTCGGGACCCAGAGGCTGCCGTCTTCGAGGGGTCGTCATGGTCCCAGGCGTTCATCGGCGGCAGTTATGAGTTCCTTCGCGACGGTGTCCGGCTGCTCGACGCCCGAACCAGCTTCCACTATTTCGCCACTGTCATTACGCCAGCGATGGCCCACGCCCAAGTTGGGGCTGGTTCGGCCTATGCGTACACGGCCCATGACGCCGACGGCGACATCTTCGACGGGGCGAAGACCTACGCGCTGACACTTCCGCCCGATCCTCCGGCCAAGAACTTCTGGTCCATAGATATCTATGACACCCAGACACGGTCGCTGCTCCAGACCGACAACCCCTATCCCAGTGTGACGAGCCTTGGCGACGCCGTTGCTCCCAATGATGACGGCTCCTTCACCATCTGGTTCGGGCCCCAACCGCCAGTCGGCCATAAGAACAACTGGATCCAGACGGTTCCCGGAAAGAGTTGGTTCCCCATGCTCCGCCTCTATGGGCCACTAGCAGCATGGTTCGACAAAACGTGGAAGCCATCTGAGGTCCGGCGGGTCTAGGCCGTCATGGTCTCGGGGTGCCCCCAAACGCCGGGATGGTGTCGCAGTTCGGAACAAGCGTGCCGAGGCACTCAACGCTCAGCCATGTGATCCTGAGGATGGGCCGGGTTGAGAGAAAGAGGTCTGAACCATGACAGAGAAGAGCAAGGCGGTCGAAGTATCACGCAGAATCGAAGCACCGGCAGCTCTCATCTTCAAAATCCTGGCGAATCCGCAACGTCACGTGGATTTCGATGGGTCCGGCATGCTCCGGGAAGCCGTCCTCGACCGTCCGCTCTCCGAGTTGGGCGACACCTTCACCATGAAGATGCATCGGCTCGGTGACGACTACCTCATGCTCAACTATGTGGTGGAGTTCGAGCCAGATCGCCGCATCTTTTGGGAACCGGCTCCCGGAGATCCGTCTCGGGCTGAGGACAATGATCCTTCCAAGGTCGGCATTCCTGCCGGCTACCGCTGGGGCTACATCCTCACTCCAGACGGTGACGATGCCACCGTGGTCACCGAGGTCTTTGACTCCGGCCCCCTGCCGGAGGACCTTCTACGTGATGGCGGGGCGTGGATCAACGGGACCAATCCGATCCTTGAGTCCATGACGGTCAGCCTGGAGAGACTCGAGGTGATCAGTACCGAGTAGGACCGCTGCCGGAGCGATCTGTGGATCGGTCTTCAGGGCGTTCGAGCAGGTAGACCCCTGTCCCACTTCGCGGGGATTGGGAGCGGCCGGCAGGTCGTCAGTGGCTCCAGAGCGAGCAGAGTGTCAGGCTGTAGCTAACCCTGACTGAGTTCTTTGGAGGGTGCCCGATGCCCACTGCCCTGGAGATGGTTCAGGAGTTCATGGCTGCCTTTATTGAGGCCTGGCCATCTGCTGACACCACGACCCTGGGGTCATTCTTCAGCGAAGACGCCCTGTACCAGAACGGTTCCCTGGAGCCGGTTAGAGGACGCGCCGCCATCGAATCGACCTTCGCCCAGTTCATGAAAGTAGGTGGTGAGGTCGATGTCGAAGTGATCCACATGATGGCCGAAGGTCCGATTGTCATGACAGAGCGCATAGACCACCTCACGAGAGCTGACGGAACAACCGCTTCCTTGCAGCTGATGGGTGTCATCGAGGTCCGCGATGGGCTCGTTGCCGCCTGGCGGGACTACTTCGACCTCAGTCAATTCACGTCTCAAATGCTCGGGGGAGGCTGACCTGCCACCATGCGGCTCTATGGGTGAATCTAAAGGGGGCAGGCAATGTACCCTCCCCGTAATGAGCGCCTCCACCGATGATCTCTATGCGTCGCCCCGCACTGTCAAGGTAGGGGACGAGCGCCACCCGTACCACGCCATGGACATTCCGAACTATGGGCCCGTGTTGAACCCATTGTGGGATCTGAGGGGGAGCGAGTCCGACTACCTCGGCCACGTGACGTTGGCAGGCAAACGAGTCCTTGAAATCGGTCCTGCCACGGGGTATCTGTCGTTCTACATGGAGTCACAAGGAGCCGAGGTTGTCTCCGTCGAGTTGTCGCCCGACGTGAGTTGGGATGTAGTTCCCGATCCGGATACTGATCTGGAATCTTGGGCGCACGCGCGACGGTCAGGCATGGAGGGACTCCGGAACTCGTATTGGTTCGCCCACGAACGCTTCGAGAGCCGGGCAAGGGTCCACTACGGGAACGTCTACGACTTACCGGACGAACTCGGGCATTTCGATCTGGCCGTCATGGGTTCTGTGCTGCTCCACGTTCGCGATCCCCTTGGCGTCGTGCAAAGCTGCGCTCGCCTTGCCGATGCGTTGGTTATCACCGAACCGTTGCATCCGGACCTTCCCAGCGATCGACCAGCGATGGAGTGGTTTGCTCCTCGGGGTCACCCGACTCCCGATATCTGGTGGCGCTTTAGCCCTGAGATCATTCGGAGATTCGTAGAGGCGGTCGGACGAACGTCCCACAGAACGTCGCCGCTGGTGACGACTGCCATCGTCGATGGGTCACCGGCACCGGCGCCGATGTTCACGGTTGTCGCTTGGCGACCAGACGCCGAAAGCCCCCTGACGCCGTAGCAGCGCCGCGCAGGGAGGTCAAGGACGACTGTCCAGTATGCCGGGACTGGGACTTCAGCTAGCGCGGCGACTGGTGCCGCCAGAGAGCTTTTACTGCCCGAGAGTTGCCAGCCAAACAGGTAGCATTCCCTGCGTCCACGAGGTGCGAATGGGAGAAAAGAGATGCCTGAGTTCCCTGCGATCACTCACGTGGCGCTCACGGTTACGAGCCTTGAACGGAGTGTGCCTTGGTACAAGGATCTGTTCGGCTCGGACCCAATGCTTGACGAGGACACAGGTCCGTTCCAGCGCGTCGCTTGGCTTACCGGCGGCACAATCGTTGGCGTAACTCAGTTCCCCGACTTGGACAGCACTGAGCCGTTCAACGAGCGGCGGCCGGGGCTCGATCACCTGGCTTTCGGCTGTGCCAACCGCGACGATCTAAAGGCATGGGAAATCCGTCTGAACGAACTCGGCATCCCCAACGGTGGCATCGTGGACACGCCTCACTACTCGGCATTGTCGTTTCGAGATCCCGACAACATCGCACTTGAGTTCTTCGCACCCCAGGGCTGAGACCGGCGGAGTATCCGACTGCCTATAGGCCATCCCATACCGCCGGGAAGGCGGCGCTCGCTCGGTGTCTGGTATTGAATCTGCCCCATGGAAGAGCGTGAGCGGAGCGAGTCTGAGGTGCTGGTGCAGGTTCTAGGCGAGGAGCTGGAAGCCCAGTTCGGTGTCAACCGGGCTCATGACTCCGAAGAGGAACGCCATCTGTTTGCTGCCCTCCTAGATTCGATCCAGGCATCGCCTTATGCTGCGCGGTTTTACTCGGTCCGCGACAGCAGCGCCGCAGGCGTCCGGGCCGCGATGCGTCCCGGAATGGCTGCGACCAAGTTGGCGAGCACTAGCGCGCCGGAGCGACGACCACGATCGCCAGCGCGGGCACGGTCGGGCTGAGAGGTAGGCGCTCCGGCGGTGCCGGAACGTGCCCTGGAAGCGGTACCACGAAAGCCGGAGTAGCTGTCCAGTCGCCGACCCAGCCCACTTCACCGGTAGAGCCTTACGTCATCACAAATCGTCTCGTGCCACCTTCCCTCTACGGCTGCAGTCTGCCCCAGGGCCGCACGGAGGCCAAGGTGGCTACCTTCAGCCCGTGGCGTCATACCAGCACCACGCTGGCGGTTTTCCCCTTCCCCCAGACCCGTGACACAGAACTCGTATTCGCAGCAAACCACTGCTCCACTTCGCCGGATATGGCACCGGCCAAGTCCTCACCTATGACCATGACCAGCACGAGCTGCGCGTACGCTCAGGTCCGAGCGCAAGCGACCTTTGCGCGGAACTGGATGGAGTCCCTGTGGTAGATCTTTCCGTGTTTAGCGACCTCGTACCTCTCGACCACGGGCTCTGTGTCCTCAGCTCCATCCGTAGAGATGGCAGCGTGGCAGCCTCGGTCGTCAACGCCGGGGTCTTCCAGCACCCGGTCACTGACGTGCCCGTGGTGGGCCTCGTCGCCCGCGGCCTTCGCAAGCTGGACAACCTGCGCAACGATCCCCGGGCCACGATTGTCGCTCGGGTCGGCTGGCGATGGGCGGCCGTCGAAGGAGAAGCCCAGGTCATCGGACCAGACGACCCCCATCCGGACGTGGATGCCGAAAGGCTGAGGTTACTGCTTCGGGAGGTCTTCGTAGCCGCTGGGGGAACTCATGACGATTGGCCCGAATACGACCGAGTGATGTTCAAAGAGCGCAGCGCTGCCGTGCTTATCGTCCCTCGGCGAACGTACGGGAACCCTGGCTGACGCCAACTCGGACCCGGGGGAAATCTCGCCAACCAAACCTGGCTGCAGCGCCGATATGGAGCGGTTTCAGCGTGAGCCCGGAATCACTGTACTCGGACAGGACGTTGGTGACTGGTTGACGGAAAGCGAAGGCCTCCAGGAATGTGGTGTTTGCGGACAACACAACCAGGAGGCCTTCAATGACGCACCGTAATGCCCGACTGACCCCACGGGGCCGCCAACTCCTCGTCGAGCGTGTCCGGGACCAGGGCATGCCGGTTGCCCATGTGGCCCGGGCCATGGGGATCTCACGCCAGTGCGCCCATCGCTGGGTGCGGCGCTTCGACGAGGAGGGCCCTACTGGGTTGGTGGACCGCTCGAGCCGGCCTCATCGCTCACCTCGGGCGACCGATGCCCGTCGGGTGGCCAAGGTCCTCAAAATCCGGCGCGAGCAGCGCTGTGGCTTACACCGCGAAGATGCCCTTCGGTGTGGAATCCTCGAAGCGTTCGGACGACGGCACAACTGGTGAGAGCCAAACCAGTCGAGACGACGCCAACCAAGACTCCTTGCATGAGCCGACGAGGCGCAAGCACCGCCGCCGAAAGGAACGGAATGAGAAGCCACGGCGCGCATTGCCGATCGCATTGCGAGTCCCTCCGTGATGGCCTTTGACCGGCGCGTCAGCTGCACCAGAGACCGATGAGCAGCAACAGTAAAACGGACCGAAGCACAATGTCGCGCCTCATGAGGGGCAGATTAGGAAAACGGCGGTGGGGTTGTCCCATGTGTGTGCCGTACTGGCACACCCCCGGTCGGGGCTACCTGTGGACGCCGGTGATGTCGCTGGGCCTGGGGTGTCCACGTCTCAAGCAGGCACCTCGGGGATACCGTAGGCCTGTGGATCTTCCAGAGCTGTTGGTCGCAGATGTTGCGGAGTGGCGGCGCTGGTTGAGTGGCCATCATTCCAAGTCACCGGGCGTATGGCTCGTTCTAGCCAAGAAGAGCACAACGCATCCGACAACGCTCTCCTACGCCCAGGCACTCGATGAAGCGATCTGCTTTGGATGGATCGATGGACAGCTCGGGCGTCGTGACAATGAGACGTTCCGGCGACGATTCACGCCCCGAAGCGCTGGGAGCCCATGGTCTCTGCGGAATGTCGCCATCGCCGAGGGGTTGAGCGCATCCGGCCGAATGCACCGATCAGGGGAAGATCAGGTTCGACAGGCGAAGGCGGATGGTCGATGGAACGCCGCATACGCCGGTCAAGCCACTGCGGAAGTTCCAGAGGACCTCGCGAAGGCGCTCAGCGCCGACCCCCGTGCTCAGAAAATGTTTCAGATGCTCACCAGTGCAGAACGTTATTCCATCCTCTATCGGATCGGACGTGCAAAGAAGGCCGAGACCCGTAGAAGCCTCATCGACCGGTTCGTGGAGACACTGGCCCGGGGCGAGACCATCCACCCTCAAAAGAGAAGATCACCCGAATAGTCAATTGGCATGATGGAGGAGGTGCCCCGGAACGCCCGTGGGTATTACCGTCCCAAAGGAACTGAGCTGCTCTCTTGGACGAGGAGGCTGAAGCGTGTGAGCGCCCCAGCGATCACGGGGGCGCTCGTACTATCGGCATGTCTCTTCTGCCGAAGCAGCACGGCTTTCGCCACTGGCCCACCTGCTCCGGCCCCTGCTGGCCGCACCATCGCCTGCTCCAGCTTCGTTCCGCGTGCACCGGTGCTCGCAGCCGTGCAGACCACGTTCACCGGCGGGTTGTCGTCTCCCTTCGGAGTTGCCTTTTCATCCGGCGGGCATTTCGTCTTTGTCGATTCCCCTCCTTCCTCAACCACCCCCACAGGCAGCACGTTGGCTGTCTATGCGCCTACTCCTTCTGGTCGTCTTGCAGCAAAGAGGATGAACCACATTCCTGGGACCCAGCTGCTCGGGATGAACCGCAGTCCCGATGGTCGTTATGTGGCCGTGGCAAATGAGAGCGGAGTGGAGGTCTTTTCGACCTCGCGCATGGAACAGCCGGGTTTCTCGCCATCGTCGTGGCTGGTGGGATCCTTGGAGAGCCAGGGCATGGGTGCAATTGAAGTGACTTTCTCGCCCGACGGTTCCTACCTCTTCGTGACGCTCGAAAGCAGTCGCGAGATAGCGGTCTTCAATTTCGAAAAGGCCGTTCGTGGCAGCTTCGGAGCATCTGATCTCATCGGATATGTGCCCCTAGGCCTAGATCCGGTTGGGATGGCGATTTCACCGAATGGTCGCTATCTGTATGCGACCAGCGAGGTGAACCCGTCCTATGCGGCGCGACGGGTCCCTGGGGTCAACTTGTCTACCGAAGGAGAAGGGACACTGAGCACGATCGATCTGCGGCGCGCCGAACAGGATCCTTCGAATGCGGTGACCTCCACGGTCTGGGCTGGGTGCAGTCCGGTGCGAGTGGTGGCGACGCCCTCGACTGTGTATGTCGCGGCACGCGGGAGCGACGACCTGGTCGCGTTTTCTGCATCTCGGTTGGTGTCGAATGCATCCTCGTCGCTAAAAGGAACCACCGCGGTTGGTGAACTTCCAGTCGGCCTTGCACTCGTTGGGCATGAACAGACGGTGATTATTGCCGATTCGAATCGCTTCGACGTCAGAGGCAAGGCCTCGAATCTCGCCGTCGTCTCTGATCGGGGCTATGCAAACCCCGTCCTGGTTGGTTACGTCAAAGCAGCCCACTTCCCGAGAGACATGGCTGTGAACCCCGACGGGAAAACGCTGGTCGTGAGCAACTTCGACTCCGGACAGGTCGAGGATGTGGTCCTCGCAGGGTTGCCTCGTTCACCCTGAGAATAGATGGATCACGATTTCCCGCAGGGGGTGTCCCGTCCGCCGGCACCGGGTGCCACCTTGATGCGCACAGCAACTGGACGAGAACTTCTATTTAGCAGTGGATGCGGTCTCCCGTGTCGGTGATGGGATGGAGCTGCGGAAGCCGCAACTTGGTGGACGCAACACGGTCCCCTGACGACGGTGTCAGCGGCGAATCGAGAGTACGAATTGATGGGAGGCGGCCCTATCGGATCGGCGACCCGTTTGCTCCAATGAGGCATGAAGCCCACCATTGCAAGTAGCCGGGTGATTCGCTCGCCAACGCGTCCCTAGGAGGAGTGCCCCATGCACGTGTTCGTCGTTGAGGTCACGTGTTTCTGGACGTATTGAAGGTAGTGTCTTGCGGTCATGGGCCGCCCTGCCCCGATGCATGCAGCTCGTGGTCGGAGTCCCCAAAATGGGTTGCTGCTTTCGTTCACGCTGGGCACCCTAGTGATGTTCGGTCTGATGTCCGCCTGGTCGGTGTCCATGCCTCTTTACTCCGGTCCAGATGAGACGAGCCAGGTCGTCCACGCCGCTGCGCTCGTGCGCGGACAGTTGATCGGGACACCCGCTGCTGGATACGAGAATCCGTTCACCTATGTCAAGGTTCCGGGCACGTTCGGCAACGGTTTGGAATTGATGCAGTGTTACATGTTCCGTCCCACCGTACCGGCATCCTGCGCGGCACACGTAAAGCTTTCTGCCGAGCCCACGGACTCGAAGACGTACTCCGGTCGCTACCCGCCCTTGTACTACGCCGTGGATGGGCTCCCGACGTTGGTGGCGGACTCCACGTGGGTGGTGATCTTGATGCGTCTGCTGGGAGCTCTCATGTGCTCGGTGCTTCTCGGCCTGGCTTACATGGCGATGACGGTCTGGTCCCGGGCGCAGATGCTCCCCGCAGGCTTTCTGTGTGCGCTGACGCCAGCCGCCGTCTATATGGGGGCAATGGTGAACCCAAATGGACTGGAGATCGCGGCCGCCATCTGCTTTTGGTGTGCGGGAATTATTTTGGCGTTGGAGCATGTGCACGACCCGCCACGTGGGCTCGTGGTGCTTCTGGCGGCGTCGGGCTGCGTCCTCACGTTCACCCGAGGGCTCTCCCCTCTGTGGATGATTCTGGTCTTGGCCGCGACGGTGCTGCTCGCGGGGCCACGGAACGCCTGGCGTCTGCTCAGATCGCGTCGCGACGTGCGGTGGGCGGCAGGTGCGCTTGTCACATCGGGGATCCTCGCCTCAGTGTGGATCCTGGGTGCGCATTCTCTGTGGCTCGTGCCCGCGGGGCCGCAAGTGACGTCGCGGGCGTCAGAGTTGCACATCGTCTCCCAGGCCTTCGGGCAGGCCGGGGCATGGCTGCATCAAATGGTGGGTGTCCTGGGTTGGGATGACACCTCGCTCCCGGTATGGACCTATTTGGCGTGGGCTGCGGCTTCAGTCACCCTCATCGCGGTGGGCCTGTGGTCGGGCCGGTTCCGCACGTCGATCGTTCTTGTCATCATCATCCTCTTTTCATTCCTCCTGCCGGTGGGCATTGAGCTTGTCAAAGCCAGAACCATCGGTCTCGCCTGGGAGGGTCGGTACACGCTGCCGCTCGCCGTCGGGGTTCCCCTACTGGCGGCTGCAAGCGCCGGGGACCGAGCGGCGCGCAAGCAGTTCCGACTGAGGGTCGCGCGAATCCTGCTCGCGCTCTTGGGGATGGCAGGCGTGCTCGGATACCTCGAGGTCCTGCGGCGCTATGCCGTCGGAACCAGTGGACCCCTTGACTTCGTGCACGGTCCGTGGCAGCCCGTCGATGGGAACGCGCTCGCCATCATTTGGTACCTCGCCGTCACGGCACTGTTGCTCGCGATGCTCTGGCGCCTGACAGCTCGGAGCGATTCACACGAACCAATCATCCGGAGGCCAGACAGCGAGAACTCGCTTCAGGGTGTTCCAGTAGCATTGGTCGAGTCGTCCCGGCGTCGGCGATGAACTTCCGAAGCGAGGAGTTCTGCAGGACGCCGTAATGCCGCTAGGGCATGGTACGGCCGGGGGGTGTTCCGCGCCCCGGCGGCATTTCCACCACGTCCCGCCAAAGCGCGGCGAGATTGTCGACCGACTTTTCCAGCATGGAGAGGGGCACTATCGGGAAGTGCTCGCGCGCGTACCCGGGAATGTCGGGCCACGCGCAATAGTTCGTGATGGTCGTCTCGTTCGGCCCGACCGCGCTGATCTCCCAGCCGTAGACGTGGCCGAACGGGCCCTGTCCCGGCAAACCGACGTTCCACTCGAGGAGCTCGTCGCGCACGATCCGCGTCACCGTGTTGATGGACGTGTACTTGCCCATCGGCTGGTCACCGAGCGCGCCCCGGTCCATCGACATCTCGAACACGTCCCCGGGCGCCTCCATCCGCCGTGCCCCGGGTGCTGCTTCCAGCATGCCAGACCCGTCAATCTCGACATGCATGGCAGGGTCGGTGACGACCCTGAAGACCTGGGCCGGCGTGGCGGCCACCGTCCGGCTGGCGGCGATCCTGTCTGCAGTGGGCACGACCTTCCTCCGTCGGCTCGGTCTCGCGGAGACACTAGCGACTGGGCCTTCCGGTCAACGGATACCGTGGGCGGAAATGGTTGAACCCCGGAACGCTTGGCAGCACACTGTCAAAGAGAAATTGAAGCCGCTGCGCGATCGCATCGTGCACGGGCTCGGCGGCACTCTGCCGGCTGCGGCCCCGCGGGGGATCACCTACGACCAGCTCGTGGCGCTTCTCTACCCGACACTGCCCGACGAGCTTCGCCCACATCTCGACGAGGCGTCGACTGGAGACCTGGCCCGGGTCTCGACCATCCGCCGTATGCTCGGAACCATTGAGCACCAGGTGGCACCCACCTCCTTCTCCATACAGCTGGCAGAGGAGGATGCGGTGCGCTGCAAGGTCGGGAGCGTCGAACTGTTCTGTGATGCCGCCGACGCGGCTGTGACGCCCGGGCTCCTGTCGGGTCAGTACGAGTCGCATCTCACCGCGGTCTTCGAGCGGTACTGCGGCAAAGGTATGACCGTCATCGACGTCGGTGCCAATCTCGGCTACTACGCGCTTTTGGCCTCGCAGCTGGTCGGTCCCTCCGGCCGGGTGATCGCCCTGGAGCCGAATTCCGAGAATTGCCGACTGTTGCTGTCCTCGCTCCGGCTGAACGGGACGTCCAACGTGCAGCTGTTGCCCGTGGCGGCGGACACCTCTCCCGGCTGGGCCTACTACTCGACGCACGTCGGATCCAACGGGGGTCTGATTGAAGACGGGGATCTGCTGTCCCACCCCGGCACGATCGTTCCGACCTTCCGGTTGGACGACCTGGTCGACGGTCCGGTTGGCTTCCTCAAAATGGACGTCGAGGGAGCGGAGGGCCGAGTCGTGCGGGGCGCCAGGCGTGTCATTGAGCGCGATCGCCCGGTGGTGACCACCGAACTGAAGGACGAGATGCTCCGCCGGGTATCGGGCATCTCGGTGGCTGACTACCTCGGCTACTTCGAGAACCTCGGCTACACGCCTACGTTGTTGGAGAAGGCGACCGGCACACAGAAGGCATATGCCTCGGTCGCCCATCTCCTTGCGGACTGGGGCGAGACCGACGAGCTCCGCGACGTGCTCTTGCTTCCCGGTTCCGCCTGACCGGGCGAGGGCCGCGCGGCGGCAGAGTGGACGGGTGCTGATCCGGATCGGGGGGGCACGACCTCCCAGGATCTCCCTGCGGGCCCGGTCCCGACGACCCCGACGGTCTCCCAATGTCCATGTCGCCGTCCATCAGGTTCGTCTACCTCTCGTGAGGCTTGGTGGAAGGGAGTTCAACATGTTCCGCCGGCCAAGCTCACGCTCGACGATGGGCCATCTGACGTCCTCCGACGAGCCGTGATCGGAGGGGTGCTGGTGGGCCCTTCTACCGGGCGGCGACCTGATCCTGCGATGAACCGACGAGTCGGGTCAGTAGTTCGTCGACGTCATCGGAGATCACCAGGGCGTCCACCTGGCCTGCCTTGATGAAGCCCTGCGCCACGCCGTGGCGCAGAAAGGCCAGCAATTGGTCGAAGAAGCCGTCGACATTCAGGATGCCGCACGACTTGTCGTGGATCCCGAGCTGCACCCAGGTGACCGACTCCATAAATTCCTCGTAGGTGCCGAAGCCGCCCGGCAGCATGACGAAGGCGTCCGACAGATCGGACATGAGTGCCTTGCGCTCATGCATGGTGCTCACGACGTGCAGGTGGCTGAGCGTTCCGTGGGCGATCTCGTGCCCCGCGAGCGACTCGGTGATGACGCCTGTGGCCCGCCCACCTGCAGCGAGGGCGGCATCGGCCACGACGCCCATCAGGCCGACCGATGCGCCGCCGTAGACAAGCTCGATGTCGCGCAGGGCGACCGCCGCACCGAAGCGCTCGGCCGCCAGCGTGAAGACCGGATCGGCCCCGGGGCTCGAGCCGCAGAAGACGCACACCGTCGTCATGCCGGGCTACCCTCGGGTACGGCGATGGGCGAACGTGCAACCGGGGCGGACCGGCGTACGCGTCGCACGATCGTCGCCGCGGCGTCGCCGTCGTGAATGGTCAGCGAGAACGCGGCGGCGGCCAGCGCGAAGGTCGCTGCGGTGAGGAAGGCGAAGCGGTAGCCCGAGATGTCGGGGGATGACGTGCCACCTGCGCCATGGGCCGTGCCCGCGCCGATCAACACCGTTGAGAGAACGGCGACACCGGTCGCGCTCCCGACCTGGCGCATGGTGTTGAAGAAGGTCGAGGCGCGGCCCATCGACTCGGGCGTGATCATCGCGAAGGCCGCTGCCTGATTCGGGACCATTACCTGCGCCATCATCCACCCCACGACGAACATCAGGCCACGAATGAACCAGAGGTTCGTGGTGACGGTGATCTGGGTCAGTATGAGCATGCAGGCGGCCAGCCCGATGAGGCCGGCGGTGATGTGACGGCGGGGACCGACGCGCGGGTAGATGAATCGGCTGGCGAACTGCGCGCCGATCATTACGCCGATGGCTTCGGGGAAGGTGGAGAGGCCCGACTGCAGGGCGGAGAGCCCTCGCGCGTCCTGGAAATAGAGCGGGATGAGGTACAGCATCCCCAAGAAGGCGGCGGCGGCCAGGAACATGACGCAGTTGGTCGAGCGGAACAACCGCTCTCGGAGCAGGTGCAGATCGACCATGGGTCGGGTCGTGCGCAACTCCACCATGACGAACACCACCAGGAGGACTGCTCCGACGACGCAGGTGGAGACGACGGCGGTCGAGGACCACGACTGGAGCGGGCCCTCAGAGACGCCGTACATCAAGAGCCCTAATCCTGCCCCGCCGAGAATGAAACCCGGCACATCGAAGCGGCCCGCGTCGATCGCAGCGGTCCGTTCCAGAGCCAGAGCCCCGAACAGAACCGCCACAATGCCGATCGGCACGTTGACGAAGAAGACCCAGCGCCACGAGAAATTGGTGACGAGAAAGCCGCCGAGCACCGGACCGACCGCGGGGGCCACGGTCGTCCCCAGGGTCAGGATGCTTGCCGCCCGCACGCGCTCGGCCGGGGGGAAGACCCGGTAGAGCATGGCCATGCCGACCGGAGCCATCATGCCGCCGCCCGCTCCCTGAATGACCCGGAAGACGACGAGCTCCGGATAGTTCTGGGCGAGGCCACAGAGCGCGGAGCCCAGGGTGAAGACGACGATGGCTGTGAGGAGGACGCGCTTCCCGCCGAAGCGGTCTCCCAGCCAGCCCGATGCCGGGATGAACACGGCGAGGCTCACCAGGTACGCGATCACCACGCCGTCGACGGCAGTCGGTGGAATGTCGAAATCGCGGCCGATCGTGGGAAGCGCGACGTTCACGATGGTGATGTCCATGATGTTCATGAACATCGCTGAGACGAACACGATGCCGACGGCGATCTTCTGATTCATGTGGGCGACGGCCATGTGTTCTTTCGGCTCGGCAACGGGCGGGCGGAGGGCGGTCGGACCGTGAGTCCGCACCATCTGATTTCCCCACCGACCCTATGCGCGCCGGCGCCGTGGACAGGCCCGCCCGGTCCGGGTCGGGTCGGTCCGACCACGGGCTCCTACAGTGGTGTCGCCATGGGGAGACGTTCCGCCGCACGCATGCCCAGGGGGGCCTGCCTCGCTCTGGCGGTCGGTTCTGCTGCGCTCGGCACGTGTGCGCCGGGCGCAGGAGCCGCTCCCCCCGCGCCGCATACCGCATTGAACACCGTGTGGCTGTGCAGCCCCGCGCAGGCCGCTGATCCGTGCGCCTCGAACCGCACCGCCACCGTCGTGACCGAAAACGGCGCGACGAGCCCGTCCCTCTCCCCGGTTTCGCCCGCGACCCGCCGCTTCGACTGTTTCTACGTGTACCCGACGGTGTCGGCGGAGACCACGGCCAACGCGAACCTGAATGTGCAGCCGGCCGAAACGGCGACGGCAATTGTCCAGGCGTCCCGCTTCTCACAGCGCTGCAGAGTATGGGCCCCGATGTACCGCCAGGTCACGCTGGCGGGGCTGCGCCATGTCGACCTGGCCTCGGCCGAAATCGCATACATCAGCCTGCTCTCCGCCTGGAAGGACTACCTGACCCACGACAACCGAGGTCGACCGATCATCTTCATCGGGCATTCGCAGGGCGCATCCATCCTCATCAGGCTCCTCCAGACCCAGGTCGACTCCTCGCCGAGCCTGCGCCGGCGGATGGTGTCCGCCATCCTGCTTGGGGGCAACGTGCAGGTCCCCCCGGGCCGGGACGTCGGGGGGACGTTCCGCAACATCCCGACCTGTCGACGGGCCGCCCAAACCGGCTGTGTCATCGCCTACTCGTCCTTCGGATCGACACCCCCGGCCAACTCGCTCTTCGGCCGCGCCGGTCGGGGGGTCAGTCTGCTGTCCGGTCAGCGCGCCGCGGGGTCGCAGCAGGTGGCGTGCGTGAACCCGGTCACCTTCTCGTCCCGGGTCGGCTCCTTGCAGCCCTTCTTTCTCAGTGTCACGGCTCAGACGCCGGGAGTCCGGGTCCTGACACCCTGGGTGACCTTTCCGGGCCTCTACACCGCACAGTGCCGGCACAGCGGTGGGGTCTCCTGGCTGCAGGTGACCGCCACGCCGGGAGCCGATGACCCCCGTCCCACCGTCTCGGCCTCCCTCGGACCCCGGTGGGGGTTGCACCCGGACGACGTCAACCTGGCCTTGGGCAATCTCGTGACCGATGTCGGGCTCCAGGAGGCGGCCTATCGCTGAGCGGCCTTGGTCGGGCGACTGATTCCCCCTGGGAAAAGAGCCGAAGCGGTCCTAGACTCCGGCGATGCTCAAGGTCATTGCCGTGGCGAACCAGAAGGGCGGCGTGGCCAAGACGACCACGGTGCAGTCGCTCGGCGTAGGCCTGGCGCAACAGGGTCGACGCGTCCTCGTGGTCGATCTCGATCCCCAGGCCTGTCTCACGTTTTCGCTCGGCTTCGATCCGGATGCGCTCGACTCGTCGCTTCACGATGTCCTCGTCCGCCGGGCCCGGCTGGCGGACGTCGTCAAGCCCGTGCCCGAGGTGCCGGGCCTGAGCCTCGTGCCGGCGACGATCGACCTGGCCGGCGCCGAGGTGCACCTGCTGAGCCGAACGGGTCGTGAGCACGTGTTGGCGCAGGCGCTGATCCCGGTGCTGGACGACTACCACGCTGTGCTGATCGATTGCCCGCCCTCCCTCGGGGTACTGACGATCAACGGGCTGACTGCGGCGGAAGCGGTCATCGTGCCGTTGCAGTGCGAGGCCCTCAGTCACCGCGGCGTGGGCCAACTGCTTGAGACGATTGAAGACGTCCGCCAGTTCGCCAACGAGAAGTTACGGGTGCTCGGAGTGATCCCGACGATGTTCGACGCTCGGACGACCCATTCCCGCCAGGTTCTCTCTGAAGTCGAGGATCGGTACGGGCTGCCCCTGTTCCAGCCCTCCGTGCCGAAGTCGGTTCGTTTCGCCGAAGCGCCGGGTCTCGGACAATCGGTCCTGCAACACGCGCCGATGTCGCCGGGCGCAGTGGCATACCGCACCCTCTCCTCGCGCGTGTACGACGCGATGCAGACCGCCTGAGCGACGTGGCCGCAGCGCGGGGCGACCGGGCGCCTGATCCCCTGGGCAAGCGGGCCCTGTTCGGGGTCCCCTCGACGGGTGAGTCCGGCTCTGAGGAGCCGGCTGCGGCGGGCGCAACAGTCGCGCTCCCCCTGGGCAAGCGAGCCCTGTTCTCGGGTGCCCGTCCCGAGCCCGACAACCTGGCGATGACGTCCGGCAATCCCCTCGACGACCGGGGTCGCTTCACCGTCGAGTGCAGGCGGTGCCGGCAGATCTCGCGGGTCGGGATGCTCGACATGCTGATCTTCCAATTCCCGCTCGGGGTGTGGCTGCCCCGGCGGCGCTTCGACCACCGCATGATCTGTCCCGCCTGTCGGAAGCGGGCCTGGTGCAGCGTGACACTGCGACGCTAGCTGAAAATCCCACTTCTCCGTGGTCAGCTCGGCTCCGGGCCGAGCTGCGCCGGCTCCGTCAGTTCGTCCCCTGGTTGGATGGTGGGGAGTCGGCCCGTCAGGGCGAGGGCCAACAGAGCGATGAGGGCGAGCACGGCCAGCGCTGCCCGCAACCCGTTGATCCGGCTCTGCGCGTTTTCGTCCACCACGGCGGCCGCTGCCTCTGGCTGGACGCCCGCCTTCTTGAGGGTCGCGTCGAGGTCGGCGTCGCTCACGAAGGGGATGCCGGCGGAAAGTTCCACCTGGGCTCTTGACGACAGCTCCTTTGGGATGGCGGGGTTGGAGGCGACAGAACCGAGGAACGTCGTCGTGAGCACGGCGATGAGGATCGCGCCCGAGAGGGCAGTGCCGATGGACGCCCCGAGGTTGGTCACGGTGTTTTGGACGCCGCCGACCTCGCCGCTCTGGGAGTCGGGCACCGCAGAGACTGTGACGCTGCCGAGCTGCGAGGCCAGGGTGCCGATTCCGAGGCCGGCCAGGAGGAGCGGCCCGGTGACGATGTCGGCGCCTGCCCCCGAGTCCAGAGCGGCCAAGAGCACGACGATGCCCAGGAGCAAGAGGCCGAACCCGACGCGGACGATCCGGCGTGGAGAGGTACGCGGGAAGAGCCGAGGCACCCCGACCGCGCTGGCCAGCAGTGTGATCGAGAGCGGGAGGAGCCGCACGCCCGTGGCCACGGCCGAGAGTCCGAGGGCCACCGACAGGAAGAGGGGGATCACGAAGAAGAGGCCGGCCTGCAGCGTGAACTGGAAGAAGAACGACGTCAGCCCGCCTTGCAGTTTGGGCACCTTGAGCATCTGCGGGTCGAGGAGAGCAGCCTGGCGGTGCCGCACCCTCCAGCTCTCCCAGAACGCGAACAGGGCGAGCACAGCGCCACCCCCGAGCAGTAACCAGACGACGGGGGACATCCCGAGCCACTGTGGGGCGTCAGGTTTGGGCTGCACGAAGCCCCAGGTCCCGGAGCGGATCACGCCGTAGACGATCATGCCCAGCCCGGCGGCGGAGAGCAGGGTGCCGACCGGATCGAGGCGGACACCGGGCACCGCCGGCGAGTCGGCCATCCGTCTCGTGAGAACGAGAATACCGATCACGAGGATGACTTCGCCGGCGAAGACCCAGCGCCAGCTGGCGTAGGTGGTGAACAGCCCACCGACGAGCGGTCCCACGGCCACCGCGATCGCCCCCGCCGAGGCGACGAGCCCGTAGGCCCGCGGTCGCTCGGAGCGGTCGAAGTTCGTCGCCACGAGCGCCACGACGGCGGGCATGATCAACGCGGCCCCGAGCCCCTCCAGCACCGACCAGCCGAGAATGAGGACCGGAAGTGACTTGGCCAGCGCGGTAGTGCCCGACCCGCACCCGTAGACGACGCAGCCGATCATGAAGGCCCGCTTGCGCCCGATGATCTGCCCGATTTTGCCGCCTGTGATCATGAACGCCGCCATGACGAGCGTGTAGAGGGTGATGGCGAACTGGATCCCCGTGACCGTCGTCCCCACGTCCTTGGCCACGGTGGCGATGGCGACGTTCATGACGGAGGTATCCAGGGTCATGAGAAACTGCGCCGCCGCCAATGTGAGGAGGACGATCTGCCCGCCGGAAGGGGGCCGCACAACGCCCTGGGCGGCCTCGGTCACGCCGCATTGTGGCCCACGGGGACGCCCTATCCGAGTCATTCCGAAACCGGCTCTCTCGTCGGGATGCGGGGATTTGAACCCCGGACCTCCTGCTCCCAAAGCAGGCGCGCTGCCAAGCTGCGCCACATCCCGTTGATTCCAGCGTGCATGCTAGCCCCGTGACCTGCGGGTTCCGGGCGTCGTCCGGGGTCCTCGACGTCGGGAGTCGCCGCGGGGTGCACCAAGCCCTCAGCGCCGAACTGGCGTCGTCCGGCCGTTCCGATCTCTCGCGCCGTCAACCCGCCGGAGCTTTGAACCTCTGGCACGGGACTTTAGGATGGTTCGTTGCATGAAACTCGTCCCGACGAACCGCACGGACTACGGGCTTCGAGCGCTCATCTATCTGGCAAACGCCGGAAACCAGTGGACCAAAGCCGCGGAGATCGGCAGCGTCATGGTCATCCCGGTCGGGTTCCTGCAGATCGTCCTTCAAGATCTCCAGCGCTCCAGGCTGGTCACGTCGCGGTCAGGCCCGCGGGGAGGGTACGCGCTCGGACGGTCGCCCGAATCAATCACCGTCTGCGAAGTTGTCGAATCCCTCGAAGGACCGCTCGACGCCGGTGAATGTGCACTGCGTGGGGGACCGTGCCATTGGGACGACGTCTGCGCACTCCACAGGGTGTGGTCCTCAGCACGCGAAGCTCTGCGGGAACGACTGCAATCGGCAACCCTCGCCGAAGTGGCAGCCGAGGACAAAGCGCTGGCAGAGCGAACGGCTTCCGTCCCAGCGGATTCTCACCGCCTGAAGGTGCGGACCACCTCCGAGCATCGATCGATGCCGCGAACCCCCGGGGTTCCCGACGTCACGTGACCTGGGCGACGTCCTCGACGATCTGCCTCGTCAGTGGGCCTTCGACGACCGTGGACTGCGGAAGGCGCCCGCGGAGGGACTCTGCTTGCCGCCACCCGGCTACCACGGCGACGTGCGTGTCGTCGTCGACGGCGTCGTCGACGGCTTGAGCCACTGCAGCACGGCATGCATTCCTTGTCCCGAGGTTGTTGATGACGAAATCCGCCTTTTCGACAAGATCGCAGTGACCGTTCTCGACCAGCGCACAGCGGGAGCCATGGCTATCACCGGGCCCGGGGCACCACATGGTGTCGATGTCGAGTTTGTCGAGAACTCGCGAGACGGCGACGGCCTCCGCTCCATCGTCGCCCTCGAAGAGAGCGGTGCGGCGCACCGAAGCGCCCGAAGAGTGCTGGTGTGGCCAATTGGCCGCCTCGTCATGGCCGAGAATCCGCTTGCTTCCGTACATGGTGACCTCCTTCAGGCCGGTCGGGTCAAGCACTCGCCTTGCGGAAGACCCGTCCCGATCTCCACCTCCGGGTCCTCTTAATTCTCAAGTAGAGAACTTGAGAATATCCCGGGTGAAATGGGTTGCATAGGGACCAACGTCCCGACCTTGGGTTCGGGCGCCACGGCAGTGGGCGAGCCTCGGACGATGAGCGATATCGAGTACCGGGTCGTTTCCCGTCCCTTCTCCAGGGCGTCGGGGATGGGCGGAGTGGTCGATTCGCAAGCAGGAGCGCGGCCCGAGCTCCGCCCTATCCGCTCTGCGAATCCAACGAGCTCCGCATGCTCGCGTCCCGTCAAGGTCATTTGGACCGATCCCCCAGCTTGCGTTGGCGCGTGTCACGCTCGTTTGCTTCTCCGGTCGAGTTTCGGAGTTCCGCAGAGCCGTGCATGTGGACCTCGCCGAATCAGCCCCCGCGTGCTCGGCCGTGTCCGCTCTCCTGGACTGGTTTGTCGGCCGCCGGAGTCGAGGGTCGTCGAGAGCCGATTGGCGGTCGAGGCCTTTCGAGGCTGTCATCCATTCGATTTGGGTCCGGGTCTCGCGCCGACCCGTCACCCCGGCGCGCCAGTGCGACGCTGCCGAATGTGGTTGCCCAACAGGAACCCGAGAAGGACCAGTGCGACGACGAGGCCTCTGGAAAGTGCCTTCCTGCCGCTTCGACTCGACTCCACTTCCCCATTGTGGCCCCCGTTGGTGCATCCAGTCGACCGTCGTCGTCCTGAGCCGCACCTACCGTGGCGCCCGGTCGCTGCTCCGTGCGTAGCCGATGACCGATTCACCCCTCCTTGACGGCAGCGATGGCAGCCTCGAGGGTCGGGTAGAAGCGGTCACGATCGAGTGTCTCGAAGAGTCCGTAACGACGAACGAGGTCTTGGAGGCGGGCGCGCATCTCCGCGAAGGCCATGTGGACACCCGCGGCGTTCAGCTCGCGGTCGAGTTGCTCGAGCATTCTCGCCGCCGACACGTCGACGTCGGTCATCGCCTCGCATTGGACGACGACCCAGTTGGCGCTGCGTTCACCGATGACCTGGCGGATCTGGTTGCGGAAAGCTGAGCAGTTCGCGAAGAACAGGGGAGCCTCCCATCGGTAGACCACGATTCCCGGCAGTTCCCGCGCGTCGGGGTATCGGCCGACGTTGTGCCAGCCCTCCACATCCCTGACCTGGCCGAGGACGGCGCCGTGGGGTTGCCAGCTGCGGCGGAAGAACAAGAGCACCGCGAGCACAATGGCAATGACGATGCCCGGCAGGACGCCGAAGACGATCACTCCCAGGCTGGCGACCAGCGAAAGGATCAGCGCGCTCTTTCGCACCCGGTAGTAGCGGACCAGAGCCCCGAGATCGAGCAGCGAGAGCGCGGCGGCGATGAGGACGGCGGCCAGGGCCGATTGCGGCAGGTCGGCCAGCAGGGAGTTGAAGAACAACAGCAGTGCGACGACGATGCCGGCACCGACCAACGAGGCCAATTGCGATTTGGCTCCGGCCTGCTCGACGACCGCGGTGCGCGAACCGCTGGTCGAGACTGCGAAACCCTGAAGGAGCCCGGCCGCGAGGTTGGCCGCTCCGATCCCGATCATCTCCTGGTTCGGGTCCACCTCTTCGCCTCGGCGGGCGCCGAAGCTCGAAGAGGTGGCGATCGTGTCCGCCAGCGAGACCAGCGTGATGCCCACCGCCGCCACCGCCAGAGGCCCGACGTCTGCCCACTTCGTCCAGGGGATCGCCGGCGTCGGCACCCCACGGGGAAGCGTCCCGACGGTGGCGACGCCGTGTGCGTGAAGGTCGAAGATGGCGGAGACGACGGTGGCCACCACAATGCCGACGAGGACCGCGGGGACGACTTTGGTGAATCGAGACAGCACCAACAGGATGGCGAGCACCCCAAGCCCCACCACCAGCGCCGCACCGACCGTGCCATTGAGTCCCAGTGCGAAGGCCTTGAGCTCGGGACCGAAGCCCTCGGCATCGGTCGAGAACCCGAAGAGCTTGGGCAACTGGCCCACAATGATGATGAGGGCGAGGCCGTTCATGTAACCGACCTGGACTTCACTCGAGAGCAGATCGGCGACGAAGCCGAGCTTCCCGATCCCCAGACCGATCTCAATGACGGCAACGATGATCGCGAGCATCCCGGCCAGAGCGATCGCGCGATGGACATCTCCTCCTGACGCCAACAAGGGCAGGAGCGCGGCGAAGATCAGGGGCGAGATGGATGAATCCGGGCCGAGGACGAGGATCTTGGACGGACCGAAGACCGCGTAGCCGACGAGGCACCCGATGGACGTGTACAAGCCGGTCACAGGTGGGAGCCCGGCCAGCTCCGCGTAGGCCAATCCCTGCGGCACCAAAATGGCGGCGAGCACCACGCCTGCGACGACGTCGGACCGCGCCCACTGCCGGTCGTAGGTTCGAACGGCCCTCAACCCCGGCACCCATCTGGCTATCCCCGAAGGGTCTTCACCCACCCCGCCCCCGATCCAGTGCGAGCTTCGAACACGTTGCGACCTTCACCCTGAACCTACAATGCCAGCGACGGGAGGACGAGGCGATGGTGCACCGTTGTGCGGAGAGCCGAGCTGGGTCGCAAGGTCGATCGTCCAGTGACGTGACGGCCCGGAGATCTCGAGCTGTTCACCAGGTCCGTGCCGAGGCTGGCCGTGCCTGAGCCGACGCGCAACCGCAACATCGGCCAGCGAGCCCTCGCCACAGTCTCTCTGCTCGCCGTCCTTCTTCTCGCCATCGCACTGATCGGATTCCTGGTGCGCAACGGCGCATATGTGATCGTCGGAGCGTTCGGCTTCGTGCTGGGCGTCGCCGGAGGATGGTGGGCGATCACTGAGAGGGCACCGCGCCGTGGGGTTGGCATGATCGGGATGGTCGTCGGCGCGGTAGCGCTGATCACCGCCCTTCTCGGAGCGGGAGGTGAAGATTGGGAATCCTTCGTCCGAGCATTGATCTGTCTCGCCTTGCTGGCCATAGCCATCCTGGCCGCACGGGCAGCCTTCGCTGCGAATATCAGGGGTACCGCAAGAACCCGGATGCACCATGTGACCCGCCCCAACCACCCGGTCCTGCTGTGCAACCCGTGGTCGGGCGGTGGCAAGGTCGAGAAGTTCGGATTGGTGGAATTGGCCCGCTCGCTCGGAGTCGAGACCGTGATGCTCGACCACGGGCTCGACCTCGGAGAGCTCGCCCGGGACGCCATCGCCCGGGGCGCCGACTGTCTCGGGATGGCCGGTGGGGATGGCTCACAGGCACTTGTCGCGTCCCTGGCGGTGGAGCACGATCTTCCCTTTGTGTGCGTCTCTGCAGGGACGCGGAACCACTTCGCTCTCGACCTCGGGCTGGACCGCCGCGATCCTCGCCAGAGCGTGTATGCCTTCCGGGATGCTCTCGAACGCCGGGTCGACTATGCGACGGTCAACGGCCGGTTTTTCGTCAACAACGTCTCGTTGGGTGTCTACGCCACCATCGTCCAGCAGGAGGGCTACCGGGAGGCCAAGGCGGCGACGACGAGGCAGTTGCTCCCTGAGTTGCTGGGGGAGACCCAACAACCCTTCGATCTCCAGTTCGTGACGCCCGATGGAACCGAGGTCGACGGGTCCTTCCTCGTTATGGTGTCGAACAACCCCTACGTCCTTGCCGCGTCGCCCAGCACCTCGCAGCGCCTCAGACTCGACACGGGGCGACTCGGCGTGTTCGCCGTCGCTGCTGCGACCGGCATGCAGGCGGCCGAGGTCGTCACGCTCGCCCTGGCCGGCCAGGGGTCGCGTAGCGGGCATGCCTTCGAGTTCAGCTGCGAGCACTTCGAGATCAGATCCCGATCGGGCAAGGCTTTTGCCGGCATCGACGGCGAAGCCCTCGAGCTGGACACGCCGATGTCGTTCCGCATCCACCCACAGGGCCTGCGCATGCTTGTTCCAGAGGCCAACGACGAGATCGCGCTGAAGCGTCAGTCCCGTCGTGTGCGTCTGCACGATCTCGTCCTCCTGGCGAGGGGCGCGCAGCCCGGCTGAGCTCAGAACCGCATCGGCACCTCGTGCCGATGGACCTCAGGGTCTCGGTAGTCACCTCTCTTCTGGCGCGCCGGTAGGACGACGTGTGCCTCCTTCTCACGTTCGTAGGGAACCTTCTCGAGGATATGGCTGATGACGTTGAGGCGAGCTCGGCGCTTGTCGTCCGAGTTGGCCACGTACCAAGGCGCTGTCTCGGTATCGGTGGCGACGAACATGGCGTCGCGCGCCCTGGAATAGTCGTACCAGCGGCCGTAGGACTCGAGGTCCATGGTGGAGAGCTTCCACGTCTTGCGGCCGTCGTCGATGCGGGCCGTCAGACGGCGCGTCTGTTCCTCCTCGCTGACCTCGAGCCAGTACTTGAGCAGGATCACGCCGGAGTCGACGATGGCCTGCTCGACGAGAGGGACGAGCTGGAGGAACCGAGTCGACTCCTCTTGGGTGCAAAACCCCATGACGGGCTCGACCCCGGCCCGGTTGTACCAGCTCCGATCGAAAATCACGACCTCACCTCCGGCAGGAAGGTGGGGCACGTAGCGCTGGAGGTACATCTGCGAGCGTTCACGCTCGTTCGGGGCGGGCAGAGCCACGACCCGGAAGACCCGGGGGCTGACTCGTTCGGTGAGCCGTTTGATCACGCCTCCCTTGCCTGCGGTGTCCCGGCCCTCGAACACGATGCACACCTTGGCGTGCTCGGCGATGATCCAGCGTTGCATCTGTACGAGTTCGACCTGCAGGCGCCGGAGCTCTCCTTCGTATTCCTTGCGTGGCATCTTGGTCACTGGACGCTCTCCATTGTCTTTCGTGACGTGATCAGTTCTTTCGTCTCCACCGACAGCCGAACCGTTGTTCACCCAGGGGCGTGCGCTGGGACATGCAGCAGAATTCTCTGGACCGCGCCACCGAAGGCTTCATGCGCGCCGTCACGCTAGCCGCGTCGATCAAGACCAGCTGCATACACGTGAGACAGTCGTCGATGGTGCGCAGCCACCCAGAGCTGCGTGAAGACTTACATCCGGCTCAGTTCTTGTGGGCTGAGGGTCGTCTCCACGGGACCGCCATAGGCGGCGAGCGCATAGATGACGATGACGCCGAGCGCGATGTAGGTCAAAGACCAGATCGGGTAGTAGGGCATCCACCAGATTGCGCTGATGGCGCCGATCGCACCGGCCGCGATGCCGACCCAGCGCCCGATTTGGGACCCCCCCATCACTCCCAAGCCGCAGAGGATCAAGATGATGCCGACGATCAGGTAGACCCAGCCGTACGTCTTGAGGCTGGTGCCGAAGATGGCGTCTTCGAGGTGCTGGGGGACGACTCCGTGGTAGCGGAAGGCCCAGATCGCATCGAAGATGCGCATGATGCCGGCCACCCCCAGCACGATTGCGGCGAACAGAATCCAACCGTGGCCCCGTTGGTTCATGGTGCACCTCCACTCGAACGTGCTCGGCGCCGGGCGAGGAGCCGGGGCCGATTGCTACTGCCAATGCAGGTATATACCTGAGTGGCCTCCAATGGAAGGGCTACCGAAAGGGCGGACAAGCAATCGTTTGATACCGGCCCCCAGCACGGATCGCTGGGCGCAACCTGAGCGCGTCGTGCCACTGGTAATTCTGCAGGAGGGGGACTAGAACTCCAGTCAGAAGATCTTTTTCGCGTGCGGAGGAGAGGCATGCTGGCGTACGACTACCCGCTGGGCGGGGTGTTCTTGTCAATGCTCTACTTCTTCTTGTTCTTCATCTGGATCTGGATCCTCATCACCGTCTTTGTCGACATCTTCCGGAGTCCTGACCTCAACGGTTGGCTCAAGACCCTGTGGTGCATCTTCGTCATCATCCTTCCGTTCCTCGGTGTCTTCATCTACCTGATCGCCCGGGGCGGGAAGATGCAGGAGCGCAAGCTCCACGACGCCGCCCAGCAGAAGCAGGCGTTCGACTCAGCCGTGCGCGAGGCCGCGGGCAGCTCGGGAAGCGACGTCACATCGCAGCTGACCCGGCTCGCCGACTTGAAGGCGCAAGGCGTCCTCACTGATGCGGAGTTCGAATCACAAAAGGCCAAGGTTCTGGCTGCGGGCTGAGACCAAAGTGCGGACGATCGCGTCCAGGAAGGGGAGTCGCAGATGGAAGAAGGGAACGGACCTCTGGGTCCCATCAGCTACTTGGTCGTCGAGTTCCCGGGGAGCAAGATGACAGGGGAGGGCTTGCCCATCCTCGTCGATCTCGTCGACCAGGGCGTGATCAGGATCTTGGACCTGGTCTTCGTCGCCAAGGGACAAGACGGCTCCTTGGGGATCATCGCCCTCGCGGATCTGGACCATGACGGGACGATCGACCTCGCCGTCTTCGAGGGCGTGTCCTCGGGACTGGTGAGCCAAGAAGACCTCGCCGACGCGGCGCCCGTGATCTCGCCCGGGTCGTCTGCCGCCATTCTGATCTTCGAGAACCGGTGGGCGACGCCGTTCGTCCAGGCGCTCCGGCGCGGGAAGGCCCAGCTCGTCGCCGCCGGCTACATCCCCCAGGACGACCTCGTGGCCGCGCTCGACGCGGCCGACGGTTGAAAGGAGAACGACCATGCCGCTTCTTCGAGGTATCGCACGCACCGCAGCCATCGCCGGCACGGCGACCGCCGTGTCGAACCGTGTCTCACGTCGCCAGCAGAACCGCTGGGCCCAACAAGAAGACCAGCAGTACGCCCAACAGCAACCGCAACAGCAACCTCAGCAGTACGCGCCGCCGCCCCAGCCCGCGGCGCCGGCGAGGGACCAGGTCGCACAACTCAAAGATCTGGCAGAGCTCAAGTCGCAGGGGATCCTCACGGACGCCGAGTTCGACGCCCAGAAGGCGAAGATTCTCTCCGGCCCCTGAGCCAGGTCTCGCGTCGGGGACGGACGGTTCGAAGCCAGACCCCGGTGGTTGTTGCATCGGCAAGCAATCCCGTGCTGGAGGAGCAAACTGCCGACGAGCGTGCGTCGCTCCGTGCCCAGTGCGGACCAGAACAGTCGTGCAGCGCCGACGAATCGCACGGCATCACGGCTCGATGCACTCCACCAGGGACACCTCGCGACTGCCGTCGCGGTGCTGAAGGAGATGCCTCGAGGAGTACGCGTCCGCGTTGACCTTGACGGAGTCCCGGCTGACGGCGCCCTCTCGGATGCGGGCCGGGACCCCGAGCGCCATGGCACCGGCCGGAACCTCCGTCCCAGGCGACACGACGGCCCCGGCGCCTACAAGGGAGCCCGAGCGGCAGACGACCCCTTCGAGGACGACCGCGCCCGAACCGACGAGCACGAGGTCCTCCAGTACACAGCCTTCGAGATGCGCCAGGTGCCCGATCACACAATCGTCCCCGATGCGGGTCCGCCGCACGGTCTGGGTGTGCACGACGGCACCGTCCTGTATCGACGTCCGAGCGCCGATCACAATGGGACCGTTGTCAGCCCGGATGATGGCCCCCGGCCAGACGCTCGAGCCGGCGCCGAGACGGACCTCTCCGATCAGGACCGCATGGGGGTGGACGTAGGCATCAGGGTGAATCCGTGGCCGTTCGTCTCCGAGCGCAAAGAGAGTCATGGGGGACATTCAAACAGTGCGGTGGGGGCCCGAGGGAGTCCGGCCAGTTCTGCAGTGTGTCGCTCCGACGCTGATCGACGAGCCCGCCCGCTAGGCCCGCTCCACCGCCAACACCTGCCACTCGTCGGGCAGGCCCTTGAGATTGTGCCGCCCGCGGTCGTCGAAGACGATGCCCGAACCGACCACCAGGTCGCGCACCGTCCCGGTGACCAGCACTTCACCGGGACCGGCCATGCCGCTCACCCGTGACGCGATGTGGACGGCCAGGCCGCCGATGTCGTCGCCGCGCAGCTCGACCTCGCCGGCGTGCAGGCCGGCGCGGAGTTGGAGCCCCGCTGTCGCAGCCGCCCGCACCATGGCCTCGGCGCAACGGACGGCCTGTGCGGGCGCCGCGAAGCGGGCCAAAATCCCGTCGCCCATCGTCTTGACGAGGACCCCGTCGTGGCGGGCGAGGAGCCGCCCGATGTTGACGTCGAACTCGTCGAGGACGGCGCGCCACTGGCGGTCGCCCACCTCGGCGGCGCGCACGGTCGAGTCCACAATGTCGGTGAACAGCACGGCGGCGAGCAGGCGCGTCGCGGCATGCACTCCGCGCTCCCCCGTGACGAACTCCTCCATCTCGTCGACGATGGAGTCGAACTCACCGGCCCAGGGGAGGATGTCGGGTCCCGTGGTGGTGACCAGGCGGGAACCGGTGATGTGCTCGGAGAGGTAACGGCCGTGCTCGCTCAGGTTGGCGTAGCTGTCGACGCGCGCGAAGACCAGTGTCGGGCACGTGATGGATGGAAGACACCAGCGGACGTCGGCGGAGAACGTGACGAGGTTGAAGGCCACGGCGGTCGCCGGGCTGGCGCCGCGCCGGGCGGCCCGACCCCACCATTCCCGGAAGCCGACGCGGTGGGCCAGGCTGGGGGCGAAGATGGCGATGTCGCGGGGGATGTCGTCCTCGGTCATGACCACGTCGATCCCCGACCCGGTGGCGACCTCCTCGTCGGACGCGCCGAACCCGTAGTCCTCGGCCTGGCCGACCCGCGCCGTGCCGTTGACGATGACGAGGGAGATCACGCGCTCGGGGTGGGTCGCCGACAGCCAGAGGGCGGCCATCGCCCCACCCGCCGAGGCGAGAACGACGGCCCGGTCGGACCCCGCGGCGTCCATCACGGCCAGCGCGTCGCGGCCCCAGCCCTCAATCGATGGGTCCGTGCCCGTCGGGAGAGGATCCGACAGCCCGAGCCCGCCGGCGTCGAAGCGGATCAGGCGGGAGAAGTCCGCCACCCGTTCGGTGTAGCGCAACCAGTTGGGCTCGTCGACGGTCTCGTCGATGGAGATCATGAGCCCGCTGCTGAATTCGAGCACGTCGGGAAGCCCGGCGCCGCGTGCACCCGGCAGCGGGTCGCCGCCCCAGATCTGATAGCCGATGTGGATGCCGTCCCGAAGCGCGTACTGGGTCAGGGGCGCTTCCATACCAGGTGCAGTCTGCCGTGCCTCGGGTGCAGGCGAAGCGGGGGAGAGGTGGGAGTGCGTCCCGGGTTCAGCGGGCGCCGCGCACCAGGCGGCCCGGCAGGGCGCCGGTCGGTTCGCCGTGCTCGAAGGTCAGCTCGCCGGCCTTAATGGTGGCGACATACCCCGATGCCCTCTGGAGCAGGCGGCGCCCGCCCGCCGGCAGGTCGTTGGTGACGAACGGTGCGCCGAGGGTGAGGGCCTCGTAGTCGATGAGGTTGAAGTCGGCCAGCGCACCGGGCTCCACTGTTCCCCGGTCCGTCATGCCGTACAGCCGCGCCGTATCGTGCGTCTGTTTCTTGACGACGTACTCGAGCGGGAGTCGCTCACCCCTGCTGCGGTCGCGGGTCCAGTGCGTGAGCATGAAGGTGGGCATGGAGGCGTCGCAGATGGTGCCGGTATGGGCGCCCCCGTCGGCCAGCCCGAGGAGGCCCTGCGGGTGCAGCATCATGTCGTGCACGTGGTCGAGGTCGCCCAGGGCGTAGTTGAGGATCGGGATGTAGAGCAGGCCCTGCCCCCCGTCACGCGCCATCTCGTCGTAGGCCACCTCCAGTGGTGACCGGCCGCTCGCCGCGGCGATCCCCGCCAGCGAGCGCTCGGGTCCCGGCTCGTAGTCGGGCGGGTTGCCGAGGATGAAGGTGCGCTCGTACGCCTTGGTCATGGCGTCGGCCTGGGCCGGCGACGACGGCGTCCACGACACGATCGATCGACGCACCTCGGGGTCGGCCAGCGCCGTCGCCAGCTCGGCGGCCGACCCGCAGCGCTCCCGCAGCTCCACGTACGCCGGGAAGTCGGAGAACAGGCACAGCGTCGTGTGGTGTCCCGACAAGATCCCGGTCGGGCGCCCCGCGATCTGTGGAAACAGCTGGGCGCCCTCGGCGCAGGCCTCGAGTGAGGCCGCCAGCTGCTTGCGCCACAGTTCGGGGTCGTCGTCGGCCTGCAACAGCACGTAGGACACGGGACGGTCGATGGCCGCCGAGAGCCGGCGCATCCAGTCGACCTCCTGCCAGGCGTCTTCGAGCATTTCGCCGGCCGAGCCCAGCGGGGCCAGCTCGAAGACGCCGGCCCCCGCCTCGCCCAGCGCGGACCCGAGGCCGAACAGCTCGTCTTCGGCGGCGAAGGTCCCAGGCACCAGCTCGCCGTCGATGGCGCGGTGCCCCAGGGTGCGCGAGGTCGAGAACCCGAGCGCGCCGGCCCGGACCGCCTCGAGCACGATGGCCCGCATCGCCTCGATGTCCTCGGCCGTGGCCGCCTCGTTACGGGCGCCGCGCTCGCCCATCACGTAGGCCCGCACGGCCGCGTGCGGAACCTGGGTGCCCACGTCCACCGTCCAACACCGCTTCTCGAGGGCGTCGAGATACTGGGGGAAGGTTTCCCACTCCCACTCGATCCCCTCGGCCAATGCCGTGCCGGGGATGTCCTCCACGCCCTCCATCAGCCCGATGAGCCAGTCGTGGCGATCGGGCTGGGCGGGTGCGAAGCCCACTCCGCAATTGCCCATGACCAGTGTCGTGACGCCGTGCCACGACGACGGGGCGAGCTCCTGGTCCCAGGTGACCTGGCCGTCGTAGTGGGTGTGCACGTCGACCCAGCCGGGGGTCACCAGCAGGCCCGTAGCCTCTATGACCTTGGTGGCGCCGCCCTGGACCGTGCCCACATCGGTGATGCGGCCGGAATCCACCGCGACGTCGGCCACACGCGCCGCCGCCCCGGTTCCGTCGACGAGCGTCCCACCCTTGATGATCAGGTCATGCATGGGATCCATGGTTTCACGCCAGCCCGCGGCCCGCTCGCCGCGACTGGCGTGCCCTACCTCAGGGGCAGGGTGTCAGACCTTGGCCTTGCCGAGAATGCGGTTCATTTTGGTGCCGCAGGTCGGGCAGGTGCCCTGTGCGGCGCGGCGCCCGTTGGCCAGCTCTACCTCCTGGCCGTCGAACTCCCGCTTCTCTCGGCACTTCACGCAGTACCCCTCGTAGTTCGCCATGGCAACTCCTTCGGTCGGTGATGGCCTTGGACGGGTGTCGAACGTAGCGGGGGGGTTCCGAGGATTGGGGGATGGTCGGGCGCCTTCAGGCACGATCCGGGGGTAGGGTCGCTTCCATGACCGACAACGGTGCAGGTCAGGACAGTGACTGGCTCCAGCAGGGACTGCGGAACCGCGCGGCGCTGGCGGAGACCTGGGCGTCTCTGACCGAGGTCACCTTCGAGCTCTCCGAGAACGAGTGGGCACTGCCCACCGACTGCCCTGGGTGGGACGTCAAAGATCAGCTCGCCCACCTCATCGGGATCGAGCAGGCGATCATGGGCGAGCCGGCTCCGGAGTGGTCCGGACCACTCGGAGAGCACGTCAAGAATGATTTCGCAGCGGCCAACGAGCCCTACGTGGCCGTGCGACGGGCCGTGCCCGGTCCGGCGGTGCGGGCGGAGTTCGTGGCGGTGACCACGACCCGGTTGGCCCAACTCGACGCACTGACGGGCGCCGACTGGGCCGAGGTCGGCTGGAGCCCCATGGGCCAGGTGCCCCACGCGGAGTTCATGACGGCGCGGGTCTACGACAGCTGGGTCCACGAACAGGATGTGCGTCGCGCCCTAGACCGGCCTGGCGGGAGCGGTAACGCAGCCTCGGCGATCTCGCTCGGTCGCATCCAAGGTGCCATGCCCTTCGTGGTCGGCAAGAAGGCCGGCTGCGTCGACGGCACCGCGGTCCGTTTCGACGTGACGGGTCCCGGGGGAGACGCACGGACCTTCACGATCGCCGTGGAGGGGTCCCGGGCCCGGCCGGTGGGTGACGACGTGGTGCCCACGGTGACCCTCTCGCTCTCGAGCATCGACTTCACGCGCCTCGGCTGCGGACGGGCCACCGCGGCGGAGGTCGAGGCAGCGGGCGGCATCGGTGTGGACGGCGACGACCAGGTGGGTCGGTCTGTTCTGGATGCCATGAACTTCATGTTCTGAGCGCGTCATCCGCCCCGCGGACCTCCGCGTGCATGCCCGCGAGCGGCCGTGCGCCCAGGCCACGGGTCGGCCGGTAGAGTGATCGGCTCGTGATGCGTGCGACAGCAGAGCCAATGGAGGGAAACCTCGTCCGTCTGAGTGTTGAGGTGGACGAGCCCGAGTTCGATCGAGCGCTCGGCGACGTCGTGCGCACGCTGGCCCAGCAGGTTCGGGTGCCGGGATTCAGGCCGGGCAAGGTGCCGCGCAAGGTGCTCGAGGCCCGCATGGGGGGCGCCGGCGCGCTGCGCGCCGAGGCACTACGCGAGTCGCTGCCCGACTTCTACGCCCGCGCCGTCGTTGACACCGAGCTCGATCCCATAGCCCAGCCGGAGATCGACATCACCGGGGGTGAGGACGGTGGCGCCGTCTCGTTCGACGCCGTCGTGCAGGTACGCCCCATCGTAGCGATTCCGGGCTACGACGGCCTGCAGGTCACATTGCCGGGTCTCGCCGTCACTGACGAAGAGGTGCAGAGCCAACTCGACCGGCTGCGCGAGAACGACGCAGAGCTCGAGGTGGTGGGCCGCCCGGCCATCGACGGCGATCAGGTGACGATCGATCTCCACGGCAACGACGCTTCCGGTGCCGAGGTGGTCGGTGTGGACGATTACCTCTACGAGGTCGGCTCGGGCACGGTGGTCCCCGAGCTCGACGCCGAGCTCCACGGCGCCAAGGCCGGTGCCATCCTCGCCTTCGACGCGGCGAACCCCAATGAGGCTGATCAAAACGTGGCCTTCCGTGTCCTCGTCAAAGAGGTCAAGATCAAGAAGCTGCCAGAGGCCACCGACGAGTGGGCCGCCGAGAGCTCCGAGTTCGACACCGTGGCCGAGCTGCGTGACGACATCGCCACCCGAATCGGCCGCGTCAAGCTGATGCAGAGCCAGATGGCACTGCGCCAGAAGACCATCGAAGCCCTGGCCGAGCTGGTCAGCGACGACGTCGTGCCCGAGGTCCTGGTCGATTCGGAGGTCAACGAGCGCCTGCACGATCTGCAGCACCGCCTGGAGGCCCAGAAGCTGGGGCTGGCCGAATACTTCCAGGCCACCGGCACGACACCCGACGAGCTGCTGGGTGCCGTCCGGGTGGACGCCCTGGCTGCCGTCAAGGCGGACCTGGCCCTGCGGGCCCTGGTCGAGGCGGAGGAGCTCACGCTCAGTGACGAGGAGCTCCTGGCCGAGATAGTCACCATGGCGGAGCGGATGGGCACCACCCCGATCGAACTGCGTCGCCAACTCGACACGGCCGGCCGGACCGGCGCGGTACGCTCGGAGCTGCGTAAAGGCAAAGCGTTGGAGTGGCTGCTGGACCACGTGGATCTCGTCGATGAAGAGGGCAACCCGATGTCACGGGACGACCTCAAAGTGGATGCCTCGGGAGACGCCGAAGTCGAGCAGAGCGAGGAGAGCGAGTGAAGATGCAGAGTGCGGGGGACCCGATGAAGACCTACAACTATCTGGTCCCGACCGTGATCGAGTCGTCCAACCGGGGCGAGCGAGCCTACGACCTGTACTCACGATTGCTCCGTGAGCGCATCATCTTTCTGGGGACCCCGGTCGACGATGCCGTCGCCAATCTCATCTGTGCCCAGATGCTCTTCCTCGAGTCGGAGGAGCCCGACAAGGACATCCACCTCTACATCAATTCACCCGGTGGCGAAATCACGGCGCTGTTCGCGATCTACGACACGTTGAAGTTCATAAAGGCGGATGTCTCCACCTTCTGCTTCGGTCAGGCGGCATCGGCGGCGGCCGTGCTGCTGGCGGCCGGGGCCAAGGGCAAGCGCTTCGCCCTGCCGCACGCGCGGATCCTCCTGCACCAGCCGTGGGGTGGTGTCGAGGGACAGGCCAGTGACATCGAGTTGCAGGCCAAGGAGATCCTCCGCATGCGGGACTTGCTCTCGGGGATGTTGGCCGAGGACACCGGGCAGACCCAGGAGAAGGTGGCACAGGACACCGATCGCGACTTCATCATGACGGCGGAGGAGGCGGTGACCTACGGCGTGATCGACGAGGTCATCACAGCGCGGACGGTGGCGCCACTCGAGGCCATCGGCGCCGCGTAGGACGAGCTGGCACGGACGGGAGAGGCGATCTGGTGGCGAAGTTCGGAGAGGGCGGGGATCTCGTCAAATGCAGTTTCTGCGGCAAGACGCAGAAACAGGTCAAAAAGCTGATCGCGGGGCCAGGTGTCTACATCTGCGACGAGTGCATCGACTTGTGCAACGACATCATCGCCGAGGAGCGTGACGAATCCACCGAGCTGAGCTTCGAGGACCTGCCCAAGCCGCGGGAGATCTTCGACTTCCTCAACGACTACGTCGTCGGGCAGGAGTACGCCAAGAAGATTCTCTCCGTTGCGGTCTACAACCACTACAAGCGCGTGCAGGCCGGCCCCCCGGGGGGCGAGGACGGTGTCGAGCTGGCGAAGTCGAACATCCTGCTCCTGGGCCCTACCGGCTGCGGCAAGACGCTCCTGGCCCAGACGCTCGCTCGCATGCTCAACGTTCCGTTCGCCATTGCCGACGCCACGGCGCTGACCGAGGCCGGGTATGTCGGTGAGGATGTGGAGAACATCCTCCTGAAGCTGATTCAGGCCGCCGACTACGACGTCAAGCGAGCCGAGACGGGCATCATCTACATCGACGAGATCGACAAGATCGCCCGCAAGAGCGAGAACCCCTCCATCACTCGTGACGTATCGGGTGAGGGCGTGCAGCAGGCACTGCTGAAGATCCTGGAGGGCACGACCGCCTCCGTACCACCGCAGGGCGGACGCAAGCATCCCCACCAGGAATTCATTCAGATCGACACGACCAACATTTTGTTCATCTGTGGTGGCGCTTTTGCCGGGCTCGACAAGGTCATCGAGTCCCGAATCGGCAAGCGCGGCATCGGTTTCCGCGCCGAGGTGCATCGCAAGGATCGGGAGGACGGCGAAATCCTGCGACACGTGCTCCCCGAGGACCTGATCAAGTTCGGCCTCATTCCCGAGTTCATCGGTCGCCTGCCGGTCGTCAGCGCCGTGTCGCCGCTGTTCAAGGAGGCGCTGGTCCAAATCCTCGTCGAGCCCAAGAACGCCCTGACCCGCCAGTACGAGCGGGTGTTTGCGCTCGACAACGTCGAGCTCGAGTTCACACCCGACGCGCTCGAGGCGGTGGCCGAGCAGGCGCTGCTGCGTGGCACGGGGGCCCGCGGCCTGCGCGCCATCCTCGAAGAGGTGCTGCTGGACGTGATGTACGACCTGCCCAGCCGGACCGACGTCGGCAAGTGCGTCGTGGACCGCTCGGTGGTGCTCGATCGTGTGGCACCGACTCTCGTGCCGCTCGGAGGCGCGCCGGTCAAGTCGACCCGATCGCGCCGCGCCGCCTCCTGACCGAACCGGGACCGTCGTCCGTGGAGAGTGCCGCGGCACCGCCCTTTGACAGCGTGACGGAGGCCGTGGCCTGGCTCGATGGCCATGTCGACTTCGAGTCGAACATGCCTCGCCGTCGCGCTGTGCCGACCCTGGATCGCATGTGCGCGCTCACCGCCCTGCTCGGAGAGCCGCAGGCCTCCATTCCCTCCATCCACATCACCGGCACGAACGGCAAGGGGTCGACATCGGCCATGGCCACGTCGCTGCTCATGGCCAAAGGCCTGACCGTCGGCACCTACACCAGCCCGAACCTCCACACGGTGGGCGAGCGATTGGCTCACAACGGCGAGCCGATCGACGACGCGTCCCTGACCAACGTGCTCACGGAGCTGGCGCTGCTCGAGCCGTTGCTGCCGGAGCGCCCCACCCGCTTCGAGCTGCTCACAGCCGCTGCGCTCGCCTGGTTCTCCACCGAGGCGGTCGACGTCATGGTGGTCGAGGTCGGACTGGGCGGGACGTGGGACTGCACGAACGTCGTCCGGGGCGACGTGGCGGTGCTCACCAACGTGAGCTTCGACCACACGGACGTCCTTGGTCCGACGCTGGAGGGGATCGCCACGGACAAGGCTGGCATCATCGAGCCGGAGAGCCGGGTCGTGGTGGGGGAGATGGCCCCCGAGCTGGTTGAGATCGTCACCAGACGGGCGCTCGACGTCGGGGCAACCTCGGTGTGGGTGGCCGGGCGTGACTTCGGTTGTGCGTCCAACCGGGTCGCTGTCGGCGGGCGCATGGTGACCTTGTGGACCCCCGGCGGTCGCTACGACGACATCCTCGTGCCGCTGCACGGCGCGCACCAAGGTGTGAACGCCTCGGTGGCGCTGGCGGCGGTGGAGGCGTTCTTCGGAGATCCGCTGGTGGACGAGGTGGTCGAGGAGGGGCTGGCCGCGGTACGCGTACCGGGTCGTCTGGAGGTTTTGGGACGCCGCCCGTTGTTGCTCGTTGACGGCGCGCACAACGCGGCGGGCATGGCAGCGCTCGCCGACGCGCTGGGCGAGGAGTTCGCGGTCGACGGGGACACGGTGGCGGTGGTCGGGATGCTGTCCGGCCGCGATCCATCGGCCATGCTCGCACCGTTGGCCGCGGTCGGTGTGGCCGCGGTCATCGCCTGCGAACCGGACTCGCCGCGCGCCATGCCGGTCACGGCGGTCTCCGAGGCGGGTCGCGCCCTGGGATTGACCGTGTACGAGGAGCCGAATGTGACCGATGCGCTCCACCAGGCCCGCGCCATGGTCGACGCCGACGGGCTCGTGGTTGTGGCCGGGTCGCTGTACGTCGTCGGCACCGCGCGCGCCGATGCGTTGGCGGCCGCCGTCCCCTGGGAGGAAGCTGGTCGCTGACCGCCGCAGTCTGACCGGCGCGGTCTGACCGGCGGCCGAGGTTGTGTAGTGTCCAACCCTCGTGGACCGCACCCTTGTCATTGTGAAGCCCGACGGCGTTGAGCGAGGCCTGGCCGGCGAAGTCCTGAGTCGCCTGGAGCACAAGAATCTGCGTCTGGTGGCCGCCGAGCTCCGTACCATCACGAAGGAATTGGCCGAGACCCACTACGCCGAACACGTGGAGCGTCCGTTCTTCGGCGACCTGGTCGCCTTCATCACCCGCTCGCCCGCCCTCATCTTGGTGGTCGAGGGGCCGAAAGACACCTACGCCGTGGTGCGTCTGATGATGGGCACGACGAACCCAGCCGAGGCGGCGCCAGGGACCATCCGGGGCGATTACGGGATTGAAACGACCGAGAACTTGGTGCACGGTTCCGACTCCCACGAGTCGGCGGCGCGGGAGATCGGTCTCTTCTTCCCCGGTCTGGCCACCGCCTGACTCTTCGGCGCGGCCGGCCAACGCCGGTGTAATTGCAGGCCGAAAGGGCATTCTGCGGCGCCCGCCTTGTGAACCCTCCCGCAGTCCCATAGCCTGTGGGCGCACCATCACGGGCGCCGGCTCTCGCCGACGCCCATCTGGAATTTCTCGGGAGAGCCTCAACTATGGCCGAAAATCGCCTTTCCCTCCTTGGTCGTGACATGGCTGTCGACCTCGGTACCGCGAACACCCTGGTGTACGTCCGCGGCCGTGGCATCGTGCTCAATGAGCCCTCCGTGGTGGCCGTCGACATAAAGGACGGGCGCCCGCTTGCCGTGGGTGCGGAAGCGAAGAGGATGATCGGCCGTACCCCGTCGAACATCCAGGCCATCCGGCCGCTCAAGGACGGGGTCATCGCCGACTTCGAGATCTGCGAGAAGATGCTTCGCTACTTCATCCACCGAGTGCACCAGCGCCGCTTCGCCAAGCCGCGCATGGTGATCTGCGTTCCTTCCGGGATCACCGGTGTGGAACGCCGCGCCGTGATGGAGGCCGCCGAGTACGCCGGGGCACGCCGGGCCTACATCATTGAGGAGCCGATGGCCGCGGCCATCGGAGCCGGCCTTCCGGTGCACGAGCCGACCGGCAACATGGTGGTCGACATCGGCGGCGGGACGACTGAGGTTGCCGTCATCTCCCTCGGTGGCATCGTGACGAGTCAGTCGGTGCGTATCGGGGGCGACGAGCTGGACGAGGCGATTGTGTCGTTCGTCAAGAAGGAGTTCAGCCTGGCGCTCGGAGAGCGCACCGCAGAGGAGATCAAAATCACGCTCGGGTCGGCCTACCCGTTGGAGCAGGAGCTGCACGCCGAGATCCGGGGTCGTGACCTCGTCAGCGGGCTCCCGAAGACGATCGTCGTCTCGACCGAGGAGATCCGGCGGGCCATTGAGGAGCCAGTGTCCGCCATCATCGACGCCGTCAAGGTGACCTTGGACCGGACACCTCCGGAACTGGCAGCGGACATCATGGAACAGGGCATCGTGCTCACCGGCGGGGGCGCCTTGCTCCACGGGCTCGAGTCTCGCCTCCAGCATGAGACCGGCATGCCCATCGTCGTGGCCAGGGATCCGCTGAACTGCGTCGCCATCGGCAGCGGCCAGTGCCTGGAAGAGTTCGAAGCGCTGAAGCGGGTGCTGATCACCACCTCCACTCGCTGATCGATCGACCGGTTTCTCCTGGGTGGCCCGGTCCAGGCGGTCTCGCCGTACCCTGACGGTGATCGTCCTCGTCGTTCTCTCGCTCTCACTCATCTCGCTCGACCAGAACGGACGAACGCACAGCCTGACGTCGGGGGTCAAGTCCGTCGCCAACGACGTGTACGCGCCGCTGCGCCAGGGAGTCCTCGACATCATCAGCCCGATCGGCAATTTCTTCGCCGGCGCCTTCAACTACGGATCCGTGCAGGCGCAGAACGAGCGCTTGCAGCGCACACTGGGCCAGCTGCGCGCCGCGCAGCTTGAACGGGGTTTCGAACAGAACCAGCTGCGCGAGATCACGGCGCTCCAAAACCTTCCTTTCCTGCAGTCGTTGCCGACCGTCACCGCGGAGACGGTTGACGAGTACTCGTCGAACTTCACGGCCACGATCACACTCGACAAGGGTCGTGCCGACGGCGTCGATGTCGGCTACCCCGTCGTCGGTGCTGGTGGTCTGGTCGGTCAGGTCATTCAAGCCTTCCACCACACGTCCGTCGTCCGCCTCGTCACAGACGGGCAGTCGAAGGTCGGGGTCATGTTCGGCAGTGACCAGGCCACGGGGATCGTCGACGGGCAGGGGCCATCCAATTCAATGACGGCGGACCTGGTCGCGCCGCGCACGCCACTGCGGAAGGGCGAGCCCATGTTCACCAGCAGTCTCGATGCGGCGGCCTTCCCTCCGGGCATCCCCGTTGCAACCGTCCGGACCTTCCATACCGCTCCTGGGGCCAGCCAGGAGACGATCCACGTCGATCCGGCGGCCGACCTCAGCCAGCTGGCCTACGTCGATGTCGTGCAGTGGGTGCCGAACACATGACCGGGCGCTCCATGCTCCGGGTCGCGCTGGTCATCTTCATTGTGCTGATGGTGCAGCAGACCGTCATGGTGGCGCTGCGGATCGGCGGGGCTCATCCCGACCTGCTCTGGCTGCTGCCGATCACGGCCGCCCTCCTCGATGGCCCCGAAACGGGGGCCATCGTCGGTTTCTGGTCGGGCTTGGCGTTCGACCTCGTGCTCCCGACGCCCTTCGGGCTGTCTGCCCTGGTCGGGTGCGTGTTGGGCTTCGCTGTGGGGTCTCTCACAACGGCCGCCGACCCCCGCGCCACCTGGCTCAAGCCGGTGGCCGCGGTCGCGGGGAGCGTCGGAGCGGACATGCTGTTCGCCGTGCTCGGCGCAATCCTCGGACAGGGCCAGATGGTCCAGGTGGACTTTCTCTCTCTGATTTTGGTGGTCGGTATCTCGAGCGTCGTGCTCGTCCTGCCCGTCAACCGGCTGATGCGGTGGGCCCTGGCCGGGGAGAACAACCGCCGCTCGCTGGTCCCGGCCCAGGCCGACGGCAGGGCCTGGTGAAGCGCACCCTTCGCCACCCGATCCGCGGCGACCGGCTGCACCCCAAGCCCTCCACACGCCCGGCGAAGCAGAGCGCGTGGAGGGGCAACGCCCGAGGGCCTCGGATGCGGCCCCGCAAGAGCGTCAACGTGGCCTCCATCGTCGGCTCGCCCGAGGAAGAGGAGGCCCGTCCGAATCTTCGACTGCGCATCGTCGGGATCGTCGTACTGCTGCTGTTCGGTGTCCTCATCCTGCGGCTTTGGACGTTGCAGGTCGTCGAGGGGAAGAGCTATGCGGCGGCAGTGACGCGCAATCAGGTGCGTGTGGTCAGTGTCGATGCCCCCCGCGGCGAGATCGTCGATCGTGAGGGGACGGTCCTCGTGACCAACAACTCGCAAGAGGAGATCCTGCTCGCGCTCAACGAGGACCTGCTCCTGCAGATCCAGCACAAGCAGACCCCCAGCATCGTGGCCATGGTGGCGGCCCTGGTGGGCCAGACCCCCGCACAGGTTGAGGCCTCAATCCTGAAGGCCTCCAATCAGAACGGTCCTTATCAACCAGCGCCGATTGCGGTCGGTGTCTCCCAGGCCACGGTGCAATACCTCGAGACCCACCAATCGGAGTACCCCGGGGTCAGCGTCCAGACCGTGGCGCAGCGGACATATCCCCAAGGAGGCACGACCGCCACCCACGTCCTGGGGTATCTGGGTGCGATCTCGGGCAGCTACCTCGCAGCCCACCCCGACGACGGCTACACCCAGGCGAGCCAGATCGGCGTCTCAGGGATCGAGGCCCAGTACGAGCCCTACCTGAAAGGCGTGCCCGGACGGCAGGCCCTCTCCGTCGACGCCAGCGGCAATGTCGTGGGCACCCTGAGTTCCACCGCACCGCAGATCGGGGACACGGTCGTGCTCAATATCGACACGGGCCTGCAGCAAGAGGTGCAGAACGACCTGCAGGCGCAGATTCTGGCCGACCGCAGCACACCCGACCAGGTCGATGGTGGCGTGCGACCGCCGGCGCCGAACGGCGCCGTCATCGTGATGAACCCGCAGAACGGCCAGGTGTACGCCATGGCCTCGTTTCCGACCTATGACCTGAACGAGTGGGTGGGCGGAATCTCCACGGCCAACTTCACCGCGCTGCAGCAGAGCGGCGCAGAGAACAACAACGTCATTGAAGGTCAGTACACGCCCGGGTCGACCTTCAAGCTCGTCACGGCGACGGCCGCCCTCCAGGACGGCCTCATTTCGCCGACGACGCCGTTCGCGGATACGGGGACCTTCAAGATCCAGGGCTGCCCCGCCCCCGGGGTCAACAACGACACGGGCTGCACCCTGAGCGACGACCCCGGTGACCCCAAGGGGACCTACAACGTCTCGAGCGCGCTGTCCGTATCGAGCGACTCGTTCTTCTACAACCTGGGCGAGATGTTCTGGGAGCAACAGTCCAAGTACGGCGAAACGCCGATCCAAGAAGAGGCGACGGCCTACGGGGAGGGGACGATCACGGGTGTCGATCTGCCCGGCGAAGGGCAGGGGCGCGTCGACAGCAAGGCGACCAGGGCCAAACTGCACGCGGAGGCTCCCAAGGCGTTCCCCTACGCGGCATCGTGGTTCACGGGGGACAACATCGAGATGGCCTTCGGCCAGGGCGAGACGATACTGACGCCGATTGAGCAGGCAGAGGCGTACTCCACGTTCGCCAACGGAGGCACACGCTACGCCCCCCAGGTGGCTTCGGAGATCGTCGACCCGCTCAGCGGCAAGATCATCAAGAAGATCGAACCCGAGGTCACGGGGAAGGTTCCGATCTCTCCGAGCACCTACAGCGCCATCCTCCAAGGTCTCGAGGGCGTCATCTCGAGCAGGAACGGAACGGCATATCAGGATTTCCAGGGGTTCCCGGCCTCATGGAATCTCGCGGGCAAGACGGGCACGGCATCGAACCAAGGCCCAGCGGGCCAGAAGCTCGAGCCAAACAGCTGGTTCGTGGCGTTCGGGCCCAACCCGAACCCCCAGTACCTCGTGCTCGCCGTCATCGATCAGGGTGGCTACGGCGCGCAGGCCGCCGCACCGCTCGTGCGCAACATCTTCAATTACATCGTGGCCCACCCTGGGATCAACGGCGCAGTCAAGACGCCCACGCCGGCCAGTCCAGCCAGCGAGACGGCGCCGACGACGGTCCCGCCTGCGGGAACGTCGCCGACGACAACAGCGGTGCCGAACCCGGGGGCGACGGGTGGCTCCGGTTCGACGACCTCGACGTCAACGGGCGGAGGCTGAGCGTCCCCTAGGGTTGGTGTGCATGGAGACCCTCTGGCCGCAGATCGAGCGCCTCCTGCCCACGGTCTCCAAGCCCGCCCGCTATATCGGGGGTGAGCAGGGATCGGTCTATCCCGAGCATGCCCCGGGCACCGTGGCCTGGCTCCTGCTCTACCCGGACACCTATGAGATCGGCCTACCCAATCAGGGGCTGCAGATCCTCTATGAAATCCTCAACGAGCGTCCGGACGCGCTGGCCGAGCGCGCCTACGCCCCCTGGGTCGACATGGAGGCCGCCATGCGGGTGGCCGGCGTGCCGCTCTTCAGCGTGGAACAGCACCTGCCCGCAGCCGACTTCGACGTGCTGGCCTTCAACCTGTCGGCCGAACTCGTCTACACCAACCTGCTCAACATGATCGACCTGGCCGGGCTTCCAGTGCACGGCGCGGATCGGGGTGGCGCCGACGCGCTGGTCGTGGCGGGTGGCCACTGCGTCTACAACCCCGAGCCGCTGGCCGATTTCGTCGACGCGTTCGTCCTCGGCGACGGCGAGGAGGTCGTGGGCGAGATCAACGAGGTCGTGGCCACCTGGTTGAGCGGGTCCTCCCCTCAGGAGCGCGACCGGACGGCCGTACTCCATGCGCTGGCGGGTATCGACGGGGTCTACGTGCCGGCGCTCTACGTCCCGTCCTACGAGAACGGGCGACTGGTGTCGACCGTCCCGGCGGCCCCGAGCGTGCCCGCGGAGGTGGCAAAGCGGACGATCAGCGACCTGGCCGACTGGCCCTATCCCACCCGTCCCCTCGTCCCTTTGACGGAGGTCGTGCACGACCGCCTCAACGTCGAGGTGTTCCGCGGCTGCACGCGTGGTTGTCGTTTCTGCCAGGCAGGCATGATCACCCGGCCCGTGCGTGAGCGCCCAGCTGCCCAGGTGCGCGCCATGGTGCAACGTGGCCTGGAGTGGAGCGGCCAGGACGAGGTTGCGCTGACCTCGTTGTCCTCGGCGGACTTCTCGGGCATTGAGGAGACCGTGCGCGACATCGTCGACGACCCCGACTTCGGCGGTCGGGTCTCGGTGAGCCTCCCATCGCTCCGGGTGGATGCCTTCACGGTTGGGACGGCCGCCGAAATTCAGAAGGTGCGCCGTACCGGGCTCACCTTCGCCCCCGAGGGGGGCACCTGGCGGATGCGCACGGTCATCAACAAGCTGATCACGGAGGAAGACCTCTACAGCGCCGTCGATGCCGCCTTCAGTCAGGGCTGGCGCCGGATCAAGCTCTATTTCCTGATCGGCCTGCCCACCGAGCTCGATGAGGACGTGCTGGGCATCGCACAGCTCGGCGCGCGCTGTGTCGAGATCGGCCGGAAGTACCACAAAGGGGTCACCGTGGTCGCCTCCGTGGGTGGCTTCGTGCCGAAGCCCCATACTCCGTTCCAATGGTTCGGTCAGGACACCGTCGCCGAGCTGGAACGCAAGGTGGCGCTCCTGCGCGACGCGGCCAGGCGTACCCGCGGCCTCACGATCCGCTGGCACGAACCGGCCGCGTCCGTGGCGGAGGGCCTGGCCAGTCGAGGCGATCGGCGGATGGGTGCCGTGATCGAGCGCGTGTGGCGGGCCGGCGGCACCTTCCAGGAATGGTCGGAGCGCTTCGATCTGGCGCTCTGGCAGGACGCTCTCGCCGCCGAGGGGCTCAGTGTCGAAGAGGTGTGCCATCGGGACCGCGAGGCCCACGAGGCCCTTCCCTGGGACCACATCTCGGCCGGCCTCCATCGTGACTTCCTCTGGGATGACTGGCAGGACGCGCTGGCCAGCGTGGCCGTCGAGGATTGCCGCTGGACCCCCTGCTACGACTGCGGCGCCTGCACCGGCTTCGGGCTCGAGCACGTGGTGGCATCGCCCCTCCCGCCCGCCGGTGGGAGCCAGGGCACGGGTCAGGACCTCAGCGTCGGGGACCGGATCCCGGTGCGCCTGGTCAGCCGTGTTTCCTGACGGCCAGCGTCGTCTCCGCCTGCGCTTCACCAAGGCAGGGAAGATCCGGTTCACCAGCCATCGGGACGTCGCCCGCATGTGGGAGCGGGCGTTGCGGCGCAGTCGGCTGCCGCTGGCCTATTCGCAGGGGTTTGCGCCCCATCCGCTGCTCAGCTTCGGCCTGGCCCTGCCGACGGGGTGCGAATCCCTCGGCGAATACCTGGACATGCGCCTGGAAGCCGCCGGGCCCGAGGAGATCCCCCTCGCCGACCTGCCCGCCGCGCTGAGCGCACTCCTCCCTGCGGGGATCGATGTCGAGGCCGCGGCCCTCATCGGAGAAGCGGAGGGTTCGCTGCAGCAGGAGGTAGCATCGTGTGATTGGGAGCTGGAGGTGCTCGGAGTGCGGGATCAGGAGCTGCAGGAGCGGGTGGAAAAGATGCTCGCTGCTCCGATGCTCACCGTCAGGCGGGAACGGAAGGGTCGTCAAACCGAAGACGACATCCGTCCAGCCATCCGGACATTGTCCCTGACCAGCCCCAACGGTCATCTCCGGGCGGAATTGGCCACGCACCCGCGTGGTGTCCGCCCTGGTGACCTGGTAGCGGCCCTGGGTGCCCCCGCGGTACCCGGACGGGCCTGTCGAACGCATCAATGGATCGAACGCGATGGCGCTCGGTTCGAGCCGCTCCCTGTGAGCGAGCCCAGGACCGATGGCGACGCGACACAGCACGCGAGGAGGGCTTTCCCTCATGTCCGAGACGGAATTCAGCCAGAGCCCGGAGGGTCACCCCCCGGAGCCACCGGGGGGCAGCGCCGGCAGTAGCCCCCCTGACGGGCCGCGGGCTGCGCCCAGGCCGAAGCCGAAGATCGGTGACACCAGGCCTGCGCCTGTCGTGGCCGCACCTCCGCCACCCAAGGCGGCGGCCCCCGTCGTGCCGCTCAAGCGGCCGCGAACCACCGACCCGATGGACGGCGCGGCGGCCGCCGTGGAGACGGCCGGGATTTCGAGCGACGGCAAGCGGGCCCGGAGCCGGCGCCGCTCCGGGAGGGATCGCAAGACGAAGCAGGTGGGTCGGTACCTGGTCTGCGTCCACGTCCAGCCCGAGATGACCCAGATCGCCATGCTGGAGGGGCGCTCCTTGGTGGAGCACTACGTCTCCCGATCGGCCGACGACACCAACCAGATCGACGGCAATGTCTACCGGGGCCGGGTCCAAAACGTCCTGCCCGGCATGGAGGCGGCCTTCATCGATATCGGGATCCCCAAGAACGCCGTTCTGTACAGGGGCGACGTGCGGTACGACCGGGAGGACATTGAGGGCGGTGCCTCCCAGCAGCCGCGGATCGAGGACGTCCTCAAGGCCGGACAGACCATCTTGTGCCAGGTCACGAAGAACCCGATCGGAGCCAAAGGTGCCCGCCTGACCCAGGAGGTCTCCCTGCCTGGCCGCTTCGCCGTTCTGGTGCCCAATTCGAGCGCCTTCGGCATCTCGAAGCGCCTCGGGGACAACGAGCGGCGCCGGCTGCGTCGGATCATCGACGAAGTGAAGCCGGCCGGCCACGGCATGATCGTGCGCACCGCAGCTGAGGGTGTCTCGGCGGAGGAGCTCCAGCGTGATGTCACGACCTTGCTGGAGCAGTGGAACATGATTGAGGCCGAGGCCAAGCGGTCCGACGCTCCCGGCCTGCTCTACAGGGAGCCGGAGCTGTCTGTGCGGATCCTCCGCGAGGAGCTCAACGGGGAGTACCGAGGTGTCGTGATCGACGACCTCGAGCTGTTCGAGCAGGTGCGGGACTACGTACGGGCCGTCAGCCCCGAGCTTTCGGACCGGGTCGAGTACTACGACCCGGAGATCGAGGGGCTGCCCATCTTCGAGCGCTACCACGTCCATGAACAGCTGCACAAGGCGCTCGACCGCAAGGTCTGGTTGCCGTCCGGAGGCTCGCTGATCATCGAACGGACCGAGGCGCTCACCGTGATCGACGTCAACACCGGGAAGAACGTGGGCAAGACCAATCTGGAGGAGACCGTCTACCGGAACAACCTGGAAGCCGCCGAGGAGGTCGCCCGCCAGCTCCGGCTCCGGGATATCGGAGGCATCATCGTCATCGACTTCATCGACATGGAAGTGCGGGAGAACCGGGACAAGGTGGCGGCGGCCCTTCGCAACGCGCTGTCCCGCGACAAGACTCGCACGCAGGTCTTCGACATCTCCGAGCTGGGATTGGTCGAGATGACCCGTAAGAGGGTCTCGGAGGGACTGCTCGAGACGTTGTCGACCGAATGCGCCGTCTGCGGCGGCCGGGGCGTGACCCTGGACGACTCGGTCCTGCGCTAGGATCGCGCCCTTATGTATGCAGTCATCAGGTCCGGAGGGAAACAAGAGCGTGTGGCCGAGGGTCAGCGCGTCCGCGTGGAGCTGCTCGGGCAGCCCGTCGGCGCGGAGGTGTCCCTCCAGCCGGTGCTGGTCGTGGACGGCACAACGGTGCTGGCCACTCCGGCCCAGTTGGCCGGTGCCACGGTCACGGCCAAGGTCGTGGGCTCGGAAACCGGGCCCAAAATCAATGCCATGACCTACAAGAACAAGTCGAACCAGCGTCGGCGGTGGGGTCACCGCCAGCACTACGCCACGCTGGAGATCACCGCCATCACCGCGGCGGGCTGAAGCTCAGGAGCGCAAGACCATGTCAAAGACAAAGGGTGGCGGGTCGACCCGCAACGGCCGCGATTCGAACGCGCAGCGTCTCGGTGTGAAGTGCTTCGACGGCACCGCCGTGACCGCCGGTTCCATCCTGGTGCGCCAGCGGGGGACCAAGGTCTACCCAGGGGTCAACGTGGGACGTGGTGGCGATGACACGCTCTTCGCCACCGCAGAGGGCGTCGTGAAGTTCGGCGAGCGCCGCGGTCGCAAGCACGTGAGCGTCCTCACCGACTGATTCCCTCCCGGAGCGTCCTCACCGACTGAACGGACGTGCGCCGGAACTCAGGAGCGCTGATGGAGCTCGATCCCGTTTCCCCACGGGTCGGACGTGAAGGCCTGCCGGCGGCCCGTCGTGCCCACCTCCACCGGGTCCGTCACCTTCAGACCCCGTGCTCGAAGCTCGGCGACCGCCGCGCCCAGGTCGTCGAAGGTGAGGGCGAAATGCTGGCCCACGTTGGTGGGCACAGCGGCCTCAATCAGATGGACCTGTTGTCCGTTCCCGGTATCGAGCCAGGCGCCGGGGAACCCGAAATCGGGACGCGTGAAGTTCTGTACCAGACCCAACGTCTCGGTGTAGAAGGCAATGCCGCGGGGCACGTCCTGCACGTTGATTGCGACATGGTCAACGCCGGTCGGCGCTACGTGGTCCGTCATTGCAGTGAGCCTACGACGTGGCGCACGATGGCGACCACGGCGGGTATGGCGGCCGTTCCGACTTCGGCAATGTCCCCAGTGTCGATGGTGGAGTTCGCCGCCGCAGCCGGATTGGTGATCAGGGCCAGCCCGAGGACCGCGGCTCCGGCCCGCCGCGCCGCCACCGTCTCGAGGGCCATTGACATCCCGACGACGTCGGCGCCGCACGCGCGCAACATCCGGATCTCGGCCGGGGTCTCGAACTGCGGACCGGGGAGCTGGGCGTAGACGCCGGCACGAGGGGCCAGGACGGACGCGGCCGGCTCCGGGCTCGTGAGGGCAACGGTACGGAGTCGAGGGGCGTAGGCGTCTGTCATGTCGACGAACTCGGGGCCGAGCAGCGGACTGCGCCCGGTCAGGTTCACGTGGTCTTCGACGACCATGACCGATCCGGTGGCGAGATCGTCACGGATGCCACCCGCGGCGGCAGTGAGGATGACGGTGCGGCAGCCCGCGGCGATCCCCGTCCGCAGGGGATGCACGACTTCCACGGGCGACAGTCCCTCGTAGAGGTGGCACCGCCCGCCCAGGACGAGGATGCGAAGGCGGTTGTGCTGGACGGACCACGCGTGGGCTCGATGCCCTCCTGCGCTGTAGGGCGGAAAGGAGGGCAGTGTGTCCAGGGATACCGGTTCCTCGCCGGCGCCCAGCACCTCTGCCGCCCCCGACAGGCCGCTGCCGAGGAGTACGAGCACATCGTGCTGTTCGACTCCCAGGCGACGATTCAGTTCCCGGGCGCTGTGCGCCGCCCGGTCGGCGGCAGCCTCCATGGGGCGATGGTAGAGGGTCATCGACGTGGTGGCGCGTAACATCGGCCGGACATGCCCCCCTCGCCCGCTGCCCCCCACGCCCACCCGCTGGTTCCCGTCAGCGGCGATGAGATCATCGCAGCGCGCGAGATCGTCTTCGCCAGTGCCCGGGCCGAGGTCCCTCCCGAGGCCCTCCGCTTCGCCTATGTGGGCCTTTGCGACCCCCCGAAGGAAATGGTGTGGAGCGTGGACGCCGGTCAGGACGTCGTGGTCGACCGTCGCCTTCGCCTTGTCCTCCTGCAGGGTCCCGAGGCCGACGTGGTCGAGGTCATTGTGTCGGTCACGCGCGGTGAGATCGACCGCTGGGAGATCGTGCGCGATGTCCGCCCTCCGCTCCAGATGGAAGAGTCCATCCTGGTCCTGGCCGCGCTGCACGAGCACCCCGAATGGAACGCCGCCCTCGATCGCCGTGGGATCGTCGACAGGTCTCTGGTGCAGATCGACCCCTGGCCGGCCGGCACCTTCGGGCTCGGTCACGAAGAAGGCCGGCGGATCACGCGCTGCTTGGCCTATCTGCGCGAATCCAAGGAGGACAACGGCTACGCGCGCCCACTCGAGGGTTTGCTCGCCTTCGTCGACATGGGTCGGGGCGAGGTTCTCGAGGTGCTCGACCTCGGAGTCGTGCCGTTTCCGCCTAAACACGGGAGCTACTACCCCGAACACAACGGCCCCCTGCGTACCGACCTCAAGCCGCTGGAGATCGCCCAGCCCGAGGGGCCGAGCTTCGAGGTGGCCGGGAATCTCGTGCGTTGGCAGAAATGGTCGTTCCGCATCGGCATGGACCCACTGGAGGGTCTGGTTCTGTGGACGATCGGCTACGAGGACGGGGGCCGGATCCGTCCGATCGTCTATCGGGCCTCGGTGAGCGAGATGGTGGTGCCCTATGGGCATCCCGGACCGATGCACGCCTGGAAGAGCGCGTTCGACGCCGGCGAATGGGGCCTGGGGCGCATGGCGAACTCGCTGACGCTCGGTTGCGATTGTCTCGGTGAGATCCGGTATTTCGACGATGTCTTCGCCGACGAGCGCGGCAAGCCACGCACGCGGCCCCACGCCATCTGCCTGCACGAGGAGGACTACGGCATCCTGTGGAAGCACGTCGACATGGTGTCGGGACGGACCGAGGTGCGGCGCTCGCGCCGGCTGGTCGTGAGCTCCATCGCCACCGTCGGGAACTACGAATATGGCTTCTACTGGTACTTCTACCTCGACGGCTCCATGCAGCTGGAGGTGAAGCTGACCGGCATCATGTCCACGATGGCGGTGGTCGGCGATGACCCGGGAGATCACGCCAGGATGATCGCCCCCGGCTTGGCCGCGCCCTACCATCAGCACCTTTTCAACGTGCGGCTCGACATGGAGGTCGATGGCCCCGACAACGAGGTGTATGAGGTCGACGCGGTGCCGACGGGGTCTCCGGGGAGTTCGGAGAACCCGTGGGGGAACGCTTTCGGCACCTCCGTGACGCTGCTGGAGAGCGAACTCGCTGCCCGGCGAGATGTCGACGCGTCACGCAGCCGTTCCTGGCGGATCGCCAATCGGTCCCATCGGAACGGCGTGGGGGAGCCAACCGCTTACAAGCTGTTGCCCGGAGCGACGCCGACGTTGCTGGCCGACCCCACCTCCAGCGTGGGGCGGCGCGCCGCGTTCGCGTCGCACAATCTCTGGGTCACCCCGTTCGATCCGGAGGAGCGGCGGGCGGCGGGCGACTATCCCAATCAGCACGTTGGTGGTGCCGGCTTGCCGACGTGGACGGCCGAGGATCGCCCCATCGTCGACACCGACATCGTCCTCTGGCACTCCTTCGGGGTCACGCACATTCCGCGACCCGAGGATTGGCCGGTCATGCCGGTCGAGTACACCGGGTTCACGCTGCTCCCATCCGGGTTCTTCGACCGTAACCCTGCGCTCGACGTGCCGCCTTCCCCCGACCATTGCCATGACTGAGCACCGCCGCGCCACGCACCAGCCGCAGGAGTACCACCCGCCCGTCGAGGAGTACCTCGAGACGATGTTGTCCTTGTCGGAGGAAGGCGTGCCCGTCATTCAGGCGCGCATCGCTGAGCGGCTGGGTCGATCGGCTCCGTCGGTCTCCGAGATGCTGGACCGCTTGCGTGAGGACGGCTACGTGACGCGGGATGGCCGCCGCCTGTCGCTGACCGAGAGCGGACAGGCCTTGGCCGAGAAGGTCGTGCGGAAACACCGGCTGGCCGAGCGGCTCCTCGTCGATGTCATCGGGCTCGAGTGGCACAAGGTGCATCGCGAGGCCGGTCGGTGGGAGCACGTCATCTCCGACGATGTCGAGGCGCGTCTGGTGGAGCTTTTGGGAGATCCCGCCACGTGCCCGCACGGCAACCCGATCCCCGGTTCGCATTCCCCGGCCCCCTCGACGCCGGTACGCCCGCTGGCCGAGGTGAACGAGGGTGAACGGGTGCAGTTGGTCCGTATCAGCGAGGAGGTCGAGCTCAATCTCGACTCGTTGACGTTGCTCGATGACGGCGGCTTCATTCCCGGCGCCGTCGCCCACGTGGGAATGCGTGACCCGGAAGGTGCGGTCGAGGTGACGGTCGAGGGGGGTACCGAGTCCATCCGGGTCTCGCGTGACCTCTCCGACCGTTTGTACGTCGGCGCACCATGACCGTACGGCTCGAGGCCGAAGCCGTCTTCACCGTGGACAGTGCGGAAACTGTGCTCGCACCGGGAGCCGTCGAGATCGATGGCGGCTTCATTTCGTGGGTGGGTGATCCTCGGCAGATTCCGCCGTCGCCGGGCACCGAGGTCCGTCGGCTCGGTGGCCTGCTGATGCCGGGACTGGTCAACTGTCATGGCCACTCGCCGATGACGTTGGTGCGCAGCGCGGGCGACGGTCTTCCGCTCGAGCGCTGGTTGCTGGAGTCTGTCTGGCCTCGCGAGGCACTACTCGATGACGAGGACGTGTACTGGGGGATGCTGCTCGGGGCGGCCGAGCTGCTCAGCAACGGTGTCACCACGACGTGCGAGCAATACCGGCACCCGATCGCCGTGGTTGAAGCCGTGCTCGAGGCCGGCATCCGTACCGTGTACACCCCTGCCATCTTCGACGTGCCCAACGCCGGCCCGGGGAGCACCTGGGAGGCGTTGTTGGGTGCGGCGTGCGAAATGGTCGACGCCACGGCCGGCCAACACGCGCTCCTTCAGATGGGCTTTGGGCCGCACGCCGCCTACACGGTGCCGCCTGAGGGGTTGCAGGCCATCGCTGCCGCGGCACGGGAGCGGCAGGCCTTGTTGCAGATCCACCTCTCCGAGACAGAGGCTGAATGCGCGATCGTGCAAGAACGCTATGGCATGAGCGCGCCGGCGCTGCTGGCCTCACGGGGCATTCTGGAGGGTCGGGTCCTGGCGGCGCACGCGGTATGGCTCGACGATGCGGACCTGGCGTTGCTGGCCGAGCACGATGTCGCCGTTGCCCACTGTCCTGGCTCGAACGGGAAGCTGGGCTCGGGCATCGCGCCGCTGTGCGCATTGCTGGAGCGTGGGATCCGGGTCGGCCTGGGTACCGACGGTCCGGCCTCCAACGATGACCTGCACCTCTGGGACGAGCTCCGCCTGGCCCCGCTTCTCGCACGCGCCGTCGCCGGCGATCCGGATGTCCTGACCTCTGCTGCGGCGCTCCGACTGGCCACCCGTGGCGGCGGGGAGACCCTCGGGCTTCCCGTCGGAGCCCTCGAGGTGGGCCGGCCCGCCGATGTCATCCGGTTGCGCACTGACGACGCTCGCTTCACCCCCTCGCTCACTGACGCCGAGCTGCTGGGCCACCTCGTGTGGGCAGGCGCCGGCTACCTCGTCACCGACGTGTGGGTGGGCGGGGCGCAGGTGGTCGAGGAGGGCCACTGCACAACAGTGGACAGCGATCGCGCTCGAGCCGAGGTCGGCCTGCGAGCTCGTCGGCTGGTCTCGTCGTAGGCAAACCGACTGCGGCTCTGGACTCGTAAGCTGGGCAGCTATGCCCGGCTTCGTCGATCAGGCCCAATTGCACGCGCGCGCCGGCGACGGGGGAGCCGGAGCGGTGTCATGGCGCAGGGAGGCCCACGTCGACCGGGGCGGACCCGACGGAGGAGACGGCGGTCACGGCGGCGACGTGTGGCTGGTCGCCTCCTCGAACCAGGCATCGCTGCTCGGGTTCCGTGATCACCCCTTTCGCCGTGCCACGGACGGCGTGCACGGCTCGGGGTCAAAACGGCACGGGGCCAGGGGCAAGGACCTGGTGGTGCCGGTCCCGGTCGGCACTGTCGTGCGTGATCGCGGTGGCGCAGTCGTGTGCGACCTCGACATCGAGGGCGCGCGGTTCATGGTCGCCGAGGGCGGCCAGGGTGGACGGGGCAATGCCCGCTTTCTCTCCAACCGCCGCCGTGCTCCGGCCTTCGCCGAGCAGGCCGAGAAGGGGCAAGAGCTCTGGCTTGACATGGAGCTCAAGCTCATGGCCGACGTGGCGCTGGTCGGCTTCCCCAACGCCGGCAAGTCGACGCTGATCTCGACGGTCTCGGCCGCCAAGCCGAAAATCGCCGACTACCCGTTCACCACCCTCGAACCGCATCTGGGCGTGGTCCGGGTGGGCGGCCTGCGCGACGGGACCGAGTTCGTGATGGCCGACATCCCGGGCCTGGTGGAGGGGGCGGCGGAGGGCAAGGGCCTCGGACACCAGTTCCTGCGCCACATTGAGCGTGCCCGCGTTCTGGTGGTGCTCCTCGACCTGGGCGCTCCCGATGCCGGCGGGGTGAGCCCCGCGGAGCAGCGGCGGATCCTGCTGTCCGAGCTCGGTTCCTACCGGCCCGAGCTCCTGGAACGCCCGCGGATCGTGGTCGGGAGCAAAAGCGACCTCGGCGAGGACGAGGACCACGTCTGCGACATGGTGCTCTCGGTTGCAGCCGGCTCCGGTGTCGGCGCGCTGGTCGAACGGGTCGCCCCGCTGATCCGGGAGGCCCGGGCCGAGGCGGCCGTGGCGTCCTCGAGCGAGATCGTGGTGCACCGCCCCCCGACGGAGGGTGTGGCCGTGCAGCGAGCCGGCACGGGCGCATGGATCGTGCAGGGGCGCGCCGCGGAACGCGCGGTGGCCCTGTCCGACCTCAACGACGAAGGAGCCCAGGCCGAGGTGGTGCGGCGTCTGCGCAGGCTCGGAGTCGATCGCGCCCTGGCGCGAGCCGGTGCGCGCGACGGGGACGAGATCACCGTGGGCGCCATGACCTTCACGTGGGGCGAGGACCGATGATCGTCGTGGTCAAGGTTGGCTCGTCCTCGGTCACCACCGAGACGGTCGACCGGTTGTGCGGAGAGCTGGCGGCGGCACGCTCGGCGGGACACACCGTCGTGGTGGTGTCATCGGGCGCCATCTCCGCGGGATGGGAAGCCCTCGATCGCGGTCAACGGCGGCCGACTGACACCGCCGTCCTGCAGGCGGTGTCGGCGGTGGGCCAGCACCGCCTGATGCGGATGTGGCAGGACGGCTTCGAGCCGCACGGTCTGCTGGCCGGGCAGGTGCTGCTGGCACCGCTCGACTTCGTCCACCGCACGCAATATGTGCACGCGCGGGGAACACTGCGTCACCTGGACGATCTGGGCGTCGTCCCGGTGGTCAACGAGAACGACGCGGTGGCTGACGAGGAGATCCGCTTCAGCGACAACGATCGGTTGGCCGCCCTGGTGGCGCACCTGGTCGGCGCGCACCTGCTGATCCTGCTCACCGACGCGCCAGGCCTCCTGACGGCCGACCCGCGCCGCGACGGGGAGGCATCACTGATCGAAGAGGTGGTGGAGATCGATCAGCAACTCGAGTCTCTGGCGGGTGGGCCCGGGACAGCCAAGGGGAGCGGCGGCATGGCGTCGAAGCTGGCGGCGGCGAAGATCGCCACGTGGTCGGGCGTGCAGACGGTGATCGCCGATGCCACCCGGCCGGGGGTGCTGGCCGCCGCCCTGGCCGACGAAGCCGGCGTGGGGACTGTGTTCCGGGCCCGGGAGCGCCGGCTCTCGGCTCGCAAGCTGTGGATCGCCTTCGCACTGGGATCGAGCGGCAACCTTGTCGTCGACGAAGGCGCTCGTCTGGCGCTGACCGGCCGGGGGCGCTCGCTGCTGGCGGCAGGGGTCACCGGGGTGACCGGCGCCTTCCGGCCCGACGATGCGGTGGAGATCGCCGGGGCCGACGGCGTGGTCTTCGCCAAGGGCCTGGTCCGGGTGCACGCGGAGCAGGCCACCGAGTGGATGGGTCGCCGCAGCCAGGTTGTCGTCCATCGTGATGATCTGGTCCTTGTAACCTGACCCGATGACCTCGCCCGCGTTGCAGCAGCTCGCGGGCCGCGTCCGGTCGGCTGCCCGGGTGGTGGCCAGGGCGCCGAGCTCGGTCCGAGACGAGGCGCTGCGGCTGGCGGCGGACCTCCTCGAGGAGGAATGGGTGTCGCTGGTCGAGGCCAACACGGCCGATCTCGAGCGGGCGGAAGCAGCCGGCATGGTGGAGGCGGCGCGGGACCGGCTTCGGCTCACCGAGGAGCGCGTGCACGGCATGGCCGTCGGGCTGCGCACGGTGGCCGGTCTGCCCGACCCGGTGGGCGAGATCACGGAAGGCTGGGTGCGACCCAACGGCCTGCGGGTTTCGCGGGTCCGGGTCCCGCTCGGCGTCATCGGGGTGATCTACGAGAACCGGCCCAACGTGACGAGCGATGCCGCCGGTCTCTGTCTCAAGTCCGGCAACGCCGCCTTCCTGCGGGGTTCGTCGTCGGCCATCGACTCCAATCGGGCCATCGTCGCCCTGCTCCGCCAAGGTGCGGTGAAGGCCGGTCTGCCCGAAGACGCGGTCGCCCTGGTGGAGGACACGTCGCACGAAACGGCCACCGCCTTCATGCGTCTGCGTGGCTTCATCGATTGCCTGATCCCCCGCGGGGGTCAGGCGCTGATCGCATCGATGATCGAGCACGCAACGGTGCCCTACGTCCTCGACGGCGACGGGAACTGCCACATCTACATCGATGGCGCCGCCGACCTGGCCATGGCGCACGACCTGGCGGTCAACGCCAAGACGCACCGATTCGGGGTATGCAACGCGGTCGAGACGATGCTGGTGCACTCGGCGGTGGCGGCTGACTTCCTGCCTCGGTTGGCGGAGTCGCTCGTCTCGGCCGGTGTCGAGATCCGGGCCGACGAGAGAGTGCGGTTCCACGTGCCGACTGCGGTGCCGGCCCTGGAGAGTGACTTCTCCTCCGAGTTCCTCGGTCCGGTGGTGGCGATCGGGATGGTCGACGACGTGGGGGAGGCCATCGAGCACATCGCGCGGTACAGCTCGGGTCATTCCGAGGCGATCGTGACCTCGGACGTCGCCGTGGCCGACCGCTTCGTGGCCGAGGTGGACGGGGCGGCGGTGCTGGTGAATGCGTCGACGCGGTTCGTCGACGGTGAAGAGCTGGGGCTCGGGGCAGAGGTGGGCATCTCCACCCAGAAGCTCCATGCCCGGGGACCGATGGGGGTAAAGGAGCTGACGACGTTGAAGTGGATCGTGCGTGGTGACGGGCAGGTGCGCCGGTGAGCGACAGGAACGCAGCATTGGGCCTGCCGGAAAGCGGTCCCCCCCGGTTCGAGTCCTTGGACGCGGTGCGGGGCGGCCTCGCCCAAGTCGGCTACCTGGCCGATGAGTCCATCAGTGGTGTGGTCTACCTGGCCGACCGCCTGGCCAAGCCGGTGCTGGTCGAGGGTCCGGCCGGGACGGGCAAGACCCAGCTGGCCAAGTCGGTGGCGGAGCTCACGGGTGCCCGGCTCATCCGCCTGCAGTGCTACGAGGGGCTCGACGAGTCCAAGGCTCTCTACGAGTGGAACTACCGCAAGCAGCTGCTGCGGATCCAAGCGGGGGAGCACGGCAAGTCCGAGGAGGAGGGGCCGAGCTGGTCCGAGCTGGAGGAGGACATCTTCTCGGAGGACTTCCTCTTGACCCGGCCGTTGCTCGAGGCCATCCGGGCCACAGAGCCCGTCGTGCTGCTGGTCGACGAAGTCGACCGCGTCGAGCTCGAGACCGAGGCGTTGCTGCTCGAGATCCTCTCGGAGTACCAGGTGTCGATCCCCGAGCTCGGCACGGTGCGCGCCACGCAGCTGCCCATGGTGTTCCTCACGTCCAACAACACCCGTGAGCTCTCCGAGGCGCTCAAGCGCCGCTGCCTGTACCTGCACATCGACTACCCGGATCTCGAGCGCGAACGCGAGATCGTGCGGGCAAAGGTGCCAGGCATCAGCGAGGAGCTGGCCGACCAGGTGGCGCGCATCGTGCGCTCGTTGCGCACGCTCGAGTTGCGCAAGGCGCCTTCGGTGTCCGAGACCATCGACTGGGCCCGCACGCTCGTGCTGCTCGGCGTGGAGACCATCGATGCCGCCGGGGCCAGGGACACGCTGCACATCCTGTTGAAGTATCAAGCCGACATTGAGCGGGCCTCCAAGGAGCTGCTGTCGGCCTCGTCGAGCTAGGCCCGTGCTCGACCTCCTGTCCGGTTTCGTCACCGAGTTGCGCCGCTCGGGCCTGCCCGTCTCGCTGACGGAGCACCTCGACGCGGCCGAGGCGGTCAAGCACATCCCGCTGGAGGATCGTGAGGCGCTCAAGTACGCGCTGGCGGCCACCCTGGTGAAGTCGTCCTCGCACTGGCGGGCCTTCGAGACCGCCTTCGAGGTGTTCTTCGCCGTGCGGACGGGGGGTGCCGGCGCCGAGGGAGACGAAGGCGGCGAAGAGGTCGACGAGGCCAACGGGGAGCAGTCCGGGCAGGGTGGTGCGCAGGGCCAACGACGCTCGTGGCAGAGCGGCGGGGGCGGGGAGGGCATGACGCCCGAGGAGCTGGCCGAGATGCTCTTCAAGTCGTTGATCTCCGCCGATGCCGGCCTCATGAACATGGTGGCCCGCAACGCGGTGGATCGATACGCCGGCATGGAGCCCGGGCGGCCCGTCGGCGGCACCTACTACCTGTACCGGACGTTGCGGAACCTCGATTTGGATGGGGTGCTGGAGCGGCTGATGGCGCAGGCCCAGGCGGGTGCCGCCGGTGGTTCGCTGACCGATCTGGAGGAGCGCCTGGCCGCCGACGAGTTCAAGGCCCGTATTGAGAAATTCCGGCGCTCGGTCGAGACGGAGATTCGACGGCGTCTGGTCGAGGACCGGGGTGCGGAGGCGCTGGCCCGCTCGGTGCGCAAACCGCTGCCCGAGGACATCGACGTCATGCACGCGACGCGCGAGGAGCTGGCCATGCTGCACCGGGTGCTCCAGCCGCTGTCGCGCAAGCTGGCCGTGCGCCTGGCCCGCAAGCGCCGCCACGGCCGCAAGGGCCCGCTGGACTTCCGCGCCACCATGCGGCGCTCCTTGTCGACGGGAGGGGTGCCGATTGAGCCACGCTTCCGGCACCCACGGCCGGCCAAGCCGGAGATCTTCGTGATCGCCGACATTTCGGGCTCGGTGGCCAGTTTCGCCCGCTTCACGCTGCACCTGGTCTACGCCATCTCGTCGCAGTTCTCCAAGGTGCGTAGCTTCGTCTTCGTAGACGGGATCGACGAGGTGACGCGGTTCTTCGAGGGCGTGGTCGACCCGGCCGAGGCGGTCGCCCGCATCAACCTTGAGGCGGACGTCATCTGGGTTGACGGGCACTCCGACTACGGGCACACGCTGACCGAGTTTCACCGGCGCTGGGGCGACCAGGTGACGTCGCGCTCGAGCGTCATGGTGTTGGGCGACGCCCGCAACAACTATCACGCCTCGGGATCGTGGGTGCTCGAGGACCTGCAGGCCCGGGCCCGCCGGGTCTACTGGCTCAACCCCGAGCCGCGGGACTACTGGGGCTCGGGCGATTCCATTGTGGGGGAGTACGCCGCCCACTGCGACGACGTCGTCGAGTGCCGGACACTGCGGCAGCTGGAGCACTTCGTCGGAAACCTGGCGTGAGCCAGGCGGACGTGGGCGGGGAGGTCGTGCCGTCCGGGGACGAGCGCGCCCACGCGGGCGTGATGCGGGTCTTCCCCCCCGAGGAGGGTGCGACACGGATCGTCCTGATCCGTCATGGTGAGGCGCAGTGCAACCTGAACCGCGTCATAGGCGGTCCCAAGGGCTGCACGGGACTGACCAACCTCGGGCGACGCCAGGTCGCCGCACTGGCCGACCGCCTGTTCGAGAGCGGCGAGCTCCGGCAGGCGACTGCCCTGTACTCGTCCGTCCTGCCCCGCGCCGTCGAGACGGCGGAGCGCCTCCGGCCCGTCGTGGGCCCCGGACCGACCGCCCTCGGCCCCGTGCGACAGCGTGCCGACCTTTGCGAGGTGCACCCGGGCGAGAGCGACGGCATGGAATGGTCCGAACTGGTCGAGACCTACGGGGTGCCCGACTGGGACAGGGACCCCAACGTCCCCATCGCGCCCGGGGGCGAGAGCTGGACGACGTTCGTGGCCCGAGCGTCGGGCGCCGTGCGGAACATCGTGCAGGAGCACCCGGGCGAACTGGTGGTGGCCGCCGTCCACGCCGGCGTGATTGAAGCGACCATGATCGCCTTCCTCGGGGTGCCGCCGGAGACCTACCGGCGGGGCTGGGTGCGCATTGTGCACGCCTCCATGACCGAGTGGGAGTGGGTGCCGTCGGAGCACCGCTTCGTCCTGCTGCGCTTCAACGACTGGTGCGGGGTGCCTCGCGCGCCGGAGAAGGGGTCAAACGCAGGCTCCAGCTCAGCCGTCGCCGAGGAAGGCTCGGGCCAGGCGATCGGGCGCGCAGGCAAGCCAGGCATCCTCGATCGCCTCACGCAGGGGCTTCTTGGCGGCCGCCCGTAACTGCACGAGGACGGCGGCGTAGCCGTCGAAGTGCGGGATGGTGAAGAACCCCTTGGCCCCGGTGGCCAACAGGGCGTCCTTGTCGGCCAGGTCGGCCGTGCAGAGCGCGAGGATCGGGCCCTCGGGCGGGGCCGTGTCGCCGAAGCGCTTGAGATCCGCCTTGGAGAACGGGCGTTCCCAGGCGAAAGCCTTGCCGGCGACGAACCATGTCCTGTTACCGTGCCGGGCCCCCTCCGTCACCTCGGGCAACCGGTCGATCATGTGCTCGACGTCTGCGAACGCCGCCATGCGACGACGCTACCGCGCCGGGCTCCACCGGTCGCAGGGAAGAACGGCGGCACGGGCACCCTGTGGACGACCGATCCCGACTACGGGCTGACGGGCATCGTGCTGTCGACGCGGGCGATGACCTCACCCGCTCCGCCTGCGCACGCGGTCGAATTCTGGGAAGCTGCCTACGGCGCGCGGGCCGACTGAGCGAGGCCGCTTCCGGGCGCCCCGAGTACGCTGATCCCTCCGGCGAAAGGGGACGACGCGATGTACAAGACACTGGTAGTCGGGACGGACGGCTCGCCCACTGCGGACAAGGCGGTGCAGGCTGCGGCTGGGCTGGCCCGCTCGCTGGGCGCGGCGTTGCACATCGTGACTGCCTTCCGCACGCCTCGCCCCGGCATGGGTGCCGCAGCGGGCGTGGCCATGGTCGACACTGGCGCGGGCCAGGCCCTCGCCGAGGAGAGCGCCCGGGCCGTGGGTGAGGCCGCCATCGAGAAGTTCGGGGATGGCTTGGTGGCCGAGGCGCACGGGGGGCAGGGCAACCCCGACGACGTGATCCTGGCCACGGCGGTCGAGGTGGGTGCCGACCTGATCGTCGTGGGGAGCAAGGGGATGCAGCGGCGTTATCTCGGCAGCGTTCCGAACTCAGTGGCCCATGGCGCGCACTGCGCCGTGCTGGTCGTCAAGACGGACTAGCTCGCCGGCGCGGCCGCGGTCGGACCCGTGCGCTGGGACTCCTTCGCGGGGTGCACGGCTGCCCGCGAACCGTTCACCGGCGAGAGCACCTCGCACGTGTCGGTGTGGGAGAAGCAGCCGGACGCGTGAGCGCGCCCGGGTGGCTCAGGCGCGGCACGGTGGATGCTCATGGGCCACCAGCATCGTTCCCGGCAGATGGGGCGCCCATGCTGCTGCTGATCACCGGCCTCCCGGGTACCGGGAAATCGACCATGGCCTCGGGGCGCCCGTTCTGGGTCACGACTGGGCCATGAGCGGTCTGCGGCCCTATCCCGAATTGCAGGAGGCCTTGGACCGCATGGGCCTGCAGGGGCACCGCGGTGTCGGCTGGTCGCTGCTGTGGGCCTTGGCGCGCTCCCAGCTCCGGGTGGGCTCATCGGTCGTGCTCGACGGTGTGGCCCGAGCACCGGAGGTGGAGGGCACCCGTCAGGTGGCGCGTGCGGAGGGGGCGGCGAGCCTCGTCGTCATGACGTCCTGCCGCGACGCCGAGCTGCACCGGACGCGGGTGGAGGGCCGAAAGCGTGGGATCCCCGGCTGGTACGAGTTGGACTGGGACCACGTCGAGCGCGCCCGGGCGTCGTGGGAGTCGCCGGGTGACATCGACCTCGTCCTGGAGGGCGCCGCCTCGTCGCAGGAGAACGTCGAGCGGCTACGGGCGCTGCTGCTCAGCGCAACGCGATGAGGCCGGCCGTCACCGGGGTGAACCCGCACGACCCGAGATAGAAGTCGCGCAGCTCCTCCTCGAAGTCGACGTGGAGCCATTCGCAGCCGGCCGCCCGGCTCTCGCGTTCGGCCACCGCCAGCAGCCCGCGGCCGATGCCGATCCGGCGCCGAGTTCTCTCGACGAGCGTGTCGAGGACGAAGGCATGGACGCCGCCGTCCCAGGCCACGTTGAGGAAGCCCACCAGGCCGCCACCGTCCGTGGCGCAGGCCCAGCCCAGGCTGTGCCGCTCGACCTGCGCCCGCCAATCGACGTCGAGCACGGGGTGCGCGAAGCCCTCGGCATGCAGCGCGTTGACGTCGACGTTGGCGAAGCGTGCCCGCCACTCGTAGCAGATGTCGGCGGGCGCCGACTCGTCGGGCTCGGACGGACCGCTAGCAGGCGTAGTCGTCGTCGTACTGCGTGCTGTTGTACTGCACGATCTCGAGGGGGCCGGAGGGGAGCTGCGCTCCGTTGCCCTTCCATCGGGAGATGTCGGCGCAGCTACCGGGTCCGCTCGGGTTGGGGAGATAGTCCGCCATCCAATAGGGGACGTCGGGCTGGTAGTCGCCGACGATGCTGTTCCAGACGCCCGGGCTGGCGTAAATCCCGACGTCGGGGATCCCCTCGGTCTCGTGCAGCGCGTTGAGCATGCCCTGGACGAACCGCGCGTTCTCAACGAGGTTGCTGGACCAATTGGCGTCGAACTGCTCGACGTCGAGCCACCAGGGAGTGGAGGTCGCGCCGGCGCCGGCGTTCACCGCCAGCGCGTACGCGTTGATCCCGGCTTCGTAGCCGGCGTTGCAAGACGTGTCACCGCTGCATCCTGGCTGATTCGTGGGCGAGGTCGCGTAGCCCAGGTACGCGTACAGGTTGAGCCCACTGCCCGCCCAGGCTGCTTCCTGCGCGAGACACGGGTTCGGATCGGTCGACGTCCCGCCGTTCACCTGCCCGACCTGCACAATGCCAATGGTGTGGTCACCCGTGGGGAAGTTCCCGCACTGGGCGTAGCTGATGTCATAACCGTAGGAGCCCGAAGGGTAGGTCCCGCCGACGAAGGCACCGGTGCTCCCGGGTGCCTCCGCCATGCCGACGATGGGTCTGAACAGGTTCGAGGGCGCGGAGCCGTAATAGTTGGCCGAGCCGAAGTTCGACACCAGTCCCGCGGTATCGGTGAACCAGTAGCCGTTGTCCGACGGCGTCGCCGACGCGGCGACGATCGGATGCTTCAAGCTCTGTCCGCCGAGCGAGCCGTAGAAGGGGGCGGTGCCGAAGCTGAAGATGCCGCCGTCCGAGGCGACGAGGAAGTAGCCGGCGCCGCCCGGCCCCGTGATCATGCCGACGATCGGCTTGTTCAGCACGAGGCTCCCCGTGCTGCCGGAGAAGCTGGCGTCGCCGTAGCTGAAGATGCCGCCGTCGGAGGCCACCAGCCAGTAGCCCTTCCCGCTGGGTGTGGCCGCCATGCCGACCACCGGCTTGTTCAGCCGCGTGCCACCGGTGCTGCCGTAGAACTGGGCCGTCCCGAAGCTGAAGACGCCCCCGTCCGAGGCCACCAGCCAATACCCGCCGCCGCCCGGCACGACCGCCATGCCGACGATCGGCTGGTTGAGCCGGATGCTCCCGGTGCTGCCGTAGAACACGGCGTCGCCGTAGCTGAAGACACCGCCGTCCGAGGCCACGAGGTAGTAGCCGCCACCGTCCGAGGTGGCTGCCATCCCCACCACGGGCTTGTTGAGCACCATGCCCCCCGTCGACCCGTAGTAGGCAGCCCCACCGAAGCTGAAGATGCCGCCGTCGGACGCCACCAACCAATAGGCCGGTGTGGTGGCGGCCGCTGCCGCAGGTGGAGCGGAGGTCGTGGCCGCCACGGCGACCAGGGCCAGGAACGGCAGCGCCGTCACGAGCGCGGCCAGGACGAGGCGGCGGATCAACTTCTCAGGAATTCCGCGACGCGGAAGGCCAGGTCGAGCGATTGCCTGGCGTTCAGCCGGGGGTCGCACGTCGTGGTGTAGCGGGCATCGAGATCCACTTCGAAGATCTCCTCGGCACCGCCGAGGCATTCGGTCACGTCGTCTCCAGTCAGCTCGATGTGCAGCCCGCCAGGCCAGGTCCCCTCGTCGCGGTGGACGTCGAAGAAGGAACGCAGCTCGGAGAGGATGTCGTCGAAGCGCCGCGTCTTGCGGCCGCCTTCGCTGGTGAAGGTGTTCCCGTGCATGGGGTCGCAGGCCCACACCACGGCATGGCCCTCGGCCTCCACCGCCCGCACCATCGCCGGGAGCAGTGCGGTGATGTGCTCGGATCCCAGACGGGTGATCAGCGTGAGCCGGCCGGGGAGGCGGTCGGGGTTCAATCGCTCGCACAGCGCCACGACCTCGGCAGGACTGCAGTGCGGTCCCACTTTCACGCCGACCGGGTTGTTGATGCCGGACGCGAACTCGAGGTGGGCCCCGTCGAGCTGGCGGGTGCGGTCGCCGACCCAGACCATGTGGGCCGAGCAGTCGTACCAGTCGCCGGTCAGCGAGTCCACGCGGGTCAGGCATTCCTCGTAGGGCAGGATCAGCGCTTCGTGGCTGGTGAAGAAGTCCACCTGATGCAGCCCTTCTTCGGCCCCGAGGTCGATGCCGCAGGCGGCCATGAAGCGCAGGGCGCGATCGATCTCCGAGGCGATGCGCTCGTAGCGTTGGCCCTCGCTGGACGACGCGACGAACTGCTGGTTCCACAGGTGCACTTGGGACAGGTCGGCGAACCCGCCCTTGGTGAACGCGCGTAGGAGGTTGAGCGTCGACGCCGACTGCTGGTAGGCGGCCACCAGCCGCCCCGGGTCGGGCGTACGGGCCTCGACGTCGAAGGCCTCGTCGTTCACCATGTGGCCGCGGAAAGACTGCAGCTCGACGTCGCCGATCCGCTCGGTGCCGGCCGAGCGTGGCTTGGCGAATTGCCCGGCGATACGTCCCACCTTCACCACCGGTACCCCGGCCGCGTAGGTCAAGGCCACCGCCATCTGCAAAATGATCTTGAGCTTGTCCCGGATGGCGTCCGCGGTGAATTCGTCGAAGGACTCCGCACAGTCTCCCGCCTGCAGCAGAAAGGCGTCGCCGTTGGCTACCTGGGCCAGCTGTGCGGTGAGGTACCGCGCCTCACCGGCGAAGACCAACGGCGGCACGGTGGACAGCCGCGACTCGGCCTTCTTCAGCGCGTCGGCGTCGGGCCACTCGGGCTGCTGGGCGGCGGGGAACTTGCGCCAGGACGCGGGGCTCCACGAGGAGGGCACAGCGGGGCTCGTCACCACACCAGGTTAACGCCGTAGGATCGCCTCCCATGGCCGCCTTCCGCTTTGCCCTGCAGGCGTCCAACGCCGCATCCCCCACTGCGTGGCGTGACCTGGCGCGGAAGGCCGAGGATCTGGGCTACTCGACCCTCTACGTGCCGGACCACCTCGACGATCAATGGGCCCCCATGATCGCCGTGACGGTGGCGGCCGAGGCCACGAGGACACTCCGAGTGGGCACACTCGTCCTCGACAACGATTTCCGGCATCCAGTCCTCGTGGCCAAGGAGGCGGCGACGCTCGACATCGTCACGGAGGGTCGTTTCGAGTTCGGCCTCGGTGCCGGCTGGATGACGACCGACTACCAGCAGTCGGGGATCCCGATGGACGCGCCGTCGGTGCGCGTGGCCCGGCTGGCCGAGAGCCTCGCCATCATGCGTGCCATGTGGCGCGACGGAAGCGCCACCTTCTCCGGCGAGCATTACCAGGTCACGGACGCCGCCGGGACCCCGGTCCCGTCGACCCCGGGCGGCCCACCGCTTGTGATCGGGGGCGGGAGCCGCCGCGTCCTGAGCCTGGCCGGCGAGTTCGCCGACATCGTCAGCGTCGTGCCGAGCCTCAACGCCGGCTACATCGGACCCGAGGTGGCGGCCGAGTCGGTCGTCGAGAAGTACGCCGACCGCGTGCGGTGGGCGCGGGAGGCGGCGGGGGAGCGCGCCGGCGACCTGGAGCTGCAGTGCTGGACGGTGGCGGTGCAGGTCGTCCCGAACGCCTCCGAGGTGATCGCGTCACTCGCCCCACTGTTCGAACTGACCCCCGAGCAACTGCGCGCCGCGCCGCTGGCGCTGATCGGCACCGTCGAGGAGATCATTGAGCAGTTGCGGGCGCGCCGCGAGGACCTCGGCTTCAGCTACATCGTCGTGCACGAGGCGGAGATGGAAGCGTTGGCGCCGGTGATCGCCGAACTTGCCGGCACCTGAGCGCCCGGCCCGCGTCGGGATCTTCGGCGGGACCTTCGACCCGCCGCACGACGGGCACGTCGCCGCCGCGCGCGCCGTCAGCGAGCAACTCGGGCTCGACCGGCTGCTGCTCGTCGTGGCCAACGACCCGTGGCAGAAATCGGGCGAACGGGCGGTGTCGCCCGCGGCTGACCGCTTCGCGCTGACCGAGGTGCTCGCCCGGGAGATCCCGGGGGCGGAGGCCAGCCGGCTCGAGATCGAACGGGGCGGTCCCAGCTACTCGGTGGACACCGCGGAGGAGATCCTGGCGGAAGCGGGCGGCACGCCGGTCGAGCTGTACCTGGTCGTCGGGGCCGACCTGGTCCCCGATCTCGGCTCCTGGCACCGCGTGGAGGACCTCCAGCGCCTTGTGACGTTGGCCATCGTTTCCCGGCCCACCGGCCGGGTGCCGGACGTTCCCCCTGCGTGGCGGGCAGAATGGGTCAACGGGCCCCAGGTGCCGGTCTCCAGCTCGGAAGTCCGGGAGCTCCTGGCGGTGGGCCGGTCGGTCGACGGCCTGGTCCCCGAGCCGGTCATCCGTTGCATCCGCCGCCGCGCTCTGTACGCTGTGCCCTGAATGAGCGCCATGCCGGCCGGGTGGACGGAGCTGTCGGAGGGTCCCCGCGTCGGCGCGCTCCCCGCCCGGGCGCAGCGCCGGGTGGATCGCCGCGCCGGGCAAATGGAGGCTCGTCGCTCGCGTCGCCGTTGGGCCGTCGCCGCCAGTTCGGTCCTGGCCGCCTCCTTCGCCGGCACCGTGGTGATCCTGGAGTTGCTCCATTGACCCCAGAGGTGGACGTGCACCTCCAACTGCCGGCGGCCGCAACGACCGCGGCGGAGGCCGCCGAGGCCAAGCTCGGGCGCGACACCGTGGTACTGGGGATGGCCGAGCTGTTCGGCGTGGTCGATGCCTTCGTCATCACCAGCGCGCAGAACACGCGCCACGTGCGCACCCTGGTGGAGGAGATCGAGCGGGTGGTCAAGGAGGCGCACGGCATCGCCCCCGTCCGCGTCGAAGGCCTCCAAGACGCCACCTGGGTGCTCATGGACTACGGCGACTTCATCGCGCACGTCTTCCTGCAAGAGACACGCGACTACTACGACCTCGAGCACCTGTGGTCGGGCGCGCCGCGCGTGGAGTGGCGGCGCCAGGTCGAGGACGCCGGCTGAGCACATCCGCAGGATGGCGCGGTGACGGGCTGACGCTCTGACGCGCTACAGGAACTCAATCACGTAGACGGGCGAGCTCACCAGCGAGCCGTTGGCGATGGGGACGCTGATGCGCTGGCCGTCGATCTCGAAGAGCACGCCGGTGGTCGGCCCGTTCTCGGCGGCGACGGTGGCGACAATCTGCGCGACCGCCAGCTCAATGTTGGAGCCCGTGATCGCGACGAAGGCCGCGTTCATGTTCACCGTCACGATGCCGGCCTGCGTCGTCGTCGACAGCACGGACACGTTGCTCGGAATGGCGGTGGTGAGGCCCTGAGCGGTCTCGGCCTTCGTCGGACCGGCGAGCATGGACGTGATGACGGCGGCCAGGGGCGCCGGCGCGGTCACGACCCGTGGCGCCGAGGTCAGCTCGCTGCCGGCGTTGAGAAAGAAGACCTTGACCGGGACGAGCGAAGTCGGCTTGGGCAAGGTGGTCGTGGTCGTGGGGAGGTGCGGGTCCAGGAGGTTGAACGGCACCTTGGACGGCGCCATGGTGCTGGGCGCGCCCTCCGTGGGAATGGCACAGCCGGCCGCGACCACGCCAGCCAGCGGGAGGACCAGCAGCACGAGGCGTCGCGTCAGCCGTCGCCTCATTCGCCTCATTCCTCGTCTCCCGGCTCGGCGCCGTCGTCCTCCACGGGCAGGGTCAAGACGAAGCGGGCGCCCCCGCCGTCGGAGGACTCGACCCGGACGTTGCCCCGCATGACGCGCATGTGCTCGTCGACCAGCGCCAGGCCGAGCCCGGTGCCGGTGCCGGTGCCCCGCTTCCCCGAGGCCGAGCCCCGATAGAAGCGTTCGAAGATCTTGAGGCGCTCGAGCGGGTTGATCCCCGGACCGTCGTCCTCGACGGTCACCTCGACCAGCCCGTCCTCACCCGGACCCACGGTGATGGCGGTGGCACCGCCTCCGTAATGGTCGGCGTTCTCCATCAGGTTGACCATGACACGTTCGAAGCGGCGTTTGTCGACGCCGACGCGCCACGAGCGCACGGCGGGGTCGATCTGCACGTCGGGCGGCCCCCCCGGGGCGTGGCTCACCATGTGGCCGAAGCCCGTCTCGACCGAGCGCTGGACCAGCTCGGAGACGTTGACCTCCTCGAGGAAGATGTCGACCGAGCCCGCATCGGCCCGCGACATCTCGAGCAGGTCGCCCACCATGCGCTGGAAGCGCCGGAGGTCGTCGCTCAAGAGCTGCAGAGCCGCCTGGGAGCGCACCGGGAGGTTGTCCCGGTCGGCCTCCAGCACCTCGAGGGCTGCGGCGAGCGTCGTCAAGGGCGACCGCAGCTCATGGCTGACGTCGGAGTTGAACCGGGCCTCACGCTCGATGCGCTCCTGCAGCTGGTCGACCATGGCGTTGAACGAGTTGGTGAGGCCCTCGAGATCGGGATCGGCGGCGTCGGTGTCGAGGCGCGTGTCGAGATCGCCGCCGGCGATGGCACTGGCGGCGCGCGAGACGTCCGCCAGCGGTCGCAGCGAGCGCACGCTGGCGAACCGGCCCAGACCCGTGCCCAGGAGGGTCGTCACCACTCCCGCGACGAAGAGGGTGAGGCCGAGGACGCGCAGCGTGTGGTCGAGGTCGGAGAGGTCGAACACCTCGAAGTAGAAGGCGTGGACGGACGGGATCGGGATGCCCACCCCTATCTCGGCCGTCCCGTTCGGGGTTCGGTAGGTCTGCGTCGCTGCCGTCCCCGCCAGGACGTCCCTCCGCAGCTGCACCGGGATGGACGCGCTGACCGAGAGCGAGGACTCATACGCCTTGGCGTGGTGGTAGAGCACGGAATGGGCGTCGGACCCGGAGTCGATGCTGGCCAGGAGCGGCACGTACTTCTGCGGCTTCGTTCCCTGTTCCAGAGAGCTGCGCACGAGCACCGCGTTGTTGAAGGCCTGGTGCTGTGCCGCCGACTCCCGGCCGGCCAGCAGGAAGTGGCGCACCGTGAAGTAGGACAGCCCACCCATCAGGATGGAGAGGATCAGCGCCCCGAGCCCGAAGACGGCCGTGATGCGGGCGCCGATGCCCAGCTTCACGTCAGGGCACCAGCTTGTAGCCCATGCCCCTCACGGTGAGTATGTGCTGGGGCACCGCAGGATCCACCTCGACCTTGGTGCGCAAGCGACGGATGTGCACGTCGACCAGGCGCCCGTCCCCGAAGTAGTCGTACCCCCAGACCCGGTCCAGGAGCTGCTCGCGGCTGAGCACCTTGTTGGGGCTGGCCGCCAGCTCGCAGAGCAGGCGGAACTCGGTCCGGGTGCAGTGCACCTCCTCGCCGTTGAGGCGGCGCAGCACCCCCTGCTCCGGCAGGAGCTGGAGGTCGCCGAAGGTGAGCGCCCCGGGCTCCTCCTCCGCAGGACGGGCCCGCCGCAACAAAGCTCGGATGCGGGCCGCCAGCTCCTTGGCCACGAACGGCTTCGTGACGTAGTCGTCGGCTCCCGCCTCCAGGCCGGCGACGACGTCGTGCGTGTCCGAGCGCGCCGTCACGATGATGATGGGCACCGCGCTGCTGCGCCGCAGGGCGCGGCAGCACTCGAAGCCGTCCATGCCGGGCAGCATCAAGTCGATGAGCGCGACGTCGGGCGGCGCCTCGGCGAACAAGTCGAGACCCTCTTCGCCGCTGGCGGCGTCCCTTACCTCATAGCCTTCGCCCTCCAGGGCGAGGCGCATGGACGACCTGATGCGCTCATCGTCCTCGACAACCAGAATGCGTCCGCTCATCGGCCTCCGGCTCAGCTGATCCAGATCTGGGTCGGCCAAATGGAGCCCCCGATCATGCCGTAGGCCATCTGCCCGTTCGGCGTCGACGGGTTGTTGAAGTTCTGCACGGTGGGATCGCCGATCACCGCCCAGACGGCGCGGTCGGTCCACAGGTAGGGCAGGTCGAGCGCCAGGCGCTTGTTCACCGTCTGGTAGGCGGTCTCCCGCACGCTCTTGTCGGTGCTGGCCCGGCCGGTGAGAAGCGCCTTCTCAATGGTCGGGTCGGCGTTGCGGGCCATGTTGATGGACAGGGCTCCGGAGCTGACCGTGGTCGTGCTCCAGAAGATGTAGTTGAGGTCGGGGTCCACCGCGCCGAACTGCCGCCATCCCAGTGCCTGGTACTTGCCGGCCAGCGCGTTGTTGATGGTGTCGTTCTGTTGCACGATGTTGGTCTTGACCTGGAAGCCGACCTGCCCCCACGCCTGCTCGAGGTACTGGGCCGCCCGGATGGCCGCCGGCGAGTTGGTCGAGCCGTACGAGAAGCTGATCGGCCCGCCCTTCGCCTTGGCAGCCGCCTTGACCAGCTTGGAGGCCGAGCTCGGGTTGTAGGCCGGGTACTTGGTGGTCGAGTAGTAGGGAGACCCGGGGACGAAGAGGCCGTTGCTCACCGGGAGGACGCCCTCGTCAATGACCTTGGCGTACTGCTGCCGGTTGATGGCCATGGCGGCTGCCCGCCGGATGTTGGCGTCGTTGAACGGCTCGGCCAGGCAGTTGAGCTGCACGCAGTTCATGTCGGGCTCGCCGGCGACGTGCGTGCTGTCGTCGATGTACGCATAGCTGTGGTTGCCCCGGAACTGGGTGATGATCTGGGGGGTGTCGGTGATCATCAGGTCGATCGTGCCCGACTTGAGTGCCTCCGCCCGGGCCGACTCGTCGGGAATCGGCTTGTAGGTGATCTGCGACAGGTAGGGCATGCCCTTGCGCCAGTAGTTCGGATTGGCCGTGGCGGTGAAATGGTCGTTGGGGACCCACTCCTTGAAGACGAAGGGTCCGGTGCCGACCGGATGCGAGGTGCCATTGGGGTTGGACAGCATGGACGGTGCCGCGATGTAGGCGATCTGGCCGCCGATCCCACCGGCCAGGTAGTAGGGGAAAGGGACCCAGGGTTCCTTGAAGGTGATCGTCACGGCCTGGGGGCCGGTCTGGGTGATCGACACCAGCGTCGGACTGAGGACGACGCCGGTGAGCAGCGACTTCGCCTGGGCCTGGAAGTTCGTGAGCAGGGCGGCGCCGTTGCACGGCGTGCCGTCGTGGAACACGACGTTGGGGCGCAGGGTCACGGTCCACGCGGTGTAGGTGGAGTTGGGCACGACGGATTCGGCCAGGTAGGGCGCCCAGTCCCCGTTGAGCAGAATGATGGTCAGCGGGTCGAACACGGTGCGGGCGTACATGACACCCACCTCGTCGAAGCGGGCCTGGGTCGGGTCGAAGCCGGACTCCTCGGCGTCCACCCCGAAGACAAGCGAGCCGCCCTTCTTGGGCGTCTTGGTCGAGACCCCGTTCAGCCCAGGGCCGTTCGTGGTGGCGCCGGCGATGTCGTCCAAGCCCAGCCCGAGCGCCCCCGCGCCCGCCACACCCGCCGCGGCGGCCGCCCCGCCCAACAGCACTGAGCGACGATCAAATCTCGAGACCATCGGTCCTCCATTTCACGAACCCACCGGACCCCCCGAAGGTTCCCGGGCGACGTTAGTGCCCAGGATCCCCTGCGTGGGGGCGATACGGTTGCCGACGTGTCGGCCGACTGGGATCTGCCGGGATTTTCCGCCTGGCTGGGCGGCCGCGCCGTGGCAACCCGCACGGCATACCTGAGCGACCTCGCCGCCTTCGCCGACTGGATGTCCCGGAGCGACGTCGATGGCCCGCAAGGCGTCGACCGCCTCCACCTGCGGCGGTACCTGGCCTCCCTGGGGACACGCAAGCTGGCCCGGGCCACCATCGCCCGCAAGGCGGCGGCACTGCGCTGCTACTTCTCCTGGCAGGTCCGGCAGGGTCGCCTCGACACCGATCCGGCCCGCTCGCTGCGCGCCCCGTCGGGTGGCGGGCGCCTGCCCCGAGTGCTCTCGGGCAGCGAGGTGACATCCCTGCTCGACGTGCCGACCGGCACGGCGGTGGACCGGCGCGACCTGGCCGTCCTCGAGCTGCTCTACGCGGCCGGGCTCCGTGTCTCCGAGCTCTGCGGCCTCGACCGCAGCGACATCGACCTGGGTGGGCGGACCGTGACCGTGCTGGGCAAGGGGAGCAAGCAGCGGCGGGTGCCGGTGCACGACGCCGCGGTGGCCGCGCTGCGTGCATGGCTCGAAGACGGGCGCGACGCCATGGAGGGCCCGGTCGAGGCGGCCTTCGTGAACCGCCGTGGTGCCCGTCTCGGCCCCCGCGACGTGCGGCGCATCCTCGACCGCCGCTCCGCCTCGCCGACCCATCCGCACGCCCTGCGGCACACCTACGCCACCCACCTGCTCGACGGGGGGGCCGATCTGCGGGTCGTCCAGGAACTTCTCGGCCACGCCAGCCTTGCCACCACCCAGGTGTACACCCACGTCAGCAAGGAGCGGCTGCGCGCCGTCTACGGCGAGACCCACCCCCGGGCCTGAGGCCTCCCGAGCCTGAAGGCTCGCTGAACGGCTAGCATGGTCCGGCCCACCAGGGGGTGGGCGGCAGTACCGACCAACATCACCTGCGCGCGTTCCACGGTCGTCGCCAACGGGCGACGCTGCGGCAGGGGAGCAACCGACTGGAGGAATCAGAACTATGGCCGTCGTTTCCATGCGACAGCTTCTGGAAGCCGGAGTCCACTTCGGCCACCAGACGCGGCGATGGAACCCGAAGATGAAGCGCTTCATTCTTGGTGAGCGCAACGGGATCTATCTCATCGACCTGCGCAAGACGCTGACCGGCGTCGAATCCGCGTACTCCTTCGTGCGGGACCTCGTCGCCGACGGCGGCACGATCCTGTTCGTGGGGACGAAGAAGCAGACCCAGGGCCCCGTGGCCGAGTACGCCGAGGCGTGCAACATGCCCTACGTCAACCAACGCTGGCTGGGCGGCATGCTGACCAACTTCGCCACGGTCTCGGGGCGGGTGAAGCGCATGCAGGAACTGCGGACGATGGAGGCCGCCGGCGACTTCGACGGCATGCCCAAGCGGGAGGCCCTGCAGCACACCCGCGAGCTCGAGAAGCTGAGCCGCAACCTCGGTGGCATCGCCGACCTCGAGCGTCTGCCCAACGCGGTGTTCGTGATCGACACCAAGAAGGAGCACATCGCGGTGACCGAGGCCCGCAAGCTCGGCCTGCCCGTGGTGGCCGTCGTGGACACCAACTGCGACCCTGATGTCATCGACTACGTGATCCCGGGGAACGACGACGCCATCCGCTCGGGCTCGCTCATGTGCCGGGTCATCGCCGATGCCGTGGTCGAGGGCCGCTTCATCGCCGAGCACCGCCGCAAGACGGCCCCGCCTCCTCCCGAGGACAGCGGCCCGTCCTCGGCCCCGCGCCCCCGTCGGGCGCCTGCCGCCGCGGCGGCCGCGGCAACCCCGGCGCCCGGAGCGACGCCCCCCGCCCCCGCCCCCGCCCCGGCCCCGGCTGCGGTCGCCGCACCGGCCGCGGCCCCGGCTGCCAGTCCCGAGCCGGCAGAGGTGGCCTGACCGTGGCCAGCTACACCGCCAAGGACGTGTCGGCGCTGCGCCAGATGACCGGCGCCGGCATCCTCGACTGCCGCAACGCCCTCGAGGAGACTGGGGGGGATCTCGAGGAGGCCGCCAAATTGCTTCGTGAGAAGGGGCTGGCCGGCGCCGCCAAGCGGGCCGACCGTGAAGCCTCCGAGGGCGCCGTCGCCGTGGCCCGTTCCGGTGACGCCGCCGCCGTCGTCGAGTTGCGGTGCGAGACCGACTTCGTGGCCAAGGCCGACGAGTTCGTGGCCCTGACCGACGAGCTCGCCGCCCTGGTGGCGGCCAAGGGCGAGGATGCCGCGGCGGAGCTCACCGAGGCCATCGACGGGCTGCGCTCGACCCTCAAGGAGAACATCTCCATCGGACGGGTGCGCCGACTGGTGGCCGGCCCCGGCCAGCTGCTCGACACGTACCTCCACCGGCAGGCGGGGCGCGGCGTCAACGCCGTGGCCGTGGTGATCGAGGGCGGGACCGAGGAGTTGGCGCACGACATCGCCGTGCACATCGCCTTCACCAAGCCGGCCTACCTGAGCCGCGACGAGGTCCCCGAGGCAGACGTGGCGGCCGAGCGGGAGACGCTCACGACGATCTCGCGCAACGAGGGCAAGCCCGAGGCCGCCATGGAGAAGATCGTTGAGGGCCGCATGACGGGTTGGTTCAAGGAGCGGGTGTTGCTCGATCAGGCCTACGTGCGCGACGAGAAGCAGACGATTGCCGGCATGTTGGGCTCGGCCCGCATCGTGTCGTTCGCGCAGGTCGTCATCGGCGCCTGACGCTGCTGATCGTGGGAGAACCGCGTCGGATCGTGCTGAAGATGTCGGGGGAAGCCCTGGCGTCTGCCGCGTCCGATGAGACCATCGACGCCGCCACCGTGGAGCGCATGGCCAAGGAGATGGCCCGCGCCATGGACGGCGGGGGTCTCGAGCTCGCCGTCGTCGTCGGCGGCGGCAACATCTGGCGCGGCACCACGGGGGCGAGCGGCGGCATGGACCGTGCCACCTCCGACACCATGGGCATGCTGGGGACCGTCATCAACGCCCTGGCCCTCCAAGATGCGCTCGAGCAGCAGGACCAGCCGACCCGGGTCCTGAGTGCGCTCTCCATGGCCGAGGTGGCCGAGCCCTACATCCGCCGCCGGGCCATCCGCCACCTCGAGAAGGGGCGCATCGTCGTCTTCGCCGCCGGCATGGGGAACCCGTTCTTCACCACGGACACCCCGGCCGCGTTGCGGGCCGCCGAAATCGGTGCCGAGCTCCTCTGCAAGGGCACCCACTCCGGCGTCGACGGCGTCTACAGCGCCGACCCCAAGCTGGACCCGACGGCCACCCGCTACGAAGAGGTCTCCTTCATGGAGGTCATCAACAAGGACCTGCGGGTGATGGATCTCACCGCCATCACCTTCTGCAAGGACAACAACTTGCCCATCCGGGTCTTCGACCTCATGGTCCCCGGCAACATCCCTCGTGCCCTCAGCGGTGAAGAGATCGGTACGCTGGTCCGCTGATGGACGACGACCTCGCCGCCCTGGTCAAGGATGACACCAGGGACAAGATGGCCAAGGCCATCGACCACGTCCGCCACGAGATGAGCAACGTGCGTACCGGCCGTGCCTCGTCCGCGCTGCTCGAGCCGCTGTTGGTGGACTACTACGGGACACCCACGCCGCTGCGCCAGCTGGCCGGCTTCAGTGTCCCCGACGCCATGCTCCTCGTCATCTCCCCGTACGACAAAGGCTCGCTTGGGGCGATCGAAAAGGCCATCATGGCTTCCGACCTGGGAATCAATCCCACCAATGACGGCACCGTGATCCGATTGGCCTTTCCGCCGCTGACAGAAGAGCGTCGCAAGGAGCTGGTGAAGGTCGTTCGACACAAGGCCGAGGAGGGGAAAGTGGCTGTGCGCAACCTACGGAGGGCGGGGCGGCACGATCTCGAGGCGTTGCAGAAGGACGGTGATCTCTCGACCGACGAGCTCGAGCGCGTCGAGAAGGACCTCGAGAAGATCACCCAGGACCAGGTGGCAGCGATCGATCAGCTCCTCGCCCATAAAGAGCAAGAACTGCTGCAGGTCTGAGGAGCGAGCCATGCCCGACGACACAGATGACTTCCAGGATTTTCTGAACGACCTCGACGACGACGCCGGAACCGACTCGGAGGACATCGACGAGGATCCGCCGAGCTACCGCTCCGGGCGCGTGCGCATCATCGGCGCCGAGCCGGCGGGCGACACCGTGCGCGAGGTGACCGGGCCCGTCGTCGACGACCACCCCGAGCTGCCGCACTGGAACGACGCGCCGACGGGGCAGGTACCCGCCATCCTCGACACCAGCACGGGTGACGAACAGACGGTGGCCCCGCCGACCTGGCGGGAGGAGGAGACCGACTGGGAGGCCCAGGAGGAGGTCTTCGAGCCCTCCATGCTCTCGGACGACCTGCCGGCGGTCGGCGCGCTCCTCGGCGAGCAGGGCGAGGACATCGACGTCGAACGGCAGCCCTGGCACTTCGAGTCCGACGACACGCTGGTCATCCCGCCCGAGCCGGGCTTCGGCGCCGAGCCGGTCCTGGGGAGCGAGCTCGAGCCCGAGCCTGCCTTCGAGACCCCACCGGAGCCGGAGCAGATCCACCAGCCCGAACACGTCTCGCTGCAGGATTCCGACTACGAGCCGGAGTTCGAACTCGAGAACGGTGTGCCGCGGGCGGCCGTCCCGATCAACTCCGGCGCGGCGGCCGTCGCCGCGTCGCGCCTGTCACCACCCCGCGCCCCCGAGCCCAGGACGCGTGCCACCCGCAGCAGCCGGAGCAACGGCAACGTCCGCACCGGGAACGCCAACACCGGGGGGACGGGCGGGCGCGACATGCGGGTCGCCATCGGCTCCGGTGTGTTGCTCGGCGCCATCGCGCTGGTCTGCTTCGCCGCCGGAACGGTCGCCACCATGGTCATCGTCTGCATCGTCGTCCTGCTGGCGACGGCCGAGGCCTACGCCGCGTTCCGGCGGGCCCAGTACCACCCGGCGACGCTGCTGGGCCTGGTCGCCGTGCTCTCGCTCCTGATTGAGACCTACAACAAGGGTGTGGCGGCGCTGCCGCTCGTCCTCGTCCTCGTCGTGGCCGGCTCGTTCATCTGGTACCTGGTCGGGGTCGAGCCCGCCGCCGAGCCGGTTTCGGGCATCTCCTCGACGGTCTTCGTCTTCGTCTGGGTGGGAGCGTTCGGGTCATTCGCGGCGCTCCTGCTCGACCCCAACCTCTTCCCCGACCGTCACGGCATCGCCTTCCTCCTGGCCGCCGTCGTCGTCACGGTGGCCGACGACGTGGCCTCGCTGCTGGTCGGCGCGGCCATGGGGCGCCATCAGCTGGCGCCGTCCATCAGCCCCAACAAGAGCTGGGAGGGACTGATCGGGGGCGCCGTCGCCGCCATCCTCGTGTCGGTGATCGTCGTCCACTTCATCCACCCCTGGACGCTGAGCAAAGCGGCGATCTACGGCGTGGTGGTGGCGATCGTGGCGCCACTGGGTGACCTGAGCCAGTCCATGATCAAGCGTCATCTGGGGCTCAAGGACATGGGCCGTCTGCTCCCCGGCCACGGTGGCATCCTGGACCGGGTCGACGGATTGCTGTTCGTCATGCCCGCCACGTACTTCGTGGTCAAAGCGATGCACCTCGGGTGAGCTGACCCGCTGATGCGCACGGTCAGCCTGTTGGGCTCCACCGGATCCGTCGGTACCCAGGCGCTCGATGTCATCCGCACGGAGCCCGAACGCTTCCGTGTGCACGCGCTGGCGGCCCAGCGCTCCGTCGAGGAGCTCCTGGCCCAGGCCGCCCTCTTCGGCCCGGCGCTGGTCGTCATCGGAGACCCGGCCCGCTACGCCGAGGTGCGTGACGGCGTCCCCGCCGGGACTCAGGTGATGGTGGGCGAGGAGGGCATGGTGGCCGCCGCCCAAAGTGCCGACGTCGTGCTCAACGCCGTCGTGGGGTTCGCCGGCCTTCCGGTGACCATGGCCGCGCTCGAGGCCGGCAAGCGGCTGGCGCTGGCCAACAAGGAGTCGTTGATCGCCGGCGCGCCCGTCGTGCAGAAGGCGCGCCGCACCCCGGGGGCCGAGATCATCCCGGTGGACTCCGAGCACTGCGCCGTGCACCAGTGCCTGGCCGCGGTGCACGCCACGACCGACGTGGCCCGGCTGTTGCTCACCGCCTCGGGCGGCCCCTTCCGCGGCTGGACCGCCGAGCAGCTCGATGCCGTCAGCGTGGCCGACGCGCTGGCCCATCCGACCTGGTCGATGGGGCCGAAGATCACGGTGGACTCGTCGACGCTCATGAACAAGGGCCTCGAAGTCATTGAGGCGCACGAGCTGTTCGGCATCGGGTACGACCGGATCGACATCGTCGTGCACCCCCAATCGATCGTGCACTCCATGGTCGAGTTGCGGGACGGCTCGACGCTGGCCCAGTTGTCCAATCCCGACATGCGCCTGCCGATCGGCTACGCCCTCGGCTGGCCCGACCGCGTGGCGACGCCGTTCGGGGCGCTCGACTGGTCCGGCGCCCAGACCCTGACCTTCGAGCCGCCCGACCGCGCCGTGTTCGGCTGCATCGACCTGGCCTACGAGGCGGGCCGCCGGGGCGGCTCCGCCCCGGCCTGGCTCAGCGCGGCCAACGAGCTGGCCGTGGAGGCGTTCCTGAGCCACGCGCTGCCGTGGAGCGGGATCGCCGACGTGGTGGCCGAGACGATGGCGGCATGGGTCGATGACCAGGTGGACGAGGTCGAGGCGGTGCTGGCGGCCGACGCCGAGGCGCGGGCCCGGGCCCGACTGGCGCTGGACCGACGCCCGGCCCTGGGTGGCGGCCGGTAGCGTTGGAGCTGCCATGACGCTCACCAAGGAGGCGCCGGCGGCGAAGCCGCCTCTCGAGCCGGATCCGCCGCCGGGCGACAACAACCCCGCCCGGGTGGTCCAGCTGGTGGTCGCGCTCGTCGTCATCACGGGGGTTTTCATAGCCCTGGGCTGGGGCTATCTGCTGCTCTTCATCGCGATCCTCTTCGCCATCGTGATGCTGCACGAGTTCGGGCACTTCATCACGGCCAAGCGGGCCGGCATGAAGGTGACGGAGTACTTCGTGGGCTTCGGCCCCCGGCTGTGGTCGGTGCGGCGGGGCGAGACCGAGTACGGCGTGAAGGCCATTCCGGCCGGCGGGTACGTGCGGATCGTCGGGTTCACCTCCACCGAGGAGGTGCCCGAGGAGGACGAGGCTCGGGCCTACCGGCAGCAGCCGTTCCACCAGCGGATCATCGTGGCGTCGGCCGGTTCGGCGATGCACATCCTCATCGCCTTCGTCCTCGCCCTCATCCTCGTCTTCACCTTCGGGCACGCGACGAACAACTACAAGGTGGGCGCCCTCGAGGACTGGCCGGGCAGGACGACGCCGGCGGCACTGGCCGGTCTGAAGGTCGGGGACACCATCGTCTCGGTCGACGGCAAGAAGTTCACCACTCCGAACTCCATGACGGACGCCATCAAGCGGTCGGCGGGCACCCCGCTCACACTCGGCGTCGAGCGCGACGGCAAGCTGATCCATCTGACGGCCACGCCCGAGAACGGCAAGGGCATCGAGGTGGACGGCGCGCCGCTGGCCAACCGCGGCTACCTCGGCGTCGAGATCTCGACCGCCACGACGCCGATCGCCGCGCTGTCCGGACCGGGCGCCGCCCTGTCCGACATGTGGAGCATCACGCACCAGGAGATCACCGGGCTCGGGCAGACCTTCTCACCCAGCGGGCTCTCCTCCGTCTTCCATCAGGTCACGAACTCCAAGGATGCCCAGTCCGTGGTCAACAATCCCGGCTCGGCCCCGCGGCCGGTGTCCATCCTCGGCATCGCCAACCTCGGCGCCCAGTCGGAGCAGGCGGGCCTGGCCTCCGTGCTGGTCCTCCTCATCGCCATCAACGTCGTGTTCGCCATCTTGAACATGCTGCCGATGATCCCGCTCGATGGCGGGCACGTCGCCGTGGCGGCCTACGAGTGGATCCGGACCAGGCGTGGCCAGCCGTACTACCGGGCCGACATCACGAAGTTGTTCCCCGTGGCGGCGCTGTTCATCGCCTTCCTCTTGGTGTTCGTCTTCGCCGGTGTCTATCTCGACATCACGCACCCCCTGCAGCTGCACTGATCCTCGTGGAGCTCTCCTCGTCCCTGTTGACGCCCCGCCGGCCGACCCGCCGCATCACGCTGGGCGGCGTGCCCATCGGTGACGGCGCGCCGGTCACGGTGCAGTCCATGACCACCACCAAGACGGCGGACGTGGACGGCACGCTGGCCCAGATTTACACGCTGGCGGCGGCGGGGGCCGACATCGTGCGCTGCACGTGCAACGAGGAGGCGGCGGCCGAGGGCCTGGCCCACATCGTCCCGCGTTCGCCGGTGCCGATCGTGGCCGACATCCACTTCCACCACGAGATGGCCCTGGCCGCGCTCGAGGCCGGCGTGCAGGGCCTGCGGCTCAACCCGGGCAACCTGCGCAAGGAGGCCGAGATCAAGCAGGTGGCCGCCGAGGCGCGTGACCGTGGCGTGCCCATCCGCATCGGGGTCAACGCCGGGTCCCTGCACCCCGACCTCTACAAGAAGTACGGCGGCGCCACCCCCGAGGCCCTGGTGGAGTCGGCGCGCAACGAGCTGGCCTTCTTCGAAGAGGTCGACTTCACTGACGTGAAGATCTCCGTGAAGGCCTCGTCGGTGGCGCTGATGATCGCCGCCTACCGGCTGGCCTCCGAGACCTTCGACCACCCGCTGCACCTCGGCGTGACCGAGGCCGGCCCGCCCCCGGCCGGCCTGGTCAAGGGCACGGCCGGCATCGGCACCCTGCTGGCCGAGGGCATCGGCGACACCATCCGCTTCTCGCTGACCGCCGATCCCGTCGAAGAGGCCCGCGCCGGGCGCCAGCTGCTCGAGTCCCTCGGCCTCAGGGAGCGCAAGGGCCTCGACCTGATCGCCTGCCCGTCGTGCGGCCGGGCCCAGGTCGACGTCATCGCGGTGGCCAAGGAGGCCCAGGAGGCGCTCGAGAAGCTGAACCTGCCGATCCAGGTGGCGGTGATGGGCTGCGTGGTCAACGGCCCCGGCGAGGCGCGCGAGGCCGACCTGGGCATTGCGGCCGGCAAGCAGAAGGGCCACCTGTTCATCCGCGGCAAGATCATCCGCGTCGTGCCCGAGGCGGACATGGTGCGGGCGCTCGTCGAGGAGGCGGAGCGTCTGGTGAGCGAAGGGGTCGAGGCGCGCCTCGCCCAGGCCGACTCGAGCGCAGAGGCCGAGGCGGAGGCGGATCGGCGCGCCGTCCTCGAGTCGACGGGCGCGGATCCCAACCACTCCTCGGAGAAGATCGAGATCATCCGGCGTCACAGCGACAAGGACACCGACCACTAGCCTGCGCACCCATGGCCAAGGGTGCGATCGTCACGCGGGAAGAGGACTTTCCGCGCTGGTACCAAGAGGTGATCGCCGGCGCCGAAATGGCCGACAACGGCCCCGCCAGCGGCACCATGGTCATCCGGCCCTGGGGGTACGGGATTTGGGAGCTCATGCAGGCCGAGCTCGACCGGCGCATTAAGGAGGCCGGAGCCGAGAACGCCTACTTCCCGCTCTTCATCCCCGAGGCCTTCTTGAAACTCGAGGCGGAGCACGTGGAGGGCTTCGCACCCGAGCTGGCCATCGTGACCCACGGGGGCGGCAAGGAGCTCGAGGAGCCCATCGTCCTCCGTCCGACCAGCGAGACGGTGATCAACCACTTCTTCTCCAAGTGGGTGCAGAGCCACCGCGATCTCCCGCTGCTCATCAACCAATGGGCCAACGTCGTGCGGTGGGAGCTGCGGCCGCGCCTCTTCCTGCGCACGAGGGAGTTCCTGTGGCAGGAGGGGCACACCGCGCACGCCACCGAGGGTGACGCGCACGCCTACGCGCTGCGGATCCTGCGCGACGTCTACCGCACGACCATGGTCGACGTCCTGAGCATGCCGGTGCTCACGGGCCACAAGACGGCGCGCGAGCGCTTCGCCGGCGCCACGCAGACCTGGACCTGCGAGGCCATGATGGGCGACGGCAAGGCGCTGCAGATGGGGACGAGCCACGAGCTGGGGCAGAACTTCGCGCGGCCCTTCGACATCACCTTCGCCAACGACACGGGCTCGCTCGAGTACGTGTGGCAGACCTCGTGGGGGGTGTCCACCCGGCTCATCGGCGGGCTGATCATGGGCCACGGTGACGATGTCGGGCTGCGCCTGCCGCCCGCCCTGGCCCCGACCCAGGTGGTGGTGTTGGTGGTCAAGGACAGCCCCGAGGTGGGGGCGGCGGCCGAGGCGCTGCGCGCCGAGCTCACGGCGGCCGGGCACCGGGTCCGCCTCGATGACCGCACCGACACCAGCTTCGGCCGGCGCAGCGTGGCCTGGGAGCTCAAGGGCGTCCCGGTGCGGGTCGAGATCGGCCCCCGCGACCTGGCCGAGGGCAACGTGACCGTGGTCACCCGCCACCGCCGTCACAAGCAGGACGTCGCCCTGGGCGCGGTCGCGGGCACGGTCGGCGCCATCCTGGACACCGTCGGGCCCGACCTCCTGGCGGAGGCCACCGCGGCCCGCGACGCCAGGACGGTGGAGGCGGCCTCACTCGAGGAGGCCACCGAGGCGGCCTCCGTCGGCTTCGCCCGGGTGCCTCTCGTGGCGCTCGGGGCCGACGGCGAGGACCGTCTGGCCCAGCACGCCCTCTCCATCCGCTGCCTGCAGCGGCCCGACGGATCGCTGGCCGAGCCCGGCGACCCGGAGGGTGATCTCGTGGCCGTCGTCGCCCGGTCCTATTAGTGCGGGAATTGCTATAATCCCTACTGCTGTCCATTTTTGAAGATCAGTACCTCGTTGAAGCGTGGGCTGCGGCCCACGCTTTCGCTTTGCGGGGGCACACCAGGACGATGACCAGGATCCAGACCAGGAGAGGAGGTGGCAGCGATGCCGAGCAGTGCAGCGATGCCGAGCAGCACGGACACGCTGACGAACGCGCTGTCGCCCATCCTCCAGGCCCGTGGGCTGGACCTGGTCGACGTGGAGGTGCACGGGGCGCAGCTGACGGTCTTCGTCGACCGCGAGGGGGGCATCAACCTCGACGAGCTGGGTGAGGCCTCCCGCGACGTCTCGGCGGCCCTCGACGACATCGACCCCATGCCGGGCCGCTACACGTTGTCGGTCTCGAGCCCCGGGCTCGAGCGGCGGCTGCGCACACCGGAGCACTTCGCCCGGGCGGTGGGGGAGACGGTCACCGTTCGGATCCACGCCGGGACGGCCGACGTCCGGCGCGTCACCGGGACGCTCCAGAGCGCGGACGGGACCGGGTGCACGCTGGTCGGTCCCGAGGTGCCCGAGGGCGAGTTGCGCGTCGCCTACGACCAGATCGAGCGGGCGCGGACCGTGTTCGAGTGGGGGAGCGAGCACAAGAGCACGAAGGACGCACAGAACGCGAAGAAACGCGAAGGACGCACAGAGCGCGAAGAGCGAAGAGAACGAGAGCGAGAAGAGCGAGAGGGTGAAGCGGCAATGAGCAAGACCAACTTCGAATTCCTGGACGCGCTGGGTCAGATCGCGCGCGACAAGGGGATCTCGGTCGAGACGCTGCTTGACGCTCTGGCCAATGCGCTGGTGGCGGCGTACAAGCGCCGCCCCGACGCGGCCGAGGAGGCCGTCGTCACCATCGACCCCGACTCCGGTGAGATCCGTGTCTACGGGCAGGAGCTCAACGAGGACGGCGAGGTCGTCCGCGAGTGGGACGACACGCCCGACGACTTCGGACGCATTGCCGCGCAGACGGCCAAGCAGGTGATCCTGCAGCGGATCCGTGAGGTCGAGCGCGACATGAAGTACGAGGAGTACGCCGGCCGTGAGGGTGACATCGTCACCGGCATCGTCCAGCAGACCGACAACCGCTACACCTTGCTCGACCTGGGCAAGGTCGAGGCACTGTTGCCCCAGGCCGAACAGGTCTCCTACGAGCGCTACGAGCACGGGGCGCGCCTGAAGGCCTACATCGTCGAGGTCCGCAAGACGACCAAGGGCCCCCAGATCGTCGTGAGCCGTACGCACCCGGGACTGATCAAGCGGCTCTTCGAGCTCGAGGTGCCCGAGATCGGCTCCGGAGTCGTGGAGATCAAGGCGGCGGCCCGCGAGCCGGGCCACCGCACCAAGATCGCCGTGTGGTCCAACGACCCCAACGTCGACCCGGTCGGCGCCTGCGTGGGCGCCCGCGGTTCACGGGTGCGCATGGTGACGAACGAGTTGCGTGGTGAGCGCGTCGACGTGGTCCCCTTCTCGGACGACCCGGTGGAGCTCATTCAGAACGCGCTGGCCCCGGCGCGCGTGCGCGAGGTGCGCCTGGACGAGGAGACCGGCACCGCCACGGTCATCGTGAGCGACTTCCAGCTCTCCCTCGCCATCGGCAAGGAAGGGCAGAACGCGCTGGCTGGCGGCGCGGCTGACCGGCTGGCGCATCGACATCAAGAGCGAGACCCAGCTGGCCGAGGAAGAGGCCGGCGGCTACGGCGAGCAGGACTGGGCCGAGGGCGAGTGGGTCGAGGACGAGAGCGGTGAGCTGGTCTGGAAGCCGGCCGAGGGCGGCGAGGCCATGTCGGCCGAGGAGTGGACCCACCAGGCGGAGGATCCGACAGAGGCACCGGCCTCCGCCTCCGCACCCGCCTCCGCCTCCGGCCCGGACCGGCCGGGGCCGGCAGAGCCGGCAGAGCCGGCAGCCGCGCCGGCCGAAACGGAGCCTGCCGGTGACGTCGTCGTCGAGGAGGTCGTCGTGACGGCCGAGGTGACCGAAGAGGCCGAGGCATAGCGCCGACACGGACCTGTGTCGGTTGCCGGAGCGCCCTGCCGGCCGACCAGCTGATCCGAATCGTCCGGCTTCCGGGCGGGGCCCTGTCGGTGGACCGGCATGCAGCGGGGCGAGGTGCCTGGCTGTGCCGGGACTCGCCGGGCTGCCTGGACGACGCGGTGCGCCGGCATGGCTTTGCACGGGCCTTCGGGGCGTCCATCGACCCCGAGAACCTGCAGCAGTTGTGTGCACACCTGGGTGAGGCGTGGGAGCGCCCTGCACCTGATGTGCGAGGATAGGGGGCTGGGTTGACGCCATGCCCCGAGACAAATCAAGGACAAAGAGAACCACTTGCCGAAGAAGATCCGCGTCTATGAGCTGGCCAAAGAGCTCGGCCTCACCAACAAGGAGGGGCTGGAGCTGGCCCTTTCCCTCGGGATCGGGGTCAAGAGCCACTCCTCCTCCATTGAGGACGCCCAGGCCGACCGCGTCCGTCGCAAGGCCGACGCCGAGGGCCTGCGTCGCCCGGTCCAGCCCGACGAGCCCGCGCCCGCCAAGAAGGCGGGCAAGGCCACCAAGGCCGCCAAGTCCGCCGCCCCGGTGGGCGGCGGGGACGAGAGCGCAGGCGGCGAGGCGCCGGCCAGGCGACCGCTCACGTCCGTATCGAGCAGCTCGGCCGCCAGCAGCGCTCCGGTCAAGAAGGCGCCCGCCCGTCCGGTGTCGGCTCCGGCCGCCGCGTCCGAGGCTCCGGCCGCCGCGTCCGAGGCTCCGGCTCGTTCATCGCGCCTGATCAGCAGCAGTCGGCCGACCCCGACCCCGGCCCCGGCCGCGGCCAGTCCGGCCCAGTCCGCTCCGGCGGCTCCCGCCGCCTCTCGGCCGCCCCAGGCGCCGCCGACCACGCGGCCTGCGCCGGCCCCTGCGGCCGCGGCCGCCCCGGCCCCCACCCCCACCGCTGCATCTGCGGCCCCGTCGGCCGCACCGCCGTCGGCTGCACCCACCTCAGCGGGCCCAGCGCCCACCGCCGCAGACGCACCCGCGGCCGCGGCCGCGGCGGCGCAGGCACCGACGGACGCCGCGGCCCCTGTCGCGCCCGAACGCTCGCGCGCGACTCGGCCACCGCTCAGCCCCTCGGGCAAGCCCGTGCCCCCGCCGCCGGGTTCACGGCCCCCGCTCGGGCCCAGTGGACGGCCCATCCCACCGCCGCCCGGCATGGGTGGGCGTCGGCCCAGCGCGCCGCCGTCGCGTCCGGGTGGTTCCTACCCGCAGCGCACCGGTGGTCGTCCCGCCGGTGGCGCCGGCCGTCCCACGGGAACCGGTGGACCGTCGGGCGGTGGCTACGGCGGCCGTCCCGCCGGTGGTGGTGGCGGTTTTGGCGGTCGGCCGGGTGGTGGAGCGCCCGGCGGTGCCCCACCGCCGGGCGGACGTGGGGGCATGCCGGGGCGGCGGCCTCCCCAGAGGCGGGCCCGCAGGCGCCGGCGCAATCTCGAAGAGCTCGAACCCACGCAGCTCACCACGTACCAGCCGTCGACGGCTCCGGTCCCGGACGGCGAGATCATCATCGAGCGCGGCTCGACGGCCCGTGACCTCGGGCCCAAGCTCAACCGCAGCGCCGGCGACATCGTGCGCTTCCTGCTCCTGCAGGGCGAGATGGTCATGGCGACGCAGTCGCTGACCGACGACATGATCGAGCTCTTCGCGGCCGAGATCGGTGCCGACGTGCGCCTGGTCGACCCCGGCGAGGAGCAGGAGGCGGAGCTCCTGGCCCGCTACTTCGAGGAGGAGGACGAGGAGGACGAGGCCGACCAGCGGCCGCGCCCTCCGGTCGTCACCGTCATGGGCCACGTCGACCACGGCAAGACGCTGCTGCTCGACCGCATCCGTTCGACCGACGTCGTGGCGGGGGAGGCCGGCGGCATCACGCAGCACATCGGCGCCTACCAGGTCGTCTGGAACGACCACCGCATCACGTTCATCGACACGCCGGGCCACGCCGCGTTCACCGCCATGCGGGCCCGTGGCGCGGAGGCCACCGACATCGTCATCTTGGTGGTGGCGGCCGACGACGGCGTGATGCCCCAGACCGTCGAGGCCATCGACCACGCCAAGGCGGCCGAAGTGCCGATCATCGTCGCCGTCAACAAGATGGACCGGCCCGACGCCGATTCGACGCGTGTGCTGCAGCAGCTGTCCGAGCGCGAGCTCGTGCCCGAGGCATGGGGCGGCGACACCATCGTCGTCGAGGTCTCGGCGCTGCAGGGCACCGGCATCGACAGCCTGCTCGAGCAGATCGTGCTGGTGGCCGAAGTCGAAGAGCTGACCGCACGGGTCGAGGGCGAGGCCCGCGGCGTCGTGTTGGAGGCCAATTTGGAAGCCGGCCGTGGTCCGGTGGCCACCGTCATCGTCGAGCAGGGCACCCTTCGCGTAGGCGACCCCGTCGTGGCCGGCCCCGCCTGGGGCAAGGTCAAGGCGCTGGTCGACGACCGGGGCGACCACATCAAGGAGGCGTTGCCCTCGACGCCGGTGCAGGTGCTGGGCTTCTCGGAGCCGCCCCACGCCGGTGACGAGGTGCGTGGTGCCAAGGACTTGGCCCGGGCCCGTACTTTGGGCGAGGCGCGGGTCCAGCGTTTCCGGCTGTCGGGCCACAAGCCCGTGGCGGGGGCGGGGGCCAAGCTGGAGGACCTCTTCGAGCAGATCTCGCGGGGCGAGACGGCGACGCTCAACATTGTGCTGAAGGCCGACGTGCAGGGCTCTTTGGAGGCCGTGACGGACTCGTTGAAGCGCCTGGAGCGCGACGACGTGAAGCTGAGCTTCGTCCTGCGCGGCATCGGCGGCATCACCGAGAACGACGTGCAGCTCGCGGCGGCCTCCAACGCCACCATCATCGGGTTCAACGTGCGCCCCGACAAGCGCTCCCGTGAGCTGGCCGAGTCGTCCGACGTCGAGATCCGGACCTACGAAATCATCTACAAGCTGCTGGAGGACATTGAGGCGGCCATGCTCGGTCTGCTTTCCCCGGTGTACGAGGAGGTCGTCACGGGCGAGGCCGAGGTGCGCGAGGTGTTCCGGGTGCCCCGGATCGGCGCCGTGGCCGGTTGCTACGTGCGCGACGGCAAGATCACCCGAGGTTCCAAGGTCCGCTTCCTGCGCGAGGGCACCGTCATTTGGAAGGGTGCGATCAACTCGCTGCGCCGCTTCAAGGACGATGTGCGCGAGGTCGCGGCGGGCTTCGAGTGCGGTATCGGGCTCTCGGACTTCCAGGACCTCAAGGATGGGGACATCATTGAGACCTACGACGAGCGGGAGATCGCCAGGACCTGAGTCGATCCCGGACTTTCCGGAGCCACCGGCCGGTCGGGCCAGGTCTGTCCAGTCGAGTTCGAGTTCGGGTCGCAGTTCGAGTCGCACTGATCTGAGGAGTTGAGGTTGTGGCTGTGAGACGGCGCACGGCGACCTATCCGCGTACCTTGCGGGTGAACCAGGTGCTGCGGCAGGTGCTGGCCGAGGAGCTGGAGCGGCTGGCCGACGCCGACGAGCTGCCCATGGTGACGGTGACCTCGGTCGACGTGGCGCCCGACATGCGGACGGCCGTGGTGTACCTGGCCACCCTGGACGAGGCGACGGCGGTGGTGCTCGAGGAGCGGCGGGTGCATTTGCAGCGCACCGTGGGCGCCCAGATGACGATGAAACGCACGCCGCGGTTGACCTTCAGGGCCGACCCGGCCATCGCGGCGGGCTCCCGGGTGGAGGAGTTGCTGCGCGGCCTGCACGACCCGCAGGACGCGCAGGCCGCGCAGGCCGCGCAGGCCGCGCAGGATGGGGAGTCCCAGGCCGACGAGTCGTGAGTCGGTGCTGGTGACTGATCGTGAGCGGGGACCAGGACCAGGGCCGGACGAGAGCCCCGACCCGCCACCGGCGAGCGTCACCGGCCTGGTCGTCATCGACAAAGAGGCCGGCTGGACCTCCCACGATGTGGTCGCCCGCTGCCGCCGCGTCTTCGGCCAGCGACGGGTGGGCCATGCCGGGACGCTGGACCCCGACGCCACGGGGGTCTTGTTGGTCGGCCTGGGTCGGGCCACGCGGCTGCTGCGCTTCCTCACCGCGTTGCCCAAGACCTACACCACGGACATCGTGCTCGGTGCGGCCACGTCGACGCTCGATGCCTCCGGCGAGGTCCTCGCCACCTACGACATGTCGAACGTCACGCCCGACGCGGTGGCCGCGGCGGCCGCTGGGCTGACCGGGGAGATCGAGCAGGTGCCTCCGATGGTGTCGGCCGTGAAAGTCGGCGGTCGACGGCTGCACGAGCTGGCCCGCCAGGGGGTGGAGGTCGAACGCCCCGCTCGCACGGTGACCGTCACCCGCTTCGACACCGAACCCGACCCCGACCCCGGCCACCTCGGTGTGTACCGAGCCGAGGTGGTGTGTTCGTCGGGCACGTACATCCGAGTGCTGGCCGATGACCTCGGGCGACTGCTCGGTGGCGGCGCACACGTGGCCAACCTGCGGCGCACCGACATCGGCTCGTTCGGCGCGGCCGACATGCACACGCTGGACGCCATCGGGCCCGATCAGGTCCTCACGCCGGCGCAGGCCATGCGCGACCTCGACGCCGTGACCGTCGCCGCGGACGCCGCCGCCGCCATCCGCACCGGGTTGCCGCTCGACCGGGTTCCCCTGGGCGCCATCGGGGACGGCCCCTGGGCCATGCTCGACGAGGCCGGGGAGCTGCTGGCCGTCTACGAGGCCACCAGCAGCGACCGGATCCGGCCGGCAGTGGTGCTGAGCGGGGCGGCGGGGCCGACCGAGCCGGCCGGCCCGAACGAGCCGACCGGCCCGAGCGAGCCGACCGGCGAGTGACGGGCGCCCGACTACCCTCAGTCGCGATGCCGCCCGGTGAGGGAACCGCTGTCACGATCGGGGCCTATGACGGGGTCCACCTCGGGCACCGCGCCCTCTTGCGCGACCTGTCGGCCCGGGCTGCTGCGGCGGGGCTCTCCACGGTGGTGGTGACCTTCGACCGCCACCCCGCGGCGGTGGTGCGCCCCGAGTCAGCTCCCAAACAACTGACCGGCCTGGAACAGAAGCTCGAGCTGCTGGCCGCCTGCGGCATCGACCGGACCGTGGTCATCCCCTTCGATCTGGCCCGGGCCGAGGAGTCGGCCGAGGACTTCGTGAAGGAGGTCCTCGTCGAGCAGTTGTCAGCGCGCCTGGTGGTGGTGGGGGAGGACTTCCACTTCGGCCACGGCCGCCGGGGCAACGTCGAGCTGCTGCGCCGCCTGGGCGCCGTGTACGGCTTCGAGGTGGTCGGGGTCGGTCTGACCGGCGACGGGCGCGACGCCGTGTCCTCGACCCGCATCCGGGCCCTGCTGGCCGACGGCGACGTCGAAGCGGCGGCCCGACTCCTGGGGCGCCCCCACGAGGTCCGGGGAACCGTTGTGCACGGCGACGGGCGGGGCGGCCCCGAGCTGGGCTTTCCGACGGCCAACCTGTCCGTGGCCGAGGACACCGCCCTGCCCGCCGATGCTGTCTACGCCGGGCACTTCCGGCGGGCTGACGGTTCTCTCCACCCGGCCGCCATCAACGTCGGCCGGCGCCCCACCTTCTACGAGCCAGGCACCGCCGCGGTCCTGGTGGAGGCCTACCTGCTCCACTTCGACGACGATCTCTACGGGGAGTCGGCCGGGGTGTCCTTCTCCCACCGGCTGCGGGGCGAGCAGCGCTTCGAGTCCGTGGAGGCTCTCATCGCCCAGATGCGGGTCGACGTGGAAACCACCGAACGGGTGCTCGCCTCGGCCGATCAGCCCTGATCACCGCTGATCAGCGGGCGGCTGCTACGATATTGACCGGCCGGGGAGGGTTCCCGCCACACTCCGACAAGTTCTTCGAGGTTCTTTTTCTATGCCCGACACGCAGGCCACCATCTCCGAGTACCGGTTGCACGACAGTGACACCGGTTCTCCCGAGGTGCAGATAGCCCTGTTGTCGGGCCGGATCAACCACCTGACGGAGCACCTGAAGGAGCACAAGGGGGACCACCACACGCGGCGCGGCCTGATGAAGCTCATCGGCCAGCGCCGCCGGCTGCTCGACTACGTCCGCAAGAACGACGTCGAGCGCTACCGCACCATCATCGGCCGACTCGGCATCAGAAGGTAGCGGCAGCAGCAGCACCACAGAACCGGGCGTCTTCAGCCACCTGGCTGCCAGTCGCCGCTCACTTCGGGTTCGAGGTGGTCGACTACTGGGAACCAGAAACGAGGATGCCCCCGAGACACGAGGAGCATCATGGCTGACGCCATTTCCGTGTCGGCCCCGATCAGCGGGACCGACCGAACCATGTCATTCGAGGCGGGGAAACTCGCCCAGCTTGCCGACGGGGCCGTCGTGGCCCGTATCGGCGACACCGTCCTGCTGGCCACGGCCACCGCAGCTCGATCGGTCCGGGAGGGCACAGACTTCTTCCCGCTGACCGTTGACATCGAGGAGCGGACGTACGCCGCCGGCAAGATCCCCGGCTCGTTCTTCCGGCGGGAGGGCAAGAGCTCGGACCAGGCCATCTTGACCTGCCGGCTGATCGACCGCCCCCTGCGTCCGTCCTTCCCCGACGGATTCCGCAACGAGGTGCACGTCGTCGGGACGATCATCGGGGCCGACCAGGTGAACCCGCACGACGTCCTGGCCATCAACGGCGCGTCGGCGGCGCTGATGCTCTCGGGCATCCCCTTCGACGGCCCCATCGGTGCCGTGCGGGTCGCGTTCACCACTGAGGGCGCATGGATCCCGCATCCGACGTTCGAGGAAGGCGAGGAGTCGACCTTCGAGCTCGTCGTGGCCGGCCGTGCCCTCACCGAGGACGCCGACAGCGAGATAGCCATCATGATGGTCGAGGCCGGTGGGACCGAGAAGTCGTGGACCTACTACGACGACGGTGCCCCCAAGGTGACCGAAGAGGTGCTGGCGTCCGGACTGGAAGCGGCAAAGACGTGGATCCGTGAGTCCATCAACCTGCAACGCCGCCTCGTCGAGGCCTACACGGCAGCGCGCGGCCCCATCCACACCATCCCGTTCACCACGTTCACCGACTACCAGGACGACGTCTGGGCCCGGGTGGAGGCGGTCGGGACCGACCCCATCGCCAAGGCCAATCTCGTCACCAGCAAGGCGGAGCGCAACGCGGCGCTCGACGCCGCCGGCGAGGAGATCCGCGCCGCGCTCGGCGACGAGTTCGCCGATCGTCCGGGCGAGGTCAAAGGGGCCATCCGCTCGCTCACCAAGAAGCTGGTGCGCAAGCGGATCGTCGAGGACGGCGTGCGCGTGGACGGCCGTGGCATCGCGGACATCCGCCCGCTGTCGGCCGAGATCGATCTGCTGCCGACCGCGCACGGCTCGGCCCTGTTCCAGCGCGGCGAGACGCAGGTACTGAACGTCACGACGCTGGGCATGCCCCGCATGAACCAGCTGCTCGACACCATCACCCCGGTCGACCACAAGCGCTACATGCACCACTACAACTTCCCGCCCTTCTCGACGGGCGAGACCGGCTTCATGCGCGGTCCGAAGCGTCGCGAGATCGGGCACGGCCTGCTGGCCGAGCGGGCGCTGCTGCCGGTCGTGCCGGGCGAGGAGGAGTTCCCCTACACCCTGCGCGTGGTGTCCGACGTGCTGGCCTCCAACGGGTCGACCTCCATGGCCTCTGTCTGCGGTTCGACGTTGTCCCTGATGGCCGCCGGGGTTCCGCTCCGGGCCCCCGTGGCGGGGATCGCCATGGGTCTCGTCTATGACGAGGGCACCTACGTGACCCTCACCGACATCTTGGGCTCGGAGGACGCCTTCGGCGACATGGACTTCAAGGTGGCCGGCACGGCCGACGCCGTGACGGCGCTGCAACTCGACACCAAGATCGCCGGCCTCCCGGCCGACGTGCTGGCCAAGGCGCTCCTGCAGGCCAAGGAGGCCCGGCTGACCATTCTGGGCGTGATGGCGGGCGCCATCGCCGAGCCGCGTGACCACGTGGCGAACAGCGCGCCGAAGATCGTCTCCATGGAGATCCCGATCGACAAGATCGGCGAGGTCATCGGGCCCAAGGGCAAAGTCATCAACACGCTGCAGCAGGAGACCGGTGCGGACATCGCGGTCGACGACGACGGTGTCGTCGGCACGGTCACGATCGGTGCCAAGGACGGCAACGCCGTCGAAGAGGCGCGGCGCCGTATTTCGCTGATCCTCGATCCGCCGACCGCCGATGTGGGCGTGGTCTACCCGGGCAAGGTGGTCAACATCACCAAGTTCGGTGCCTTCGTGAACGTGCTGCCGGGCCGGGACGGCCTGTTGCACATCTCGAAGCTGTCCTCCTTGGCGGGGGGCAAGCGCATCAACAACGTCGAGGACGTGTTGACGCTGGGTCAGTCCGTCGAGGTGCGCGTCGACGACATCGACCCGCAGGGCAAGGTCTCGCTGTCGTTGGCCTCGGCGCCAGAGGGTGCCGGTTCGGGTGGCGGCTCGCCGTCGTCGGGCCGGGGCGGGTCTTCGTCGGGCGGGAACGGTTCGAGCTCGGGTTCGGGTTCCAGTTCGAGTTCGAGTTCGAGTTCGGGCAACGGTGATGCTGCGTCGTCGTCCCCCGCACCGGCGCGGACCGCCGACGGGGCGTCCTTCGAGGACGCCTTCGAGGCCGAGCTGGTGGCGGATCTGGGCGATCTCGGCCCGGGCGCGGCTGACGGTGGGAACGATCGCGGCGGTGACCGCGGCGATCGCGCCGGTGATCGCGGTCGCTCGCGCGGCCGCTCGCGCCGTCGTTGATGCTCCTTGATTGAGACGTCGGTACTGCCGTGCGGCATCCGCCTGGTCACCGAGACCATGGCGGATGTCCGCTCGGTGGCGCTCGCCTACTGGGTCGGCACCGGCTCTCGTGACGAGCCCGACGAGCTCGCCGGAGCGTCGCACTTCCTCGAGCATCTTCTCTTCAAGGGCACCGAGCGGCGCTCCGCGGTCGCCATCGCCGAAGCGCTCGACGAGGTAGGCGGCGACTGCAACGCCTTCACCACGAAGGAGTACACGACCTTCTACATCCGGTTGCTCTCCGAGCACCTCTCACTCGGCCTCGACATTCTGAGCGACATCATGTGGGAGCCGGCCCTGCGGCCCGACGACATTGAGGCTGAACGCACCGTCATCCTCGACGAGATCCTGATGCATGCCGACGAGCCGGCCGACCTGGCCGCGGAGCGGTGGCAGGGGGCCCTCTTCCCCGACCACGCCCTCGGACGGGACACTCTGGGGACGGCGTCGTCAGTGCAGCGCATCACCCGTGATGACATCCGCACCTTCTTCGATCTGCACTACCGGCCGGCCAACATGGTCGTCTCAGTGGCCGGCGACTGCACGCACGACGCCGTGGCGGCCGACCTGGAGCGGCGCTTCGCCGGCGAGTCCGGTGGTGCGGCCCCGTCCCGCACCCAGCCGGGACCCGACACCGTGGCGCTCGACGTGGTCCGGCGTTCGACCGAACAGGCCCACCTTGTGTACGGCATGCGGTCGGTCTCGCGGTTCGACGAGCGCCGCTGGGCCCTGGCCGTGTTGAATCACGTCCTCGGGGGAGGCCTGTCGAGCCGACTCTTCCAGAAGGTGCGTGAGCAGCGTGGGCTGGCGTACTCGGTGTGGTCGGAACGGGCGGCATACGAGGACAGCGGGTCGCTGGCCGTCGTGGTCGGCACGGCACCGGAGCACGTCGACGAGGTCCTCCACATAGTGCAGGCGGAGCTCGAGCTGTTGGCCGCCGACGGGGTGACCGATCGGGAGTTGGCGGTGGCCAAGGGCAACTTGCGGGCCGAAATGCTGCTTTCGGGTGAAGATTCGGGTGCCCGCATGAGCCGCCTCGGCGCGTCCATGTTGCTGCACGCCGAGGTGCTGTCCGTCGACGAGGTGTTGGCGCACATCGACCGGGTCGAGCGGCCCGATGTCGTTGAGGTGGCGAGGGAGCTGGTGCGGTCGGCCCGCACACTGAGCGCCGTCGGACCCTTCGACGGGCGGGACTTCGAGTCCCACCAGCCCGCCCTGGCCGCCCGATAGCCTGCAGGTCATGCAGAAGGTCGGTGTGGTCGGCGCCGGCGGTCGCATGGGCCAAGAGGTCTGCCGCGCCGTCTCGGAAGCGACCGACATGGAACTGGTCGCCGCCATCGATCCCGGCCACGTCGGCGTGGACGTCTCCGGCCGGACGATCGTGGGCGAGGTCAACGCGCTGGCCGACCTGGGGGCCGAAGTGGTGGTGGACTTCACGATCGCCGAGGCGGTGCGGCACAACATCGCGCACTATGCCGTGCTGGGCGTCCACGCCGTGATCGGGACCAGCGGGTTGTCCGAGAGCGACATGGCGGCTGTGGTGGCCCGCTTTTCGGGGAGCGCCAGTCGCGCCAACGCGGTCGTCGTCCCCAACTTCGCCATCGGGGCGGTGCTGTTGCTCCACCTCTCCCGTATCGCGGCGCCCCACATGGACGGTGTCGAGATCATTGAGCTGCACCACGACGCCAAGCGTGATGCACCTTCCGGGACCGCCATGCATACGGCCGCCCTGATCGCGGCGGCGCGGCGGGAGGCGGGGAGCGGCGCGCTGCCACCCGACCCGACCACCGACGTGGTGCTGCCCGGTGCCCGTGGCGGCGAGACCACGGACGGCGTGCACGTGCATTCGGTGCGGCTCCCCGGACTGGTGGCGCACGAGGAGGTCATCTTCGGAGCGCCGGGTCAGACCCTGACCATCCGCCACGACTCCTACGACCGCCGCTCGTTCATGCCGGGCGTGCTGCTGGCGGTGCGCGCCGTACCCGGTCGGCCCGGAGTGACGGTGGGCCTCGAGGCGTTGCTCGGGCTGTGAACCCAGACGTCCGGGAGCGACTCCTGCAGGCGACCTACGACTGTGTCGCTCGCTGGGGTTTCGCCAAGACGACGGTCGAGGACGCCGCCCGCGCGGCCGGGGTCTCGCGGGCGACGGTCTACCGCTACTTCCCCGGCGGGCGTGACGAACTGTTCTCCGCCGTGGTGGGGTGGGAGTTCTCCCGGTTCTTCCTGCGCCTCTATGCAGAGGTCTCCGACGCCGACACGCTCGAAGAGGTGATGGAGCGCGGGCTCATGTTCGCGCACCACGCCCTGGTCGAACACGAGGTCCTGCAGCGCGTCCTGGTGACCGAGCCCGACATCCTGCTGCCGCGGTTGTCCACCGAGGCGGACCAGACCCACACGCTGGTGGCGCAGTTCCTGGCGCCCTACCTGGTGCGCCACGGCATGGCGGAAGGGACCGGTCTCGACGCGGCGGCCGACTTCCTGGCTCGCATGGTGCTGTCCTACATCAGCTCGCCCGGACGCTGGGATCTCAACGACCACGCGCAGGTGGCGTTGTTGGTGCGCTCGGAATTGCTCGCCGGCATCCGGTGAGCTCCTCCGGGTCGCAGTCGCAACCACAGCCTGCGCCGCCCCCGCCGTGTTACCGCCACCCCGAGAAGGCCGCCTCGGTGCTGTGCGGTCACTGCGACCGTCCCATCTGCACCGATTGCATGAACGCAGCGCCCGTCGGCTGGCAATGCCCGGAGTGCACGTCCGAAGGGGCCAAGCGCTCCCGGCAGGTGCCGGCCTTCACCCACACCAGTCGGGGCCGGACAGGGGTCGTCGGCTCGACCAACCCGACGCCGGTCGTGCTCACCATCATCGCCATCAACGTGGTGGTGTTCTTCCTCGAGGGTTTCGGCACCAACGCACGCGTGGTCGACCGGTACGGCTTGTGGCCCGACGGGGTACACCAGCTCCACCAGTACTACCGGGCCTTCACGGCCATGTGGCTCCACGCCAGCTTCGAGCACATCTTCTTCAACATGATCACCCTGCTCATCGTCGGCCCGGCCCTCGAGGTGCTCCTGGGCAAGGTGCGCTTCATCGCCTTGTATCTGCTGGCGGGGCTCGGCGGCAGCGTGGGCTCGTACCTCCTCGGTCCGCACAACGAGCTGGGGATCGGTGCCTCGGGAGCCATCATGGGAGTCCTCGGCGCCTACATTGTGGTGGGGCTGCGTCGCCGGCTGCCCGTGACCCCGGTCGCCATTCTGTTGGTCTTCAACCTGGCGATCGGCTTCACGGGCAACACCGACTGGCGCGCCCACGTCGGGGGTCTGGTCGTCGGCGGTCTTCTGGGCTTCCTCTACGACTACGCCGGCGAGTTGCGGGACCGCAACACCGCCCTGGTGCTCACGGTGGGGGGGAGCGTCGCCGTCCTCGCCGTGCTGGTGCTCCTCATCACGTCGATCGCTCCGGGTCACTTCAACCTCAACTGAGCTGAGGCCGATCGCCCTCCGCCCCTGGCCGCACGTCGGCACGCACGCCACCCGCCCAAGTGGTTGACAGTGAGACAAAAATCGCCGTACTGTTTCATCAGTGGGTGCAACTGCGGCGCGAACAGAATCCGTAGGGACCGGCCCCCGGAAAGGGTCGCGCGACGCCGTCGTCCGGCACCTCGGAGCGGACGACCGTTCGTCGACCCGGGTCCGACTGGTCGACGGGGCGCTCAGCTGCCTGGCCCGCCAGGGCATCGCCAAGACAACGGTCGACGACATCGCCCGCTCCGCCGGCCTGTCCCGTGCTACCGCCTACCGGGCCTTCCCGCGGGGCAAGGAGGGGATCCTCGCCGCCGTGGTCGAGACCGAGGTCGCCCGCCTGTTCTCCTCGTTGGCCGTGGTCATGGGCGAAGCCGGTGACCTCGAGGACGTGCTGGTGGCCGGCATGGTCGAGTCGGCCCGTTGGTTGCGCGGCCACGAGCCCTTGGCCTACCTCCTCGAGCACGAGCCCGGCGCCGTCCTGCCCTTCGTGACGTTCGGCGGCTTCGACCAGGTGATGCGAGTGGCCGGCGACCTGGCCGCTCCCTTCTTCGCCCGCTGGCTCGAGCCCGAACAGGCATCCCGCGCCGCGGAGTGGGCCGTGCGCATCGTCATGGCCTACTGCTCGGACCCCTCTCCACATGCCGACCTCAGCGACCCGGCGGACACCCGGGCCCTGGTGCGGGCGTTCGTCCTGCCCGGCATCCTCGCCCTGCGCGTGGAGGCGGCGGGCTCAGGGCCCGGTTCCACGCTCACCTCCAGCGCCACCTGTACCTCGACCTCGACCTCGACCTCGGACCACGCACGCAATTCGACCCGTACCAGACCAACCACCAAGGGGGCGGCACAATGACCACACTCGACGAGAACACGACCGAGGAACTGCGGTCCAACCTCGACCTGATCGGGCGCGAGAACATCCACGACCTCGAAGCCGTGATGAGCGTCGTCGGCAAGTACGACGTGGAGGGCTTCCACCGCGTGCCCGACAACTGCCCGGCCGAATTCACCTGGGACTACGAGAAGGGCGCCAAGCCCCAACTCGACAAGCTCTACGAGAAGGCCAAGAAGGCCCAGTGGAACGGGCAGACCGATCTGGACTGGTCGATCGAGGTGGACCAGGAGAAGGTGGTCATCGCCAACGCCGAGGCGAACCCGGCGCAGGCGCAGTGGGACGAGGCCACTCTGGCCGGAACGGCCCTGGCCAAGTGGGACGAGAAGAAGTTCATCCAATTCGGCATGGAGAACCAGAATTGGCTCCTGTCGCAGTTCATGCACGGCGAGCAGGGTGCGTTGCTCTGCACGGCCAAGATCGTCGAGACGGTGCCCTGGATCGACGCCAAGTACTACGCCGCCACCCAGGTGATGGACGAGGCCCGCCACGTCGAGGTCTTCTCCAAGTACCTCGACGAGAAGCTCTCGGGCCACTACCCGATGAACGCCCACCTCGGGTTGCTGCTCGACGACATTGTGGCCGACCCGCGTTGGGACATGACGTACCTCGGCATGCAGATCATGGTCGAGGGCCTGGCGCTGGCCGCCTTCGGATTCATCCACATGATGACGACCGAGCCCCTCCTCAAGAAGCTGCTGCGCTACGTGATGGCCGATGAGGCTCGCCACGTGGCCTTCGGCGTGCTCAGCCTGCAGGAGTACTACAAGGAGCTCAGCGCGGCGGAGCTCAGGGAGCGCCAGGAGTTCGCCTTCGAGGCGGCCATCCGCATGAAGGACCGCATGGCCATGCAGGAGGTGTGGGAGCGCATGGAGGTGCCGACGGCCGACGTGATCAAGATCATGCAGGCGGCGCCCGAGCGAGACGACTTCCAGATCCTGTTGTTCTCCAAGATCGTCCCGAACCTCAAGAAGCTGGGACTGCTCGATGCCGCCGACGGTTGGCTCCGCACCAAGTTCACCGAAATGGGTGCGATCGCCTTCGAGAACCTGACCGACTCCACCCAGGAGGAGGACGCGTTCGCCGACGGCTCGCCGGCCGAGCGCAACGTCGCCTGAGCGTCACTCATCGCTGGTAGCGTGAAGGGGCGATGAGCCCCGCACAGCAGGACTCGCAGGTCCCGCCCCGGTTCGGGCGCGTGATCACCGCCATGGTGACCCCGTTCGACGACGAGGGCGAGTTGGACGTCGCCGCCGCGGTCGACCTGGCCCGCTGGCTGGCCGCGCACGGGAGCGACGGGCTCGTGCTCAGTGGCTCCACCGGGGAGAGCTCGGTCCTCACGGACGACGAGAAGGTCGCACTGTGGCGCGCCGTGGCCGAGGCTGTGACGATTCCCGTGATCGCCGGCACCGGCTCCAACGACACGGCCCATTCCGTCGCCATGACCGAGCACGCGGCACGGAGCGGTGTCGACGGCGTCCTCCTGGTCACGCCGTACTACAACCGGCCGTCCCAGTCCGGCATCTTCGAGCACTTCCGGACCGTGGCCGAGGCGGCGGGCGATCTCCCCGTCATGCTCTACGACATCCCGATCCGGAGCGGTCGACGCATCGCCACGCCGACCATGCTCCGACTCGCCCGGGAGGTCACGAACATCGTCGCCCTCAAGGACGCTGCGGCCGACCCGGCCACCACGGCGCACCTCGTCGCGCAGGCCCCGCAGGGCTTCGAGATCTACAGCGGCGACGACGTCATGACCCTGCCATTGCTGGCAGTCGGCGCCGTGGGCATCGTGAGCGTCGCCGCCCACTGGATCGGCCCCCAGTTCCGCCGGGTGGTCGACGCCTTCCTGGGGGGCGACCTGGCCGCTGCCATCGCCGGCAACGCCGAGCTGCTCGACTCGTTTGACTTCGAGTCGTCGACGGAGTTCCCCAACCCGCTCCCGGCCAAGGCCATGCTGCGCGCGCTCGGCCTGCACGTCGGCCAATGCCGACTGCCGATGGGCGCCTCCACCCCCGAGCTCGACACGCAGGCGCAGAAGATACTGGCCGCCGTCGGGCCCCCTGCGGTCACGGTCGCCCCGCTTGGCTGAGCGCGGCAACAAACCGAAGCCGGTCCGGGTCGTCTTCCTGGGCGGACTCGGCGAGATCGGACGCAACTGCGCCTGTATCGAGGTCGACGGGCGCATTGTCATCCTCGACTGCGGCATCATGTTCCCCGACCCGGACATGCCGGGCATCGACCTGGTCCTGCCCGAGTTCACCTACCTGCAGGATCGCAAGGACAGGGTGGACGGGATCGTCCTCACCCACGGCCACGAGGACCACACGGGCGGTCTGGCCTACCTGCTGCGCGACGTCCGTGCGCCCATCTACGGCTCCGAGCTGACGGTGGGCCTGGCCCGCCACCGCGTCGAGGAGGCCGGTCTGGCCGGCAATACCAAGTTCATTTCCGTGGCGGACGGCGAGCGGCTGAAGATCGGCGCCTGTGACGTCGAGTTCATCCCGGTGACACACTCGGTTCCCGAGGCCATGGCCATCGCGTTCCACACGCCCCAGGGCGTGATCCTCCACTCGGGCGACTTCAAGCTCGACCTGCAGCCGGTGGACGGTCGACGCACCGACATGTCGCGCATGGGGGAGTTGGCCCGCACCGAGGGCATCCGCCTCCTCCTGTCGGACTCCACCAACGCGGAGGAGCCCGGTTTCACCGAATCGGAATCCACGGTGGGCGTGACGCTGCGACGGGTCTTCGCAGCCCAGGCTGGCAAGCGCATCGTGGTGGCCTGCTTCGCCAGCCACATGCACCGCGTGCAGCAGATCATCGACGCCGCCGTGGCCAACGGCCGCAAGGTGGCCACACTCGGCCGCTCCATGGGCAAGAACGTCGAGCTCGGGGCACGGCTGGGCATCATCAGCATCCCCGACGGTGTGCAGATCGACATCGAGGCGGTGGACAGCGTGCCTCCGGGCGAGGTGTGCGTGATCTCGACCGGCTCCCAGGGCGAGCCGATGTCGGCGCTGTCGCTGATGGCCACCGGGCAGAACAAGTGGCTCCGCATCGGCGAGGACGACGTCGTCGTCATCAGCGCCCATCCGATCCCGGGCAACGAGTGGTCCGTGGGCCAGGTCATCGACGATCTGCACCGCCGCGGCGCGGAGGTCGTGCACTCCGGGGCCGAGGCCGTGCACGTCAGCGGCCACGCCCGCCAAGGGGAGCTGCGGACGCTGATCTCGGTCACCGAGCCGGAATGCTTCGTGCCGGTGCACGGCGAATTCCGCCACATGGTGCATCACGCCCGCCTGGCGCTGTCCATGGGTCTGGACCCGGCCAAGGTGCTGCTGTGCGAGGACGGCGACGTCATCCAGCTCGACGCCAAGGGCATCTCCCGCGACGGCAAGGTCCCCGGCGGCTACGTCTACGTGGACGGCACGGTGGGCGATCTCGAGCACGGTGTGCTGCGGGACCGCAAGAAACTGGCCGAGGAAGGCGTCGTCATGGCTGTGGTCACGGTCGACCGCCAGCAGAGCAAGCTCAGCTGCCCACCGGTGATCGAGACCAGGGGCTGGGTCTACGCGCCCGAGGCCGAAGAACTCCTCGAAGAGGCGAGCGAGGTGGTGGCGGCGGCGGTGACCCAGGCGCTGCGCGACGGGGCCCACGACATCGAGGTGCTGAGCCGCCACACCCGCAAGGCCCTGGGCAAGTTCGTCGGCGACCGGACCAAACGCCGCCCGATGATCGTGCCCGTCGTCCTCATGGTCTGATCCGGGCCTTCAGCCAGCAATCGTTCCGCTCGTCCCGCCCTCAGCCCCGTCCTCGGGAGCCGCCTCGCCCGGCCGGCGCCCCAGCTCCTGAGCCCAGCGGAACGTGGGCGTGTACATCCCCACCAGACGCGCCACCAACACGACCAGGAAGATCTGGCCCCCCAGCGCTTCGAGCACCGCGTTGGTGCGGGGGAGCCCGGTCGCCGGCGACAGGTCGCCGTAACCGACGGTGGCCATGGTGATGTAGCTGAAGTAGGCGAAGTCCGCCGGCCCGTGATGGCCGGGCTGGGCGAAGAACGAGCTCCCCGAGACCAGTTGCAGTCCGTAGTCGGCGTTGGCGAACACGAGACCGATCAGGACGTAGATGCACAACGCTCCGAGAACGGTCTGCGTCGTCACTCGGGAGTGGTGCAAGATCCGCCATCCCACCGCCACCGGGCTCGCCAGCACCAGGATCGACACCAGGATCACGATGGTGCCGTAGGCCCGGGCGCCCCCTCCGAGCGCCGCTGCCACCGCCGCGACCACGATCACGGCGACGGCGATCCGGACTGCGAGCATGAGGCGGTGCGGGACCTCCGACGTCCGGAACGCCAGCAGCACGGTGAGCCCGAGCCAGATCGCACTCACGATGAGCGCCACGCTGCCGCTCCAGCCCACCGTCAGGAAGATGTAGTCGACCACCAGGAACAAGAACAGGATCCCGTAGGAATCGGGCCCCAACGCCAGGTCCAGCAGCGCCTGCATCCGGGTGCGCGAAACCGGCGAGGGGGAGGGGCTGTCCGTGCTCGCCATGCGTCAATCATGGCCAACCGACCTGCGCCGGAAGGGGATGTCTCACATCCCGGGACCGGCCCGACCCTCCCGGGATCGGCGGTCGGCCTGTGCCGCCCCCATCGGGGTCCACGTCATCGACTCCAGTGACCTGGGCGTGGTCCGACGCCCTGCGCTGCGGGCTGTGCACCCTGCCGGCCGCCGCGCCTTGGGCCTCATCGCTACGGCCCTGTGCACCCTCGCGGGCCGCCGTCAGTCTTCGGCCCGTGTCCACGCCGGATTCGACCGACCCGACCGGTAACCCAAAGCCGCCACGACGACCGCGATGACGAGGGCAAGGACCAGTGGAAGGGCAACGTGCACATGCAGGATCAGGACCGCGCCGATCAGGGCCCCTAGGAACATGGCAGCGACGGAGATCAGGCGTCGGCCCGACTTGGACCCCTTCCCACCACCGAGCGCGCTGTCTGCGCCGATGCCCGTGACGGTCAGGGTCAGGACCGTCGTCGTGAGATCCGGGACGGCCAGCCGGCGCACGCTCGAGTTCTGTACGCCCATGGCGAGCGCGAGGAGGACGATCAGTGGGTAGCGCACGCCTGAACCGAACGGGTGCGTGCCGATGAACGCGAGGATCACGGTCACGGCCAGGAGTACCGCCTGGGTGGCGGTGGCCACTGCGACGTGATGACCCCGGTGATGGCCGAAGCGCCCCACGATCCGGCCGCCGACGACCGACCCGAGCCCGAACGACACCAGCGCCACCGACGACGCCGCGATGGAGAAGCCCTGCGCGCCCGCGACCGCGAAGCCCAAGAAGACGACATTGCCCGTCATGTTGGCCACGAATACGTGGCCGAGGAGCAGGTAGCTGAAGGCATCGACCAGACCGGTGACCACCGTCATGGCGACGAGCAGTGGCGGTAACGGGCCGAAGCGCTCGTCCCGGTTCGGAGCCAAGGTTTCCCGTACCTCGGTGAGAAATGTCTGCATGTCCAGCACTCTCCTTTCGGTTTCTGGATCGAGCGAGGCGGCACACCCCGGGTCAGGGCGTCTTGATGAGCCCGCCGTCGATGGTGAAGTCGGACCCGGTGACGTTGCCCGTTCGTGCACCGGCCGGGTACACAATGCGGTCCGTCGCCTCGTCGGAAGTCGTGAAGTGGCCGGCGGCCACGACCCACTCGGCCGACCTCATCTCCGTGAGGACGTCGAGTTCTGCCCTCCGGGATCGCGCCCCGACCGCCCCGTGAGCGCCGTCCGACGTCAGAGCACTGGTGACCGCCATGCGGATGCCTCGACTCGCACCAGTCACGACTGCGACCGTGCCCTCGGCCCGAGCTGCATTGAGGTCCTCCTTCAGGAGCTGTGACCGGACGCTGGGAAGCCTAGGGCTGATGTCCGCGGCCGACGCCGGGAACCCGAGCGGAAGAGTGCGGAACACTAGGGTGCAGCGCCATGAACTATTCGGTGACGTATCCGCTCATTGCGCATCCCTACAACCCCGAATTCACGACGAAGGCCGCGCTGACCCGCTTCTGCCAAGTCGCCGAAGAGGCTGGATTCGCAGGCATCGGCTTCACCGACCACCCCGCCCCCACCGATCGGTGGCTCAAGGCCGGTGGCCACGACGCCCTCGACCCGTTCGCCGCCCTGGCGTTCTGCGCGGCCGTGACCGATCGGATGCGACTGATCCCCAACATCCTCGTGCTCCCGTACCGCAACCCCTTCGTGGTGGCCAAGGCGGCGGCGACGCTCGACGCCCTCTCCGGAGGACGCTTCACCCTCGCCGTCGCCACCGGCTATCTCCGCGGTGAGTACCGTGCGCTCGGCGTTGACTTCGAGCAGCGCAATGCGCGCTTCGACGAAGCCATCGAGGTGATCCGCGGCATCTGGAGCGAAGAGGATTTCGCCTACGAGGGCGTGACGTTCAGTGCGAAGGGGCAGACGGCCAACCCCAAGCCGGCACCCCATCCGCCGATCTGGATCGGCGGCAACAGCCGCATGTCGCGCCGGCGTGTCGCCCGCTACGGCGACGGGTGGAGTCCCTTCCCCGCTGCCAAGGTTCTGTCCACCACCGCCAAGACGCCGCCGCTCGAGTCGGTGGACGACCTGCGCCCCATGCTCGATGAGCTCTGGCAACTGATGGAGGAGGCCGGGCGGGATCCGAAGAGCGTCGACGTGGCGTTCGGCACCGGCGCCGGGGGCGACCCGGGCCAGGAGTCGTTCAATGCGGAGGCCCGACGAGAGGCGGATGAGGAACTGGCGGCTCTCGGGGTCACCTGGTCGGGAGCCGGCGTGCCTGGGGATTCGCTCGCCCACGCGCTCGAGGCCTTGCAGCGGTTCGGAGACTCCGTCATCCGCTGACCTTGATTCCGTGACCCGAGCCCGAGCCCGAGCACGCAACCCGGACCAGTCCTATATTGACCACGTCCCGTCCACCGTGACGGGTACGGGGGGACGGGGCACGGGGGAAGGGGAAGACATGCGTGACCGTATGTTCGAGCGGATCGGGGCACTGAGCGGCCTGGCCTACTTCGTCTTGGCCGTGCTGTCGGGATTCATCTATCCGCAACAGCCCCGCGTCGACGCCGCACCGGCCAAGACGCTGGCATGGGTCCACGACCATCACGTCGCGCTGCAAGCCGGCATGATCTTCGACTTCTTCGCCGCAGGGGCGCTCCTCTGGTTCGCGGCCTACTTGTACCGCGTGCTCCGGCGCGCCGAAGGCGATGTCGCATCCCTCGCGCCCGTCGTCCTCGCCGCCGGTATCGGGGTCTCCGTCACCACCGCCATGGCCGCGCTGCCCACGGTGCTGCTCGCCTTCATGGATGCGCAACGAGGCGGTCTCAACGATCCGTCGCTGGTGCGGGCGCTCGGCGACCTGAACACGATCTTCTTCTCGGTCACGTCCGTCATGACCGCCGTCTTCCTCGCCGCCCTCGGCTGGGCGATGCTCCGCGCCGAGCTGGCGACGGCGTGGCTCGGTTGGCTGGCGCTGTTGGTCGCCATCTTCAATTGCATCGCCGTCTGGATCGGCGTCACGTTCAGCAGCTACCACGGTCACGCCTGGCTGATCATCGGTTGGGGCGCCTACGTCGGCTTCCTCGTCGTGATGCTGATCACCAGCGTTGCCCTGTTGCGCCAATCCCACCCCGCCCCAATGCGTGCCGACTCCGCCGCCACGCCCACGCCGGCGACCGCAGCGACCGCAGCGACCGCAGCGACCGCAGCGACCGTATCGACTGCAGCAACCGCAGCGACAACCACGTAGGTTCTCGACCCCCGCGCCGAACTGGCGCCCCACCCGACCGTTCGTCCATATGGCAGGCGCCGCCCGAGGTTCCCGTTCGTCTGACCCCGGCGGCGTTACGCCTGCCCGCCGGACCAGGCCGCTCAGTCGGGACTACGGAGGTGATCCCCGCTCGGCCGAGTTGGCGGAGAGCATCGGGCGCCACCAGCGGGTCATCTCCGAGCACGAGGGCGCCATGCTCGGCGACATCGCCGAATTCGACCGAGCCGAGGCCTGGCGGGGGGACGGTGCGTTGTCCATGCGGGACTGGCTGGTCGCGCGCTGCCATGTCAGCCGCGCCCGGGCCCGCACGCTGGTCGATGCTGCACGGAGGGTCAAGGACCTTCCGGCTCTCTCGAACGCCCTCTCGGAGGGCCGCCTCACCCTCGATGTCTTCGCCCCGCTCGCCGCGGTCGCCACATCCGAGACAGACGCCGACCTGGCCGCGGCGTCGCAACACTGGACGCCGAAGCAAGCCCGCCAGCTGGCGACTGAGGTCAAAGGCGCCTCGGACGGCGAGGCGGCGGCCCAGTTCCAGCACCGCTTCGTCCGCTTCGACGACGAACGCCGCCTGATCTGGGCCCAGTTGACGGGTGATGCCTACGCCCTGGTCAAGTCAGCCATTCTGAGCCGGGCCCGCCGACACGACCATCCCAGCGCGAACGCTGCCGACTACGTGCGCTTCGAGAGCCGATGCGCCGATGCCATGCTCGACATCTGCATCGAACAGGGGCGGGAGAAGCGCGGCGGCCAGGTCCCCTCCCACGGGGGTTCCCGGACCACCATGGTCGTCCACACCGACCTCGACCGTCTGCTCTACGGCGACGGCTACGGCCACGCCTCCATCGAAGGGGTAGGGCCGATCTCGGCCGAAGTGGCGCGCCGCCTGGCCTGCAATGCCCACGTCACCCTGTCTTTCGAGGCGCCCGACGGCACCGGCCTCGACCAGAAGCAACTGGAGCGTGACCCGAGCGATGCGCAGCGCATCGAGATCCGGCGTCGTGACAAGGGCTGCCGCTTTCCCGGATGCGGGTGCAAGAACGTGACCGACATCCATCACATCGTGTGGGCGTCCAAGCAGGGACGCACCGTCATGTCGAACCTGCTGACTCTCTGTGTCGCCCACCACAGCCGGGTGCACGAGCTCGGGTGGAAGATGGATGGAGACGCTCAGGCGGCCGTGCGGTTCGTCAGCCCGCAGGGAAGGGTATTCGTCTCGTCGCCCTCGCCGACCTGGCACCCCCCGCCACGGAAATGAGCCTCGAAGCGATCACCCCTTGACGGCCCGCACGATCTCGTCGGTCACCGCGTCAGGGTCTTCGAGCGGAAGCATGTGCCCCCTGTTCTGCAGGGTGACGAGGCGCGCCCCTGGAACGGTTGCCACAATTTGATCTGCCTTCTTCGGCAGTGTGAGTGCGTCACGCGTGCCCACCATCACCGTCGTGGGCACTGCCATGGTGGCCACGCCTTCCAGAAGGTCCATCGTCGAAATCGACAGCAGGAAGTCGCCGCGCACGGTGCCGTGGCAGGCTCCGAAAAGGTCTCGGGTGAGGTCCATATGCGCGCGGACCGGATTGTCGCCGAAAGCAGAGCGTACGAAGACGTGCCCGTTCTTCGACTGCATCGCCCGCGTGACGACGGGCGACGCCACCATCGCGCTGGCCACCCTTGCTCCCCGCGCCGAACGATCGCCCAGGCTCGTCGCGGCGGTTGACACGAGCACGGCCGCCTTGGCCCGCTCCCGCAACACCTCGGGCCGGTGCGTGGCCAGCGACATGATCGTCATGCCGCCCATGGAGTGCCCCGCCAGCACGATGTCGCGCACGTCGGTCGCTTCGAGTACCGCCGTCAAGTCGTGCGCCAGCGTCTCGATGGTCAGCGGCGCCGTTCCCCTCGTGCTGATCCCGTGGCCGCGCTGGTCGTAGAGGACGACACGGAAGCCCTGCCCGTGAAGTCGGCGGGCGACGGGCAACCAGACCTCGTGACTGCAGCCCCAGCAGTGGGGGAGGACGACCACCGAAGCCTCTGGGCCCTCGCCAGCCAGATCCCAGACGGCGAGCTGTGCCCCGTCCCCCATGCGAACGATGGTGTGGTCTGGCCGAGTGACGTCCTCGCCCCACCCGAGTGCGAGCCGTTCGTCCTCGACCTCGCCATCGACGGCGCGCTGTGCCGCGACGCGTCTGTAGGCCACACCGGCCGCCCCGACGGCGGCCAACGCAGCACTCACGAGAAGAACCCGCTGTCGGCGTCCGGAGCGGCCGCTGCTCCCACCGCCCGAGGTTGCGGAAGAGGGGGACGGAGGGGCAGCCTGGCGGAGCGGCGTCATACCCGAGGAGCGTATGTGCCGGATTCGGCGAACGCCGTCCTCACCCGCCCTGCCTGCGCTCGCCCGAACCCCAGCCTGCTCCGATCGGCCGCCACCACCGGATCGTCGGCGGGGCCGTCTCCGTCCCGGTCACCCCGGTTCCGGGCTGAGCACGAAGCAGCCTCGATACACTCATTGTTCCTACCTGCCCCAACCCGAACCGGCCAGATCAAGAGACAAGAAGGAACGAGGAGTCAATGTCGGGTCACTCGAAGTGGGCGACCACCAAGTACCGCAAGGGCGCCCAGGACAAGGCCCGCGCCAAGATCTTCGCCAAGTGCATCCGCCTCGTCGAGGTCGCGGCCAGGGACGGGGGCGGCGACCTCGAGGCCAATGCCACCCTGCGCACCGCCTACCAGAAGGCCAGGGCGGCCAGCGTGCCGCTCGACACGATTGAGAAGGCCATCAAGCGGGGGACCGGCGACCTCGAGGGCGTGCGCTACGAGGCCATCAACTACGAGGGCTACGGCCCCGGCGGCGTGGCCATCATGGTCGAGACGCTCAGCGACAACCGCAACCGCACCGGCGCCGAGATGCGCAACCTGTTCAGCCGCAACGGCGGCAACATGGCCGAGCCCGGCGCCGTGGGTTGGCAGTTCGAGCGCAAGGGCATCGTGACTGTCGGCCTCGACAAGGACGAGGACAAGGTCATGGAGATCGCCATGGAGGGCGGGGCCGAGGACATGACCAGCAACGGCGCCGCCTGGGTCGTGACCAGCGCGCCCAGCGACCTCGAGTCGGTCCGCCAGGCGCTCGACGACGCCGGCATCACGCCCGAGTCGGTCGACCTCAGCCTCGAGCCCACCCAGCTGGTCCCCGTCCCCGACGAAGCAGAGGCCAAGAAGGTCCTGCGCCTCCTCGAAGCCATCGACGACCACGATGACGTCCAAGCCGTCCACTCCAACGCCGACATCTCCGACGAGGTCCTGGCCTCCTTCGAAGGCTGAATTCAGGGCGGCCCGCCGCCCCGGTTCGGGCAGCACCGACGCGGCGGCCTCCACCAGATCCGCCCCCTGCGCAGCCCACCCGACTATCCTGCGAACGCATGTTCGTATTGGGCGTCGACCCCGGCCTGTCACGCTGCGGCTACGGACTGGTGGCCCGCGCCGAGGGCACGGCCGGACTGCGAGCGCACGCGGCCGGCGTGGTCGAGACCGATCCGGCGGCGCCCCTGGCCGAGCGGCTCTTGATCCTGCACACGGAACTGCGGGCGCTCGTGCAGGAGCTGCGGCCGGCCGCCGTGGTGGTCGAGCGCGTCTTCTTCCAGGTCAATGCCAAGACGGCCATGTCGGTGGGCCAGGCCAGCGGGCTGGCGCTCCTGGTGGCGGCCGAGGGCGGCTGCGAGGTCGTCCAGTACACGGCCAACGAGGTGAAGCTCAGCCTGGTGGGGTACGGGGCCGCCACCAAGGACCAGGTGCAGCGGATGGTGGCCCAGGTGTTGGGCTTGCCCACGATCGAGGGCCCGCCCGACGTGGCGGACGCCTTGGCCCTGGCGGTCTGTCACCTGACCACGGTGCCCCTGCGGCGGGCCGTGGACGCCGCACTCGTCAAGGAGGGAACAGCGTGATCGGACTTCTACGCGGAGCGGTGGTGGTACGGAGCGGCGAGGGCGAGGTCATCGTCGATGTGGGTGGCGTGGGCTACCGGGTGGCCGTGACCCCGGCCACTGCCGCTGCACTGGTCGTGGCCGGCACTGCGGTCGAGGCCACGCTGTACGTGCACACCCATGTGCGCGAGGACGCCATTGTGCTCTACGGGTTCGCGCACGACGACGAGCGGCGCTGCTTCGAGGTGCTGCTCGGTTCACACGGGGTCGGTCCCGCGCTGGCGCTGGCCATCATGGCCGCCCTGTCGCCGGCGGCGCTGTCCACGGCTGTGCTCGAGGAGGACCTGGACACCCTCTGCACGGTGCCGGGTGTGGGGCGCAAGACAGCGGCCCGTCTGCTGATCGAGCTGAAGAGTCGGCTCGACCTGCCGGACCTGTCGTTGTCGGGGTCGGGGTCCGGGGCGGCCCCGGGTGCCGGCGTGGGGGCAGACGGTGCTGGTGGCGGGTCCCGGACGTCCCGGTCCGAGGCGCGGGCGGCCCTGAGCGAGCTCGGCTACGCCCCCGACGAGATCCGCGGTGCGCTCGACGGCCTACGCGACGATGTCGGGGTGGAAGAGATGCTCCGTCTGGCGTTGCGCGAGCTGGCCTCGCGGTGAGTCGGTGAGCCCCCGCGCCCGGCGGGAGGTCCTGGCCGTGGAGCCCGAGTCCGAGTCCGAGGAGTTTGCGGGTGGTGGTGAGCCGGATGGCGGGGCCGGTCCTGGTGGTCGGCGTGTCGTGGACCCGGTGGCGTCCGACGGCTCCGAGGAGGCCGAGGAGGTCGGGCTGCGGCCCCGGTCGCTGTCGGAGTTCCTGGGGCAGCCGCAACTGGTCGAGCACCTGGGGATCGTGCTGCAGGCGGCCCGCCAGCGGCGCCAGCCCGTCGATCACATCCTCTTCGCCGGGCCGCCGGGACTCGGCAAGACGTCGCTGGCCGGCATCGTGGCCACCGAAATGGGTGCGGGCTTCCGCATCACCGCCGGCCCCGTCCTCACCCGTGCCGGCGACCTGGCCGCGCTCTTGACCGATCTGCAGGACGGCGACGTGCTGTTCATCGACGAGATCCACCGCCTGCACCGATCCGTCGAGGAGATGCTCTATTCGGCCATGGAGGACGGCCGCCTCGACATCCTGATCGGGAAGGGCCCGACCGCCCGTTCCATCCGACTCGAGCTCCCCAGCTTCACCCTGGTGGGCGCCACGACGCGGACCGGGCTGGTGGCCGGGCCCCTGCGGGACCGCTTCGGCTTCGTGGGCCGGCTGGACCTGTATGACCCGGCCGACCTGCGGGCCATCGTGGAGCGATCGGCCCGCATCTTGAAGGTGCGCATCGACGCCGAGGGGGCCATTCGGATTTCCGAGCGTTCTCGGGGCACACCGCGGGTGGCCAACCGGCTCCTGCGCCGGGTCCGGGACTTCGCCGAAGTCCGTGGCGAGGGGTTTATCGACGGCACCATCGCCAGCGATGGCCTGGAGCTCTTCGGGGTGGACGAGCTGGGCCTGGACAAGGTCGACCGGGCCATCCTGGCCACGTTGTGCAGCCGTTTCGGCGGTCAGCCAGTGGGCCTGACCACGCTGGCGCAGTGCGTGGGTGAGGAGACGGACACGATAGAGGACGCCTACGAGCCGTTCTTGCTCCAGAGCGGTTTGATGCAACGGACATCTCGGGGCCGGGTGGCCACACAGCGCGCCTGGGCGCACCTCGGTTTGGAGCGGCCCGCGTCGGCGGCCGACGCAATGAACACGCCTCCACTCTTCTGACGGAGCCCTCGTCGCGCCGTGCGGACGCGTCAATTCACATTTCTTGCGCCGTTTCGCGATGTTCTGGGCTAGCGTTTCGTGGTCGCACCCAGAAGTCGGAAGCGAGGTGACCACATGGCAGGAATGACGACAGACACGACGTGCACGACACGTCTGTCACCGATCGCGTCCGCCCAAGTGGCCCAGCCGCCCGCCTTTTTGCTTGGTGCCTTCGGAGGGGGGTCCCGGATGGCCGGGCCCGATCTCTGCCCCGCTGGTCGCTGACGCCGACCACGACACCGCCGGGCTGACCGCCCGGACGCAATCCGAGGTGGGTCACGCACGACGAGTGCGTCCGCACCTCATCCCGCTCGCTGCATCTCCCAACTGGAGAACACCCATGGGTGAACGCACCCTCTTCCCGAACGCTTCGACCAAGGACACCCTGGCGTATTGCTGGCGCCAGTTGCAGCCCGACCGCGCCGCCTTCGCCGGCGCCTGCACGGCCATCGTCCTCGGCACCCTGGCCAATGCAGTCGCGGCCCCGCTGATCTTCGCTGCGCTCTTGAGCCGCATATCGCAGCCCGGCTCGCATGAGGATCTGTGGCAGTCCTTCGGTCCGTTGTTGCTCGCGTACGCGCTGGTGTTGGCGATTGCCACCCTCTTCGGGCGCATCGGTGGCTGGATGAACTGGGGCGCCACATTGCGTTCGTTCGGCCGCGCCATCACCAGTGGCTACGACCACCTGATGAGTCTCAGCCACTCGTGGCACACCGACCGGCCGTCCGGCGAGGTCATCGCCACATTGGAGACCTCGACATGGGCCTTCGTGGACATGATCGACGCCATGGTCTGGGGGATCCTGCGCATCAGCGTCACCACGCTGGGGGCAATCGTGGTGCTGGGTGTCGTGGCCTGGCCTGTCGCGCTCGTCATGGCCGGGTTGGTCGGCGTGTTCGCCCTCGTCCTGCATCGCCGCATGGCCCGGGTGGTCTCGGCGGAGAAGGAGTTCTCCGACGCCCACTCGCGGGCTACCGGCGTGATCGCCGACACCATCGCCAACCTGACGACGGTGCGTTCCCAGGCCGCCGAGGAGCGCGAGAAAGAGCACGTCGCCGCGCTGGTGGCCGACTCGCTCAGCGCGGACCTCCGGGCCCGCAAGGTCTTCACCACGACGCGGATCCAGATGGAGTCGGCAATGGCCTTCTTCAACTGGGCTTCGATCGTGGTCGGCGTGGTGCTGGCGCTACACCACGTGGCGGCGGCCGGCGCGGTGTACCTGATCCTTTTCTACGCGACCTTTGTCGGGACCAGTCTTGAGGAGTCGTTCGAGTTCATCCGCTTGATCTCACGGGCCATCGGGCGCTGCGCGAAGTTTGCCGGCATCGCCGCCATGGAGCCGGACATCGTCGACCTCCCGGGGGCGCCTGACATGGTGGTGCCGCACGGGCAGGTGGAATTCCGCGACCTGCGCTTCGCCTACCGCGCCGGAGCCCCGCTCTTCGAGGGCCTCGATCTGCGCATTGAGCCTGGGGAGCACGTTGGGCTCGTGGGGCCCTCCGGTTCGGGCAAGACAACGCTGACCAAGCTGATGTTGCGCTATGCCGACCGCGACGGTGGGCTGATCGAGATCGACGGCCAGGACATCGCCTGCGTCACGCAGCATTCGCTGCGCGGCCACATCGCCTACGTTCCCCAAGACCCGCAGATGCTGCACCGAACCATCGCTCAGAACATCTGCTACGGCATGGAGGGCGGCGACGCGCACGCCGTCGACATGGACCTCGTGCGTGCCGTCGGTCGAGCTGCCTACGTGGACGAGTTCGTCGAGCGGCTTCCGGACGGCTACGAGACCCTGGTGGGCGAACGCGGCATGAAGCTCTCCGGTGGGCAGCGCCAGCGGGTGGCCATCGCGCAAGCAATGGCGAAGGGGGCGAAGGTGCTCGTGCTGGACGAGGCAACGTCGGCGTTGGATTCCGAATCGGAATCGCTCGTGCAAGAGGCACTGTGGCACCTCATGGAAGGCACCACGGCGTTGGTGGTGGCGCACCGGCTGGCCACCATCGCCCGGATGGACCGGATCGTTGTGCTCGACCGGGGCCGGGTGGTGGAGCAGGGCACGCACGCGGAGCTCCTGGCCGTCGGGCGCAACGGGGTCTACGGGCGCCTGTGGGCGCACCAGTCGGGTGGCTTCCTGGCTGCCTGAGTCTCGGATCCGTCGGGTGCTGCGTCTGTCGCGGGCCCCCGGCGGACCCGGGCCGGGGTGCCCCTTTTGCCGGGTGGGGCTCTGGCCCGCCGTACGGCGGCGTCCCGGGGGAGCCCGCCGGTCCGGTCAGCCGGTCAGCCGGTCAGCCGGTCAGCGGTGGTGCGGGAGCGGACGACCGAAGCCACCGACTCTCCCAGGGGGAGGTACACCCGGAAGGTGGTTGACCATCCGGGTGTGTCGACGATGTCGACGAAGCCCTCGTGCGCTTCGGCCACCGACTTGGCGATGGCGAGACCGAGCCCGGTGCCCGGCACGCCCATCTCGGTGGAGGACGCCAGGCGGTAGAAGCGCTCGAAGAGCTGGTCGCGCTCGCCCACCGGGATGCCGGGCCCCTCGTCGAGCACCTGCACCCGTGCGTAGGAGTCCACGCTGTCCACGATCACGTGAACCCGACCGCCGCGAGGCGAGAACTTGATGGCGTTGGAGAGCAGATTGGCCAGGAGTTGGTGTAGGCGGGTGGGGTCGCCGAATATCGGCACCTCGTCGCCGGGATCGATGGTCAGGTTGACCCCGGCGAGCGTGGCGGATGTCTGGATGGCGTGCACGGCGTCCTCGGCCAGACGGCTCAGGTCCAGTTCCGTGAAGGCGACCCGCAGCCCCCGTCCTGCCCCGGGGTCGGTCAGGAGATCCTCGGCCACCCGCTGCAGGTGCTCCGCGTTGCGCTCGATCGTCTGGAGCATTCGCATTTGGCTTTCGGTCAGGTCGGCGGTGGCGTCCAGCAGCAGCTCGACGAATCCCCTGATGGACGTGATCGGCGTGCGCAGCTCGTGAGAAACCGTGGCCACCACGTCGTCCTTCATCTGCGTGAGCTCGCGCAGCCGGTTGTTCTGCTCGATCAGCGACTGCGTCACTTCCTTCTGAATGGCGTAGAGGCGTTCCCGGTCGGCGGCCAGCTCCTCTCGCTCGGTCACGTCGATAGCGACGACGACGTAGCCCCCATTGGCGGGAGTGACCCCGGCCGCCTGGGGCGCCGAGCCATTCGAGGCGGCGGTGCCGCCACCGTCCGCGGCGTCCGCGCCCTGTCCGAGATCCTCGCCGAAGGCGAGGTCCACCGTTGGCACCGGCAGGGCACGCACACGGACGACGCAGCGCCGCTGCTGGCCGTCTTTGCGGGTCGCGGTCCAAGGGACCTCGGCCGCCGTCTCTGCATCGACAGGCTCGAGCGCCGTCCGCATGGCGTCGATGGTCTGCCGGCGCTCGTCGATCTGGGCGGGATCGATGAAATCGGCGATGGATTGGATCCCCACGACCTCCGCTGCCCGGTACCCGAGCATCTGCTCCGCGCCGGCAGAGAAGAAGGTCACGGTGCCCGCAGGATCGACCCCCATGATGGCGCTTCCGGTGGCGGCACGGAGCAGTGTCTCGAGCCGGTCCCGGGCATAATCCGCCTCACGGGCGTTGCGGCGAGCCATACGGGATTGCTGCGCCAGGTCGGCCAGGAACGCTCGGTCGCGCGACACCATCGTGTAGACGGTGGACGCCACCAAGGTGGTCACGGTCGCCATGACGGCAATCTGGCGCCATTCGAGCGTCGGGTACTTCGGCGGGCCGACGAGCAAGAGCGGTACCAGGAGGGCCAGATCCATGCAGAACAGACCGACGAGCAGGTGCAGGCGGCGCCCGTACAGCGAGAGCCACACGATCGGGAGGAGATAGACGACCACCAGGCCCGAGTCGGACCCGCCCTGGGCGTCCCGGATGATCGCGATGACCGCGATGTAGCCGATCGGAATGACGAGCCAGGCCCAATCGGGGAGGCGCTCCCACGGCAACAGGAAGGCGGCCGCCACGAGGCCAAAGAAGATGACGCCGGCAATGGAGATCTCGCGGCGGGCGTCGTGGGGGAACGGGACGAGGGCGATGAGGACCGTCCCGATGGCCACGAGGGCGAAGACCGGGAGCCGAACCCGCATGGAGCGGGAGAAACCGACCGGGAGGGTAGACCCAGGCAGCTGCGGATCTCGACGCCGTTCGGTTTCGGCTTGGGGCGTGGGTGGCTCGGTCACCGGTTTCGCGAGCGGTAGCGGTATCCGAAGCCGCGGACGGTCTCAATTGGGCCCTCGTCACCCTCGTCCCAGCCGAGCTTGCGTCGGAGCCGCAGCACTGCGTACTTGACGCGTGAGGGAGCCAGGCCGCTGGGGTCGTCCCAGGCCAGCTCGATCAGCTGGTCGGACGAGAGCACTTGGCCCTGGTGGCGGGCCAAGGTGGCGAGCAGGCGGTACTCGGTCGGGGTCAGGATGATCGCCGATCCGTCGACCGTTACTTCCTGGTGCGCGAAGTCGATGTGCAGGGTCCCGTCGTCGAAGGTCGTGACGGGCTCACCCTTGGAGACCTGGCGCCGTCCGACGGCCTGTAGACGGGCCAGGAGCTCGACCCGGCTGAAGGGCTTGGTCAAATAGTCGTCTGCGCCGGAATTGAGGCCCCGCACCTTGTCTCTCTCGGTCCCGAGGGCGGTAAGCATGAGCACCGGCACGTCGCTCATGTCCCGGATGCGCTCGAGCACCTGCCAACCGTCCAGGTCAGGCAGGCCGACGTCCAGAATGACGATGTCGGGGTGACTCTGGTGGAACTGGCGCACCCCGTCGCGCCCTTCGAGAGCCTCCGCGACCGAATAGCCCTCGCGTTCGAGGAGGGTGCGGAGGAGTTGACGGATGTCAGCCTCATCCTCAATGACCAGCACTGAGATATGACCATCGCGCATTTGGGTGCAACTGTACTGGGCAAATGGTCAAACTGAGTGAATAAGGCATACTCGCGGGTTCTAGGAAAAGCCCAGGCCAGCCGCTGAATCACGTCCCAGATTGACAAAAGGGGGCCGCCGGAGAGCCGAGAGGACCCTTCACGGGCCCGGCGAGGCCGGCCAGCGACGTCGAGACGGAGCCTGCGTCAGAGCGCCGACGGGGCGACCCGCAGGAGAATCGCGGTCGAGGAGGGCCTTCTTCAGGGAGCGAAAGGTGCGCCGGCCCGGGTCGTCGGTCCCCCCGGAAAGACTCCGTCCGACGATCTCATCGGCCGGCGCACCACTTCGCTGCTCCTGTTGTCCCCCCAACGATGTTCCCCTCGTGAGAATCCGCTCCCCTCCGTCGGACTCTCACTCGGTCGTCCCCCTCGAACGACCGTCACCGTGAGGTTGCTGTACTGATGCTGCGTACTCTGCACAAGAGGTGTCGCAACAGGGGCCAGATTGGGTTGCAGTCGGGTTGCCCACCAGCGCACTGCGCCAGAAGGGTTGCATCAGGCCGTTCTCCCTGTCGGGAGGCGAGCGAGCCGGATGTCGCAACTGGAAGCCCGGAGACCTGGAGCTCGCGTGGCACCGGTCGCAGGAGTCGCGGCGGTAGGCGCACGCGGCAGATTCCGGACCGAGAGCTCGCGCTGGACCAGGTTGGGGAAGCGCAATCCTCACCGAGCCGGTCGTCACCAGGGACGACGTCACCACGGTCACCGACTGCCCGGGCCCGCTGAGCGGGACCGACTCATCAGTGAAAACCCGGGCCATTCTGCTGGTCCTTGTGCCCGTGCCGCCCAAAAACCCCCACGGGAGCGCCCAGGAGAGAGGGGACCCAGGCACTAGGGTGGCGCGTCGCAACCGATTCCGGTCCAAGGATCCCTCATGACAGTTACCCCCGCAGTGGCCCATCTCGTGCTGGCCGCGGCTTCGAAGTCGAGTTCCAGCTCATTGCTCACGTTGCTGCCTCTGGTGGCAATCGGGCTCCTGGGCTACTTCTTCTTCATCAGGCCCCAGCAACGGAAGGCCCAGGCCGCCCGCCAATCCCAGGGTTCGGGGTATGACGTCGGCGACGAGGTGCAGACCGTTGGTGGCGTCATCGGCACCGTGCTCGAAGTCCACGGCGACCGCTACACCCTGCTGACGGGTGCCCTGGGTGACGACGGCAACCTCGACGGACCGCAGCCGACTCGGATCGTCTTCGTCCGCCAGGCCATCGCCAAGAAGATCGAGCCGATCGAAGACGTGCGGGTCGACGACGAGCCAGTCCAAGACGTGCGGCCGGCGCGGTCGGCGGGAAGCAGGAATGGCACGAGCGACGCCTCGAGCGCAAGTGCGAGCGCGAGTGACAGCCATGACGGTGATATCGACGATGTAGGTGGGGACAGTGCCAGCAGCAGCGGCGACCTCGGTGGGGAGGCCGAAGAGGCGTGAGCCCGAAGTCGGGTGGACGGGCGCAACGGCGTCAGCGCCGCAACCTGTGGATCAGCGTGATCGTCGTCGTGGCGATCTCCATCGGCTCGTTCGCTGCGGTGTTCGCGGCCAAGTGGTCTCCGCGGTTGGGGCTCGATCTCGCCGGCGGCGTGGCCGTCGTCTACACCGCTGAAGGGCAGCACATATCGCAATCCGATCTCGACGAGACGGTCAACATCTTGAACCTCCGGGTCAACAGCCTCGGCGTGTCGGGCGCCGAGGTGCAGACCACGGGCAAGAACCAGATCTCGGTGTCCATCCCCGGTGTGACGAATGCGCAACAGGTGCTCGACCAGATCGGGCAGACGGCGCGCATGTATTTCCGACCGGTCCAGTGTTACGGCTATCCCGAGGCTGTGCCCAAGGGATCCAAGGCAAAGGTCTTGCCCCGGGGCATCGGGACGATTCCCGCCTGTTCGTCGTCATCCGAACTTACGGCGACCAGCCTGGACATCAACACCGCCACCGGCGAACCGACCAACAACATCCCGCCGGACTCTCAATACGCCGCCTATCCGTCCACGAGTGTCGACAAGCCCGGCTACGCGACCAGCACCGTGTTGCTGCCGGGTCTCAGCGGAGCTTGCGGTGCGTCCGGGTTGCGCTGCGTACTCGGGCCTGCGCAGATGACCGGCCGTTCCATCGGCAGCGCCCAGGCCACGCAGAACCAGACCGGTGAGTGGGTGGTCGACTACACGCTGGCCGGCTCGGCCGGCTCGGCCCTGTGGGACAAGGTGGCGGCGGAGAACTTCCACCAGCTGCTCGGGATCGAACTGGACGGGGAGGTCTACTCGGCGCCGATCATCCAGCCGACCCAGACACAGCCATCGTCGTTTGAGGGCCGGGGTGAGATCTCGGGGAGTCTGACGCAAGCTGAGGCGCAAAACCTGGCGCAGGCCATGAACTTCGGTGCGTTGCCGATCACGCTGAAGGCGGCGACATCGGAAACGGTCTCGGCCACGTTGGGGCACTCCGCGCTAGTGGCGGGACTCGGCGCGGGCATTGCCGGACTGGCCCTCGTGCTGCTCTACGTCCTCTTCTACTACCGCGGCCTCGGGCTCGTGGTCATCTCCGGGCTGGTGCTGACGGCCATGTTGCTCTGGGCCATCATTTCGGCGCTGGGGCACACGTCGGTGGCACCGAGCTTCGACCTGGCGGGCATCACGGGACTCATCGTGTCGATCGGTATCACTGTCGACTCGTACATCGTCTATTTCGAACGATTAAAAGACGAGACCAGATCGGGTCGTTCGGTCCGCACCTCGGTGGACCGCGGCTTCAAGAGCGCATGGCGGACGGTGTGGGCCGCCGACTTCGTGTCGTTGCTGGCGGCGATCGTGCTGTACCTGGTCGCGGTCGGCAACGTGAAGGGCTTCGCCTTCTTCCTCGGCCTCTCCACCATCATGGACATGGCCATCACGTGGTTCTACACGCGCCCACTGGTCATCTTGATGGGCCAGAGCGCGCGGCTGCAGGGCTCGGGTGCCTTCAGCATCGCCACCGGCCTTGGGGCCGGCCCGCAGGCACAGGCCCAAGGCCAGGTTCCGGGTGTGCCGGTCGGCGCCGGCGCCGGCGCCGCGGGAGGCGGCTCGTGAGCGACAACGGCAGCCGCGGGAAAGGCAGCGGGAAAGGCAACAGCGACGAGGGCAGCTCGCTCGACGACGTGCCCGAAGAGGATGTCGAGCGCCTCGAGCAGAGCGTTGACACCGGCAGCCTCGATGAGGAGGAGCTCGTCAGCCTCGACGACGCCGCCCGGGCTCTCCTGGCCCGTGAGCCCAAGGGCCATGGGCCGATCGCCCGCCTCTATCGGGGCGAGACACGCTTCGACTTCGTGGGCAAACGGAAGATCTGGTTCAGCATCTCGGCGGCCATCATCATCCTGGGGATCATCTCGATCATTTTGCGGGGCGGCCTGAACCTGGGCATTGAGTTCAAGGGCGGGACGGAATGGACGATCGCCGCGCCGGGGGTGACGCAGACGCAGGCGACCAATGCTCTGAGCGGCACCGGGCTGGTCGACCCCACAGTGGAACTGCTGGGAAGCGGGAGCAAGCAGACGCTCAACGTGCAATCGGACCTGAATCACCTGTCGGAGCAACAGCAGGCCGCCGTCGACGCCAACGTGAAGAAGGCGCTGCTCGAGGTGACGGGGACCCATGCGACGACGCCGTCGACGAGCACCACTTCGACGACGGCGGAGGCCACCACCTCGACGACGGCCAAGGCGGACGCGACGGCGGCGGCGTCCACCACGACGACCACATCGCCCACATCCGCCCTGCCGGAGGCGCCGGCCGACAAGATCAGCGTCACCACCGTGGGCCCGACATGGGGCTCCTCCATCACGAACAAGGCGATCGAGGCGCTGATCATCTTCTTCATCGTGGTGGCGATCTACATCAGCATCCGCTTCGAGCCGAAGATGGCCCTGGCCGCCTTCATCGCGATGATCCACGACGTCCTGGTGGCGATCGGCATCTACTCGATCTTCAATTTCCAGGTGACACCGGACACCGTCGTGGCCATCCTGACCATCCTCGGCTACTCCCTCTACGACACCGTCGTGGTCTTCGACCGGGTCCGTGACAACACGAAGGGCATCGGGAGCAGTGGCCGCTTGACCTACCCGCAGCTCATCAACCTGTCCATGAACCAGACGTTGGCCCGCTCCATCAATACCTCCATGGTGGCCATCCTCCCGGTGCTGGCCGTGCTCCTCATCGGCGCGCAGCTCCTCGGAGCCACGACGCTCCAGTCCTACGGACTCGCCCTCTTCGTCGGTCTGCTCTCCGGGGCCTACTCGTCGATCTTCATCGCCTCCCCGGTCCTGTGCATGATGAAGGAGCGCGAGGACCGATGGGTGCAGATCGCCGACCGCTTGGCCAAGCGGGGCGACGCGAAGAGCTTCTACTCAGCGCTCGACGCCGCCACCATGAGCACCGCCATGAGCGTGGCGGCCTCGGGTCAGGTGAACAGGGGTGCACCCCCCGCGCAGAAGGGGAGCACCAAGCGCAGCGGGCCCATCCGACCCGGCTCCGGGAACGCCGGGAGCGCCGGGGGTGCCGCGGGTGCCGGGGGTGGGACGGCGGTGCTCGACCGTGAGCCCGGTGCGCCGGCATCGGTGGCTCCAGCGGGCTCCGGGCCAGCCGCCGCAGGTCCTCGGCCGCGCAAGAACAAGGGCAAGAGCAGACGCAAACGTTGAGGTGGGCGTGCTCGCCGCCCGGGCATGCGCGTCTTCTCATTTCCCCTGGCGGGTAGCCTGTATGGATGGTGGCCCTGACGCGGGTGACTCCATCATCCGGGACCGACACAGACGAGACGAATGCTCGAGATCTCGAGCAGGAGCACACAGGCGAGCAGGTCCTGCGCGACCTGTTGGCCCCGCTGCTCGCCGAATTCGCCCGCCACCGTCCCGAGGACGACACGTCCTTGATCGTGGCCGCGGGCCGGACAGCGGCCCGGGCTCACGAGGGCCAGTTTCGGCGCTCGGGCGAGCCCTACATCACGCACCCCGTTGCCGTGGCGACGATCGTGGCCGAGCTCGGGCTGGACGGGCAGACCGTGGCCGCCGCCCTCCTGCACGACGCGGTGGAGGACACCGGGCTGACGCTCGAGACGATTGCGGAGACCTTCGGTGAGGGCGTGGCCCGTGTCGTCGACGGGGTGACCAAGCTGGATCGCCTCCAGTTCAACTCCAAGGAGGCCCAGCAGGCGGCGACCATCCGCAAAATGCTGGTCGCCATGGCCGACGACTGGCGCGTCCTCTTGATCAAGCTGGCCGACCGGCTCCACAACATGCGCACCCTCGCGGTCATGCCCGAGTGGAAGCAGCGCCGGACCGCACAGGAGACCTTCGACGTGTACGCGCCGTTGGCCCACCGGCTCGGGGTCCAGCAGGTCCGCTGGCAGCTGGAGGACCTCGCCTTCGCCACACTCCACCCGAAGCGCTACGCCGAGATCGAGCAGATGGTGGCGGCCCGGGCCCCGCAGCGGGAGGAGTATCTCGAGCGGGTGCTCGTCCACGTGCGCCAGCGCATGAACGAAATGGGCGTGGTCGCCGACGTCACCGGGCGCCCGAAGCACCTGTGGTCCATCTACGAGAAGATGGTGGTGCGCGGCAAAGAGTTCGATGACATCAACGATCTCGTGGCCATCCGGGTCGTGGTCGAGTCCGAGAAGGACTGCTGGGCCGCACTGGGCGCGATCCACGCCATCTGGGCCCCGGTGCACGGGCGGTTCAAGGACTACATCAACACGCCCAAGTTCAACATGTACCAGTCGCTGCACACGACGGTGATCGGGCTGGACGGCAAGCCGGTCGAGGTGCAGATCCGGACGTCGGAGATGCACCACCGGGCCGAGTACGGCATCGCGGCGCACTGGGGTTACAAATCCAAGGAGGACCATTCCTCCGAAATGGCGTGGCTCCAGCGGATCGCCGACGTCGACCGACAAACCGACGACCCGATCGAGTTCCTCGAGGCGCTGAAGCTCGACCTGGAGCAGGACGAGGTCTACGTCTTCACGCCCAAAGGCAAGGTCATCGCGCTGCCCGCCCGCTCCACCCCGGTCGACTTCGCCTACGCCATCCACACCGAGGTGGGGCACCGTTGCATCGGGGCCCGGGTCAACGGACGCCTGGTGCCACTCGAGACCCAACTGAGCAGCGCCGACACCGTGGAGATCTTCACCTCCAAGTCGCCCACCGCCGGCCCGTCCCGGGACTGGCTCCAGATCGTCGCCTCCACCCGGGCGCGCAACAAAATTCGCCAGTGGTTCTCGCGGGAACGCCGCGAAGACGCCATTGAGAACGGCCGAGAGGATCTGGCCCGGGCGTTGCGCCGGGACGGCCTGCCGCTGCACAAACTGCTGGGCTCGAGCGCCCTGCAGCAGGTGGCCGACTCCATGAACCTGGCCGACCTCGATGCGCTCTACGCATCAATCGGCGAGAACCAGGTCTCGGCCCAGTCGATCGTGCAGCGGCTCACCAAGGCCCTGCGGGGTGGGGGCGGGGCGGACGAACAGCTGCCGACCATCGCCCTACCGGGCACGACCCGGCCCCGTCAGGGACGCCGCACCGGCACGGGCGTCTACGTCGAGGGACTCGATGACGTCATGATCCACCTGGCGCGGTGCTGCACGCCGGTGCCGGGCGACCAGATCGTAGGTTTCGTGACCCAGGGTCGGGGCGTCTCGGTGCACCGAGCCGACTGCGCCAACGCGGCGGCGCTGGCCGACCGTTCCCGGGAGCGACTCATGGAAGTCGAGTGGGACCGGGGCAACGACGGTGTCTTCGTCGCGACCATTGAGGTGCAGGCCTTCGACCGGGCCCGACTGCTCGCCGATGTTTCCCGCGTCGTCTCCGAGCACCATCTCAACATCGTCGCCGCCCGGACGGCCACGACCCCGGACCGGGTAAGCCGGATGGCCTTCGACGTCGAGTTGGCCGACCCGACGCACCTGCATTCACTGATCAGCGCGCTGAAGCACCTCGACGGGGTGTTCGACGCGTATCGTCAGCTGCCTGGCAAGAAAGTCTGACCCCCGAGTCGTGAGGAGCGCGCGATGAGCGCGGGGTCACCCGCGCCCGGGCCCGGCCCCGCCACGCCGCCGCGCACGCCCAAGGGCATGCACGATGTGCTGTGGCCCGAGTCCGCCCGCTGGGAGGACACCGTCGCCCGGTTCGCCTCGCTGGTCGAGAGCGCCGGCTACGGGCTGACCATCACACCCATCCTCGAACATGCCGGCGTGTTCCTGCGCGGCATCGGCGAGGGCAGCGAGGTGGTCGGCAAGGAGATGTACGTCTTCGAGGACCGCGACCGCCAAATGATGGCGTTGCGCCCCGAGGGGACCGCACCCATCGCGCGCGCCTACGTGCAGCACCACCCGGTCCCGCCGTGGAAGGCCTGGTATGTGGCGCCCTCGTTCCGCCACGAGAACCCTCAGCACGGTCGCTACCGCCAGCACCACCAACTGGGTGTGGAGGCGCTCGGTCCGGCCGATGCCGACCTCGACGTCGAGGTCGTCTCCCTGGCGAACGATTTCTTCGCCGGGCTCGGACTGCGGCGGGTGACCTTGAAGCTGCACTCCATGGGCGACGGTGTGTGCAAGCCGGGGTACGTGGCGTTGCTGAGCGAGTTCCTGGCCGAGCGGGCCGACCAGCTGTGCCCGGCCCACCGGGGGCGCCACCTCGACAACCCGTTGCGGGTGCTGGACTGCAAGTCGGAGGAATGTCGGGCCGCCACCGCCGACGCCCCGCACTTCCTGGATCACCTGTGTGACCCATGTCGGGAACACTTCGCCCGGGTGCGCGCCGGGCTCGACGCGCTCGGGGTCGGTTACACCATCGACCACCGCCTCGTTCGGGGTTTCGACTACTACACGCGCACGACCTTCGAATTCGCGGCCGACGCACTCGACGCGGCGCAGAACGGCGTGGGGGGTGGCGGCCGCTACGACGGCCTGGTCGAGCTGCTCGGCGGGGAGCCCACACCGGGTATCGGGTTCGGCATCGGGATCGAGCGCGTGCTGCTGGCCTGCGACGCCGAAGGGGTCTTCACCACCCAGTCCGTGTTGGCGGCCCGTCCCTTGCACGCCTACATCATCGACACGGCGGGAGGTGAGTCGGCCGTCGTCCTCACTGCCGAGCTGCGCCGAGCCGGCCTGCGGGCCGACCGGGCCTTCGACGGGCGTTCGATGAAGTCCCAGATCAAGTCGGCCGACCGCTCTGGCGCCCTGGTGGCGCTGGTCGTCGGTCCCCAAGAGGTGGAGGCGGGAACAGTGGGCCTGCGACCTCTGCGCAGCGACGCCGGGCAACGGAGTGTGCCGCGGGCTGCCATTGTGGAGGAGCTCAAGGCCTTCCTGGGCGAGTCGGGGTCGTCCTGAAGCAGCGGGCCCCGGCCGCGCCGCAGTACCGACAGGACAGACCGGCACCGACAACCTCCACGGCCACCACGGCCACCACAGCCACCACGCCACCACAGGTCCATCCACACCACGCAGGAACAGACACGACACAGCACGACACGAACCCGAACCGACCACACGCCCCGCACCGACCAGACTGAGCGCCGAGACCCCCCTCATGACCACCGAACCACAGCCCACCGAACCACAGCCCACCGACCCGGGCCAGACCGAAAACCAGCCCACCGCCCTGCGCACCCACCTGTGCGGGATTCTGGGCACCGCGGACGTCGGCCAGACCGTCACCGTCTGCGGCTGGGTGGCCCGGCGGCGCGAGCACGGCGAGCATCTCGCCTTCGTGGACCTGCGCGACCACACCGGCATCATCCAGTGCGTCATCGACCACGCCACGGACGTGCGTTCCGAGTGGGTCATCGCCGTCAGCGGGACCGTCCGACACCGGCCCGAGGGCACCATCAATCCCAGCATCGGGACGGGCGAGGTCGAGATCGGCGACTGCACCGTCGAGGTCCTCAACGAAGCCGAGCCGCCACCCTTCTCGGTCGACGACCGCGACGAGTCCGACGAGCCCGTGCGACTCAAACATCGCTACGTCGACCTGAGGCGGCCGCGCATGCAGCGCAACCTGCGCCTCCGGGCGCGGGTCAACGCCGCCCTCCGGGCCGCCATGGACCGCCAGGGCTTCGCCGAGGTGGAGACGCCGTTGCTCTGGGCACCCACCCCCGAGGGATCGCGGGAGTTCTCGGTCCCCTCGAGACTGCACCACGGCGAGTTCTACGCGCTCCCACAGAGCCCGCAGCTCGCCAAGCAGCTCCTCATGGTGGGCGGCTTCGACCGTTATTTCCAGATCGCCCGCTGCCTTCGGGACGAGGACCTCAGGGCCGACCGCCAGTTCGAGTTCATGCAGCTCGATATGGAGTGCTCCTTCGCCTCGCAGGACGACGTCATGGCCTATGTCTCCGAAGCCGTGCTGGACGCCGCGGCGGCGGCCACGGGGGAGCGCCCGCCGCCGATCGAGCGGATGACGTGGGCCGAGGCGCGCGACCGCTACGGCACCGACAAGCCGGACCTGCGCTTCGGCCTCGAGCTGGTCGACCTGTCCGCGGCGTTCAACGACACGGAGGTCAAGGCCTTCTCGTCGCCCACGGTCAAGGCCATCGTCGTGCCCGACGCCGGCACCTGGCCCCGCAAGCGACTGGACGAGGTCACCGACCTCGCCAAGAAGCACGGCGCCGCCGGCCTGGCCTGGTTCCGCGTCGTCGAGAACGGCCCCGCACTGGACGGGCCCCTGGCGCGCCACCTCTCGGAGCAGGAAGTTGTCAGCGTCCTGCAACAGACGGGGGCGGAACCAGGCGACCTCATCCTCGCCGTCTCGGACACCTACGTCACGGCCTGCGCGGTGCTGGGTGCGCTGCGCGTGGCGATCGGGGCCCCGCCCGTGGGCCAGGGCCCGCATCGATACGTGTGGGTCGTCGACTTCCCGATGTTCGACGGCGTCGGGGCCGACGGCAACCCGCAGGCGGCCCACCATCCGTTCACCATGCCGTACCCCGAGGACCTGCCCCTGCTGGCGACCGACCCCTTCGCCGTGCGCTCGCAGGCGTACGACCTGGTGCTCAACGGGTGGGAGTTGGGCTCGGGGAGCGTCCGTATCCACAACCGGTCGATACAGGAGCAGGTGTTCGCCGCGCTGGGCATCGGCGCCGACGAGGCCGAGGCTCGTTTCGGGTTCCTGCTGGGCGCCTTCCGCTACGGGGCGCCACCGCACGCCGGGTTCGCGGTCGGGGTCGACCGGCTGGTGGCGATTTTGGCCGGCGAGGAGAACATCCGGGAGGTCATCGCCTACCCCAAGACCCAGTCCGGCGCCGACCTGCTGACGGGCGCGCCGACGCCGCTCCCCGTGGCCAGCCTGGCCGAGCTGGGCATCCGGGTCGTGGCGCCGAGCGCGCCGAGCGCGGGGGCGCCGGCATCGAAGCCGATCGAGGACGCCCACTGAGCCTCTTCGCCGACGCCGCCGATCGCCGCCTCCAGCGCCAGGCGCCCCTGGCGGCCCGTCTCCGCCCACGCACCCTCGATGAGGTGGTGGGCCAGGAGCACCTCGTCGGCCCCGGTGCGCCCTTGCGCCTGCTGGCCGAGTCCGACCGGGTCGGGTCGTCGATCCTGTGGGGTCCCGCCGGCACCGGCAAGACCACCCTGGCCCGCCTGCTGGCCGACGCCACCGCCAAGCACCTGACCACGCTGTCGGCCACGGCGGCCGGCGTGAAGGACGTCCGTGAGGCCCTGGCCGAAGCCCAGCGCCGCCTCGGCGAGCAGGGCCAGGGCACCATGCTCTTCATCGACGAGGTGCACCGCTTCAGCAAGTCCCAGCAGGACGTGCTGCTCCCCGCCGTCGAGGACGGGCTGGTCGTGCTCATCGGCGCCACCACGGAGAATCCTTTCTTCGAGGTCAATCCGCCCCTGTTGAGCCGGACCTCACTGTGGCGGCTGCACGCGTTGTCGCCGGACGACCTGCGCACCCTCATCCGGCGGGGTCTGGACCTGGAGGGGGCCGATGCCGAGGACGACGCGGTGGACGCCCTGGTGGCGGCCTGCGAGGGCGACGCCCGCGCCGCGCTGACCACGGTGGAGACGGCGGTGGCCCTGGCCCGGGGTGCGGGCAGCGACGCCCGGGTCGTGCTCACCATGGACGACATGGCGCGGGCCCGCGACGGGCGCCTGTTCCATCAGGGCGCCGACGAGCACTACGACCAGATCAGCGCGCTGATCAAGAGCGTGCGGGGCTCGGACCCCGACGCCGGCCTCTACTGGATGGCCCGCATGATCGAGGCGGGGGAGGACCCCCGGTTCCTGGCTCGCCGCATGGTCATCCTGGCCAGTGAGGACATCGGGCTGGCCGATCCCCAGGCGCTGCTCGTGGCCGAGGCGGCGGCGCGGGCGGTCGAGTACGTGGGCTTGCCCGAGGCGGCGCTGAACCTGGCCGAGGCCGTGATCTACCTGGCACGGGCCCCCAAGTCCAACGCCGTCGTGGTGGCGCTCGGGCGGGCCCAGGCCGACGTGCGCTCCGGCGCCACGCAGGAGGTCCCCACCCATTTGCGGGACGCGCACTACAAGGGCGCCGCCACGCTGGGGCACGGCGACGGGTATGTCTACCCCCACGACGACCCCACCGGGGTGGTCTCCCAGCAGTATCGTCCTGACGCGCTCGAGGGACGGGTGTACTACGAGCCCACCCCGCGGGACCCCGACGGGCCGGGCCGGACGAGCCCTCGTGGGGAGGCCGAATCGTGAACCGGGTGCAGCGCACGGCCCCAGGGGGGTTCGCCGCCGCGGTGCTGGTGATCGGGGCCCTGCTGTCGTGGGGCGCAGCAGCGCCGGCGGCCGCGTCCCCGCCGGCGCAGGCGTCCCCGCCGGCGCCCAATCGCATCGCCCTGTCGCAGGCCGCGCCGCAGCTCCCCGCCGGCACCACCCATTGGGGTGCCGCCCCCGGGGGCCAGGTGCTCAAGCTCGACGTGGTCCTGGCCGGGCAGAACCCCGCCGGCCTGGCCCAGGCCGTGGCCGCCGTCTCGACACCCGGATCGCCCGACTACCGGCACTATCTGACGGCTGCGCAATATGCGGCGCAGTTCGGGCCGAGCCCTGCCGAGGTGGCACAGGCGTCCGCGGCCCTGCAGGCCGAGGGGCTGACGGTCGGCACACCGGAGGTGGGCAGTGCGCTGATGCCCGTCAGCGGCACGGCGTCCGTGGTCTCGTCGGCGTTCGGGACGCCGCTGGCGTCGGTGCAGCCGCCCGGCGAGTCCGCCCGTTCGATCGTCAACACGGGGTCACCGCAGATACCGGTCTCCCTCGACGGCGTGGTCACCGGAGTGGTCGGCCTCGATGGCCTGTTCCAGGAGCACTCCATGCTCAAGACGGGCCACGCCGGGGCCTCGGGGACGACCCAGGCCCCGGAATCGCAGCCGGCGGCGGGCACCGGCACCCAGAGCCCGGCGGACGTGGCCCATGCCGGCACGCCGCAGGCCTGCGCCGGCGCCCAGAGCGCAGCTTTTGACGGCACGTACACCTCGACGGAGCTGGCCTCGGTCTTCGGGCTCGACCAGGTCTTCGCTCAGGGCCGGACGGGCATCGGGCAGTCCATCGCCATTGTGGAATTCGAGCAGTACGCCGCCAGTGACCTCGCCGCCTTCCAGGCTTGTTACGGGTTGTCGAATGCCGTCCGCAACGTGCTCGTCGACGGCGGTGCGGGCGGCACACCCCAGGGAGGAGGCGAGGCCGCGCTCGATGCGGAACTGGCAGCCGTCAACGCCCCCTCCGCTTCGCTCGTCGTCTACGAGGCGCCCAACGGGGACGACGCCCAGGCCTTCGACCTCTTCGACCGGATCGCCAGCGACGACAGCTCCCAGGTCGTGACGACGAGCTGGGGCGTGTGCGAGGCCGACATGCCCGCGGCGGATCGGCAGACCGAGAACGGGATCTTCCAGCGCATGGCCGTCCAGGGGCAGACGGTCATCGCCGCCTCGGGCGACGCCGGCTCCGAGGACTGCTTCCCGACGAACAGGTCGACCGCGCTCGCCGTCGACGATCCCGGATCACAGCCCGACGTGGTCAGCGCCGGAGGCACGACGATGCCCAGCGCGTCGAGCTCGGCGCAGTCGGTCTGGAACGACTGCCAGGACTCGAATTCCCTGTGCTCGGACAACAGCAGCTTCGGGGCGACCGGCGGGGGGTATTCGCTCGAGTGGCCCGCCGATCCCGGACAGCCCGCGGCCTCCGGACCCGGGACCACCCCGTGCGGGCTCAGCAGCTGCCGGGCCGTCCCCGATCTCTCCTATCCCTCGGATCCCACGGCCGGTGGCGTGGCCGCCTATTGGAACGGCCACTGGACGGCCTTCGGCGGCACCAGTGTCACCGCGCCCACCAACGCCGGCCTCTTCGTGGACACCAACCAGGGCTGCTTCAGCCCGCTCGGTCGCGTCGGTCCCGCTCTGTACGCGGCCCAGCAGGCCGACAGTGACACGTTCACCGACATCACGCAGGGCAACAACGACTTCACCGACACGAACTCCGGGCTATTCGCCGCCGGCCCAGGCTTCGATGCGGCCACGGGGCTCGGCACACCCGTCGACCAGAATCTGGCGCTCGCCCTCCAAGGTGCCGACGGCTGCCCGTCAGTGGCCGCCGTCAGTCCCAACACGGGTCCGGTCAGCGGGGCCGGTCCCGTCACCATCGTCGGGGGCGGCTTCGCCAACGCCACTTCGGTCACCTTCGGGTCGGTGGGCGTCGGCCGGATAGTGGCGCAGAACGCCACCACCGTCACCGTTGTTCCGCCGGCGGCGACGGGCGCCGAGTGCGTCGACGTCACGGTGACCAACTCACAGGGGGTCTCGGCCCAGTCCGCCGCCGACCACTACGGCTTCGGCGGGGACCTCAACTGTGGCGACGGCTACCGTTTCGTGGCCTCCGACGGGGGAGTGTTCGACTTCGGCGGCGCAGGCTTCTATGGCAGCGCCGGCGGCACACCCCTGAACGCGCCGGTCGTGGGTATGGCCGACACGCCGAGTTCGCAGGGCTACTGGCTGGTGGCCTCCGACGGGGGGATCTTCACCTACGGCGACGCGCACTTCTTCGGCTCCATGGGGGGGCATCACCTCAACGAGCCCATCGTGGGCATGGCGGCCACGCCCGACGGCAAGGGCTACTGGCTGGTGGCGTCCGACGGTGGCATCTTCAGCTATGGCGACGCGCAGTTCTACGGTTCCACCGGTTCCATGACGCTCAACAAGCCGATCGTGGGCATGGCCGCCGCACCCAACGGCGGATACTGGCTGGTCGCCTCCGACGGCGGGATCTTCAGCTACGGCAGGGCGAGCTTCTATGGTTCCACCGGTTCCATGACGCTCAACAAACCGATCGTGGGCATGGCCGCCGCACCCAACGGCGGCGGCTACTGGCTGGTCGCCTCCGACGGCGGGATCTTCACCTACGGCAGGGCGAGCTTCTACGGCTCCACCGGCTCCCTCCGTCTCAACCAGCCCATCGTGGGCATGGCCGCCGCACCGAACGGTGGCGGCTACTGGCTCGTGGCCTCCGACGGCGGCATCTTCAGCTACGGCGACACGCTGTTCTACGGGTCGACCGGCGGCATCAGCCTCAACAAGCCCATCGTCGGGATGTCGACGTCCTGAGCCGGAACCCGGCGCCCCGGGCCTTTTCGGACCCCCGAGCGGCCTCTGATCCGTTTTTGTCCCCGGTAAGCTGCAGTGATGGACGCCAACGGACTGCGGGCGGCCTTTACGCGCTTCTTTGAGGACAGGGGCCACAGCGTCGTCCCCTCCGCCAGCCTGATCCCGCACGACCCCTCGGTCCTCTTCACCATCGCGGGCATGGTGCCCTTCAAGCCCTACTTCCTGGGCGAGGAGCCCGCCCCCTGGCCCCGGGCCACCTCCATTCAGAAGTGTTTCCGGACCCCTGACATCGAGATCATCGGGACCGACACCTACCACTGCACTTTCTTCGAGATGCTGGGCAACTTCAGCTTCGGGGACTACTTCAAGGCCGAGGCCATCCCCATGGCGTGGGAGCTCCTCACGGATGTCTTCGGTCTCGACGGCGACCGCCTCTGGGTCACCGTGCACGACGACGACGACGAGGCCGAGCAGCTGTGGATCGACGGGGTCGGCATCCGACCCGAGCGAGTGCAGCGCATGGGCGACGAGGACAATTTCTGGGCCATGGGCGAGACCGGGCCGTGCGGTCCCGACTCCGAGATCTTCATGGATCTCGGCGAGTCCTACGGCCACGATGGCGGTCCCAAGCACGGCGGCGACGCCCGCTTCGTCGAGATCTGGAACCTCGTCTTCATGCAGTACAACCGGGACGCCGGCGGAACCCTGAGCGAACTGCCCCGCAAGAACATCGACACGGGCGCCGGGCTGGAGCGCATTCTTCCCGTCCTCCAGGGCCACGATTCCGTTTTCGATACCGACCTCTTCCTGCCGATCATCGACGCGGCGTCCTCCATTCTCGGCACGGGTTACGGGAAGGATGCGGCGACCGATGTCGCGTTGCGCGTGCTGGCCGACCACGGGCGCGCCTTCTCCATGCTCGTCGCCGATGGCGTGCTGCCGGCGAACGAGGGGCGCGGCTACGTGCTGCGTCGAGTGGTGCGGCGGGCCGTCCTGGCCGCTCGCCGCTCCGGCGTGGAGAAGCCGATCGGGCCGGCGCTGGTGCAGGCGGCCACGGAGGTGCTGGGCGAGGCCTACCCGGCGCTGCGGGCGCAGCACGACCTCATCGTGAACGTGGTGGCGCGGGAGGAGGCCGGGTTCGATCGCACCCTGCGGGCCGGGTTGAGCCGGTTGGAAGAGGCGTTCGCCACCGGAACGAAGGTGCTGGAAGGCGACGTGGCCTTCACCCTTCACGACACGCACGGCTTCCCGGTCGAACTGACCGAGGAGCTGGCGCGCGATGCGGGCGTGGAGGTGGACCGGTCCGGCTTCGATGCCGCCATGGCCGCGCAGCGCGAGCGCGCCCGCGCCGCGGCGAAGTCCACTCGGGCCGGTGACGAGGCCGTCTACCGTACGCTGCTCGAGGCGGAGGGGCCCACCGTGTTCGTGGGCCGGGGTCAGGAGAACTACGAGGTGCCGGCACGAGTTCTCGCCGTGCTCGAACCGGAGCCCGAATCCGGTGGGGGCGGCGGGGGCGAACGGCTTGTCGAGATCTTCTTGGACCGCACGCCCTTCTACGCCGAGAGCGGCGGGCAGGTGGGGGACACGGGCACGATCGTGACCGAGTCGGGCATCGCCGACGTGCGAGACACGGTGCTGGCCGTCCCGGGGCTGTTCGTGCACCGGGCGCGGGTGAGCGGTGAGCTGCGGGCGGGACAGGACGCGCTGGCGACCATCGACGGTGAGCGTCGCGAGGCCATCCGGCGGAACCACACGGCGACCCACCTGCTCCACGCGGCCCTGCGGGTCGTGTTGGGTGACCACGTACGCCAGCAGGGATCACTGGTAGCGCCCGAATACTTGCGCTTCGACTTCTCCCATCACGCGGCACCAACCAGCGAAGAGCTCGACGAGGTCTTCGCCCGCGTCAACCGTGCCGTGCTGACCGCCGTCGGCGTGGAGACCACCGAGACCTCGCGCGAAGAGGCCGAGAACATGGGCGCCATCGCCTTCTTCGGCGACAAGTACGGCTCGTCGGTACGTGTCGTGCAGGCCGGACCGAGCTCGCTCGAGTTCTGCGGCGGTACGCACGTCGACTCGCTGGGGCAGATCGGTACCGTCACGCTGCTCTCGGAGGGCTCGATCGGCTCGAACACGCGACGCCTCTTCGCGGTGACGGGATTCGTGTCGATCACGCGTGCACTCGAACGCGAGCGACTCGTGCAGGACGCCGCGGAGCTGCTGCGCACGGAGCCCGACGAGGTGCTGGCGGCCATCGGTCGCCTGGCCGACCGCCAGCGCGAGGCCGAGAAGGAGTTGGCGCGGCTGAAGCAGCAATCGAGCGACGCCGAGGCCACGGCACTGGCCGAGGCGGCCGCAGCCGACGGCGGAGTGGTCGTCGCCCGCCGCGACAAGGTCGACGCCGATTCGCTGCGCACCTTGGCCCAGGCCATTCTGCGTCATGACGGCGTGCGGGCCGTGGTGCTCGCCGGGTCACCCGATGGCGCGAAGGTGGCGATCGTCGCCGCCACCGGGGGCAGCCCCGATGCCGGCCAGCTTGTGCGCACGCTCGGGCCCTTGGTCGGTGGCGGCGGCGGCGGGTCGCCCCAGTTGGCCACGGCGGGTGGCAAGGACCCCTCGGGGATCGAGGCAGCGCTGGGCGAGGCGCAGCGGCTCCTGTCCGCGTGAGTGGCGAGGAGGTGTCCGGGCGCGGCCCGGGCCGGGTGGCTGCGTTGGACTTGGGGGCGCGCCGCATCGGCGTGGCCTACAGCGACAGTGGGCGCAACCTGGCCAGCCCGTGGGGCACGATCCAGCGCAGCGGTGACGCCCGGCGCGACCGCACGGCCGTGGTGGAGGCCGTACGCGAGGTCGAGGCCCTGACCGTCGTCGTCGGTCTGCCGCTCAGCCTTTCGGGCCAGGTCGGCCCTGCGGCCCAGTCGGCCCTGGACGAGGCGGCGGCGCTGCGTGAGCTGCTCGAGCCGCTCGGCGTGACGGTCGAGACGGCCGACGAGCGCTTCACCACCGTGGAGGCCGAGCGCTCGCTGCGCGCGGCGGGGCGGACGGGCAAGGCGGCGCGCAAGGTGGTCGACAGTGCAGCCGCCATGGTGCTGCTCCAAGCCTGGTTGGACACCAGATGAGCGGCCCGCACGGGCCGTTCGACGGGGAGGACAACGACGAGGAGCTGCCGTGGCCACAACCCGAGTCCGCAACGAATCCTCCCACCGCGACTCCCGGCCCGACCGGACGCGGGGCGGGCGTCGGCGACGCGGGCGCAACCGATGCCGACTCGGAAGGCGCGGGGACGGGCGACGATCCCGAGAGCCGCAGCGAACGTCGAGCCACCCGCGCGGCCCGCGTGCGCAAGCGTCGCCGGATCCTGCTCGGCATCGGCGGGACGCTCCTCGTCATTGTGCTGGCTTTCGTGCTCTGGTACGAGCTGGAATCCCACGCGCTGGGACCGCCCGGGCCGCAGGTCGTCATCACGGTGCACGAGGGCGAGTCGACCGACGACGTCGTGAGCGCGCTGAGCCGGCAGGGGGTGATCGGCAGCTCGCTGGCCTATCGGATCTCCGAGGTCGTGCACGGTTCGCCGACGGTCCTGCCCGGCAGCTACGCCATGCACCAGAACCTGGCCTTCTCGGAGGTCCGTGCCGTCCTGGCGGCCGGGCCCAACATCTATCCGGTCGACGTGCGCCCGGGCTTCACGCTCTCCGAGGTGGCGCAGGAGGTGGACAGCCTGCCCGGCCATGCCGGCGGCGGGTTCGAGAAGGTGGCGTCGAGCGGCGCCGTGCACTCGACGATCACGGCAACGAACCCGAACGACCTGGAGGGCATGCTCGGGGTCGGGGTGTATCTCGTCCTCCCAGGTGAGAGCGACACCACCATCCTCACCGACATGGTGCAGCGGTTCGACCGCGAGGTGCAGGTCGTAGGCATCACGCCGTCGTCGGCCGCCGCGCTGGGTGTGACCCCCTACGAGATGCTCACGGTGGCCTCCATCGTCGAGAAGGAGGGCTACATCCCGGTCAACATGCCTGACACGGCCCGGGTCGTCTACAACCGTCTGGCCCAGGGGATCCCCCTGCAGATGGACTCGACTGTCCTCTACGCGCTCGGGCAGGACGGGGGCCCCGTGACGAGCCAGGACCTCAAGATCCAGTCTCCGTACAATACGTACCTCAACACCGGGTTGACACCCACGCCGATCTGCATGCCCTCCATGGATGCGCTCGACGCGGCGGTCCACCCACCGCCCGGGGCGTGGCTGTACTTCGTGCTCGTGGAGAAGAACGGCACCATGGCCTTCTCCGACACGTACGCCGAGCAGTTGGCCAACGAGCAGCTGGCGAAGAGCCGTGGCCTGCCCTGAGCCCGGAGCGGGCCCGGGCGTGACGATGGACGGCGCGCGGTCCGAGGCCGGTCCGGAGGCCCGGTTGGTCGGCGTGATCGGCAGCCCGATCGTCCACTCGCTCTCACCTCTGCTGCACAATGCGGCGTTCGCCGCGCTCGGGCTCGGCGCGACCTGGCGTTCACTGGCCTTCGAGGTGGCGCCCGGTCAGGTGGAGAGTGCCCTGGGTGCCATGCGACGGGCCGATATCAGCGGACTGTCGGTCACCATGCCCCACAAGGCCGACGCGGTGGCACTGGTCGACGAATGCACCGAGGTGGCCCGCCGCCTCGGTGCCGTCAACTGCGTCGTGAACCAGGACGGTGACCTGTTGGGGACGAACACCGACGGCGCCGGCTTCGTGGCCTCGCTGGCTCGGGGTGCCGCCTTCACGGCCGCCGGCAGGCGGTGTCTGGTCATCGGTGCCGGGGGGGCGGCTCGGGCCGTGGTGCTGGCTCTGGCCGACGCCGGAGCGAACCAGGTCGCCGTCCTCAACCGGACGCCCGAGCGAGCGAGGACGGCCGCCGCACTGGCCGGCCCGGCTGGTCGGGTGGTGCCCCCGGACGAAAAAGCCCAGCTCGAGGTCGTGCAGTCGGCCGATCTCATCGTCAATGCCACGCCATTCGGGATGGCGGGGGTTTCGCCCCGGGTGACGGCCCCGTGGCTGGTGGCGCCGCAGCTGTTGCACGCCGGCCAGGTGGCCGCCGACCTGGTCTACGCCCCCCGCCCGACACCGTGGCTGGTGGAGGCCACCGCCGCGGGGGCCCTCAGCGTCGACGGGCTCGGCATGCTCGTGCACCAGGCCGCGGCCCAGCTCGAACTGTGGACGGGTGCACCCGCTCCCGTCGAGGCGATGTGGCGGGCCGCCGAGACGGCCGATCCCCCTGACGCCGTCGCGACGCCGAGGAGCTGAAGCCGTTCAGGCCGCAGGCGTGGCCGGCGGGTCGACCTCAGCCGGCCAGAGCGAGGCCTGGGCCAGCGCTACCAGTGCGCGCTCTCGCAGCGCCCGGGTGAGGGCGTCACGCTGTGACGGGACAGTGAGCAACGTGACGCGCATGGTGATCGTCGAGGCGTCGGCGGACTGCAGACCGACCACGGTAGGCGGCTCGGTGCAGTGTCCGGCGAAGGTGGGGCTGGTCGCCACCTCGTGCGCCGCCGCCGCGATGATGACGCGTACCTGCTCGAGATCTGCCGCACCGGCGCCCGGCAACGTGAGGTCGACGATGGCGCGCGCCCAGCCCCGCGAGAGGTTGCCGACGAGACGGATGTCGCCGTTCGGGATGATGAAGATGGTGCCGTCGACGCCGCGGAAGCGGGTGAGCCGCATGGTAACTTCCTCGACCACGCCCGTGACGCCGCCGACCGTGACCGAGTCGCCCACGTTGTACTGGTCCTCCATGGTCATGAGGATGCCAGAGAAGTAGTCCCGAACGATCTGCTGCGCACCGAAGCCGAGCGTGGCGCCGATGATGGTGGCGCTGGCCAGCAGCGGCGTCAGGTTGATGCCGAGCATCCCCAGCACGATGGCGCCGGCCACGACGAAAACGAAGAAGCGCCAGACGTTGGCGACGACGCCGGACATGGTGGCGACCCGAGCGCTGGTGCGCGTGGAACCGGTGCGGTTGGCCGCCTGGTTGGCCACGCGTTCGAGCACGCGGCGGATGAACCGGCTCCCGAGCCGGGCCACGATCAGCGCGATCAGAACGACGATCAGAATGCTGAGCGGGCGCACTATCAGGTCCGTGACCGTCGACGCCGTGTCCGGGGTGACGCCGAGCTTGATGAGGAGGTGGTAGAGCCAGCCCCCGCCTTGGTCGACTTGGCCGGGGTTGCTCGCCGAGCTCAGGGTGCCGACCAGGGCAGGAAGCGGCGCCAGGGAGAGTGGGGTCACGGCCGGTATTCTGTCCCCGAATCCGCGTTATGACCACACTCGCCCGAACACACGTTGCCGCCCGTCGCAGCGTTCCTCCGTTCGACCTGATTCTGCTCACCGCCACCCTGCTGGTGTCGATCATCGGAGTGGTGATGGTCTACACCGCCACGCGGGGGACGCTCCTCGCCCAGGGCGACGACCCCAAGACCTTCCTGAAGAAGCAGGGCCTTTTCGTGGTGCTGGGGATCATCACCATGGTGGTGGTCGCGCTCATCGATTACCGGCGGCTCGAGCCCATCGCCAACATCCTGTACTGGTTGATCGTCCTCGCCCTCGTGGGGGTGTTCGCGATCGGGAGCAGTGCCCAGGGTGCCGCGCGCTGGTTCAGTCTGGGTCCGTTGCAGCTGCAGCCATCGGAGTTCGCGGTGCTGGCCCTCATTTTGGCCGTGGCGACGTACTGCGCGCGGCGCGAGGAGGAGGGCCTGGCCTGGCGCGACGTCTTCCGACTCTTGATCATGTCAGCGATTCCCATCGCCCTGGTGCTGGTCCAGCCCGACCTCGGGACGGCGATGATCATGGTCATCGTGCTCCTCGTCCTGCTGGCGGTGGCAGGCCTGCCGGTGAGGATTTTGTTCATGCTGCTCATCGGCACTGCGCTGGTGGCCTTCGTGGCGGTGGAGGGCGGCCTGTTGCACCACTACCAGATCGCCCGCCTCACGACCTTCTTGAACCCGAATTCGCACAGCACGAATCCCTTCGTGCAGGAGGCGATCTACAACGGCCAGCAGGCCAAGAACGCCATCGGTTCGGGCGGCCTGTTGGGATCGGGCATCGGCCACGGCGTGGCGACGAATCTCGGCTATGTGCCGGAGCAGCAGACCGACTTCATCTTCACTGCGGTCGCCGAGCAGCTCGGCTTCGTGGGCTCCGTCGGCGTCCTGTTCCTCCTCGGCGTGATCGCCTGGCGGGTGCTGCACGCCGCCGTGGTGGCTCGGGACACCTTTGGCCGCCTCATTTGCACCGGCCTGTTCGCCTTCATCTCGTTCAGCGTCTTCCAGAACGCCGGGATGACCATGGGGATCATGCCAATCACCGGCATCCCGCTCCCGTTCCTCAGCTACGGGGGGACGGCGGTCCTCGTGTTCTTCGGGGCCGTCGGGCTGGCTCTGAGCGTTGGTGCCCGGCGGAAGTTCCGATGACCGACGTGCAGCCCCAGCCCGAACCGGTCGTGGTCCCGAACCTTCCGGTCTTCCGGGTCATGGACGTCGAAGACGTCGCCATGGATCTCCCCTCGCCCTACCCGGCCGTCACCCTGGTCGAGTCCGAGCCCCCGATGCGCGCGCTGGTCTTCCCCGTCGGCCTCCCCGAGGGCACCGCCATGGCCCAGGCCCTCCGGCGCATGGACTCGCGCCGCCCCATGACGCACGAGCTCTTCATGCAGGTGATGCAGCAGGCCCGCATCGACGTGATCGCGGTGCGCCTGACCGGGCGGGACGAGGGGAACCTGCTGGCCGAATTGGACCTCATGACCCCTGGTGGGCGCGTGCGGGTGGACTGCCGGCCCTCCGACGGCATCGTGCTGGCGTTGCGCATGCCGGTCCCCGCCCCGGTCCTGGCCGACGAGCGCCTGCTCGAGGACCTGGGTGATGTCGTCCCGATCGGGGACGACCTGTCACCCACCGACGGACCCGCCGAACCGTAGTCCCGAGGCACGCCTGGGGCGCGACCCCCCTGCCGCCCGGGGCGGTCGGACTCGCCGCGCCGCGCCGCGCCGCGCCGCGAGATCGCCTCGGATCTGATCTGACGGGTCATGACCCTCATGCGAGGACGTCCATCCCTCACCGGCGAGCCCCAACCTTCGAGCTGGGGCGGCCTCAGGACCGCACCTTCTACACTCCGAAAGGGCAGTGCCTTGTGGCGCTGGGGGGACCTGTTTGGGGGGTTCGGAGGGCACGGTGATCACGCAAAGAGGCGGAACCGCGCCGACAATCACGCCAGTCCGTGGCCGCTTGTTTCTTCCCTTGGTGGTGGTCGTCGCGGGACTGTCCTTGGGTCTCACGGGCTGTGGGTCACCGGGTCCCGCAAAGTCGTATCAGCAGGGCTGGGACCGAGCGGTCACTTCTCCGGGGTACGACTGCGACACCGTGCCGTCGGGCGTCGCATCACATTCCGATTGGACGAGGGGCTGTGGGACTGCGGAGAACTACCTGGGTATCCATGACACGACCGGGCACAATCCGACGCCGACCCCGACCACATACCCCGGCGATCCGTAGCTCTGGTTTCCCGACGTCCCCACCGCGCGGATGTGGAGTGTCCCACCCTCCCGGCGAAGTGGGGCGATCAGCTCGTCGTCCGAGGTGCTCGGTGAGCGCCCCGTCCGACTTGGTATGCCTCCTCGAGCAAGGCTGCAAAGGAATCGTCGAGCTGTGCCGTACTGGTTATCCGAAACTGATTGACGTAGAGGCTCTTCGTGTAGGGCGATGTCCGAAGGAACCTTTCGTCCTGCACCTCTCGTTGTAGATCGAGGAACCCGTCCAAAGAGGCCTTGCGGGGTTTTGCCCCGGCAAAACCCCGGTGGGTTCCCTTGAAGGCAATGGCCGTCTTGGTGACGCTGACCGTGTACGGCCCGCACGCCTTCAGCAACCTGACGAAGCGTGTGTAGAGGTCGACGACGGCTGTCGGTTTGTCGGCCAAATGGCGCTCAACGCTCCATTCCCCAGCGGATTCCACCGGTGCAGACTAATGAGCCTCCGGATCTGCCTCTGCCCCCACGATCCCGGACACTCTCGCCCGCCACGTCACCTCGCTCTCCTCGGAATCCGTGAGGATGGTCCGTTGCGACAGGGCAGCCCTTCTGTGACTGTGTACCCCATGTCCGTGGATGTGGGCAGGGACCGGGTCGAGCGGGCCGTGTTCCAGCTCGGCCCGATGGATGGACGGGAGCACCCGATCGAGAGGGATACAGATGAGCTGTCCGTCGTGATGAGCGACGGCCAGCAGCATCGCTACAGACGCACGGACGAAGTACAACGGCTGGCTGATGGCGGGTCGGGAGTCGTCTTTCGTTGGGCGGGTCGCTACTACGGTCCAAAGTAGCGAGCGGAGCGGAGCCTGCACCCGCTCTGTCCCGGCGAAGTGGGGCACCGTGGCCAGAGCGGACCTGGCAAGATCGGTGGATCCCGAAACCCCCTGGTGAGGTGCCATGACTGCTGGTGAAGGACCGACCGTGATCAAGATCAACGCCATCACCGTGCCGGCGAACTCCGGTGACGAACTGGCCCGCCGCTTCGCGGAGCGGGCCGGCGCCGTCGACGACCAGGACGGTTTCGAGGGCTTCGAGCTGCTCCGTCCCACCGACGAACGGCTGCAGTGGCTTGTCGTCACCCGCTGGCGTGACGAGGAGTCGTTCCAGAAATGGGTGTCCTCCCCTGCCTTTGCCCACGGGCACGCCGGGGCCGATCGGCCCTCGCCACACGGGGGCCCCGTCTCGGTCTCCTCCGAGCTCTGGTCCTACGAGGTGGCCGGCGGTTCGGCCGGCGGTTCGGACGGCGCGGGACCGTCAGAGGAGTAGGTCAGCGGGCCGGGACCATCGGCCGTTCGCCCGGCGCGGCGGCGGCACCGGCGGACAGCATCTCTGCCTGCGCCACCGCGCCCTCGTCGGAGATGCGCAACATCAACGCGATGAGGACGTAGTTGGCCAGCAGCGACGAACCACCGTACGCGACGAAGGGGAGAGTGATGCCGGTGAAGGGCAACAGCCGCACCACCCCCGCCATGATGAAGAAGGCCTGGAAACCCAGAATGAGGGTGAGTCCCGTGGCCATGAGCCGCGAGAAGTCGGAGCGGGCCGTCTGGGCCACCCGGAAGCCGGAGCCGACCAGAAGAATGAAGGCCATCACGACGGCGACACAGCCGACCAGTCCCATTTCGGTCCCGATGGCGGCAAAGATCATGTCGCTCGTGAGCTCGGGAATGGTACCGGCGAACTTGTCGACCCCCAGCCCGGTGCCGCCGATCCCGCCGTCGCCCATGCTGTACCAGGCACGGCTCAGCTGGTAGCCCCCCGAGTTCTGATTGGTCGCCGTCGGCCACGGGTTCTGCCACTCGGTCACCCGCAGGTGCACCTGGTTGAAATATCGTGCCGCGACATAGGCACCGACGCCGAAAAGGATCAGCCCCAGCACCAGGTACCCGAAACGACCGGTGGCGACCCACAGCAGGCCGATGAAGAGGACGAAGAGAAGGGCGGCGAAGCCGATGTCGTCCTCCAACCCGATCACCGCCATGGCGGCGCCCCAGGCCACGATGATGGGGATCAGTGGCCGCGGGTCCAGGTAGAGGCGGTTCCCGATCTGGGCCGTCGGGATCGACAGCATCTCCTTGTTCTCCGCGAAGTACGAGGCGAAGAAGATGCAGAGCAGGATCTTGGAGAACTCGATCGGCTGGAACGACAGGCTGCCGAAGTGCACCCAGAGTCGGGCCCCGTAGATCGGGGAGAAGAACAGCGGCGCCACCAGGAAGATGCCGGCCACGAGCAACAGCAGATAGCGGTAACGCTCCAGGTCGCGTGAGTAGCGGACGACCAGCAGGGTCAGCACGTAGAGCATCACACCCAAGGCGGCCCAGGCGGCCTGGCCCTGCGCCTGGCCGGGATCCCAGCGGGCGATGACGACATAGCCGATCCCGTTGAGCAGCACGGCCAGCGGGAGGATCACCGCGTTGGCCCTCGGGGCCAGCCAGCGATTGGCCATGTGGGCCACCAGCGCCAGCCCGAGCACAATGCCGAGGAAGGCCCCGATGTTGTCGGGGATCTTCGACTTCTGGCCCAGAACAGCAATGATGTAGAGCGCGACGATCAGGAACGCGCCAAAGAGGAGCAGGCCCAGCTCGGTCCGTCGCTTCGGCTTGGGGCCGAAGACGTAGCGCGGGAAGGGTGTGCGGCGGACAGTGGACGGCACCGGGCGAATCGTAGTGGTGGGGGGTAGGATTCAGGGTGACATCCCGCCTCACGTGTCGCGCGCCGCACCCCCTCTCATGACCCAGACCCAGCCTCAGCACCAACCCCAGGCGCAGCCGGAGCCCCAGGTCACGGGCGATGGACCGGCCCCCGATGTGGTGATCGGCGAAGAGGTCGAGCACCCCACGGCCCCGACCTACCAGGAGATCGAGGCCTTCGGGTACCAGCGCTTCACCAACCGGGAGCAGTCGCGCCTCGACTTCGGTGCCCGCCTGCTCGACCTGGCCGAGGACGACGGCGTGCCGCTGTTGGAGCGGGCGAAGTTCCTTGCCATCTTCTCCGAGCTGCTCGACGAGTTCTACCAAATACGGGTCGCCGCGCTCGAGGACCAGGTCGCAGCGGGCGTGCGCACCCGCTCGGTCGACGGGCTGCGTCCCGGCGAGCAGCTCACGATGATCAGGGCCAGGGTGGAGGAGCTGGTCCGGCGCCAGGACCACATCTTCCTCGATCTCCTCGTGCCGGCCTTGGCCGAAGCGGGTATCCGCTTCGCCAGCTGGTCCTCGCTCGACGACGAGGACCGCGCCCACCTGGTCGACGTGTTCCAGCGTCAGATCTATCCCGTGCTCACTCCGCTGGCCGTTGACCCCGGGCACCCCTTCCCCTACATCTCCAACCTCTCGCTCAACCTGGTGGTCGAGGTCGAGGATCCGACGTCCGGCGAAGGCCGCATCGCCCGTGTCAAGGTGCCCCCGGCGCTGCCCCGCTTCGTGGTGATGCCCGACGGCGAGCGCTTCGTCCCGCTCGAGCAGGTCATCGCCGCCCACCTGGACTCGCTGTTCCCGGGTATGACCATCGGCCACCACCACGCCTTCCGGGTGACCCGCAACGCCGACCTCGTGCTCGAGGAGGACGAGGCGGACGATCTGCTGGTCGCCATTGAGATGGAGCTGCGCCGACGCCGCTTCGGCAAGGCCCTCCGGCTCGAGATCGAGGCAGACATGGGTCAGGACCTGGCCGAGCTGTTGGCGACCGAGCTCGAGGTGGGGGCCGACGGCGTCTTCCGCGTGAGCGCCCCCTTGGACCTGAGCGGGTTGTGGGGCGTCTACGCCCTCGACCGTCCCGACCTGCATGGCGAGACCTGGACACCGATGACACCCCCGCGGCTGGGCCAGGTCGCCCACGATCCGGCCGAGTTCTTCGCCCTCTTGCGCGAGCGCGACGTTTTGGTGCACCACCCGTATGACTCGTTCGCCACCTCGGTCGAGGCCTTCGTGGCGCAGGCCGCCGAAGACCCGGCCGTCTTGGGGATCAAGCAGACGCTCTACCGCACCGGCGGCGACAGTCCGATCGTGCAGTCGCTGATTCAGGCCGCCGAGAACGGCAAACAGGTGGCCGCCATCGTGGAACTCAAGGCGCGCTTCGACGAAGAGGCGAACATCGGGTGGGCCCGCGCGCTCGAAGAGGTGGGCGTCCACGTCGTCTACGGCATCGTCGGCCTCAAGACGCATTCGAAGACCGCGCTCGTGCTGCGCCGTGAGGACGATGGCGTGCGGCACTACTGCCACGTGGGCACGGGCAACTACAACTCCAAGACGGCGCGCATCTACGAGGACCTCGGGCTGCTCACTTCGGACCCTGAAATCGGCGCCGACGTCGGCGAGCTTTTCAACTACCTGACGGGGTTCTCCCGCCACGCCGACTACCGCCAGATACTCGTGTCCCCGGTGACCGTCCGCAAACGCATCCACGCCATGATCGAGGAGCAGACCGAGGCGGGACCGGCGGGCCGCATCGTCTTGAAGCTCAACGGCCTCACTGACGCCGCCATGATCGACGCCCTCTACCGAGCGTCGGGCGCCGGCGTGGAGATCGATCTCGCCGTGCGCGGCCTGTGCCGCCTCCGCCCCGGCATCCCCGAGCTGTCCGAGCGCATCCGGGTCCGCTCCATTGTGGGGAGCTTCCTGGAGCATTCGCGGATCTACCGCTTCGGTGGTGCCCCCGCCGACCCGGCGGCCGGAACCGGTCTGCCTCTCAAGATCTTCATCGGCTCGGCGGACCTCATGGGTCGCAACCTCGATCGCCGAATTGAGGTCGTCGTTCCCGTGCACGACCCCGAGTTGCAGTCCCGCCTCTTCGAGGTGCTCGACCTCGTGTTCGCCGACGAGACCAACGCCTGGGAGCTGGGCTCGGACCGGCGCTGGCGCCGAGTGCCCAACCGCCATGGAGTGAGCTCGCAGGAACGGCTGAAGGAGCTGGCACGGGAGCGGGCCCGCCGGCGTCTCGACTCGGACCTCCGTGTCGGAGAGGGTGAAGAGGCCAATCCTCCCGCGTAGTGGGCCCCGGGCGGCGACGGGTCACGAGCGCGGCGATCGGGGCACCGCTGTGCAGGTCAGGTCGTGGCGCCCGCTACCCTTCGGCGCCATGTCCGGAGACACCCTGGCGCGGCGCATGCGGTCCATCGCGTCGAGCCGCGGCTGGGGGTGGCCCGCCCTGGCCGCCGCCGTCGCGTTCGCGGGGGCGACGGTCCTGGCGTACTTCCACCAGCAGCTGGACCTGAGCACCTACCTCCTGGGCGGAGCGCACGCGTCGTCGAACGATCTCTTCACCGTGACGTACCCGACCGATCACCTCGGGTTCACGTATCCGCCGTTTTCGGCCCTCCTGTTCGCACCGTTCTCCCACTTCCCGCTGCGCGCCTGCGAGGTGGTCTTCTCCTGGGTCAACCTCGGCGCGCTCTTCGCGATGATCGTCGTCAGCCTGCGCGCCGTCTGCCGCGAGCTCGACAAGCGGACGGTGCTCTGGTGGGGCCTCGCCCTCGTGCTGCCGGTGCTGCTCTTCGACCCGGTGCGCCAGACCTTCTTGCTCGGACAGGTCAACATCATTCTGGCGCTGATGATCGTGGCCGACCTCACCATGGAGCTGCCGATCCCGCGCGGCATCTTGGTCGGGCTGGCCGCCGCCATAAAGGTGACGCCCATCATCCTGATCCCGTACCTGTTCCTCACCCGACAGGGCCGGTCCGGCGTCCGGGCCATCGCCTCCTTCCTGGCGGCAGCCGCTTTGGCCGTCGCCGTGAATGCCTCCACCTCGTGGTCCTACTGGACGCACTACATCCATGACCCGCAGCGCGCCGGCATGCTGTCCTGGATCGGCAACCAGGGCGTCCTCGGTGCCATCGAGCGCATGCTGGGCCACTCGGTGACGACACCCACCACCTTCTTGATCGTGGTGACGGTCGGCGTGCTCGGCCTCGTGATCGCGGCCGGCGCCTACCGCCGTAGCTCACCGGTGCTCGGGCTCCTGGTGGTGGAGGCGACGGAGTCTCTGGCCAGCCCGGTCTCGTGGTCCCACCACTTCATCTGGATGGTGCTGTTGGTGGCATGGCTGGCCCTGGCCGAGGACCGCCCCCGTGCGGGCGAATGGTGGGCGCTGGCTGTGGCGGCGCTCTTGTGGGCCGCTCCGTACTGGTGGGTGCCCCACGGTCCCGATGTCCGCTTCGCGGGGCGGGGCTGGTTGATTCCGGTGGGCGATGCCTACGTGCTCGTCTTCATCGTGCTGCTCATCGGGGCGGCGGTCCGCGTGACCCGCTCCTATGCCGAGCGCCCGTTGCGCCAGGGCCGGCGCACGATGGCGCCGACAGGTGCGGGCTCCTGAGCGAGCGCCTTCATGGAGAACCGCGGGCCGGGTCGGGCTCGCAGACGAGGACGACGGTATGGGCGCCCGGGTCGAGACGACGCTCCGTCGATGCTGCCGCGTGGGTGACCCGCCAGCCGGTCACGACCGCCAACTTCTGAGGGTCACCGGGTCGCCACTCGTTGCGCCTGGGCTCGTCGGCGACCTGACGCACCAGGTCTGTGGCGGAGCGAAGCGCCCGCGTTGGCGCGCTTCCTTCGGGCACGACGGAGAAGCTGGCGACCAGCACGCTGCCCGGAGCGGCCCGGACACGGAGCGCAGACCAGACCGTTGCGCTGGCCTCCAGCGTCAGCGCGTCGAAGATTCCCTCGCCGACGAACAGCGTGGGGGCGGCCGCGTCGTGCCCCGCCGCCTGCAGGGCGGCATCAAGGCCATCGTTCCTGTCATCGGCCGCCTCGGCCGCCTCGGCCGCCTCGGCCGCCTCGACCGCCTCGACCGCCTCGACCGCCTCGACCGCCTGCAGGTCGAGCCCGACTGAGGTCGTGGCGCCGGTCGAGATGCCGAGCGCATTGAGGCGGTGGCGCTTGTCCGCCTGGGCCTGGGGCCGGTCCACCTCGAACCAACGCACCGCTCCGCCCCCGAAGCGCAACGCGCGTCCGTCGTTGCCCGCACCCAGGAGGACGATTTGGGCCGTGCCGTGACCGAGGGCCCGTGCCACCTCGGCGTCGATTACCCGCGTGCGCAGGGCCAGCGCGGTGGCTCGCCCGAGTGGGAGGCTCACGCCTCCGGCGAGGGAGCGGTAGAAGCGGCGTTCCGCCGCGACATCTCCGCCGGGCGTGGACGGGCGTGTTCGTTCGAGGCGGAGTCGCTGCGCCGCGACCCAGCGTGCCGTCACGGATGGGTGGTGGGCGCGCATCAGTCCGAACGCATGCGCGGGGTCGGGGACGTCTGGCGTGACGGGGGGGTCAGGAGGGGATCGCCTTGGCCGTCGCCGTCCTCGGGTGGCCGAAGCGCAGCGACAGGTAGGAGGCACCGCCGAAGGGGATGGGCAGCCAGAAGTTCACAAGGCGCCAGCTCAGGACACCCGCCGCCGCCACGCCACCGGGTACTCCGAAGCCCTTCAACACGGCGATGATCGTGATCTCGACCACCCCCAGGCCGCTCGGCGTGATGGGGATGACCGCCAGGATGTTGGCCAAGCCGTAGGCCACCAGCACGTCGATCGGCGAGACGTGGGCACCGAAGGCAAGGAGGAAGACCCAGAGGGACGCGGCGTCGAGCAACCAGTTGGCCGCTGCCCAGCCCCCTGCCTTCATGAGGAGGTCCGAACTCGTGGACAGGATCTTCATCCGGTCGGCCACCTTCTGGACCAGCGAGGTGACGGTCTCGGCCCGCACGAAGGGGAGCCGGTCGGCCACCTTCTTCACGAAGACGCCGGCCTGCTTCTCGCCCCTGGTCAAGAAGAAGACCACGGCGGCGAAAATGGCCAGGAGCAACACGCCCAGAATGGCGGCGAACCCGTACAGCGGGTTGTACCCCTGCAGGGGGATGGAGATGAGGAGGGCCAGCCAGAAGATGACGTTGAGCACGACGGCCGAGCCGATGCCCTGGGTGGCCAGGCCGAAGGCGGCCGTGCTGCCCGACACGTTGGCCTCGGTGAGGAGCCTGTAGCTGGCGGCGGTGCCGGGCACCTGCCCGCCGGGCAGCGTGTGGCTGATGGCCAGTGCCCACATGTTGATCCGGAAGATGCGCCAGCGGTCGGGCGCGCCGGGGGAAAGCACCGCGTGGGTGAGTTGCGTGTAGGCCACCAGTGCCGCCACCTCGAGCAGCGCGCCGAGGATCAACCAGATGAGATTGAGCTGGCTCAGTTGATGCGCTTCCCGGCGGGCGCTGGCCAGCTCGGGGAGCAGGATGTACTCGCCGATGAAGAAGAGCAGGAGCACCATCAGGGTGATCTTCACGTTGCGTGGGAGGAACCGCCGGCGAACTCGCGTTGGAGGGACGGGATCCTCCCGCGGCGCCTCGGCCACGGGAGTTGCGTCGTCCCCGGACGCCGCCGGTGTCACGGCCGGCTCGGCTGTTGGCTCGGCTGTTGGCTCGGCTGTCACGGCCGGCTCGGATGCCGCCGGTGTCACCGCCGGCGCGGCTGTTGGCACGGCTGCTGGCTCGGCTGTCGCCACCTCGGGCGCCGGCTCCTCTGCCTGTTGCTCCTCCTGTTCCTCCTCGTGCATCGGATCTCATGCTTGCACGTGGACCACGCACAACTGAGGAACCACCGCTTGCGAGTCCGAAGCTGCCAAGCTGGTCGCGATGCCCCCGAAGGCCCACGAGACTTGGCGCTCGAGATTTTCGGGGAGTGCTGATCGGCGCGGCATCCCGTTGGGAACGATCGTGGTGTCGGTCGCCACGATCATTCTGCTGCTGGACCTCAACGCCGCCCTCATTCTGGGCTTGTGGGTCCTGCGCAACATCGTTGTCTACGCCATCATCGCCTTCTTCTTCACCCTGCTCCTGACGCCGGCGACCCGGTTCTTGCGACGTCGCGGCCTCAGCCACGGGGGCGCCACCCTGGTCGTCTTCCTCGTCGGAGCGCTGGCGGTGATCGGCCTGGTGTACCTGTTCACCGAGCCCCTGGTGACCGCGGCGCGACACTTCGGCGAGCAGGTCCCGACGCTGGTGCGCGAGGCCAAGAAGGGCCACGGGCCACTGGGCCGCCTCCTCTACCGGCTGCACCTGCAGAAGTACCTCTCGGAGGGCTCCACCAAAATCACCTCACAGATCACGAAGGTCCTGACGCCGGCAACTGCCTTCTCGGTGGGGGCGGCGGCGGTGTCGACACTCGTCACCATCGTGACGATCGCCATCCTGACCTTCTTCACCATGCTGGAGGCCCCCCGCATGTGGCGCGGCTTCCTCAGCGTGTTCCAGCCCTCGACGGCAGACCGCCTGCACCGGGTGGTCGACGAGTCCATCCGATCGGTCACGGGTTACATGTTGGGCAACGCGTCGACGTCGGTGATCGCCGGGATCATCTCGGGCGTCACGCTGCAGATCCTCGGTGTGCCCTTCGCTCTTCTGCTCGGTGTCTTCGTCGCGTTGGTGGACCTGCTGCCACTGGTGGGCGGGTTGCTGGCCGGCGTCCCGGTCGTGGTCATCGCTGCCATCCACTCCGTCCCCGCCGGGATCACCATGCTGATCGTCTTCCTCGTCTACCAGCAGGTGGAGAACCACGTCCTGAACCCCGTGATCATGAGCAAGACGGTGCAGCTCAACCCCTTCTGGGTCCTGATCGCCGTGCTGGTGGGGGCCACACTGGGGGGGCGGGTGGCGGGTGGCCTGGGCACCTTCGTGGGTGCCCTGGTGGGCATTCCCGTCGGCGGGGCCATTCAGGTGATCGTGCGGGAGCTGCGCCGAGGGCCCGATGCGGTGGGGGATCTGGCTGGGGATGAGGCCGGTCCGGCCGTGGAGCCGGTCGACATCTGAGTACGCCCGGCGAGGAGAGACATCGGACGCCGGCCGAACGGCCGCGCCAGGGGCAGAACCGGTCCCGGCCGCCGCTCCGACCTGCGAAGAGGCTGGCGCGGCAACCTCACCTAGAATGTCCACATGCGACCGCTGGTGGTCATTCCGACCTACAACGAGTCGGAGAACATCGAGCGAATGCTGCACCGGATTCACGAGTGCCTGCCCGGTGCCGGCGTGCTGGTGGTCGACGACGGCAGTCCCGACGGCACGGCCGACCTCGTGAAGAGGGTGGCGGCCGAGCTGCCGGACGTGCACCTGCTCTCACGCGCGTCCAAGTCCGGGCTGGGCAGCGCCTACCGGGCGGGCTTCGCCTGGGGCCTCGAGCGCGGGTACGACGCCTGCATCGAGATCGACGCAGATTTCTCGCACGATCCCGGCGCGCTGCCCGCGTTGGTCGCGCCCCTCAACGAGGGCTTCGACGTGGCCATCGGCTCGCGCTATGTCAAGGGTGGCTCGATCCCCAACTGGGCCTGGCACCGCCACCTGCTCTCGCGCGGCGGCAACCTCTACGCGTCGGGCGTGCTCGGACTCGGCGTGGCCGACTCGACGGCGGGGTACCGGGCCTACTCGGCCGGCATCTTGCGCCGGCTCGACCTCGGCCACATCCGGGCGGAGGGCTACGGCTTCCAGATCGAGATGACCTACAGGGCGCGCCAACTCGGGGCCGACATCACCGAGGTACCCATCAAGTTCGTCGACCGCGAGGCCGGGGAGTCGAAGATGTCGTCGTTCATCGTCATCGAGGCGCTGGGCCTCGTGACGTGGTGGGGCCTGGGGCGGGTCGTGCACGGCGCCCAGCGGATGTTCTCGGGCCCGCGACGCAAGGCCGTGTCGGCCGGTGCCGGTGCCGGTGCCGGAGCCAGTCTGCCGGTGAGGGGCGGCCCAACGGGGGCGGGAACTGCGACGACGGCGCCGGCGACGGCGACGGGCCAGACACCCGTGACTCCGGCCGCCAACACCGAGGACCCCGTCGGGTCCGCGTGAGTCGGAGCGGACTGGCGTGACGGTCGAGGCACCCCCGGCCCGCATCCTCGTGGTCGACGACGAGCCCAACATCGCCGAGCTCATCTCCGCCGCACTCACCTTCGAGGGCTACCAGGTCGGCGTCGCCGCCACCGGGGCCCAGGCGCTCGAGCAGGTGCGCAGCTTCCGGCCGCATCTCGTCATGCTCGACGTGATGTTGCCCGACTTCGACGGCAACGAGGTCTGCCGACGCCTGCGCAACCAGGGCGAGCAGATGCCGATCGTCTTCCTGACGGCGCGCGACACGACCGAGGACAAGGTCGAGGGCCTGAGCATGGGCGACGACTACGTGACGAAGCCCTTCAGCATTGAGGAGCTCATGGCGCGGGTCGGGGCCATCCTTCGGCGCGCCGGCGAAATGGCGGCGGCCGACCTGTCCGTCCTGCGCTTCGCCGACCTGACGATGAACGTCGACACCCACGAGGTGTGGCGCGACGAGGTGGCCATCGAATTGACGGCGACCGAGTTCAACCTGTTGCGGTATCTGCTCGAGAACGCGCGGCGCGTCATCTCGAAGTCGGAGCTGCTCGACAACGTGTGGGGCTACGACTTCCACGGCGATCCCAACATCGTCGAGACGTACATCAGCTACCTGCGCAAGAAGATCGACGACCACGAGCCGGCGCTCATCCACACGATCCGGCGCGTCGGCTACACGCTCCGCCTGCCCCGGGACGGATGAGCCTCCAGAAGCGGCTCGTCGCCCTGGTGGCGCTGCTGCTCGTGCTCGGCCTCGTGGTGGCCGACGTCGTCACCTACACCTCGGTGCGCTCCTTCCTCTACGGGCAGGCCGACAACACGCTGGCCCAGAACGAGTCCCTCGGCTTCAACTACATGACCTACGCGGCCGCGCGCGACCTCCCGGTGAGCAAGGCCAACCTGTCGCGGCGCGTCACCGCCGATGTCTACGTCCAGCTGCTGAACCGGGCCGGGAAGGTCATCCTGACGCGGCCGTCGGGCCCGGCCGCCCGCCCCGACCCGGCGCCCATTCTGACCAAGGACATCCCCGTGCAACAGGTGCCCGACATCGACAGCCGGGTGCGGGTCGGGCGCTACGCCGGCACCTTCCGGCCCGACCCCGACGCCGTGGTCCTCGGGAGCACCGGGGACCCCGACGGCCAGTACCGCACCGTCGCCGTCACGGTCCCCCAGGGGACCCTGATCACCTCCATTTCGCTGAACCCGACCAACGACACCCTGGCCTCCCTGCGACGGGTGGAGGTGCTGGCCAGCCTGGCCGTACTGGTGGCCATGGGCCTCCTCGTCCTGGTGGTGGTGCGCCGCGGCCTGCGTCCCCTGCGCCAGATGGCAGAGACGGCAGACGCCATCGCCTCGGGGGACCTGACCCGCCGTGTCCCCGAGGGGCGTCCCGGCACCGAGATCGGCCGCCTGGGATCGGCCCTGAACCAGATGCTCGGGCAGATCGAGGTGGCTTTCGACGAGAAGTCGGCCTCCGAGGAACGATTGCGCCAGTTCGTGGCCGACGCCTCCCATGAGCTCCGCACGCCGCTGACCTCCATTCGCGGTTACGCCGAGCTGCTCGGGCGGGGTGGCTTCTCCGACGAGGCCGGGCGGAGCAAGGCGCTGAAGCGCATTGAGGAGGAGGCCACCCGGATGGGGGGCCTGGTCGAGGACCTCTTGTTGCTGGCCGAGCTGGACCGGGGCCGGCCGCTCCGGGCGGACCCGGTCGATCTGCAGCGCATCTGCGCCGACGCCGTGGACGACTCCAATGCGGTGGCCCACGGGCACCAGCTCATCCTGCAGCCGGGGCCGCCGGTGATCGTGGTGGGAGACGGCGAGCGCCTGGCCCAGGTGGCGCACAACCTGGTGCGCAACGCGCTGGCCCACACGCCGCCCGGCACCGAGGTCGTCGTGACGACGGGCGTCACCCAGACCATGGGATTCATCCGGGTGTCGGACAACGGCCCCGGGATCCCGCCGGGCGTGGCCGGCCGGATCTTCGATCGCTTCTATCAGGGCGACGCCTCCCGCTCCTCGTCGGGCACCGGGCTCGGTCTGGCCATCGTGCGAGCCATCGCCGAGGCCCTGCACGGCACGGCGGAGGTGGAGGCGCAGCCACGGGGCGGGGCCAGCATTCTGGTCAGGATCCCGCTGGCCGCCAGCTCTGTCGACGCGCCGGCCGGCCCCCGGGTGCCGGCGCGCTCACCCCAGCTGAGGTGACCCCTCAACGCAACTGAGCGGCGGCCCCCGGCACCACGGCATCGAGCACCGCGGCGAGCTTCACGTTGGCCTCGGCCGCCTCGGCGTCAGGCAGGGAGTCGGCCACGATCCCCCCGCCGGCGCGTAGCAGGAGCGTGGCGCCGTCGGCGCCGAGTTGGGCGCTGCGGATGCCGATCATCCACTCCCCGTCGCCGTCGGCGCCGACCCAGCCCACTGGTCCGGCCCAGTGGCCCCGTTCGCCCGCCTCGTGGTCTGCGATGAAGGCAAGGGCGTCGGCGCGCGGTGTGCCGCCGACGGCCGGCGTCGGATGGAGGCGTTCGAGGAGGTCCAGCACGCCGGGGGCCCCGGACCCGGCCTCGCCCCGGACGAGGCGACCCTCGATCCTCGTCCCGAGGTGGGCCACCGAACGGAAGGCGACCACGGAGGGCTCGCTGGGCACGGTGAGTTCCTCGCAGAAGGGCGCCAGGACGTCAGCGATGTCCTCGACGACGTAGCGGTGTTCGGCGCGATTCTTGGCCGACGCGGCCAGGTCGCGCTGGGCGTCGGCGTCGGCCCGGGCCGTGTCACCCCGCGGCACGGTGCCGGCCAGTGGGTGGCTCGAGACCCGGGTTCCGTGTCGGGCCACCAGGAGCTCGGGGCTGGCACCGAAGAATGAGCCCTCGGGGACCGGCATGGAGAAGATGGTGCAGTTCGGCTCTCCGGCGCGCAGCCGGCGCAGGACCGCCGAGAGTGACAGCTCCCCGCGCAGGTGGACCTCGACGGGCCGGGACAGCACCACCTTGCGCAGGGCGGCGCCGGGCCGGGACATGACGGTGACGGCGGCGGCGACCATGGCGGCGTAGCCCTCGGATGGCATGGGCGTGGTCAGCTCGACCACGTCTGCCTCAGCGGGCGGTCGAGGCTGCGGGGTCGTGCCGTACTGCCAGATGACGGCGTCGAACAGTTCGTCGGTATCGGGCAACGCCACGTCCGCCGGCCCGACCGCAGTGGCCCAGCGCCGTGTCACCCCGTCTGCGTCGCGCGAGGTGCCCATGGTGAAGCGCGGGACGACGAGGGAGCCGCGGCCCGCGTCGGTGAAGGGCAGCGCCCCGAGAGCCACAGGTCCCGAACCGAGGACACCGACGGCATCGTCGCAGGGGATGCCGGCCAGCGCCTGTGCCGCTTCGGTGGCGGGGACGAGGAGGGCGGTGCCCCAGCCGACCAGCGTGAGACCCGGGCGGTCGAAGAGCACGGTGGGGCTGCCATCGAACTCCAGGGCATCGGGCCCGTAGTCGAGCGGGACGGTGCGGGCGTGCAGGGCTCCCGCCCCCGCCCACGCCCCCGCCGGTGCGGCTGCGACCGCTGCCGCCGTCACGGGGTGCCGGTGCGGGTGGCCACCACCATCTGGCTCAGGCCACCGGCCAGTGGCCGGATCCCCACGGCGGAGAAGCCTGCCTCGCGCACCATGGCGCGCAGGACGGGGGTGGGGGGCAGGTAGGCGACGGACTGCGGCAGGTAGCGATAGGCCTCCTTGTCGGAGAGGGCGGCGCCGAGCGCGGGAACCGCCTTGGTGAACCAGAGGTCGTAGCCGGCGCGCCAGAGCGGCGCGGTCGGCGTGTCCACCTCCAACACGGCCAGGCGCCCACCTGGGCGCAGGACGCGGGCCGACTCGGCCAGTGTGGCGGCGAGGTCCGTGAAGTTGCGCAGCGCGTAGCCACAGACGAGGCCGTCGAATGCCCCCTCGGCGAACGGCAGGTGGCTGCCGTCGGCTTCCACCAGCGGCGTGGCGGCTCCGTTGGCCCCGAGCATGCCCGCACTCAGATCCGCCCCGACGACCCGGTAGCCGCATCGCAGCGCGAGCCGCGAGAGGTCGCCGGTACCGCATGCGAGGTCGAGGACGATCGAGTCCGCCGGCAGCGCCAGCGCGGCCACCGTGCCGCGTCGCCAGGCCTGATCGAGCCCGAAGGTCATCAGCCGATTGATCAGGTCATAGCGCGGCGCAATGGTGTCGAACATGGCCCGCACGCGCGCCGTCTTCTCGTCTCCGGTCGGCAGCGTCGTCGTCGGCGACCCTGAGCCGGGACCGGTCCGGCGTCGCGGCATGGCGTCGGTCGCTGTCAGCTCAGCGGTAGTAGCGGTAGACGACTTGGGCCACGCACGCGGGCTTGGGGGCGTCCTTGACCTCCATCACCAGGTCGTAGGTCACCTGGACGCCGCCGTCGGTCTCGTCGACCGCGGCGACGGTAACGCCCATGCGCAGCTCCGCGCCCACCGGCACGGGGGAGGGGAAGCGGACCTTGTTGCAGCCGTAGTTGACGCCGAACTTGGTCTTGTCGACCCGGATCACCTTGTTCAGGAGGACGGGGGCCAGCGAGAGCGTGAGGTAGCCGTGAGCGATGGCCACGCCGAAGGGGCCTTCCTTGGCCCGCTCGGGGTCCACGTGAATCCACTGGTGGTCGTCGGTGGCGTCGGCGAAGAGGTTCACCCGCTCCTGGGTGATCGGCTGCCATTCCGAATAGCCGAGCTCCTTGCCGACGAGCTCGGCAAAGCCATCGACGCCGTCGATGATGGTGGTCATGATGCGCTCCTCGCTGGTCAGACTCTGATTCCGCTGCAGGACGCTACCCGCGTGGGAGTGCCTCACTACGCTGACGCTGTGAGCAGCACGCACGAGCACGGCCACGAGGCGACGCCACCGCACCAGCACCGGGATTTCCGGGGCGGCGGTGCCCGGGCGGCCGTTTTCGGGGTGAGCGACGGCCTGGTGACGAACGTCTCCCTCGTGTTGGGCATGGCAGGGGCCAATCCCGGGGGCTCGATCGTGCGGCTGGCGGGGGTGGCCGGCCTGATCGCCGGCTCGTTCTCCATGGCGGCCGGCGAGTACCTGTCCATGACGGCCCAGCGCGAGTTGATGGAGCGCGAGCTCGAGGTGGAGCGGCGCTCGCTCAGTCACAGCCCCGAGGGCGAGGCGGCCGAGCTGCGCGGCGTGTACGTGAACCGGGGGATCGACCCGGTCGTCGCCACCGAGATGGTCAACGAGGTCATGCAGGATCCCGACCTCGCGCTCGAGACCCATGCCCGCGAGGAGCTCGGGATCACCCCGCAGAATCTGGGGTCACCCTGGCAGGCCGCCGGGGCGTCCTTCGTGACCTTCGCGCTCGGCGCGTTCATCCCCCTGGCGCCGTGGCTTTTCACTTCCGGCACCACGGCCATCGTCCTGTCGGTGGTGCTGGGTGCGGTGGCATCGGTCATTGTCGGCGTTGTGCTGGCCCGGTTCACCGAGCGACCCGTCGTGGTGTCGGCGCTGCGGCAGTTGGCGGTCACGGTCGTGGCCGCCGGCGTGACGTTCGGGGTCGGGAAGGCGATAGGCACCGGCATCAGCTGAGCCGGCCGCGCCCGGCCGCGGCCGCCCTACGCCCCCGGATCCCGCCGGTACGAGCGGTCGACGTGGTCGACGGTGAATCCGAGCGAGCGATAGAGCGCCACGGCGGCTTCGTTGGTGGCGTCGGTGTAGAGCATGCCCACCGTGATGCCGCGACCCGCCAGGTACACCAGGCCGGCCACCGTGAGGGAACGGCCCCAACCCTGCCCGTGGTGGCGGGGGTCGACGTCGATGACGTAGATCTCGCCCAGGACGGGTCGACGCTCGCGGTGGATCTTGGTCCAGCAGGCTCCGATGAGTCCGGGCCCGTCCGGATCGTCGGCGACGAGGAAGCCGTCGAGCTCGACCCAGTCGGCCGCCATGCGCTCGTGCAGCTGGTCGACCGACCAGTCCCCCTGCTCGGGGTGGCCCGCGAAGGCCCGGTTGTTGGTCTCGACCCACGCCTCGTCGTCGCGCCCCGGAACGAAGGGTCGGGTGTGCAGCGGCCGGGTGTCCCGCACCACCCCGTCCGGCAGCGGGAGGGTGACGCGCATCTGGAGCAGGTCGCGCTCGGGGACGAAGCCTTCGGCCAGCGCGCGCGCGTCGTCGTCGTCGGTCGCCTGCATGACCCAGAGGTGGACGGGTGCGCCCCTGGGCGCCTCCCGCACGGCGCGGCCCAGCAGGGCCTGACGCAACGGCGCCGCTGCTGCGACGGCGGGGTCGACCACCAGGTGCACCGCGGTCGACCCGTCGTGGGTGGGGGAGAGCAGGGCGCAGCCCAGCAGCTCGCTCCCGTGCCGGGCCAGCACGATGCGCTCGCCGTGCTGCGCCTCGGCTCCGTGCGTCGCCGCCAGCATTTGCGGTTCGGGTAGCGGCGGGTGGCCGTCTGCCGCATCGGCCCGTCCGAGCAGGGCGAGGAGCGCGGCGCGCTCGGACGCGGGAAGGTCCCGCAGGTCGACCACGGCCATGTCCAGAGCGTCCACTGCGGCCAACGTAACCCGGTACCGTGAACCGGTGGCGAAGCCCCGGACAGCGAAAGGCAGGGCACGCCTGACGATCGAGCGCCTGGCCGAGGTGTATCCCGGCACCGCCGCCGAGCTCTGCGCGTTGGACTTCAAGGACCCGTTCCAGCTGCTGGCGGCGACCATCTTGTCGGCGCAGAGCACGGATGCCCGGGTCAACATGGTGACGCCGGCGCTCTTCGCGGAGTATCCCGACGCCGAGTCCCTCGCCGCCGCCAACCCCGAGGACGTCGAGGAGATCGTCCGTTCCACCGGGTTCTTCCGGGCCAAGACCCGGAGCCTGATCGGCATGGCGAGCGCAGTGGCGGAGCGCTTCGGTGGCATTGTCCCCAGCGCACTCGACGATCTCGTGACGATTCCCGGCGTCGGTCGCAAGACGGGCAACGTCGTTCGCAGCGTGGCCTTCGGGCTCCCGGGACTACCGGTCGACACCCATGTGCTGCGTGTCAGCGAACGTCTCCACCTCACCGAAGGCCTGCCGGCACCGGCTCGGCGTGAGGCCGTCAAGGTCGAACACGAGCTCAACGGCTTCATTCCGGCGCTCGAACGGGGCGCGTTCAGCCTTCGGATGATTCTGCACGGGCGGAGCACGTGTGTTGCTCGGAAACCCCGCTGTGGCGCATGTCCATTGGCGGATTACTGCCCTTCAGTACAGTAACCAGCGTGGGGAGAACCTTTTCACCCCGTTTTAGGCAATTCGTTGTACTCAAGGTGAAATCGGAAATAGCAGGGGCTACCATTGTCGCCGGAACCGGTTCCCGCCACCTGGTTCCAAAAGAGTCGGTGCTGGGATCCGCCTCCCGGCCGGCTCGCCCAATGCCGGCCTTCGGGCCGGCATTGGTGTTCCCAGAGCAGGTCGGACGGGGTACCGGTCTGCGGTGCTACTTCAGGTGCTACCCTCGGGGACGTGGTCACGAAGCGGTCGGTTTCGCTCGACGACGAGGTGGCGTCGGCGGTCGAGGAGGCCGCCAAGCAGGACGGGGTCTCATTCAGTTCCTGGCTGTCGTCCGCCGCTGAGAAGCAGCTGCGGGTGCGTCAAGGCCTCCGGGGCGTGGCGGCCTGGGAAGGCGAAACGGGGTCCCTGAGCGCGGAGGAGCTCGCCGCCGGAGAGGCGTTGCTGGCCCGCCTGCGCTCCGGCGTGTCCGGAGTGGCCTCGCGCGTCCGACGGCGATGACCGCGGCGCGCCGGGAGGGGCTGGTCTACGGATTGGGCGCACTCCACGCCGCGGCCCGGGGCGACCGCATGATGTGGGCGCTGCACCGCGCCGCGCTGTCCAATGGCATCGTGCCGGTGATCCCGGCCGTCACGGTGGCCGAGGGCTACCGGACCGAGGCACGCAGCGACCGCATCGGCGAGCTCCTCGCCGGCACCGAGGTCGAGCCGTTCAGCGGCGAGGCGGCGCGTCGCTCGGGGGAGATCGCGGCGCGCTGCGACACGTCGGACCTCAGCGTGGTGGCCGTGGTCGAGGTGGCGGAGCGGCGCAACTGCGCCGTCGTGGCACAGCGTCAGGCGGTGCTGCGGACAGCGGCGTCGCTGTTGGGCCATGAGCTCGTCCTCTACGCGGTCTGACGCACGACCCCGCCTCGCCGACATGCCGCTCAGCGGCGGGGGCCCTGGCCGAACCGCCGGAGGCGCCGCAGGGCCCCGCCCAGGGCGCGTTCGACGGCGATGAGCTCATGCGCCATGTCCTCGTCGCCGCTGGCCAGTGAGCTCTCGGCCAACGCGGTGACCCGGTCGTGCAATTCGGCCAGCGTGGAGGAGAGCGAGGAGATCTCGGCGGCGGAAGTCATCCCACGATGATGGCCCATCGTCGTGCCCGGGAAGTCACGCCGGACCGGGCCCGGCGAGACCCGCCGGTAGCCTTGTGCCCTCATGTCCCTCCGTACCCTGGACCTGCGCGGCACACCGCCGCCCTACGCGGCGGTCCTGCCGCGCCCGTCGGCACCGGGGTCCGACGTGCACGACGTGGTGGCCGAGATTCTCCGGCAGGTGCGGGCCGATGGCGACGCCGCCGTCGTGCGCTACACCTTGGAGCTGGACAAGGTGGACGTGTCGGGCGCCGTGCGGGTCCCAGCGACGGACATCGAGAAGGCGCGCGCGACCGCCGCCCCCGCGTTGCGGGAGGCGCTGGAGGTGGCCTTCGCTCGCATCCTCACCTACCACGCCCACGAGGGAACCCCCCCAGGAGACCTGGTCGAGGGCGGAATCACCGTCGACCATCTCACGCGGCCAGTGGAGCGGGCGGGGATCTACGCGCCCGGCGGACGGGCGCGCTATCCCTCCACCGTCTTGATGTGCGCGGCGGCGGCGCGGGTCGCCGGCGTGGGCAGCATTGCACTGTGCGTGCCCCCGGCAGCCGACGGCGGGATCGACACGGCCACGCTGTGTGCGGCCTCCGTCGCAGGGGTGGACGAGGTCTACCGGATCGGCGGGGCCCAGGCCATCGCCGCCATGGCCTACGGGACCGACAGTGTGGCCCCCGTCGACGTCATCGCCGGTCCGGGCAACGCCTACGTCGCCGAGGCCAAGCGCCAATTGTCCGGCGTCGTCGGGGTGGCGTCGGCCTTCGCCGGCCCGTCGGAGATCGTGATTGTCGCCGGCCCCGACGCCCCGCCGGCCTTCGCCGCCGTGGATCTCGTGGTGCAGGCAGAGCACGGGCCGGACGGGCTGGCCTGGTTGGTGACCTGGGACGACGGGCTGGCCGAGGAGATCGCCTCCGAAGTCGACCGCATCGTCGCCGCATCGAGCCGGCGCGCCGATCTGGAGGCCACGCTGGCCTCGGCCGGGATCGTCTGCCTGGTCGACGGGCCGGTGCAGGCAGTGGCCGTCGCCAACGCCGTCGCCCCCGAGCACCTGCAGTTGATGGTGCCCGAAGAGGAGGGTCTGGCCCTCCTGGGCCTGGTGCAGAACGCCGGGGCCGTCTTCATCGGGACGTGGTCGCCGGCCAGCATGGGGGACTACATCGCCGGGCCGAATCACGTCCTGCCGACCAACCGGACGGCGCGCTTCGCGTCGGCCTTGCGCGCCGACGACTTCCGCAAGCACGTGCACGCGGTGCGGGTCACGCCGGACGCCCTGCGTGCGCTCGGCCCTCTCGTCGTCACATTGGCCGAGACCGAGGGCCTGCCGGCCCACGCCGACTCGGTGCGCCTCCGCCTCGACGCACTCGACGCACTCGACGCGCTCGGCGGCGAGGGGGCGTCGTGAGCGCCGTCCCGCCCGTGCGGCCCGATCTCCAACTGACGGAGGGCTACCACTCGCCGCAGGTGGAGGCCGAGGTCCGGCTCAACACGAACGAGTCGCCCTTTGCCCCGCCCGAGGCCTGGCGAGAAGAGGTGTTGGCCGCGTTGGCCGATGTGTCCTTCCACCGCTATCCCGATCGACCGGCCACGGAGCTCCGGCGGGCCGTGGCCGACCTGCACGACGTCACACCGGACGAGGTGTTCTGTGCCAACGGTTCGAACGAGGTCCTCCAGAGCCTGCTCCTGGCCTTCGGGGGTCCCGGGCGGCGTGCCCTGGTGTTCGAGCCCACCTACGCGCTGCACGCCCACATCGCCCGGGTCACCGGCACCGAAGTGGTCGAGGGAGCGCGTGACGACGACTTCCAGATCGACCCCGCGCACGCGGTCGAGCTGCTGGCCGCGCGACGGCCGGACGTCACCTTCCTCTGCTCGCCCAACAACCCGACCGGCCGCGCCGAGCCACCCGAGACCGTGGCGGCGGTGAGCGGCGCCGCGCCCGGTCTCGTCATTGTGGACGAGGCCTACGGACAGTTCTCCCCCTGGTCCGCCCTGAACCTGCGCGGCGCGCTGCACCCGGGCCTCGTCGTGACCCGCACCTTCTCCAAGACGTGGGCCATGGCCGGGGCGCGTCTCGGCTACCTGGTGGCGGACCCGGCGGTCGTGGCGGCGTGCGAGTCGGTGGTGCTGCCGTACCACCTGTCGACGCAGACGCAGGTCGCCGGCCTCATCGCCCTGCGGCACGTGCCCGAGATGGAGGCACGGGTGGCGCGCATCGCCGAGGAGCGGGGGAGGGTGGCGGCCGCCCTGGGTGACCTGGCGGTGGACAGCTGGCCCTCCGACGCCAACTTCATCCTGTTCCGTCCGCGCGCGCGCGACGCCACCGAGGTCTGGGAGTCCCTGCTCGAGCACTCGGTCCTGATCCGCAACTGCGCCAGCTGGGACGGCCTGCGCGGCTGCCTGCGGGTCACCATCGGAACGGCCGACGAGAACGACCGCTTCCTCCACGCCTTGAAGGAGAGCCTGTGACCACTGATGCCCGCCGCGCCGCCAAGACGCGTGCCACGAAGGAGACCACCATTGAGGCCGAGCTCACGCTCGACGGCAGCGGCCGGACCGACGTCGCAACCGGGCTGCCGTTCTTCGACCACATGGTGGAGCAGCTCGGGAAGCATGCCGGCTTCGACCTCGTGCTGCACGCCACGGGCGACCTGCATGTGGACGCGCACCACACCGTCGAAGACGTCGGCATCGTCCTCGGTGCCCTCCTGGCCGAAGCCCTGGGCGACAAGGCGGGCGTGCGCCGTTTCGCCTCCATGCTGTTGCCACTCGACGAGGCGCTCGTGGAAGTCGCGCTGGACCTGTCGGGCCGGCCCTACCTGGCCTACACACTCGAGTTCGCCCCGGACTCGCCGGGACTGGGCACCCCGCCCTTCGACCCGCAGCTGGCCGAGGAGTTCTGGCGCGCCTTCGCCACGGCGGCGAACCTGACGTTGCACATCCGCCGGCTCGAGGGGAAGAACACGCACCACATACTGGAGGCCAGCTTCAAGGGGGTGGCCCGATGCCTGCGCGACGCCGTGCGCGTCGAGGGGGGTGGCATCCCCTCCACCAAGGGCAGTTTGTGACGGGCGGCCCCCGCATCGCCGTCCTCGACTACGGCATCGGCAACCTGCGCTCGGCCGAGAAGGCGTTGCAGCACGTCGGGGCGGCGGCACGACTGGTCGACGATGCGGCGAGCGTGGCGGCGGCGGACGCCGTCGTGCTCCCCGGTGTGGGCGCCTTCGGCGCCTGCGCACGGTCGTTGCACGAGAGTGGCCTGGAAGACGCTGCCCGTACCGCGGTGGATGCTGGTGTCCCCTTCTTCGGCGTCTGTGTCGGGTTCCAGTTGCTCTACGAAGGTTCCGTGGAGAGCCCGGGTGCGGTCGGGCTCGGGCTCTTCCCCGGCATGGTGGCGCCGTTACCCGCCGGTGTGAAGCACCCGCAGATGCAGTGGAACACGCTCGAGGTCAAGGGCACGGAGGAGCCGGAGCCACTGCGGGGGTTGGGCCCGCGGCCCTGGGTCTACTTCGTCCACTCCTTCGCACCGCCCGTCGGCGGCGAGACAGTGGCGGTCTGTGACTACGGCGGGGAGGTGGCCGCACTGGCGACGCGCGGGACGCTCTGGGGCGCGCAATTCCACCCGGAGAAGTCCGGGGCGACGGGCCTGGCGCTGCTGGGCAACTTCGTGCACGTCGCCCGGACGGCGGGGTGATGGAACTGCTGCCGGCCATCGATCTGCGCGCCGGCGCAGCGGTCCGGCTCACACAGGGTGACTTCGGTCGGGAAGAACGCTACGGCGACCCGGCGGAACTGGCGGCGCGCTACATCGCCGGCGGAGCCAGCTGGATCCACGTCGTCGACCTCGACGGTGCCCGCACCGGTGTGCCGCACGAGCGCGCCGTGCTGGCGCAGATCGTCCGCCTGACCCGGACGGCCGGCGTCAGCGTGGAGTTCGGCGGCGGCATCCGCTCCGAGGACGATGCCGAGGAGGTGCTGGACTCCGGAGTGACCCGCGTCGTCCTGGGGACGGCGGCCCTCGAGGAGCCGGCGCTGGCCGGCCGCTGCGCCCGCCGCTGGCCGGGCCGGGTGGCCGCCGGCCTCGACTACCGGGTCGGCGCGGACGGCGTGGCCGAGGCCCAGGCACAGGGGTGGCTGGCCGGCTCCGGGCAGGCGGTGACCGACCTGCTCGAGCTCTGGCAGAAGGAGCCGCTGGGCGCGGTCGTCGCCACGTCGGTCGCACGCGACGGCATGTTGGCGGGCCCCGACCTCAGCGGCCTGCTGGCCCTTCTGGCCGCCACCTCGTTGCCGGTCGTCGCCTCGGGAGGGGTGTCGAGCGTCGACGACCTCCGCGCGCTGGCGGGCCTGGAGGCCGGGGGGCGCCGATTGTCCGGTGCGATCGTGGGTAAGGCGCTCGTCGAGGGCCGGCTCAGCGTCGAGGAGGGGGTCGCCGCGTGCGCAGCGTCCGCCTGATCCCCTGCCTCGACGTCACCGGCGGACGGGTGGTCAAGGGCGTGCGCTTCCTCGACCTGACCGACGAAGGCGACCCGGTCGAGCTGGCCGCCCGCTATGACGCCGAGGGCGCCGACGAGGTCACGTTCCTCGACATCACCGCGTCCTCGGACGAGCGCGACACCATGGTCGACGTGGTGGCGCGCACGGCCGAGCAGGTCTTCATCCCCCTCACCGTCGGGGGCGGGGTCCGGCTGGCGGACGATGCCCGCCGCCTCCTCAGGGCCGGCGCGGACAAGGTCGCGGTGAACACCGCCGCCGTCGAACGACCGGCGTTGGTGCGGGACATCGCGGACGAGTTCGGTGGGCAGTGCGCCGTGGTGGCCATCGACGCCCGGGCACGCGTGGCAGGAGCACCAGGGTGGGAGGTGCACACACACGGTGGGCGGACACCGGTGGGGAAGGACGTGGTGGCCTGGGCCGTCGAGTGCGCGGCCAACGGCGCCGGCGAGATCCTGCTGACCTCCATGGACCGCGATGGCACCCGCGACGGGTTCGACCTGGCGTTGACCCGGGCCGTGGTGGCGGCGGTGGACATCCCTGTGGTGGCGTCGGGCGGCGTGGGCGGGCTGCAGCATCTGGTCGACGGCGCACTCGAGGGTGGTGCCGACGCCGTCCTGGCGGCGTCGATCTTCCACCGGCGCCAGTTCACCATCGGGGAGGCCAAGGCCTACATGGCGGCGCACGGGGTCACCGTCCGGCCGGCCTGAGGCGTGCCCCCTGACCTGGGCGGGCGCCGTCGTGCGGTACCGTGCAACGGTGCCCACGTCGCCGACGAAGGAAGGATCCGGCCGCGCCAAGACCGAGAGACACGCGGTGAGTGAGGACAAGCAACCGATCTCGGTGCTCTTCGACCGGGTGATGGTCCAGATCTCGCCGACCGACGGGGAGCGGCGCTCGCGGGCCGGGATCCTGATCCCGGCCACGGCCCAGATCAGCCGCCGCCTGACGTGGGCCGAGGCGGTGGCGGTCGGGCCGCACGTCCGGACGGTCAAGGCCGGCGACACCGTGCTCTTCAACCCGGAGGACCGCTTCGAGGTCGAGGTCCACGGCGAGGAGTACGTCATTTTGCGCGAACGCGACATTCACGCCATCGCCTCGCCGCGCAACGACAGCGGCACTGGGCTGTACCTGTGACCGCGTCCGGGGCCGGGACCGCTCCGACGTCCCCCGCACCCGAAGGTGTGCCGTTGACGTTCGACGAGGAGCTGGCGCGCCTGGTGGACTTCGACAAGGAGGGTGGCCTGGTGCCCGCCATCGTGCAGGACGCGGCGGACGGCACCGTCCTGACCGTGGCGTACATGGACGCCGAGGCGCTGCGCCGCACCATGGAGACGGGACGTTCGTGGTTCTACAGCCGCAGCCGTCAGGAGTACTGGCAGAAGGGCGAGACCTCCGGCGACCGTCAGTACGTGCGGGAGGTTCGGATGGACTGTGACGGCGATGCGCTCGTGGTCTTGGTGGACCAACACGGTCGCGGGGCCTGTCACACCGGCGAGCGGAGCTGCTTCTACCGGACCATCGGCACGGGCCCGGGAGTGCCCGCGCCGTGAACACCGGCGGCGGTCCGGGCCCCGTCTCGTCGGCGGGCGCCCTGGGCTTCCACCCCGACCCTGCCGAGTTCGCCGCGCTGGCCAAGGCGCACACCATCGTGCCTGTCTGGTGTGAAGTGGTCGCCGACACCCTGACGCCCGTCACCTGCTTCGCCAACGTCGTGGGTGAGGGGGACGGGTTCCTCTTCGAGTCGGTCGAGGGCGGGGAGCGCTGGGGCCGCTACTCCTTCGTGGGACGCCGACCACTGGCGACGCTCACAGCGCGTGGTCGGCACGTCGAGACCACCGGTCGCCTGGGCCTGCAGGGCTCTGACGACGGCATTCTGGCTGCGGTGGAGGCCATGGTGGCGCGCTTCCAGTCACCCGCGCTCGCCGGGCTGCCGCCACTGCACGGGGGGTTGGTCGGGTACCTCGGCTACGACGTCGTCCGTGAGGTCGAGCGCCTCCCCAACGTGCCGGACGACGACATCGGTCACCCCGACGCCGCGTTGGTCGTAATCGGTCAGTTCTGCGCCTTCGACCACTGGCGTCAGCGCATTGTGCTGGTCGACAACGTCGTGGTGCCCGAGGGCCCCGATGGTGCCGACGGCGCTGTCGACGCCGAGGCGGTGAGCGCGGCCTACGAGGGTGCCTGCGCGCGCCTCGTCGAGCTGGCAGCCGACTGCGCGCGGCCGGCGGACGGCTCGGCCCCGCGGCCCATGGTCGCCGCACCGCGTCCCGGGCTCCCGAAGGCCGAGGCCGAGCGCACGGTGAGCGCGGAGGCCTACAAGGCCTCCATTGAGGCGGCCAAGGAGTACATCCGGGCCGGGGACATCTTCCAGGTAGTGCTGTCGCAGCGCTTCGACCTCGACCTCGGGGCCGACTCCTACGACGTCTACCGCGCCCTGCGCCTGCTGAACCCCAGCCCCTACATGTACTTTTTGCGCTTTCCCGAGGTGACCGTCGTCGGCGCCTCCCCCGAGCCCATGGTGCGTCTGCGCGACGGCGTCGTCATCTCCCGGCCGATCGCCGGGTCGCGACCGCGGGGCGAGAACGAGCAGCACGACCGCCTGCTCGAGGGGGAGCTGGCCGAAGACCCCAAGGAGCTGGCCGAGCACATCATGCTGGTGGACCTGGCACGCAACGACGTCGGGCGCGTCGTGCGCTTCGGCACCGAGAAGGTCGACGAGCTCATGACGATCGAGCGGTACAGCCACATCATGCACATCACATCGCAGGTTTCGGGAGAACTCGCCGAGGGCAAGGGGCCGATCGACGTGTTGCGTGCGACGCTGCCGGCAGGGACGCTCTCGGGCGCGCCGAAGGTGCGCGCCATGGAGATCATCGACGAGCTCGAGCCCACCAAGCGCGGCGTCTACGGGGGCGTGGTCGGCTACATCGACTTCTCGGGCAACGTCGACACGGCCATCGCCATCCGCACCATGGTGGTGACGCCAGACGGCCGGGCCAGCGTGCAAGCGGGCGCAGGCATTGTGGCGGACAGCGACCCGCAGAGTGAGGACGAGGAGTGCGCGCACAAGGCCGGTGCGTTGCTGGTTGCCGTCACCGCGGCGCGCGGGATGAGCGCCGCCCGCAGAGCCCAGGCGCGCCCGTGAGGACGGCCGGGCTCAATGCCGAGACGGAGGCCCTGCGGCGTGGCGCCGGGGCGTTCCGGGCCGGTCGCGACATCCTGGCCGTGCGCGGACCCGATGCCGAGACCTATCTGCAGGGTCAACTCAGCCAGGACGTCGCCGCGCTGGCCGTGGGCGCCTCGGCGGACTCGTTGCTGCTGGAGCCGGACGGCAAGCTGTCGGCGTTGCTGCGCGTGACCCGCTCCGACGGGCAGGGCTTCGTGCTCGACGTCGACCGCGGCTACGGCGACACCGTCCGGGCCCGCCTGCAGCGTTTCCTGCTTCGCTCGAAGGTGGAGCTCGAGCCGCTCACCTGGCGTGACCTGTCCCTGCGGGGCAGCGGGGTGGACGAGGCGGCGACCGGCCTGCTCACGGTGCTGGCCGAGCGGGGCGTCCTGGCCCTGCCCTTCGCCTGGAACGGGTGGACCGGAGTGGATCTCCTGGGTCCCGAGGACGTGGTGCTGGGACCCGGTGAGGCCTCTCTTCCCGTCGGCGTCATCGCCTGCGGCGCGCTGGCTGTCGAGGCCTGCCGCATCGTCTCGGGGATCCCCGCCATGGGGACCGAGCTCACCGGTAAGACCATCGCCGCCGAGGCGGGACTGGTCGAGCGCACCGTCAGCTTCACGAAGGGCTGTTACACCGGACAGGAGCTCGTGGCCCGGCTCGATGCCCGTGGCTCCAAGGTGCCCCGCCGCCTCGTGGGCGTGGTGGCGCCGCCGGAGGACGCGACGCCCTTGACCCGCGGCATGACCCTGCATGCGGGGGAGGCGCCGACGGGGGACGGCGCCGCCGAGGACAAGGTCCTGGGGTCGCTCACCTCCGCGGCCTGGAGCGCCGAGCTCGGCACGTGGGTGGCGCTGGGCTACCTCCATCGCAGCGTCGAGGCCCCTGGGCCGGTCCGGGTGCGCTCGGGCGACGGCGTGGGCGGGTCGCGCCCGGCCCGGGCGAGCCTCCTGCCCCTCAGTGGGACAGCCGGCACGGGGCCAGGCTGAGGAACGACCGCACCGGTGACCGCAGCAGGGGGGCCGGGCACGCACCAACCGCCGCTCCGTCCCCGGATGCAGCGCACGCTTCTCCTCGTTGCCGGTGCGGCCTACGCCCTGGCGGCGGCCACCACCACCGCGTTCAGTCGGCCGGCCAACGTGGTGACCGCACTTCCGATCGTCGTCCTGGCGGTCCTGGTGCTGGTCCGATGGCCGCTCCGCCCGCACGTCCCCGAGCTCGCCACGGAGACGAGCCATCCCTGGCGTGCCTGGGTCGTCCTCTTCGTCGGGATTCTGGCGTGGGAACTGGCCGAGTACGGGGCCCGGGGCAGCCGCGCCTCCCATCCGACGCTCAGCTCCATGCTCGATGCCGTCGACCGACAGTACGTGCTCAAGGCCCTCGTGTTCTTCCTCTGGCTGTGCCTCGGTGCCGCCATCGTGCGCAAGGGGAGACGGGGTCGTCGACGGCCCCGGCCCGAGTCGTCGTGACCACAGCCCTCTTCTACGCCGTCTGGGCCGTCCTCGGTCTGGCCCTGCTCGCCCTGTGGGCCCGGTCCCACGCCGCGGGCTCCCGTGCGGCCCGCCCCGCCGTGGTGCTGGAGCGCCTGGCCACGGGACCTCTGCTCCGCGTGGTGCTGGTCCTGTCCTGGATGTGGGCGGGCTGGCACCTCTTCGCCCGCTGAGCGGACCACGGCACCGGGACTGCAACCGGACGCCACCGAACATGAGACAACGGGGGCGCACCCTAGGACCATGGGGGAAGTCGCCACAGGCACGGAAACCGGGAACGCAGCCGCCGCCGTCGACGTCGACGATGGCCGGGCACTGCCCGAGCTCGCGCCCTGGCGCCAAGTGGGCTGGTTCTTCCGTGACGGCGACTCCATCGCCATCGAGCGGCAGGGGGACGAGCTCCGCACCCGAGTGCTGTCGGATTGATGATCAAGGTCACGCAGCTCGCCGAGGACGGCACGGAAACCGCGTCGATCGAGGTCGACGACTTCACCATCGAGGTCATCTACTCGGGCCTGGCCAAGATGCTGCACGACGCCGCAGCGGTCCGCACCCCGGCCACGGCCAGGGCCTCGGCCTCGGCCTGCGGGCTGCCGCGGGAAGCTCGCCAGCGCCGCCAGCGCGTTCTCGGTCGTCTGCGCGACTGACGTCCCGGCTACTCCTGCGCCGCCTCGGCGGAGCTGTTCTCGGCCGCTCAGCGGTCCGGGGACGGGTGGTGGACAAGGACGGAAAGGGCGCGCCGCTACGCTGAAGCGTCATGCCCACCTACCTGGCGGACATCCTCGCTGCTCACCGGGCCCGCGCCGAGGCCGACGGCCGCGCTCTTCCCGACATGGTCGAACAGGCGGCGAACACGCCACCGCCCCGGGACTTCACGGCCGCATTGCGGGGGGAGGGCCTCTCGTGCATCGCCGAGATCAAGCGACGATCCCCCTCCAAGGGTGATCTCGACCCGGGCCTGCAGGCGGATCTGGTGGCCAAGGACTACGTCACGGGGGGTGCGGCCTGTCTCTCGGTGCTGACCGACGTCGAGTTCTTCGGCGGGTCGGCGGCCGATCTGACCCTGGCCCGCCAGGCGTCGGGCCTGCCCGTTCTGCGCAAGGACTTCACCGTGCAGCAGGCCGACGTCGCCGATGCGCGCCTGATGGGGGCGGACGCGGTACTGCTGATCGCAGCTGCGCTGTCCGACGAAGAGCTGGCGGGCTGTGCCGCCCTGGCCGGGCAGCTCGGTCTGGCCGCATTGGTGGAGGTGCACGACAAGGAAGAGCTGTCGCGTGCGCTCGCCGCTGGTGCGGTACTGGTCGGCGTGAACCAGCGCGACCTGCGCACGTTCCGGGTGGACCACGAGCGGGCCTGCGCGCTCGCTGCGGTCATCCCGGCCGACGTGGTCGCAGTCGCCGAGTCGGGGATCCGCGACGCGGCCGACGCGCGGCGTCTGGCCGAAGCCGGTTACGACGCCGTTCTGGTCGGGGAGACGCTGATGCGGGCGGCGGACCGTCCGGCCCAACTGCGCGAGCTGGTCGGCCATTCCGTCGGTTCCCGATGAGCGAGGACCTGTTCGTCAAGATCTGCGGCATCACGTCGGAAGCCGACGCGTTGCTCTCGGTGAGCCTCGGCGCGTCCGCGGTGGGGTTCATCTTCGCCCCCTCCCCGCGGCAGATCTCGGTCCATCTGGCCGGTGACATCGCGAAGCGCCTACCGGAGCACGTGCTGACCGTGGGCGTGTTCCGTGACGAAGCCCCACAGCGCATCGTCGACGCCGTTCGGATCGCCGGCCTCGGTGCGGCGCAGATGCACGGCCACGAGTCCGCTGACGACACCAAATGGGTGCGGGCCCGCGTGCCCACCGTCATCAAGGCCTTCCCGGTCGGCGACCGCACCATTGCGCGCTTCGAGGACTTCGGGGCCGACCTCCTGCTGGTCGACGGGGAGAATCCCGGGTCGGGCCAGGTGTTCGACTGGCGCCTGGCCGAGGGGGTCTCGAACCACCATCGACTGATCGTCTCGGGGGGCTTGCGACCCGACAACGTCGCCGAGGCGATCGCCCATCTCCGACCGGGCGGCGTGGACGTCTCCACGGGTGTGGAAGCCGCCCCGGGCCGCAAGGACCCGTTGCTGCTCCGGAACTTCATCGCCAACGCGCGGCAGGCCCAGGCCGAGGTCGCCGCACGTCATCCCCGGGACGACGCCATGGCGGGGGAACCCTACGACTGGAGGGACGCATGAGCGACCGGAGTGAGAGCCTCATGGGCCGCCCCGGTGAGGACGGTCGCTTCGGGGAATTCGGCGGCCGCTTCGTCCCGGAGTCACTCATGCCCGCCTGCCTCGAGCTCGAGAAGTGGTTCGATGATGCATGGGCCGACCCCGCGTTCCGGGACGAGCTGGACGGGTTGCTGCGGCACTACGGCGGGCGGCCCACCCCGGTGACCGAATGCACGCGTCTGTCGGAGCGTCTGGGTGTCCGGGTCTTCCTGAAGCGGGAGGACCTGGCGCACACGGGCTCGCACAAGCTCAACAACGTCGTGGGGCAGGCGCTCCTGACCAGGCGCATGGGCAAGGCACGCATGATCGCCGAGACCGGAGCGGGCCAGCACGGGGTTGCCGCCGCCACCGCGGCGGCGCTGTTCGGTCTGGAGTGCACCGTCTTCATGGGCGAGGTGGACACGCAGCGCCAAGAGCTCAACGTGTTCCGCATGGAACTGCTGGGCGCCGAGGTGCGGACGGTGACCTCGGGGAGCCGGACGCTCAAGGACGCGGTGAACGAAGCCATGCGGGAGTGGGTGGCCACGGTGGACACCACCCACTACTGCCTGGGCTCCGTCATGGGGCCGCATCCGTTCCCGTACATGGTGCGCCAGCTGCAACGCGTCGTCGGCGACGAGGCGCGCGGCCAGTGCGCCGATCTGCTGGAGGGTGCCGCACCGGACGTCGTGGTGGCCTGTATCGGCGGTGGTTCGAACGCGGCCGGGACCTTCGCCGGCTTCGTCGACACGCCGGCGCGGTTGGTCGGCGTGGAAGCGGCGGGAGGTGCCGCCATCACGAACGGCATCCCGGGGATCCTGCACGGCATGCACTCCCGCCTGCTGCAGGACGAGGCGGGGCAGATCGAGGAAGCCGAGTCGATCTCGGCGGGGTTGGACTATCCCGGGCTGGGCCCTGAGCACGCGCATCTGGCGGCCATCGGGCGAGCCGAGTACTCGATGGCCACCGACGACGAGGTGCTCGACGCCTTCCGGCTGCTCAGCCACACGGAGGGCATCATCCCTGCGCTGGAATCGTCCCACGCCGTTGCCTGGGTGGCCAGGAGCGCCGGTACCGACGCCCTGCCTGCGGGTTCCACGGTCTTGATCACACTGTCCGGCCGCGGGGACAAGGACGTGGCGCAGGTGCGCGAGATCTTTGGTCAACGGTCCGATGCCTGATCTCGAGAAGGAGCTTCGAGCCTGCCGCGAGCGCGGCCGCAAGTTGTTGATCCCCTACCTCATGGGGGGCATGACGGAGGACTGGACGCAGTCCCTGGCTGCCGTGGTCGCCGCCGGGGCCGACGCCGTGGAGGTCGGGATCCCCTTCTCGGATCCGATGATGGACGGTCCGGTGATTCAGGAGGCGGCCCTGCGCGCGCTGCAGCGGGGTACGGTGCCCGACCAGGTCCTCGACGGCATCGCCCGGGCCGAGGTCCCGGTCCCGATCGCGGTGATGACGTACTACAACCTGGTGTTCCGGGCCGGCCACAAACGCATGGCCCGGTCCCTGGCGGTCGCCGGCGTCAGCGGTGCGATCATCGCCGACCTGCCTATCGAGGAGATCGGTCCGTGGGCCACCGAGGCGGATGCCGCCGGCATCGACACGGTCCTGCTGGTGGCGCCCTCCTCGCCCCCTGAGCGGGTGGAGCGGCTTTGCGCGCGGGCACGCGGCTTCGTCTACGCCGTGGCCCGCATGGGCGTGACGGGGGAGCGGGTGGACCTCGGGTCGGACGTGACCAAGGTCGTCGAGCGGATCCGGAGCTGCACGGACATGCCGGTGTGTGTCGGCGTCGGGGTGTCGACGCCGGATCAGGCGGCGCAGGTGTGCGAAGTCGCCGATGGGGTGGTGGTGGGCTCTGCGCTGGTGCGTCGGCTGCTCGAGGAGCAGGGCCCCGAGGGCGCGGCGGCCTTCGTCGGCTCGTTCCGGGACGCCATCGACTAGACGCGCCCGTGGAGCTGATGCTCCACTGTGGTGGCGAGGACGCGCTGGCCCGCGGCGTTCGGGTGCGCGGCGCGCCACACGTAGTCCTCCAGGTCCCGTTCGGCGGCCAGTGCCGTGGCGGTGAGGCTCGTGCAGATCGCCGCCGCGTGCAACCGATCGGTTCCGGAACAGGCCTTGGCGGCCACAATGTGCTCCGCGTCGGCGGCGAGGGTCGAGTCGGGCACCGGCTCACCCGAGAACACCCACGGGTGCGCCGTGCAGATCCCGTGGCCCGCGAAGGCACCCGAGACGTCGACCAGGGTCACGTTCTTGACGTGGTGGGTGCGGGCGTCCGCCACCGCCCCCCCGACGGCCCGGTTGAGTGCGGCGAGCACGATCTGCGCCGCGGCGAAGGTATCGCCTGCGTTGGGCTCGAGGCCGCTGCAGACCAGGTTGGTCTGCAGGCCGGCTGTACTGGTGCCCTTGACGATCTGTGACGGCTCGGGAATTGGTTGGTAGTAGTCGAGGACGGCGACCGTCGACGCGTGCGGAGCCACGGTCTCAATGGCCTGGGCCAGGCTCGCACGCACGTGGGCCAGCTCCATGGCCAGTGTCGGCGTGACGGCACCGTTGGAGACGCAGCTGTGGCCCAGCCCGATGCCGACCCCGAGGACGCGGGCCAGCTGGTACTCGAGGCAGGCACTGAAGTCGATGTCGTCGGCCCCGTCTTGCAGGAGGACCAGGCGGGCCGGGTGCCTGTCCAGGCCCGTGGCCGCCAGCTCGTTCGCCAGGTTCCGGGCCGGCTGGGGCGGGACCGGGCACTGCCCGTCCCGGCTCGTGTTGTCAGCGCCGTCGGCCACCGCCCCGCTGATCGAGAGCTGGTCGCCGGTCAGGTGGCAGTTGGTCGCTCGTACCGACATGGTGAGCCCGAAGTCCGAGGCCACCATGCTCGGGTAGGCCTGCGTCGAGGGCCCCTGGGAGATCGCGCCGGAGGGCAGCCCGATCTGGGGCGTCAGGTAGGGGTTGGCCAGCCCGTGTCCGTAGGGGACCGAATCCCCGAGGGCGACGGCCCGGGTCGACGATGGGGGCTTGGGCGCCGGTGCGGTGCGACGGGTCGCCAGCGCGATGCCGCCCCCCACCAGCGCGACGACCACGACCACGGCTACCACCTGGAATGGGCGGGAGTGGCGCGCCGCGGCACCCCAGGTTTGCAGCCTTCCCATCGACGGACCTCACGAGTCGCCACCCCGGCGGCAGCGGAGGTGCGACCTTATCGGCTGGTCTCAGCCAGGGGGCAGCAGCACCAGGCAGCCGTTGTGGCCGCCGAAGCCGAACGAGTTGGAGAGCACGGCGGCAGGCTGCCACTGGCGCGGCTCGCCGTGCACGATCTGGATCGTGATCTCGGGGTCGGGCTCGCCGTAGCCGGCGGTGGGCGGGATGGTGGCGCGGTCGATGGTGAGGACGGCGGCAACGGCCTCAATGGCACCCGCCGCGGCCAACCCGTGCCCGGTCACCCCCTTGGTGGAGGTGACCAGCGGTCCGGGCTCCCCGAAGACCTTGGCGATGGCCCGCGCCTCGGCCAGGTCGTTCAGTGGCGTCGAGGTCCCATGGGCGTTGATGTGCCCGACGTCGGACGGCCCGATGCCGGCATCGCCCAAGGCAAGTTCCATGCACGCCACCGCACCGGACCCGTCAGGGGCGGGGGCCGTGATGTGGTGGGCGTCCGAAGTGCTGGCCGCCCCGGCCAGCTCGGCATAAATCGTGGCGCCGCGGGCGACGGCACGATCCCAGTCCTCGAGGACCAGGGCGGCCGCGCCCTCAGTCATGACGAAGCCGTCGCGTCGGGCGTCGAAGGGGCGCGAGATGCCCGACGTCGAGAGTGCGGTCATGTTGGCGAAGGCTGCCTGCGCCACCGGATGCATGCTCGCTTCCGACCCGCCGCCGATGGCCACCTCACAGCGCCCCGTCGCCACGAGACGTGCGGCGGCCGCAATGGAATGGGTGCCGGCGGCGCAGGCCGTGCAGATCACCTCGGACGGTCCCCGCCAGCCGAGACGCATGGAGATCCCGGCCGCGCCGGCGTTGGCCATCATCATCGGTACGAGCCGAGGGGAGACGCGGTCGGCGCCCTTCTCGTTGTACACGCCGACCTGGTTGGCCAACGTTTCGAACCCGCCGACGCCGGTGGCGAAGACGACGCCCGCCTTGGCCGGGTCGACGGCGAGCTCTCCTGCTGCGCGCAGAGCCTGGTCGGCTGCCACCATGGACAGCTGGGCAAACCGGTCGAGTTGGCGCACTTCTTTCGGTCCGAACCAATCGGTGGGTTCGTAGTCGCGCACCACGCCGCCGACCACGGTCGGATGAAGCAAACCCTCCCACAGGGCCTCCACGCCCACACCGCAGCACGTCACCGCCCCCAGACCGGTGACAGCGACACGCCGTCCCCGGATCGGGCCCTCGGCGCCAATCCCGATCTGCATCAGAGCTTGGCCGAGATCAGGTCGAAGGCCTGCCCGATGGTCGTGATGTCCTCGAGCTCGGTCTCCTCGACCGTGATGTCGAAGGCCTCTTCGAGCGCCATGACGAGCTCGACCAGGTCAAGGCTGTCGGCGTCGAGGTCGTCGGCGAACTTGGCCTCCTTGGTGATCTTGTCGGCCGGCACCTGCAGTACTTCCACGGCGCACTCGCGAAACTTCTCGAACGCTGCGTCGCTGTCCACAATCTGCTCCTTTGTCGTCGGTCCCTTGAACGCTACAGGCCCATGCCCAGCCCACCGTCGACCGGCATCACGGCGCCGGTCACGTAGCCCGCGGCGTCCGAGGCCAGGAAGCCCACCACGGCCGCCACGTCAGCCGGACTTCCGGCGCGTCCGAGGGGCACCTGACCCGTCATCAGGGCAACCCGGTCCGCACCGAGGGCGGCCGTCATATCGGTGTCGATCAAGCCGGGGGCCACCACGTTGACCGTGATCTGCCGGCTGCCCACCTCCCGGGCGATGGCCCTGGCCATGCCGACCAGGCCGGCTTTTGATGCCGCGTAGTTCGCCTGTCCAGGGAGACCCACGAAGGCGCCGACCGACGAGACGAAGATGATGCGGCCCGTGTGCAGGCGCAGCATTTTGGCCACGGCGCGCTTGGCCACCCGGAACGACCCCGTCAGGTTGGCATCGATTACGTCGTGAAAGGCCTGGTCGCTCATGCGCAACATCAGCGAGTCCAGGGTGATGCCGGCGTTGGCCACCAGGACCTGCACCGGGCCCCAGCGTTCCTCGACGGAGACGAAGGCCGACTCGACCTCCTCGGCATTGCGCACGTCGCACCGGACGGCGAGGAAGCGGTCGGGCTCGGCTCCCACGGGCGGGTCCGGAGGGTCGGCCGAGCGATAGGTGGTGGCCACCTGGTCCCCGTTGGCCAGGAACCAGGCGACACAGGCCGCCCCGATGCCGCGGGTCCCACCGGTGACGAGGACGACGGCCATCAGCGGGAGTCGGGGACCCGGAGCCACACGAGAGGCTGACCCTCTTGGACTCGCTCACCCTCGGCCGCCAGCCACCCGATGACCTGACCCGCGAACGGCGTGCGTACCTCGGAGACTCCGACCCGGCCCACCGGATCGCCGACATCGACCGCGGAAGACTCGTCGGAGCCTCCGTCCGTCCCGGGGAGCAACCCGGTCCCCGGGGCCTGCAGGGATGACTCAGGGCTGAAGATGCCACTCGAGGGGCTGACCACCACCCGCTCGGACATGTAGAGGTGCTCACCCTGGTGGAGCGCCGGTTCGGCCCGCCATGTCCCGGCGGCCCCGATCTGGTCCATCAACGTGTCCAGGTCTTCGGGCTTGGAGACCGCCAGGGACTGGATTTCGGGCAGGCTCCGCTTCGCCAGGCCGCTCAGCACGCCGCCGGGCCCCAACTCGACGAGCGAGGTCAGGCCGAGTCCGGCGAAGGTCTCGAGGGTCTGACGCCAGCGCACCGGGCTGCACAGCTGGGCCGACAGGAGGCCCGGCCATTCGGCGGGATCGTCGTGCACATGCGCGTCGACGTTGGCGACGACGCGCACCTCCGGTGTCAGGAAGGTCACCTCGGCCAGGGCCTTGCGCAGGTCGGCCCGCGCTCCCTGCATCAGCGGCGTGTGGAAGGCGCCGGACACCTGAATCGGCATCACGCGCTTGGCGCCGAGGCCCTTGGCCAACTCGCCGGCCAGGGCAACTGCTTCGGCCGTGCCGGCGATCACGACCTGGCCCGGCGCGTTGTAGTTGGCGACCCAGACGTCACCCTCGGCACGCATGCAGGCGGCCTCGGCGTCGTCGTCGGCAATGCCGAGCAGCGCTGCCATCGTCCCCGGGGCTTCCTCGCCCGCCCGCGCCATCGCTTCGCCACGGGCGACGACCAGCTGAATGCCGTGGTCGAAACCAAGAGATCCGCTGGCCACCAACGCGGTGTATTCGCCCAGGCTGTGGCCCGCACAGGCCGCCGGAGTCAGGCCGGTGCGCTCCACCGCGTCGAGGACGACGAGGCTGAGCACCGTGGTCGCCAACTGCGCGTTCTCGGTCTGGGTGAGTTCCTCAATGGGCGCGCGCAGCAGGAGGTGGGCGAGGTCACGGTCGGCCGCGGCAGAAGCTTCTGCAACGACTTCCCACGATGGGTGATCGACCCACGGTTCACCCATTCCGGCGCGCTGTGATCCCTGTCCGGGGAAGGTGAAGACCAACACGTGTCCGACGGCTCCCATCGACGGCGGGCTGAGGAACCCACAGTGTGGCATGTCGGCGCGCCAAGGGGTCGCGTCTGCAGCCAACATCGCACCAGCGGTGCGACGTTGGCGCCGCCGCGGCAGCGCAGTGCTGGTTACCGGCCGGAAACCCGGTACGACGCGCGGTACGACCCGAGAGAGGACAGGAACCCCCTCCCTCCTGACGGCCCCCTCTCCCGGGGTGCTGCGCCACCATTTCCCACCGGCTGACCCGAGCATTCCCACTTCGTCGAGACATGCAGCGAGACATAGCGTCGACGAAGGAGCCTGGAGCGCACCACATCGAGCCATGGACCGGGTCCGGCGTCCGGGGCGGTGCCCATTCTCGGGAGCCAACCCCTAAGGCCGAGCCCGCTCGGTGCCGAGAAAGAGGGGTACACGCCTGTTGAGAGTGCCCGGACGAGGTCGACGATGGGCGCGGTCAGTGGCCCTTGAGGAGGGCGAGAGGCTTCCCCATCCCCGGGGGGCACCTGTGGAGGACGCACAGATGAACGTGGATCGACGTGGCGGCGGTCGGCTGCAACGCGTCGTCGCGGGTCTCGGCGGGATACTCCTTCTGCTCGCCATCGCCGTGGCGTCCGGCGCCGCGACCCCTTCGAGCGCCGGTGCAGCAGGGAGTGGGCGCGTGAAGCTCCCCGGCCATCAGGGCCTCGTCCCGCCTGGCGCCACCCTGCTCGGACCCGCGCCGACATCGACCGCATTGCCCCTCACCGTCACACTGAAGCCGCGTGATCCCGCGGCCCTGGCAGCCGAGGTGCAGGAAGTTTCCGAGCCTGGATCCCCGGAGTACCACCATTTCTTGACGCCGACGGAGTTCGCGCAGGAATTCGGGCCGACGCCCGCCACCGTCGCGCAGGTCACGGCCAACCTCCAACAGCAAGGCCTGACGGTCGGGACGCCATCAGCGACGGGCCTGTCCCTGCCCGTGTCGGGCACGGTGGCCCAGGTGCAGTCCGCCTTCTCGACGCCGATCTCGCAGTATCGCCTGGCCTCGGGCACGACCGGCTACGACAACGCGACGTCGCCCGAAGTGGACACCTCGGTGGCGTCCCAGATCCAAGGCATACTCGGCCTCGACACGCTCAGCCCACCACAACCGTCGACCAGCATCCCCCAGGCCAGCCAGGCATCGCCGCACGCCCAGGACGACCTCGCCACTCCCGACCTGTCGCCGGGGCAGCCCACGCCGACTGGGACTTCCTGCAGCAGCAGTATCAATGGCGTGACCACGAATACGGGGGCACTCGATGCGCCCGAGTTGGCCCAGGCGTACGGGTTCAACCCGCTCTACTCCTCGGGCGACTACGGGGCCGGGAGCACGGTCGCTCTCGTGGAGATGTCCGGAGCGGGATACTTGCAAAGCGACATCAACACCTTCGCCGGGTGTTACGGCATCACGCTCGCCAACGGGCAGATCACGCAGACGACCGTCGGCACCGGCGCGGGTGGCACCGGAACCGGGACGGCAGAAGCCGAGCTCGACATCGAGACAGTGCTCTCACTGGTGCCCCAGGCGAACATCGACGTGTACGAGGGTGGCACCTCGGGAGGCAACCCGGTCAGCCTCTATACGGTTTTCAGCAAGATCGTCAGCGACGACACGGCCAAGATCGTCAGCGCCAGTTGGACCAACGGCTGCGAGGCCTACGTCGGGCAGTCCGTGCAGAGCTCGGAGAACACGCTGTTCCAGGCGGCTGCCGCCGAAGGGCAGTCGATCTTCGTCGCCTCCGGTGACCAGGGCGCGCAGGGGTGCAACATCAACGCAAAGATCGCCGCCACCACGGGCTCCGATCCGGTGGCGCAGGCCGTGGACCCCTCGACCGGCACCCTCTACATCGCCAACAAGTCGAGCAACACCCTCGGCGTGGACAGCGAGGGCAGCACCGGCAACCCGACCAACTTCGTCACCGAGGGCTCGGTGAGCACCGGCTCGGGGTCGGGTCCGGACGCCGTCGCCCTGGACACGGCAGCGGGCAAGGTGTTCGCGGCCGACGCCACCAGCAACGCCCTGACCGTTGTCCCGACCGCGACGTGCAACCAGACCACGACGACAGGGTGTGCGTCGCCGACCAAGATCGGCTCGGGGGGCCACCTGAGCACCCCGACGGCACTGGCCGTGAGCGGCTCCACCCTCTACGTGGCCAACGGCAACGGCACCGTGGCCGTCTACAGCGCGACGACCACGGCCACCACGTATGTGACGACGGTGACGCTGCCATCGTCCAGCGTCCCGACAGCGCTGGCCGTCGACAGCACCAACGGTTTCGTCTACGTCGCCGACGGGGCCAACAATCGGATCGAATTCTTCAACGCCTCGACCTGCAACGCCATCACGACGTCGTCCTGCGGGAGCCCGCTGACGACCCTCTCCGTGGGCAACGATCCTGTCGCCCTCACGGTCGCCGCCAGTGCCGGCGACCTCTATGTGGCGAATGCGGGGACAGGCGGAGGGATCTCGGTCGTGAGCCTGGGCACCCACACCCTGGTCAAGACGATTGCGACCACGCAGCCGTACAACGGCACTGGTCTGGTGCAGTCGATCGGCCCGTCTCCGGACGGCAACGAGGTCCTGGCCGTCCTGAACGGGCTGAGCTTCCCGGGCGACGTGATGGCCACCATCAACACCTCCACGAACACGATCAGTGCAACGGTCTCGCTCGAGACGGGGACGGACTCCATGGGCCAGCTCGTCAGCGACGCCGCACGTGACTACGTGTGGATCACCGACGAGACCAACAAGGGCGACGTCATTCAGAACCTGAACCTCGCCGTTTCGGACCCGGCGAGTCAACCCGACGTCACTGCTGTCGGGGGCACGTCGCTCGGTCACGGGACAGAGACGCTCGGGCCCCCACCGACCGAACAGGCTTGGAACGACGCGCTGTACTACTCGGAGGGCGCCGGAGGGGGCGGGATCTCCACCACCTTCCCCATGCCGTCGTACCAGCAGACGCTCGGCGTGGTGAGCGGGAGCAGCGGGACGCCCTGCGCCGACGCCGGTGGGGACTGCCGGGAGGTTCCCGACGTCTCTGCCGACGCCGACCCGAGCAGCGGCTACATCATTTACGACAGCGTCAACTACACATCGCCCTGGACCGCCCTGGGTGGGACAAGTGGTGCCGCACCGTTGTGGGCGGCCGTGCTGGCCGTCGTGGCATCGGCCAACGGCAACACCGCCGGTTACGGGCAGCTGAACCCCGCGCTCTACCTGCTGGCCCAGCAGTCGCCCGGCACGTACCTCAACGACGTGACGTCGGGGAACAACGACTACAACGCGACGGCAGGCGGCCAGTACCCGGCGATGCCCGGCTACGACATGGCCACCGGGCTCGGGACCCCGGTGGCGTCGGCACTGGCGACCGGCCTCACCAGCATGCCGCTGAGCGTGACCATCTCGGGCAGTCAGACCTATGGCGGGTCGCCCACCTTCACCGTTTCGGCCAACTTCGCCGGAACGGGCACGACTCCCTTCGGCGTCACGCTCGACACGAGCCACCTCACCTGTGCCTCCGTGGGGACTGCCACGGCCATCAGTCCCACCCTGGCACCGGGGCCATACACGCTCGTGTCGTCTGGGTGCAGCGGACTGCAGCTCACGGGCGCCGACGCCGACGACTACACCATCGTGTACGCCACTCCAGCCAATGACTTCACCGTGGTGCCGATCCCCGTCGATGTCGCAGTCTCGGGGACACAGACGTACGGGGGCACCGCGACCTTCTCCGGCGCCGACGTCGCGCCGCCCGGTGTCACCGTGGACACCGCCGGACTGGTGTGCACCATCGCCGGCATCAAGAGCATCGGCCCCACCACGCCGGCGGGCATTTACACCCTGGCGCCCGCCGGGTGCAGCGGCACCATACTGTCGGGAGGCAATGCCCCGGGCTACACCGTCGTCTACACCACGACGACGGGCGACTTCACCGTCGCGCCGGCACCACTGACGATCACGGCATCGAGCAACTCCATGACCTTCGGCGGGAACCCGCCGACCATCACGCCCGGCTACTCCGGCTTCGTCAACAGCGATTCCGCCGCATCGCTCACGACCCAGCCGACGTGCTCGACCACGGCCACTCGCTCCAGCCCGGTACTGGGCAGCCCCTACGTCTCGTCCTGTGGGGGCGCGGTCGACCCCAACTACACCATCACCTACACCGGGGGTTCGGTGACGGTCATTCCTGCGAATCTGACGGTCACCGCCTCGAGCGGCTCCATGGCCTACGGCGGCACTGTGCCCACCATTTCGGCCAGCTACACCGGCTTCGAGAACGGGGACACAGCGTCCTCGCTCAGCTTCCAGCCCACGTGCTCGACCACGGCGACCAGCTCCAGCACCGTGGCGGGATCGCCGTACCAAACGTCGTGCAACGGTGCAGCCGACTCGAATTACGCCATCACGTACGCGACGGGGCTGGTCAGCGTCGGGAGCGCCCCGCTGACCATCACCGCCTCGAGCGGCTCCATGACCTACGGCGGCACCGTCCCGACGATCACGCCCAACTACTCCGGCTTCGTCAACGGCGACACCGCCTCGTCCCTGACCGTGCCGCCGACGTGCACCACCGCGGCCACGACCTCGAGCTCGGTTGCCGGGTCGCCCTATGTGTCCAGTTGCAGCGGCGCGGTCGATCCCAACTACACCATCAGCTACACCGCGAGCTCGGTCTCCGTCGGCAAAGCCCCCCTGAGCATCACCGCGTCGAGCCCGACGACGACCTACGGGACCATCGCCACGGTGACGCCCGTCTACGGGGGACTCGTCAACGGTGACACAGCATCGTCACTCACGGCGCGGCCCACCTGTTCGACGACGCAGACGGCGTCGAGCCCCGTGGCGAGCTCCTTCTACGCGTCTTCGTGCAGCGGCGCGGTGGACGGCAACTACACCATCACCTACGCCGGGGGTTCGGTGACGGTCACGCCGGCCTCTTTGACGATCACGGCGGCGAGCGGCTCCATGGCGTACGGGTCCACTCCCACCGTCACGCCGCTCTACAGTGGCCTCAAAGGTGGGGACACCCCCTCTTCCCTCCCGTCGCAGCCGACCTGCAGCACCACGGCCACCAGCTCCAGCACCGTGGCGGGATCGCCGTACTCGGCGTCATGCGGCGGCGCCTCCGATCCGAACTACACCATCACGTATGCACCGGGCCTCACCACGGTGACACCGCTGCCCATCCCAGTGGCTGTGAGTGGGAGTCAGGCGAACGGCGGCGCACCGAGCTTCACCGGGACCCTCGGCAGTCTGCCCACCGGTGTGACCGTCGACACCTCCGCGCTCACCTGCAGCCAGGTCACCCCGTCAACGGCCATCAACGGCAGCTTGGCGTCCGGCGGCTACACGCTGGCTCCGGCATCCTGTGCCGGAGCCATTCTGGGCGGACCGAACGCGGGCAACTACACGACCACCTACACCAGCGCGGCCGGCGACTTCACCGTGACCGGCGGGCCGGTTGCCGTCACGCCGCCCGCACCGACGCCGACCTCCGCCCACGGCTACTGGCTCGTCGGCTCCGACGGGGGCATCTTCACCTTCGGGTCAGCCCAGTTCTACGGGTCGACGGGCAACATCAAACTGCAGCGTCCGGTGGTCGGGATCAGCCCCACGGCGAACAAGGCGGGGTACTGGCTGGTGGCGTCCGACGGCGGGATCTTTGCCTTCGGGAACGCTGGCTACTACGGTTCCATCCCCGGCGCCGGCCTGTCACCTGCGGGGTCGGGGCTCCCGCACAGCCTCAACGCACCGATCGTCGGCATGGTGCCGTCGTCGGACGGTGGCGGATACTTCATGGTGGCTTCCGATGGTGGCGTCTTCGCCTTCGGCGATGCTCGCTTCGAGGGGTCGTGCCCGGGTATGGGCGGTTGCTCGGGCGCGGCGGTGGCAGTCGTGCCCGACGGCTCGGGGAACGGGTACTGGCTGGTCACCCAGACGGGCAACGTCTACGCCTTCGGCGACGCCGCTTTCTACGGCGCCCCCGGGAACCAGGGCTCCCCGGTGACGTCCGCCGTCAGAACGGCCGACGGCCACGGCTACTGGGTCCTCCTGGCCAACGGCACCGTCGACGCCTACGGGGATGCAGTCGCCCGCGGCGGCCCCGTGGGGTCGGTCGGGGCTTTCGACCCGGCGTCGGCCATCTTCTCGGACGCCGGCGGTGGGGGCTACTGGGTCGCGTCGGCACAAGGTGGCGTGTTCGCCTACGGGGACGCCCCCGATGAGGGATCGATGGCCGGGAACCACCTCAACGGTTCCATCATCGCCGCGTCGGGGTTCTGACCGTCTCGTCCCCACTGCGCTGATTTCCCACTGCGCTGATTTCCCACTGCGCTGATTTCCCACTGCGCTGATCTCCCATTGCGCTGACTGCGCGCACGCGGGGCCGGCCGGCGGGACGCCGCGGGGAGGGAAGGAAGCTTCCGACGTCTCCCGCTCCTTGGTCAGGCGCTGGCGGGTGGAGCGAAGGTGGCGATGCAGCCCTGCAACGCCGGCACGCCATCAGCCTCCGCTGGCGGGGCGGTTGCCGTGGCGGGGAGTGTGGGAGCCGGGACGGTCGTGGTCGTGGTCGACGGCACGGTCGTCGTGGTGGTCGGTGGGACGGTGGTCGTCGTGGTCGATGACGGGACAGGCGTGTCCAGCGCGATGCCCGTCGGCACGGTGGTCGTCGTCGTCGCCGGGACCGTGGTCGTCGTGGTCGAGGGGACCGTGGTCGTGGTCGTGGAGGGGACCGTGGTCGTGGTCGTCGTAGTCGTTGCCGAGGTGGTTCCAGGTACCGCCGCCGTCGTCGACGGAGGCGGCGTGATGGTGACTGTGGCACAGGCGCCGGCGTGCTCCAGGGTTCCCACGTCCTCTATCAGCTGGTCCAGGTCCCGGCTCTCGGCAGTTTCGTCGGAGGTCAGCGTGAGCGCGGCCCGCCCCAGCGCCTTGGCGGCATCGCTGCGACCGTGCTTCGACGCTTGGAGCTCCGCAGCAGCGGCGCCACTCTGGGCCAGCAGGTTGGAAGTGGTCACACGGAGGTACTGCTGTGCCACCACGCCATCGGAGCTCTGGGGTGTGTTCGGTCCGATGGGCTGCGTCCCGCCGCTGCTCACCAGGGGCGCGCCCGAGTACAACCCGCTGTTGACGTACTCGCTGATCGCAAACCCTCGGAGCGCATGCGTCGCCGCGTCCACCTGCTCCTGCGCCGTCGCCACCTTTGCCTGCGACACGGCGAGGGCGAAGTTGCGTAGGCCGACATTGTTCTGATCGGCCGACACCGCAGCGATGGACTCCTGATAGGACTGCAGGTCAGTGGTCACGTTCCCGTAGACGTCGAGAGCGGACGACGCCGGGACGTCGAGGGCAAGACTGCCAGGGGTGCTCTCCATGGCGTTGACGTAGCACGGCACGCCCGTTGGCGACGGAGCGCACCAGGAGCTCTGGTCCACGACGGCGAGGAACGCGGACGAGGGTGTCACGTTCCCGGCCCGGAGGGCGGAGGTGATGACCCACATGTTCGGTTGGTAGAGCGTGGCCACCGTTGCCGAACAGCCGGCGGCCCACGTGGGAAAGGCGGGGAATCCGTTGGCCGAACCGGTCTCGGGTATCGGGGCGCCCGTGACGTCGGTCGTCCGCATCGTGTTGAAGGGGTTGAAGGCCGCCGTGTTGTTGGTCGAACCACCCTCGGCGGCCTGCCACTCGTCGAGGTCGGCCACGTTCGCCGCGGTGGCCGGCGCTGCCACGCCTTCGAGGACGCAGAGCTCCCAGCCCGGTGGAAGCGGCGTGAACCCTCCGGACTGCGCGGCTGCGGTACCGCCGGCCGTCCAGGCGAACGCGCCGGCGCCGAGGCCGGCGACCGCCAGGGCCAGGACGAATGCAACGCTTCGAAGGATGCGTGTCATGAGTGGTCGATCAGGATCGGTTACTCCGCCAATGGAGCGCTGACGTCCAGAATCCGCGCCGAGTCGGTACCCATGGACCGCCCAAGGTTTGCACGTTCTGCGGCTCGCTCCGACGCATCTATCGGTCTGCCGGGCCGATCGGGTGACCATCGTTGTGCGAAACATGGGTGGGAAGGTCCTCGCCGGGAAGTGGAGTGCGACCGACCCGGGCGCCTCGCGGGGACGAACGTGCTGGTCACGACGGGTTTCGCTCCAGGACGCGCGCTCGGCAGCGGTTGCCACCCTCGCCTGACCGGTCCGTGAGATTTGAGGTGAACGGCGGGTGACGAAGTCGTGACGGGCGGCTGCGTGGCATCCCACAGGCTCGCTCGGTGTCGAGATCCCCTCCGAACGCATGCGGCAGAAGTTGGCGACCCGCGTTGAGCGTTGTACGTCAGTTGCAATGGGTGCCCGGAGCGGGACTCGAACCCGCACGCCCTTTCGGACAGCGGCTTTTGAGGCCGCCGCGTCTGCCATTCCGCCATCCGGGCGAGAACGCTTGATCGTACAAGCTTCGATCTACGGTGGCGGGGTGGGAGCGTCCCCGCCATGAAGCTCGTCGGTGTCGAGCTCGTCGGGGTCGACGTCCCGTTCCGGCGGCTCATCGGCACCGCCGCCGGCACGCACCGGGTGCGCCCCCTGCTCTTCGTCCGGGTCGTCGGCGACGAGGCCGAGGGTTGGGGCGAGTGCGCCGCCCTCGCCGACGGCACGGTGGTCGATCCGCCGTTGGCCGCCGTGGAGCGGGCCGCGGCGGAGAAGGGCGTCCCCCGCCTGAAGCAGGCCAGCGCGGCCCGGGGCGGTCAGCTGCCCAGCGCGGCCGAAGTGGCCCAACTCTTCGGGAGCGCGCCGGTGGACCGGTTGCTGGCTGCCACCTTCGAGATGGCGGTCGCCGACGCCGAGTTGCGTGCCGCCGGACGGTCGCTGGCCGAGGACCTCGGCGTGGGCAAGGGGTTCGAGGCCATGGCCGTCGGCGCCATGGTCGGCATCCCCGACGGACACGACGTCGCCGAGTTGCGCCGGGAGGTCGAGGCCGTGGTGCGGGACGGCGCGGCCCGGGTGCGGTTGAAGATCGAACCGGGTTGGGAGATCGAACCGGTGCGCGTCGTGCGGGCCGACCACCCCGATCTCGTCCTCCAGGTCGATGCCAACGGCTCCTTCGGCGCGGGGGTCGAAGACGTGGCCGTGCTGAGCCGCATGGCGGAGTTCGACGTGCTGTGCATTGAGCAGCCGTTGCCGCCGGCAGACCTCGTGGCCCATGCCCAGCTGGCCCGACTCCTCCCGGTCCCCATCTGCCTGGACGAGTCGCTGTCCACGCCGCGGCGGGTCAACGATGCGTTACGCAACGGCGCCTGCGCCATGGCATGCCTCAAGCCGGCCCGCCTGGGGGGCGTGCGCGCCACCCGGGCCGCCCATGCCGCCTGTGCCGCCGCCGGCGTGCCCGCCTTCGTGGGAGGGTTCTTCGAGGCGGGGCTGGGACGCGCCTCCAACCTGGCCCTGGCGGCCCGGCTGAGCCAGGACGCGACCGGCCTGGTCAGCGACGTGGGGGACCCCGCCGAGTATCTCGCAGTGGATCCCTGTGGTTACCCGCCCGCACGCGACGGGTGGGTCAGGGTTCCCGACGCCCCTGGGGTGGGGAATGCCCCCGACACGGCCGTGCTCCAGAGGCTCGATGCGCTGCGTCGCTGGTTCCCCGCCACCTACACTTGACGCTCCATGCATCGCGTCCTCTTGGAGCGGCGGATCAGAGATGTCCACACCCGGCTCGTCCGGGCGCGGGAGGAGTTGGCCGTGCTGAATGAGCAGTTGGCGGTTGTCCAGGAGTCGGCCGACGAGGCGCGGGTGCGCGCGCTCGTCTCGGAGACGCCGCTCGCCAGCCAGGAGCACAACGAGGCCGCACGCCACGCCGATGCCATGGTGCGAGCGCGTGACGCGCTCGGCAAGGCCGTGGACGACCTCGAGCGCCGCCAGGACGAGCTCCTGGCCGCCGTCGCCACGGGCAAGCAGTGACGGCAGCCGGCCGGGTGGTGACGGCGGAGGTTCGGGCATGACGGCGGGAGACGGCCCCGGGACGCTGGCCCGCGTCGTCATCGCAGAGGACGAGGCCATTGTGCGGCTCGACCTCAAGGAGATTTTGGTGACGGCCGGCTACGACGTGGTGGGGGAGACTGGTCGTGGCGACGAGGCGGTCACCCTGGTCGAGCAGCACCAGCCCGACCTGGCCATCCTCGACGTGAAGATGCCGGGGATGGACGGCATCCGGGCCGCCCGCGAGATCACCTCGCGCCACCAGGTGGCGGTGCTCCTTCTCACCGCGTTCAGCCAGCGCGACCTCATTGAGGAGGCGCGTGACTCGGGCGTGTCGGCCTACCTGATAAAGCCGTTCCAACCCCGGGACCTGCTCCCCGCCATCGCCGACGTCCTCGCCAAGGCGCGCCAGGACTGGGCCATCGAGGCCGAGGAGGCGCATTTCTCCTCCGACGGGGCCGAGGACAAGATCGCCACCCGGCGCGTGGTGGACGAGGCCAAGCAGGTCCTGATGGACCGCGACGACCTCCCCGAGGACGAGGCGTTCGGCTTCATTCAACGCACCGCCATGCAGACCCGCGCCCGCATGCGCGACGTGGCCCAGCAGGTCGTCGACGGCACACTGACCCCGTAGTGTCGACGGCATGACGTCGGCACCGGCCCAGGAGCGCTCGGGTCCGCTGCTCCTGCTCGACGGCATGTCGCTGGCCTTCCGGGCCTACTTCGCGCTGCCCGACACACTGGCCACCTCCACCGGCGTCGTCACCAACGCCGTGCATGGCTTCACCTCCATGCTGGTGTACCTGATTCGGGAGCACCACCCCTCCGCCCTGGCGGTGGCCTTCGACGCCCCGGGCGCCACGTTCCGCGACGAGATCCTCGAGGACTACAAGGCCGGCCGGGCCGAGACGCCGTGGTTGCTCCCGCCCCAGTTCGACATGATCCGCGAGGTCATGGCGGCGCTGGCCATCCCGGTGGTGGAGGCGCCCGGGTTCGAGGCGGACGACGTCATCGCCACATTGGCCACCGAGGCCGTCGTCCGGGAGACGGAGGTGGTGATCGTCACCGGCGACCGCGACAGCTTCCAGCTCGTGCAGGACCCCTACGTGCGCGTGCTCTACAACAAGCGCGGCGTGAGCGACTACGCGCTCTACGACGAGGCGGGCATCTTCGATCGCTGCGGGGTGCCGCCGTCGCAGTACGTGCTGCTGGCCTCACTGCGGGGCGACCCTTCGGACAATCTGCCGGGCATCCCGGGCGTCGGGGAGAAGACGGCCGCCAAGCTGCTCACCAAGTACGGCGACCTGGACGGGATCTTCGCCCACCTCGACGAACAGACGCCCAAGCTGCGCGAGAACCTGGCGGAGAACGAGGAGCTCGCACGTTCCAACGCCCGCATCATCCCGCTCGTGCGCGACGTACCGCTCGATGTCGACGTCACCCACCTGACCCTGGGCGCGTGGGACAGGGCCACGGCGGCGGCCACCTTCGACCGCTTCGAGATGAAGACCGTGTGGGGCCGCCTGGAGGAGCTGTTGGACGCCGGCGCCCTCGGCGTGCCCGTCCCCGGGAGCGCGGGCCCCGTCGCCAAGGGCGCCGAGGCGCTGATCGCCGCCTCCACCGAGGGACACCCTCCGGCGGCGGAACCGGTCGTCCCGCCCTTCGACCTGCGCGAGGTGGCGCTGCCCGTCACGGCGGCCGAGGTGACCAAGGCGCTGACCACCCTCGGCACCGGCCGTCTGGCCCTGGCCGCCCGCTGGACCGGCATGCCCGGACGGAGCGAGCTGGTGGCGCTCGTGCTCGTCGCCACCGAGGGGGACGAGGCCGGACTGGGCGTCCTGGTGCCAGCGGCGCAGCTCGGCGCCGCGTCGGTGGTCAAGAAGCTCAACGACGTGTTGGCCCGCCCCTTCGTGGGCCACGAGGTCAAGGAGGTCATGCGCTCCCTCCTGCCGCTCGGCATCGACCTCACCGGTTTGGAGATGGACACGGCGGTGGCGGCCTACCTGCTCGACGCCTCGACGGGCGAGTACCAGCTGGCCCAGCTACGCGAGCAGACGGGACAGCTCAGCCTCGACATCGTGGAGCCCGGGGAGACGGAGCGGGACCTGGCCCAGGAGGGCGCCGGCGAGGCGGCCGATGTCGCCGGCATGGCCCAGGGCTTCCGCCGGCGTATCGCCTCGGAGGACATGCGTTTGCTGCACGACGAGATCGAGACGCCGCTGGTGCGGGTCCTGGCCAAAATGGAGGTGGCCGGCATCGGCGTGGACCGCACCGAACTGCAGACGATCGCGGACGCGCTGAAAGAGTCGGCGGCCGCGCTGCAGACCGAGGTGCAGGACCAGGCCGGCCACGAGTTCAACGTCAACTCGACGCCCCAACTGCGGACCGTGCTCTACGACGAGCTCGGCCTCACCCCGGGCAAGAAGACCAAGACCGGTTTCTCGACCGACGCCCAGACCTTGGAGAGCCTGCGGGGCGACCACCCGATCATCGACGCACTGTTGGCCTACCGCGAGGTGGAGAAGCTGCGCTCGACCTACGGCGAGAGCCTCCTGGCCGAGGTGGCGGCCGACGGGCGCATCCACGCCTCGTTCGGGCAGACGGTGGCCCGGACCGGGCGTATCTCGTCGGACCGCCCGAACCTGCACAACATCCCGGTGCGCACCGAGCAGGGCAAGCAGTTCCGCCGGGCCTTCGTGCCGGCGGCGGGCTGCAGCTTCCTGGTGGCGGACTACGACCAGGTGGAGTTGCGCTGCATTGCGCACCTGTCGGGTGACCCGGGCCTCATCGACGCGTTGACCACCGGGGCCGACGTGCACCGGACCGTGGCGGCGGCGGTGTACGGGATTGCCCCCGAGGAGGTGAGCCACACGCAGCGCGAGTACTCCAAAATGGTCTCCTACGGCCTGGCCTACGGCATGGAGGCCTACGGGCTGAGCCAGCGGCTCGGCGTCGCCGTCGAGGAGGCGGCCGCCATCATGGAGAGCTACTTCGGCGCCTTCCCACTGGTGAAGCAGTACATGGACCACGCCGTGGCCGACGCCAAGGTGGAGGGCGCCACCCGCACCTTGTTCGGCCGCATCCGGCCACTGCCCGACCTGCTGTCGGCCAACTACCGCGTGCGCCAGGCGGCGGAGCGCCAGGCCATGAACGCGGGCATCCAGGGGTTGGCAGCCGACATCTTCAAGCTGGCCCTGGTGCGCCTCGACCAGGATCTCGAGGCGCAGCAACTGGCCAGCCGCCTGGTGCTCCAGGTGCACGACGAAGTCATCGTCGAGGTGCCGGCGGGGGAGGAGGACGAGGCCCGCCGCCTCACAGAGTCCGCCTTGACCGGGGCGGCGGACCTCAAGGTCCCCCTCACCATCTCGGTGGCGACCGGACCGAGTTGGGCCGCCGCAAAGGGATAGGGGTCGACACGGACATCCGGGCCGGGGGAGGCATCTGGGGCCGAACGAGGGGGGAGAACAGTCCTGAGCAGCTGCTACGCTGGCGGCCCTTGCCCGTCGGCACCGGAGGCGGCGCATACCCGTATTCCTCGAACTGACCCCGGCGCGGTCCTGCGGGTGCAAGTCGCGCCCGCCGCAAGGAGCTTCACAAATGGCTGACGCGACACGCACCTCCCTCCTCTCCCCCGAAGCGATGGGGAGCTTCGACGCCGAGGGGAACTACACCCCCCGCACCATCGTCGACGACGACCTCGGTGACGCCGATCTCGAAAAGGCGATGGGTGACTCCATCATCGAATTCGACGACGGTGACGTCATTGAGGGGACGGTCGTCAAGATCGACCGCGACGAGGTCCTCCTCGACATCGGCTTCAAGTCCGAAGGGGTCATCCCCGCCCGCGAGCTCTCCATCCGTAACGACGTCGACCCGGCCGAGATCGTCTCCCTCGGCGACCACGTCGAGGCCCTCGTGCTCCAGAAGGAGGACAAGGAAGGCCGGCTCGTGCTGTCCAAGAAGCGCGCCCAGTACGAGCGGGCCTGGACCACGATCGAAGAGAAGAAGAACAACGGCGAGATGGTGTCCGGTCCCGTCATCGAGGTCGTCAAGGGCGGCCTGATCGTCGACATCGGATTGCGCGGCTTCCTGCCCGCCTCGTTGGTCGAGCTGCGCCGTGTGCGCGAGCTGCAGCCCTACGTGGGCAAGGTCATTGAGGCCAAGATCATTGAGCTCGACCGCAACCGCAACAACGTCGTGCTGTCGCGCCGGGCCTGGCTCGAAGAGGCCCAGAAGGAGCAGCGGGGCGACTTCCTACAGAACCTCAAGCCGGGCGAGCGCCGCAAGGGCGTCGTCTCCTCGGTCGTCAACTTCGGTGCCTTCGTGGACCTCGGTGGCATGGACGGGCTCGTCCACGTGTCCGAGCTCAGCTGGAAGCACGTCGACCATCCGTCGTCGGTGGTGTCGGTGGGCGACGAGATCGAGGTCGAGGTGCTCGACGTGGACCTCGACAAGGAGCGCATCAGCCTGTCGTTGAAGGCCACGCAGTCCGATCCCTGGCAGGAGTTCGCCGACTCGCACGCGGTCGGCCAGCTCGTGTACGGCCGCATCACCAAGCTGGTGCCCTTCGGTGCCTTCGTCCAGGTGGGTGACGGCATTGAGGGCCTGGTGCACATTTCGGAGATGGCGGTCCACCACGTGGACCTGCCCGAGCAGGTCGTGACGCCGGGCGAAGAGCTGTGGGTCAAGATCATCGACATCGACCTGCAGCGCCGCCGGATCTCGCTGTCGATCAAGCAGGCGGCCGAGGGCGGCGAGGTCTCCGAGGAATACCGCGAGGCCTTCGGCGAGCACGCCTACGACGAAGAGGGCAACTACATCGGCTTCGACTACGCCGAAGGCGAGTTCACCCCCGAGACCGAGGCCCAGGCGGCCTGGGCCGACTTCGCCGAGGAGGCGGGCACCCACGTGGTGCCGCCGACCACCGACGAGGGCGGAGCCGACGTACCGGCGGCCGAGGCCGGCGTCACTCGAGGCCGGCGCTCCCGCTGAGGCTGAAGCTCCAGTTGAGGTTGAGGCTCAAGTCGAGGTTGAGGCTTCTGCACCCGAGGCGCCGGCCGAGGCCCCTGCAGAGGGCGTTTAACCGGTACCCAGCAGTCGGGCCAGCTCCCGGGCCAGGCGCCGAGCCCCCGCGGGTGCGGTGGTGAGGAACAGGACCGGGTCGAGGAGCTCGAGCTCCAGGAGCGCCGGAGCGCCCGTGGACATTTCGACGAGGTCGACGCGGGCGTAGGTGGGACGCCCGAGGACCCGTTCGGCCTCGGCCAGCGCCGCCTCGGCGACTCGGAGCTCCGGCGCCATCGCCCTGGCGCCGGTGATCACCTGGTTCTCGACCAGGCTGTCGGTGGGTCCGACGCCCCGACGGATCATCGGCTCCTTGTGCACGGCGTGGCTGAAGGCGCCCCCGATGTAGACGAGGGCGGTCTCGCCCTTGGTGTCCACCCGTGCCACGTAGGGCTGGACCATGGCCGTGCGTCCCGCGCCCGTCAGCGCGCGCACATGCGCCCGGGCGGCGGGGTGCTCGTGGGGCTGGTAGCGCGCCGTGCGGTAGCCACCGCCGGAGACCGCCGGCTTGACCACCACCTCGCCCTCCGGAAGGGCCAGCGCATGGACGTCGGCGTCACTGACGTCCGGTTCCACCCACAGCGTCGGAACGGTGGGCACGCCCGCGCGCTCGAGCGCGCGCAGGTAGTGCTTGTCGATGTTCCAGCGCAGTGTCGCCGGGGCGTTGTGCACCGGTACGCCGGAGGCGGCGACGCGGTCCGCCCAGGCGAGGAATTCCTCGACGTGGTGGATGTTGTCCCAGGTGCCACTGGCCAGCACGAGGTCGAAGGCCGTCCAATCGACTGCGGGGTCGTTCCAGACCGCCGTCGTGGCGCCGATGCCGATTTCGGCCAGGGCGGCCCGCAACAGCGGCCAGTCGTCGTGCAGATCGGGGAACCGGGCGCACGCGGCCACGGCCAGGTGCGGCCGCCGACCGGTCCCGTCCGCGGCGGCCCTCCTCAACTCCCGATGGGGAAGTGACAGGCCACCTGGTGGCCGGGGGCGAGCTGCCGCATTTCGGGGACCTCTTCGGCGCAGCGCGCCTCTGCCCTCGGGCAGCGCGTCCGGAAGCGACAGCCCGATGGCGGGTTGATCGGGCTCGGCGGCTCACCCGTCAACGCAGCGGTGGCGCGCGGAGCCTCGGGGTCCGGCTCCACCGCGGACGCGAGGAGGGCGGCCGTGTAGTGATGGGCCGGTGCCTCGTAGAGAAGATCGGACGGTGCGATCTCGCACAGTCGCCCGAGGTACATGACGGCGACCCGGTCGCTCACGTTCTTCACGACGGCGAGGTCGTGCGCGATGAAGAGGATCGTCAGGTTGTACTCCTGCTTCAGGTCCTGCAGCAGGTTGAGGATCTGCGCCTGCACCGAGACGTCGAGCGCGGAGACGATCTCGTCGCACACCAGCAGCTTCGGCTTCAGCACCAGGGCTCGGGCGATGCTGATGCGCTGGCACTGTCCGCCCGAGAACTCGCGGGGCCGCCGCGAGCCGTTGACGTAAGGATCGATCCCGACCTGGTCGAGCATGGCGCGCGACGTCTCGACGCGTTCCTCCTTGGACCCGATCCTCCAGATGGTCAGCGGCTCGGACACGATGTCGATGATGCGGCGGCGCGGGTTGAGCGAGGAGATCGGGTCCTGGAAGATCATCTGGACCTGCGTCCGCAGCGTGCGCAGGTTCCCGCGGCTGAGCGAGGTCAGTTCCGTCTCCCCGAACACGATCCTGCCCGAGGTGGCCTTCTCGACCTGGACGATGGCCCGCCCGGTCGTGGACTTCCCACAGCCGGACTCGCCGACGAGCCCGAGCGTCTCGCCCTGGTGGAGGCTGAAGGTGATGCCGGCCACGGCCTGCACGGTCGCATTGCCCCGCCCGAAGGAGACGTGGAGGTCCTCGACGGAGAGGAGCGGGTCGGTGTCCACCGCCGAAGTTTCCAAGGTGGTGTCGGTCATGCCGGCACCGGGTCGGGGTCGGGCTGGGGCGGGACGGCCACCGGTTCGTTCGTCGTCAGGGGGAACCAGCAGGCGTAGCTGTGGCCCGGTGCCGCCTCCACCAACGGGGGCTTCTCCAGGTGGCACTTCTCCTGTGCGTAGGGGCAGCGGGGGGAGAAGGGGCAGCCGGAAGGCGGGTTCAGCAGATCCGGCGGCCTGCCCTCAATGGCGATCAGGCGGGTATGGCTCGGTTCGGCGATGCGCGGTGTCGACTTGAGCAGTGCTTCCGTGTAGGGCATGGCCATGCTCTTGAAGAGCACGTTCGTGGGGGCCCGCTCGACCACGTTGCCGGCGTACATCACGATGATCTCGTCGGTACGAGTGGCCACCACGCCGAGGTCGTGCGTCACCAGGATCATGGCCATGTCCCGATCGTGCTGCAACTGGCCCAGGAGGTCGAGGATCTGCGCCTGCACCGTGACGTCGAGGCCCGTCGTGGGCTCGTCGGCCATGAGCAGACGAGGTGCGCAGGCCAGGGCGATGGCGATCATGACGCGCTGGCGCATGCCGCCGGAGAGCTGGGCCGGGTAGGCCTCGTAGCGCTCGACGGGAGACGGGATGCCCACCTGCATCAGGAGCGACAGCGCGGTCTCCTTGGCTTCGCTCTTGGAGAGCTTGAGGTGGATCTTGAGCGGCTCGGTGATCTGGTTGCCGATCCGCTGCACCGGGTTGAGCGACGTCATCGGGTCCTGGAACACCATGGCGATGTGCGTGCTCCACAGCTTGCGCAGATCGTTGTTCGGCGCGTTGAGCAGCTCGGTGCCGTCGTAGCGCACCGACCCCGTCTGGGTGGTCGAGGCCCGGGGCAGGAGGCCCATGATGGCCCGGGAGAGCACGGTCTTCCCCGAGCCGGACTCGCCGACGATCCCGAGCGTCTTGCCCTGGTCCAGCGTCAGCGAGACCCCCTGCACGGCCCGCAGCGAACCACGACTGGTCGCGAAAGAGACGTGCAGGTCGTCGACCTCGAGCAGCCGGCGACCGCTCACAGCTTGATGTCCGAGACGTCGAAGTACGCCCGCAGCTTGTCAGCCACGACATTGAGACTGATGAGGAGGAGGAACATGGCGGTCGCGGGGAAGATGACCAGCCACGGGTTCGTCTGCCCCTTGGCGCCGGTGAGGAGCGAGGACCCCTCGTTGAGCATGTTGCCCCAACTGGGCGTGGGTGGGGGGACGGAGAGCCCGAGGAAGGCCAGCGAGCCCTCCAGGACCACGATGGTGGCGACCGCGATCAGCCCGAAGGACACGATGGTCGGCATGATGTTGGGCAGGATCTCGCGGGTGAGGATCCGCGTGTCGCTGGCACCGAGTGCCTTGGCTGCCAGCACGAAGTCCCGGGTTGCATAGGACAGGGTCGAGGCCCGCACCACGCGGAAGATGAGCGGCGCCGCGAAGAGGCCGATGACGAGCGTGATCTTGAACATCGACTTGCCCCAGAAGGAGACGATGGCGATGACGGCGACGATGGCGGGGAAGGCCAGCACGACGTAGGAACCCGTGTTGAGGGCGGTGTCGATCCGGCCTCTGCGATAGGCCGAGATCATGGCGGGGATGCCGCCGACGACCAGGCCGATCAGCGCGCCGCCGAAGCCCACCACCAGGGAGACCCGCGCCCCGTAGATCAGTCGGCTGAAGATGTCCCGGTAGAGGTCGTCGGTGCCGAGGATGTGGCCCCAGCCCGGCCCCGCGTTCTGCACGCTGTTGTAATTCCCGAGAGTGGGGTTGGGCAGTGGCAGCAGGCTGGCGAAGGTGGCCGCCAGCGCGACCAGCACGATCCAACCGACGCAGATCCAGAAGAACACGCCCAGCTTCTTCTTGACCGGGTCCGCTGCCGCGTCGGCTTGGATCTCCTCCTTGATGTCGGCGAAGGCCTCGTTGGTCGGGTGGGTCAGGCTGACGCTACTCACGGGCAATCCTCGGGTCGACGATGGTGAACAGGAAGTCGAAGATGAAGTTGATCAGCACGATGGCCACGGCCACGAACAACGTGATGCCTTGGACCACGGTGTAGTCGTCCTGGTTGACGGCCGAGATCAGCTGGTACCCGAGGCCCGGCATCTGCAACAGCAGTTCGACGATGAACGTGCCGGCAATGAGGCTGCCGATGGTGACGCCGGCCGACGCCAGCAGTGAGATGGACGAGGGCCGGAGGGCGTGGCGCCACATGATGCGCCGATCGGACAGCCCCTTCGAGCGCGCCATGGTGATGAAGTCCTCCTGCAAGGTCGAGATGAGGTCGTTCCGCAGCAATCGGAAGTAGACGACGATCCCGCCCAGGGCGAGGACGATGGACGGCAACAGCATGGTGTGGACGTTCGACCAGAAGTCCTGCCCTATCGGCACATAGGAAGCGGGTCCGGGGAAAATGTGCCAGTGCACGGCGAAGATGAGCACCAGGACCGGCGCGATCACGAAGGGCGGCAGCGCCAGCATGGCGAATGTGGTGCTGTTCGAAGCCTGGTCGAACAGCCCGTTCGGCCGGCGCGCCGAGTGCATGGCCATCGGGAAGGCGATGGCAAAGGCGATGATCTGCGAGAAGATGATCAGTTCCAGGTCGATGGGGAAGGACTGGGCGATGATCGTCGTCGTCGACTGGTGCGTGGTGTACGACTGACCGAGGTTGCCCTGGAACACGTGGCCGATCCAGATGAAGTACTGCTGCCACAGTGGCTTGTCGAGCCCGAGCTGGCGGTTCAGGGTGGCCACGTTCTGCGCCGTGGCGTTGGGCCCGAGGATCGTGTCGGTCGGATTTCCCGGAAGGAGGTGCACCAGGAAGAACGTCGCGATCGACACGAAGATGATGATGACGACGAGTAGCACCAACCGCTTGATGATGTAACGGGTCACGGCGCCCCTTTCCCCCCTTCGCTGTGTCGATTCCTTCCCCAGCGCCGCCCTCCCCGGCGGCCGATGATCCTAGACCTCAGGTCCCTTGTCCTACCATGCGGCCCATGTCCGAGGAGGTTCCTGCTCTCAGCGGCCGCACGCGCACCGTTGCCGGCGTCGCCGTGGCGGCGGTCGTGGCCGTCGGCCTGCTCCTCCGATTCTGGACCCGCTCCGGTCTCTGGCTCGACGAGGCCCTCACCGTCAACATCGCCCGGCTGCCGCTGCACGACATCCCTGATGCACTCAAGCACGACGGGGCCCCGCCGCTGTACTACTACCTCCTGCACTTCTGGATCGTCCTGTTCGGGCAGTCCAACGACGCCGTGCGGGCCCTCTCCGGTCTGATCGCGGTGGTGACGCTCCCGGTCGCCTGGCTCTGCGGGCGCCGTCTCGGGGGGCGGACGATGGCCTGGACCACGCTCGTCCTCGTGGCCAGCGCGCCCTTCGCGGTGTACTACGCCACCGAATCCCGCATGTACGCCCTGGTCATCCTGCTGACCGGCTGCGGGTACCTGGCGCTGGCCCGCGCCGGAGACCGGCCGCATCCGGGGAATCTCGTCGCCGTCGCCGTCGTGACGGCGGCGCTGCTCTACACGCAGTACTGGTCGATCTATCTCGTGGCCATGGTCGGCATCTGGCTGATCGCGTCCGTGGTGCGAACCCGTCGGCGCGGTCACCCCGAGGACGCCCCGTGGGCCCCCCTCATCGCGCTCGTCGCCGGCTGCGTGCTGTTCCTGCCGTGGGTGCCGACGTTCCTCTACCAGTCCGAGCACACCGGCACGCCCTGGGCGGCGCCACCCAACTTCTCCGCCGTGATCAACGCCCTGACGGGGTTCACGGACAACCAGGGTTCCACGTTGCAGACGGGCACCAACCAGGGCCGGCTGCTGGCGGTGATCTACTTCGCCATGCTGGCGCTGGCGGTGTTCGGGGTCGGCCGGTCCGGCCGCATCATCGAACTGGACCTGCGCACGCGCCCACGCGCCCGCAGCCTCGGCTTCGTGGTGCTCGGCACGTTGTTCGCCGCCATTGCCGGCGGGATCGTCACGGCCAGCGCGTTCTCTTCGCGCTACGCCGCAGTGGTCTTCCTGCCCTTCGTGCTCCTGGTCGCGCTGGGAAGCACGACGTTGCTCAACCCACGGGTGCGGGTCGTCATCGTCGGACTGGCCGTCGTGGCGGGGCTGATCTCGTCCGCCCAGAACGTGACGACGCAACGGACACAGGCCAACAACGTGGCGGCGGCCATCAACACGCAGGCGAAGCCCGGGGACGTCATCGCCTTCTGTCCCGACCAGCTGGGCCCGTCGGTCTATCGCCAGATAGACGATCCGTCGCAGTACGACATGTTGACGTTCCCTCGCCGCACGGGACCGGCCATCGTCGACTGGGTCGACTACGCCGACGCGGTGCACGCAGCCGACCCCAATGCGTTCGCCGACGACCTCGTCCAGAAGGCCGGCTCGACGCACCATGTCTGGTTGGTGTGGCAGTCGATGTACCAGACGTACGGCGTCAAGTGCGAGACGATCGCCACGGACCTCCTGAACGCTGCCACCAAGGCCGGCGGGGGAGGGCGCAACGTCGTGACCGCCCGCCCCCGGCTCTACTACGAGCCGATGAACCTCACCGAGTTCACCACCGCTGGCCCCTGAGCACCGAGACCGCCCACCGAGACCGTCGGGCCGTCGCACGCGCCGCCACCCTCCCCGAGGGTTCCTGGGGGGTCCACTAACCTGCCTTCCTCGTGACCGTCCCCGCACACGCGCCCGTCGTCATCGTCGGCGCCGGTCCCGGAGGGCTGACGGCGGCCTATCTCCTGACCAAACGGGGGGAGCATCCCGTCGTGCTCGAGTCCGACGACGTGGTGGGCGGCATCAGCCGCACGGTCGTGCGCGACGGCTGGCGCTTCGACCTGGGCGGACACCGGTTCTTCACCAAGGTTCCCGAGGTGGAGGCGCTGTGGCACGAGATCCTGCCCGAGGGCGACTTCATGCTCCGGCCCCGCATGAGCCGTATCTACTACGAGGGCAAGTTCTACGACTACCCGCTCAAGGCCATGAACGCCCTGCGCAACCTGGGGTTGTGGGAGGCCATCCTGTGTGGGTTCTCCTACCTGTGGGCACGCATCCGCCCCCCCGAGGAGTCCAACTACGAGAACTGGCTGGTCGCCCGCTTCGGGTGGCGCCTCTACCGCATCTTCTTCAAGACCTACACCGAGAAGGTGTGGGGCGTGCCCGTCACCGACATGCCGGCCGACTGGGCGGCGCAGCGGATCAAGAACCTCGACCTGCGCAAAGCGGTGATGAACGCCATCCTCCCCAAACGCAACCAGACGGACATCACGACGCTCATTGAGGAGTTCCAGTACCCCAAGTACGGCCCCGGCATGATGTGGGAGGTCGCCGCCGAAAAGGTGCAGGCCGCCGGAGGGACTCTGGAGATGCGGGCGCGGCTGACCGGCATCAGGGTCGAAGGTGGACACGCGGTGGCCGCCGTCTACCGCCAGGGCGGGATGGAGCACACGGTGGCCGCCTCGCACGTCGTCTCGACCATGCCCATGCGCGAGCTGGTGCACACGATCACGCCGCCCCCACCGCCCGAGGTGCTCGCGGCCGCGGACGACCTGCACTATCGCGACTACCTGACGGTGGCGCTCGTCGTGCCCGAGTCACGCAGCTTCCCCGACAACTGGATCTACATCCACGCCACCGACGTCGAGGTGGGACGCATTCAGAATTACGGGTCGTGGTCGCCCTATCTCGTCAAGGACGGGCGAACCTGCCTCGGTCTCGAGTACTTCGTCTTCGAGGGCGACGCCATGTGGAACATGCCCGACGAGGACCTGATCGCGCTGGGGACCAGGGAGCTGATCTCCCTCGGGCTGGCGGCCGAGGGAGACGTGGAGCTCGGCTACGTCGTGCGCGTGCCGAAGGCCTACCCGTACTACGACTTCAGTTACAAGGCCAACGTCGCCACCATTCGCAAGTGGATCGAGACCGAGGCGCCCAACATCCATCCGGTGGGACGCAACGGGATGCACAAGTACAACAATCAGGACCACTCCATGTACACCGCCATGCTCACGGTGGAGAACATGTACGGCGCGACCCACGACATCTGGTCGGTCAATGTCGAGGAGGAATACCACGAGGCGGGGTCGACCGGACGGGACGCCCCGGTGCTGCCGCCGCGCACAGGCGATACGGCAAGCACGCTCGACCCTGGCTAAGCACGCGGCGCCGCGGACGGCGCAGCACTGGCGGCCGTGGATGAGCCTGGTCGCGGCGGGGACGGCCTACCTCGCGCTCGGCTTCGTGTTGTGGGTGCACGCCTGGGCGGAGGGAGCCACGACCCACACGCTGTGTGGCTGCGGCGACCCGGCGCTCTTCCTCTGGTTCTTCCAGTGGCCGGCCACGGCGTTGGCCCACGGGCAGAACCCGTTCTTCTCGACGGCGCTCTTCCACCCGACCGGGATCAATCTGCTGGCCCAGACCTCGGTGACGGGGCTGAGCCTCCCGCTCGTGCCCGTCACGTGGATCTGGGGTCCGGTGGCCTCGCTCAACGTGGCCTCGACGATCGTGCCGGCGCTGACCGCCTTCACCGCCTTCGTCGTCATCCGGCGCTGGGTCATGTGGACGCCGGCGGCCTTCGTCGGCGGGCTGCTGTACGGCTTCTCGCCCTTCGTCCTCACGAGCCTGGAGTTCGCCCATCTCATGACGGCGGCCCTGATGCTGCTGCCGCTCATCGTGGCCGTCCTGGACGAGATCCTGATCCGCCAGCGCCACGGGGCGCTCGGCGGGGGCCTCGTCCTGGGCCTGCTGCTGTTCGCGCAGTTCTTCCTCTCCTCGGAGGTGCTGGCCATTCTGGCGGTGGTCGCGATCACCTGCCTCCTGGCGCTGGCGGTCGCCGCGCTGATCACCCGTGACCGGGCGCGCATGCGGGCGCGCGTGCCGCATGCCCTCGAGGGGCTGGGCATCGGCCTCGGTCTGGCGCTGGCGCTCCTGGCCTGGCCGGTCTGGTTCGCCCTCGAGGGACCGGCCCATCTCACGGGCCTGGTCTGGCCGAACATCGGGGTGATCGGGGGCTTCATCTTCTCCAATTTCGTGTCGGCCGGGTTCCCGTCCAGCTACCACTCCTTCCTGCCGCTGGGGGGGTATGAGGGGTCCCCGCTGGCCAACTCGGGCTTCGTCGGCTGGAGCTTCCTGGCCGTGATGGTCGCCGGGCTGGCGGTCTTCTGGCGTGAGCGCCGCCTGTGGTTCTTCGGGTTCGTCTTCGCGGTCTGCGTGGCCTGGTCCCTCGGTGAGCGCCATGGGCAGTGGGAGCCGGCATGGATCCTGGCCCGGATCCCGGTGGTCGAGAACGTCATTGAGCAACGCTTCATGGCGATCGGATTCCTGGCTGCCGCGGTCGTGCTCGCCATCATTCTCGACCGCGTCCACCGCGTCGCCCCCGACTGGCGGGGCGCACTCGTCGCCGTCGCCGTCGCCTTGGTCGCGCTCGTGCCGATGGCCGTCATTTTCGGCGAACGCCTGCCGTACAAGATGGAGGCCGTGGCGCTGCCCCGCTGGTACAGCGAGGTGGCACCGACCTTGCCCTCCGGCCGGGTCCTGCTCTCCTATCCGGCTCCCTTCTCGGGGATCCAGTCGCCCATGGCGTGGCAGGCCGTCAACCGCATGCACTACAGCCAGGCCGGCGGCGGGGGGCCCGAGGGGGTCGAGCATCGTGCCGGCACCGCGGCAGCGGGATTCGCCGTGCTGGCCACCCTCGGCCTCCCGTCACTGATCCCGCCGCCCAAGGGCACCCCCTTGGAGATCGCCGCGGTCCGTCACGCCCTCTCGGTCTGGGAGGTGAACACGGTCGTGGTCGCCAACGACGCCGCGCTCCCGAAGGCCCAGCGGGGGCGGGATGCGGCCTACGCGGCCGCCTTCATGACGGTCGTCCTGGGCCGGCTGCCGACCATTCAGGCCGGTGCGTGGGTGTGGGACGACGTACGGATCGGCCAGCACCCCGCCCTGCATCCGGGGCCGCTCACCCTGTTCCACTGTGTTCGCTCCGTCGAGGACACCTCGCCACGGGCAGTGGCCGTCACACTGCGGATCCCCGACTGCGTGGTGCACCTCGCGCGTCCTTTGTAGCCCGGCGGATCGGCCTGCGGGCCCCGGGGGACCGCTCTTGGAACGGCGGCCCCGAGCTGGGATACTCAAGACGCAGGGTGGACCCGCCGACGAGCGTGGGGCGGGCCCGGCCTCGTGGACGTCAGGCTGTCGGCGGCGAGCTCCCGCTCGGGCGGAGCCCTCCGGTCCTGGCCCGGACGCGGGGCAAGCGAGAGGACGGTGGCGTGAGGCGTTGGCTTGGGCGGGGCGTGACGGGTGCCGCCTGCCTCGTGCTCTCCTCCCTGGGCCTCGTGGGCCTCGTGGGCCTCGTGGGCCTCGTGGGCCCGGCGTCGTTCCCGGCGGGTGCCGCGCCCTCCACCCGGTCGGACGCCTTAGGCGGGTCCCGGGTGGTGTTCCCGCTGCCGCCCGGCTTGACGGCGGCTGAGCACACCGCGCTCGAACGCGCCGGCGCCTACGGCACCCACCCGCTGCGGCTCCTGCTCCTGGGCGACTCCATCGCCCTGACGCTCGGTATGGGGCTCTCGGTCGACTCCCAGCGGGACTATGGGGTGGAGGTGACCGACGAGGCGACGGTCGGGTGCGACCTCGACCCGCAACTCCAGGTGTTGATCACGGGCGCGGCGGGGCCGGCCACTCCGGGCTGCGACGACTGGCGGGGACTGTGGCCCTTCCTCGTCGCCGGGCAGCGGCCCCAGGTGGTCGCCCTCGGCCTCGGCCGGTGGGAGATCGCCGATCACCTGTTCGACGGCCACTGGGTGCACGTCGGCGAGCCGGCCTGGGACGGGCACCTGAGGGCCGACCTGCAGTCCGCCATCACCATCCTCCACTCGTTTGGTGCCAAAGTGGTGCTGTTCACCATGCCCTACGTCGACCCCAGTGACCGCCAGCCCGACGGCCAGCCCTGGCCGGAGAACACACCGGCGCGGGTCCGGGCCTACAACGCAGTGGTCCGGCAGGTGGCGGCCAGGCGGCCGGGGGTGGCCAGCGTCCTCGACCTCAACCACATGTTGAGCCCCGACGGCGTCTACAGCGCATCCGTGTCAGGGGTGCAGGCGCGATCCACCGATGGCATCCACGTCAGCCTCGAGGGCGGCGAGTGGCTGCAGCGCCAGATCCTGCCCGTGGTCGACAGGATAGGCATGGAGGACGGGGCGGCAAGGGCCCGGACGTGAACGACCCCGAGGCCGCGGGCACTCCCGCGGCCGAGGTGGTCGTCGAAGCGGTGCCCGCCGCCATGGCACTGGCTCCCAACGCGGTCGGGCCCAATCTGGGCGCCGACCTGATCCTCGACCCCGAGGTCCACCCGGGCGTCGAATCGATGCGGGCCGGCCTCCTGCAGGCCGGCCCCCTGGCCGCCGCGGGCGTCGTGGCCAACGGCGCCGCAGTCGTCCTCACCGTGGCGTTGGCCCGTCTGCTCTCGCCCCACAGCTACGGCGTGCTCAACCAGCTCACGGGCCTGTACCTCATTCTGTCTATGCCCGGTTCCGCGGTGGTGGTCGCGGTGGTGCGGCGCGTCACCCTGTGGCACGAGGACGGGACCGGACACCTGGTGCGGCGGTGGGCCGGGCGGATCCATCGCCAGTGCACCCTGGTGGTGCTGGTCTGGGCGGCCGTGGTGTTCACCAGCCGCCACGGCGTGGCCGTGCTGCTCAACCAGAGGAGTGGCATCGGCATTGCGGCCATCCTGACCGCCGCCGGCTTCTTCGTCCTGCTCTCGCTCGACCGGGGCCTCCTGCAGGCGCACCGGTCCTACCGTCCGCTGGCGGCCAACCTGCTGGTGGAGATCAGCTTCCGGGTGGTCGCCGTGGTGGTGCTCGTGGCGGCGGGTTACGGCCCCTCCGGCGCCGCGGTCGGCATCCTCATCGGTGAGGTGGCGGGGGCGGTCCACGCCCGCTGGGCCTCGGTGCGGGCCTGGTCGGGCGGCGGGGCGCTGCGGCTGTTCGACGCCGGGAGCTGGGTGGCGGCCGTGCGCCCCGACCGACTGCTCGGTGGTCAGGCCTCGGTGCGCCGCACCGTCGTGGTCGACCTGGTCGTGGCCTCGCTCTGCCTCTCCATGGTGGCGGTGCTCCAGAACATCGACGTGCTCGTGGTCGGCCGCGACAACCCCACGCACAGTGGCGCCTACGCCGCGGTCTCGGTCACGAGCAAGGCCATCGTCTTCGGCGCCGTGGTGCTCGGCGGGTACCTGCTCCCCGAGGCCGCCATCCGCTGGCGCCAGGGCGGCCACGCGCTGCGGCAGCTGGCCGTGGTGCTGGTGCTCCTGGCCGTCCCCTCCGCAGTGCTGTTGTCCATCGCCGTCCTGGCGCCGGAGCAGTTCCTGCAGATCTTCTTCCACCATGACTACACGTCTGCCGCCGATGCGCTGGCCCCCCTGGCGCTCGCCATGATCCTGCTGAGCGTCTCGGTCGTGCTGACCATGTACCTGCTCGCCGTGGGCCGGCGCTGGGTGGCCATCGTGCTCGTGGGCGGCGCCATCGCCCTGACCCTGGCCGTCCTGGCCACCCACGGGGCGCCGAAGGCGACCGCCTGGGTGGACGCGGTGGTGCAGGCGGTCGTGTTGCTCGTGATCCTGTGCGGTTTCGTCATCCTCCACCGGTCTCGGCGATCGGAGCAGGTCGTAGGGATAACCTGACCGGATGGGCGACGACCTGGGGCCGGTGCCGGCCGCGCCCGAGGAGGGCCACGACGACGCCGGCCACTCCGAGTCGGAGGTCCTGGGCGCCATCGCGGCGCGGGCGGGGATCCGGCGCATCCACTTCGTGGCCTGGCGCGACCTCGACGACCCCGAGGCGGGCGGCTCGGAGCTGCACGCCCACAAGATCGCCTCCCGTTGGGCCGCCGCCGGCCTCGACGTCACCTTCCGCACCTCGGCCGTGCCCGGCGCGTCGGCCCCGCTGACCCGGGACGGGTACCGGGTGATGCGGCAGTCGGGGCGCTACGCGGTGTTCCCGGGCGCGGCCTGGGAGGGTCTCCGCATGGGACACCGGCCCGGCGACGCCCTGGTCGAGATCTGGAATGGCATGCCCTTCCTGTCCCCCCTGTGGTACCGGGGACCGCGGATCGTCTTCCTGCACCACGTGCACGCCGAAATGTGGGGCATGGTGCTCCCGCCGGCCCTGGCCCGGATGGGCAACCTGGCCGAGAGCCGCATCGCGCCGCGCTTCTACCGATCGAGCCGCATCGTCACCTTGTCGGACTCGTCGCGCGACGAGATCGTGGAGCTGCTGGGCCTCCGCGCCGACCGCGTGACGGTGGCCCCGCCGGGAGTGGACGAGCGCTACACGCCGGGCGGCCAACGCTCGGCCGTGCCGCTGGTCGTCGCCGTCGGACGGTTGGTGCCGGTGAAGCGCTTCGACGTGCTCGTGCGCGCCCTCGCCGACGCCAAGTTGGACAATCCGGCGCTGCGGGCCGTCATCATCGGCGAGGGCTTCGAACGGTCGGCGCTCGAGGCCCTCCGCGACGAACTCGGCGCCACCGAGTGGCTCTCCATGCCCGGGCACGTCGACGACGAGGAGCTGGTGGCCTGGTACCGCAAGGCGTGGGTCGTGGCCAGCAGCTCGCAGCGCGAGGGCTGGGGCATGACCCTGACCGAGGCGGCCGCCTGTGGGACCCCCGCCGTGGCCACCGCCATCGCCGGCCACGCCGACGCCGTGCTCGACGGTGAGTCGGGCCTGTTGGTGCGCGATATCGACGATCTGTCGGGCGCACTCGGACGCGTCCTGGGCGACGAGGTACTGCGTAGCCGTCTCTCCAAGGGCGCCCTGGAGCGGGCCCGCTGGTTCACCTGGGACGCCACGGCCCGGCGCGCCCTCGAGGCGCTGGCCGAGGAGGCGACGCCGCCCAGGCGGGGTTGACGCACGTCACTCCGTCGGGCCGGGGACGTCGGCCGACGTTTTCCGGCGCGCGCTCAGCCGTCGATGCCGATGATGACCGGTGGCGGCGCGGGCGCGGGCTCGTCACCCCGGGCCTGTGCCCGCAACTTCCGCCGGCCCACCGGCTTGGGCACGCGCAGGCCGAGCGCAGCGATCACCGCGTCCGCCAACAGGAGCACCACACCCAGCCAGATGAGGTCCCCCGCGTTGACGAAGGACGCCGCCCAGTTGGAGCCGGACAGGTAGTGGTGGATGTGCTGGCCCTGCACCACGTTGATGGCGCCGGCCACAATGGCGGCGATGCCGGCCACGCTGGCGATGGCGCGGGCCCACGGCACCAGAAGGCCGAGGACGACGGCCACCGCGACGACGAGGCCCGCCAGCGGAGGCGTGACGAGGAGGGCGGCCGCCCCGCAGGCGGCGCCGATGACGAGGGCCCGGGGGAAGCGCAGCCAGCCGCGCTGGCGCTGCTCCTTGGGCGCGGGTGCGCCCGGCAGGGCCAGGACGGCTGCATCGAACGGGACCGCCGGTCGCTCCGGGGCTTCGGGCCCGGCGGGGCCGCGTAGTCGGCGTGGGAGGCGGGCGCGGACCCAGCGGCGGGCCCGCAGGGGCAGGAAGCCCAGGACGAGGCAGAGGAGCAGGGTGCCGGCAGAGACGGCCAGGGCGGCCCAGATGGCGCGCTGGGGAGTCCACGTCAGCTGCACGCTGAAGCTCGGGCCCCCCAGCGCGTGGAGGTCGGCCGCCGTCACCTGCCACCCGTTGGCGAAGCCGTCGACGAGCTGCGGTGGCCCCAGATCGACGGCACGGGACCCCGCCGGCGCCCCCGGCCCGGGCGTGGCGACTGCCTTCCAGCCCTTGTTCACGCTCTGGCCCAGCACGAGCTCGAAGGGCTCGGTGGCATGCGTCACCTCGGCCCCGTGGCTGACGATGTGGACGGACGTCGCCGCGACCGTGGGGGCCGGGCCGGGCTGGGTGGCCGGGAGGAGCGGGGTGCCGGCGCTGGTGGGGAAGTCGCTCGCCCCCGGCCCGCCCCCGGCCGCTGAGTCCAGGGCGAGCTGGTCGATGTTCCATCCCGTGCACGTCGTCGGCGCGTTGGCGCAGGGCCCGTTGTGGCCGGGCACCGTCTGCACGACGTGCGGGCCCGCGCTCAGCTTGATCCCCTTGGCGTCGGGGCCGCACGGCACCAGCTGCGCCTCGCCACCGCCCAGGGCGTGCTGGGTCGAGCCCACGACGGCGACGCTGATCGGCTGCCCGTCGATGGTGAGCAGGTTGGACACGCACGTTCCGGGCAGAGTGGCCGGGGTCGGGTTCGTCTTGACGCCGGGAAGACCGATCTCGGCGATGCCCAATGGCAGTTCGAGCGGGCCCGCCGAGTAGTAGTTCGCCGCGTACTCGGGACGGACGCCGGTGAAGGTCACGACGAAGTGCGAGCCGGTGAGTGCCGGGAACGAGACCGGGACGGTCGTGACCGCGTTGGGCACTGTGCCGTCGGCGATCGGCGGCAGCGTGATGCTGCGCGTCTGGCCCCCCGAGGTGATCGTCATGGAGGTCGGGACCGAATGGCGCCCGTCGGCGATCACCTGCATGGCCAGCCCGGTCAACGTCTGGGGCCGGGCCAGGTCGTAGGTCAGCGTGGAGCCGACCTGCGCCTGGCTGCCGAGGCCCGGTTGCCAGGCGGTCGCCGGGTCGCCGTCGACCGTGGCCGACGCGGTGGCCCGCACGTCCCCGGGCAACCGGCCCGACGAGTAGGCGTCCAGCACGGTGCTGGCCGGCGTGGTGGCCCGGCCCACCAGCCGGTCGACCTCGTCGTCGGGGATCAGCGCCGACAGGCTGGCGCTCCCCGACAGCGTGAAGGTGCGGGCCGTCGGCAGGGTGAACTGGCGCGAGATCGTCGTCTCCGGGTCGTCTCGCGGCGGGTACTGCGAGGTGCGCTGCCGCGTCATCACCACGGTGAGGCGGTCGGCGGCCGACGCCGTCCCGACGCTGGCCAGCATCTGGGTCGGCATCTGAATGACCTGGTGCACCGACTGGCCCGGGATCTCTATCTCGGAGAACCCGACGGCGGACGCCGCGGGCGGGGGCACCGTGTCGTCCGTCGTGGAGTCGATGGTGACCCGCAGCGTGTGGAAGGTCCGGCTCGGGAACGTGAGCGTCTGCCCGGCGGTGACGTGCGACGAGGCATTGAGCGCGTACGTGACCGGGTCCTTGCCGTCGAAGGTGAGCGTGACCTTCGAGACCCAGCGCGCGCGGTCGCCGCGCTGGGGCTGGACCAGGGTGATGTGGTCGGTCGTGACCGGATGGCCGAACTGGGACTGCCACCACTCACCCTTGGGGTCCGGCACGAAGGTGCCGGTGATCCATGCCGTGTCGAAGTTGTTGTCGATGGCGCTGTAGGCCTGGTCCTCGGGCGTGTAGGAGACCGAGTTGCCGTAGCTGCTGGCGGTGACGTTCACTGCGCCGACGTAGGTGGCGTAGGACTTGCTCGTGCTGGTCGTGCCGGGGAACAGCTCGACGGGGCTGTCGCTGAGGTCGCTCTTGGCCGGGTTCTCGTCTGGCGTCTCGGTGTAGCCCGAGTTGGCCGTCAGCGTGTCCCAGCGGAAGGCCTCCTTGCGGTTGGTGTCGGTCAGCACGAGCTGGGCGCCCTGGGAGGCCAGGGTCTGCAGGCGTGCCGGCTGCGTGGCCAGTGTGCCGGCGTAGTAGACGGCGCTGTCCGTGTTCAGCAGGCCGAGCCCGGCGAGATTGTTGAGACCGGTGGCGTCCCCCTCCATGACGAGGGCGCCCGTGTCCGACTCGCCCCGGACCATGGCCCGGGGGTTCGGGACGGTGTAGGTGACGATGGGGGAGGGCCAGCCGGGGTTGCCCTGGACCGAGAGGTCCTGCTCGTTGAGAGTCGAGACGACCGAGGTGTTGGGGCGTGGGACGCCGAACGAGATCGGGTCGGTGAGCCCGAGCGGCGTCTGCAGCAACTGGAGGGAGAGCAACTGGGGCTGGGGCACCCCGTAACGCTCGTACTGCTGGTCGTACTCGACCATGAGGTCGCCGGCGCCCATCAGGCGGGCCATCGGTGCCAACGCGTTCAGGTTGGCCGTACCGTCCTGCAGCGGGCCGTCCGTGGCGTAGAGCGTGTCGGCCGTGGCGATCGACCCCAGGATCTGCTGTTCGCGCGTGACGAAGTCGCGGTCGAGCAGGGCGGGCTGTGGTGTGTCGACGGTGTCGCCCCAGCGGTAGGCGGCGAAGTCGTTGCCGGGAATGGCGAACACGCGCGTGCCGGGATGGGTGGCATTGAGGTGCTGAATGGCGGCCAGCTGGTACGAGGGCAGCGACGCCGGCTGCGTGAAGTTGTTGGCGATGGTGTCGCCCAGGAACAACGACGGGTTGTTGGCCACCACCAGCCCGGCGACCAGAATGGCGGTGACGAGGCCGGCGATGTGGAAGCGGGACCACAGGGCCGAGAGGCCGCTCCCCAGCAGCATGAAGAGGGCGAGCAGCACCAGCGGTGTGGCCCGGTCCGTCGAGCGCAGCGCCAGCCCCGCGGTCGTGTCCGTCATGAACGACTTGAGGACGCCGCCGACGACGGTCGGATTCGAGAACGGGAAGGGCCCGACCGAGAGGATCAGGCCCACGAAGAGGAGGAGCAGGAAGAAGGCACGCTCGCGCCAGCGCACGAACGCGGCCGCCACCAGGGCGAGGACGGGCACGGCGTACGAGGTGGCCAGGAGCCAGATGTCCTGGGTGTAGCGCACGGCGGCCGTCGTCCAGGGGCCGAGGTGGTCGGTCCCGTAGAAGTACCAGTAGCCGAGGCCACGGATGATGTCGGCCGCGTTGGACGTGGCCGAGGTCGACGGGACCGTCTCGGTGTACTTCAGGACGTTGACGCCGTAGGCCGCCTCCACCTCCAGGCCCGCCATCCACCACAGGCAGGCGCCCAGCGTCAGGACGCCGATGCGCAGCGCCGTGGCGAAGGCATGACGCCAGGTCGACTCCCGCAGCACCACCACCGCGTAGAGGATCCAGAGGATCGGCGCCACGCCCACGTAAATGATGGAGCTGGCGTTGATGCCACTGACGAGCGCCACCACCACGGCGAAGAGGGCCGGCTCGCGCCATCCGCCGCGGCGTACCGCGACGATGGTCAGTCCCAACATGAACGGGAGGCCCGCCCACGGCAGGAGAATGACCGAGATCCGCCCGGCGTACTGCAGGAAGTAGGGCGAGAGCATGTAGGCCAGTGCGGCCGCCGTCGGTCCAGGGCCGCGCAGGCCCATGATGCGCGACAGGTACAGGACGCCGAGGCCGGCGCCCATGAGGATGGAGCCGAGCCAGAGCCGCTGGGCCACCCAGACCGGCACACCGACGAGGTGGAAGACCGCAAAGAACGGGCCCATCGGCAGGAGGTAGCCGATGTACTGGTGCGGAACGGTGCCCAGCCCCACCGTGGGGTCCCACATGAACGCGACCTGGCTCAGGAAGCGGAGCGGATCGAGGTAGAGGTAGGTCTTGGTGTCCGGGGTGACGATTCCCGGGCGCACGGCCAGGAGGGGCACGTAGGCGAAGACGGCCAGGACGGCCGCCCCGCCGATCCACCACCAGCGGCTCCCGATCGCCCGTGCCGGCCGGGGGGCCGCGTGCCGTCCCCGGGGGACGGTGACAGGGGAGGGCGAGGTGGTCATGAAGGGGGCGAAGGTCGCCGGGTAGTGTAAGCAGCCAGCGGCACCCCGGAGTGTCACACGAAGGGAGAGCGTCCGTGGTGACCAGCACGAAGAGCCGCCTGACGGGCGGGCGGTCACCGGTCCTCGACGCTGTGTCCGCCGCCCTGTCCAGGCCTCGGGTCCGCGCCGGCTGATGCTGGCCGTCGGCCTGACGGGCGGGATCGGATCCGGGAAATCGGCCGTGGCCGACCTCCTGGTCGAGCGGGGCGCCGTGCTGATCGACGCCGATCAGGTGGCCCGGGACGTCGTGGCACCGGGCGGGCCCGCCTACCAGCCCCTGGTCGACCGGTTCGGGCCCGGGATCCTGGCCGGCGACGGGACCATCGACCGCAAGGCGCTGGCCGCGGTCGCCTTCGCCGACGAGGAGACCCGGCTGGAGCTCAACGCCATCACGCACCCGGCCATCGGCATCGCGATGATTCAGGCGCGCGACGCCCTGGCCGACGGCGACGACATCGTGATCATGGCCATCCCGCTCCTCACCGCGCTGCACCGCGAGACGGTCAAGCTGCACAAGGTGGTCGTGGTGGACGCCCCGACCGACGTGGCGCTCAATCGGCTGCTGTCCCAGCGTGGCTTCGACCGGGCCGACGCCGAGGCGCGCATCCGCGCCCAGATCTCGCGGGAGGAGCGGGTCAAGGAGGCCGACTACGTCCTCGACAACTCCGGCGACCGGGAGGCCCTGGCGGCCGAGGTGGCCATGCTGTGGGACTGGCTGCAGGCGGCGGCCGCGGAGCAGCGCGCCCACGCCTGAGTTGTGACACCCCCCGGGTAGCCTCGTGGGGTCATGCCCGAATTCGAGGTCGTTTCCCCCTTCCAGCCCTCGGGCGACCAGCCCACGGCCATCACGGCGCTCGCCAAGGGCGTGCGGCGCGGCGACCCGTACCAGACGCTGCAGGGCATCACCGGCTCGGGCAAGACGGCGACCATCGCCTGGATGGTCGAGCAGGTCCAGCGGCCGACGCTCATCATCGAGCCCAACAAGTCGCTGGCCGCCCAGCTCTCCTCCGAGTTGCGGGAGCTCTTCCCAAAGAACCGGGTCGAGTTCTTCGTCTCCTACTACGACTACTACCAGCCCGAGGCGTACCTGCCGACGACGGACACCTACATAGAGAAGGACTCGTCCATCAACGACGAGATCGACCGGCTGCGCCACGCCACGACCTCGTCGCTCCTCATGCGGCGGGACGTGATCGTGGTGGCCTCGGTGTCGTGCATCTACGGCCTGGGGTCGCCGGAGGAGTACCGCGACCGCATCCTCGGCATCAAGGTGGGCGAGCAGGTCGACCAGCGCGACATGCTGCGCCGCCTGGTCGACCTGCAGTACGCCCGCAACGACGTCAACCTCGTGCGGGGCACCTTCCGGGCGAGGGGCGACACGGTGGAGATCCATCCGGCCTACGAGGAGCAGGCGCTCCGCGTCGAGCTCTTCGGCGACACGGTCGATCGCATCGTCCCCTTCGACGTGCTGACCGGCGAGATGGGCGACGAGATGGAGGACGTGGCCGTCTACGCCGCCACGCACTACGTGACCGGCGACGACATCATCCAGCGCGCCGTCGGGACCATAGAGATCGAGCTGCGGGAGCGCCTGCAGGAGTTCGAGAAGGAGGGCAAGCTGCTGGAGGCCCAGCGGCTGCGGGTGCGCACGGAGCACGACCTCGAGATGCTGGCCGAGACCGGGGTGTGCTCGGGCGTGGAGAATTACAGCCGCCACCTCGACGGCCGGGCACCCGGCGAGACGCCCTACACGCTGCTGGACTTCTTCCCCAAGGACTACCTCTGCGTGATCGACGAGAGCCACGTGGCCGTCCCGCAGCTGCACGGGCAGTACGCCGGCGACCGCTCCCGCAAGGACGTGCTGGTCGAGCACGGCTTCCGGCTGCCCTCGGCCAAGGACAACCGGCCGCTGCGCTTCGAGGAGTTCATCGAGCGGGTCCCCCAGTGCGTCTTCGTCTCGGCGACGCCGGGGGCGTTCGAGCTCGAGCACTCCCAGCAGGTGGTCGAGCAGGTGATCCGCCCGACCGGCCTCGTCGACCCCGAGGTGACGATCATGCCGACCAAGGGACAGGTGGACGACCTGCTGGCCCGTATCGGCCGCACGGTCGAGGCCGGCGGCCGGGTGCTGGTCACGACGCTGACGAAGAAGATGGCCGAGGATCTCACCGACTACCTGGCCGATGCCGGCGTCCGGGTGCAGTACCTGCACTCGGACATCGACACCATCACCCGGATCGAGATCCTGCGCGAGCTGCGGCTGGGCTCCATCGACGTCCTGGTCGGCATCAACCTCCTGCGCGAGGGCCTCGACCTGCCCGAGGTGGCCCTGGTGGCCATTCTCGATGCGGACAAGGAGGGCTTCCTGCGCTCGGCCTCCTCGCTGATTCAGACGATGGGCCGGGCCGCCCGCAACGTCGACGGCATGGTCGTCCTCTACGCCGACACGGTGACGGACTCCATGCGCGAGGCCGTGTCCGTCACCCAACGGCGGCGCGAGGTGCAGATCGCCTACAACAAGGAGCACGGGATCAACCCGCAGACGATCCGCAAGTCGGTGACCGACATCCTCGAGCGGTTGCGCGGGACCGGTGGCGGGGGTGTGACCAGGGCCGGGCGCAGCCGGGCCGAGGTGCGCAAGAACGCGGCGGTCCGGGGCAACCAGCGTCCGGCCCTGCTGGCCGACGGCGATGCCTCCACGCCGGCGGTGGCGATGGAGCTCATGGGCCAGCTGGAGGCAGAAATGAAGGCGGCCGCCGCCGAGCTCCGCTACGAGGAAGCGGCGCTCCTGCGGGACGAGATCGCCGACCTGCGCGCCTCCATCCCCGGCTGAGGCCCCGTCCTCCCAGGCCGGAGCGCCGGCGTCCGCCGTGCCCAGCTAGCGTCGCCCCCGTGCCCACCACCACCCAGCTCCGCCAGGCCATGGAGCGCTATGCCGCCGTCGTCAGCTGCAAGGACGCCGAGGCCTACGCCGCCCTCTTCACCCCCGACGCCGTGCAGATGGACCCCTATCCGAGCGGCCTCCACGAGGGGAGGGAAGCCATCAAGGCCTTCATCCAGTCCGGCTTCGACGGCTGCGAGACCATGACCTTCGAGGTGGAAGAGGTCCATCCGGTGGCCGACAAGGTCGCCATCCGCTTCCAGATCACCTTGACCCTGGCCGGCGAGGCCACCATGTACATCCGGGGTGTCGAGGTCTTCACGATCACCGACGAGGGACTCATCAGCGCGGTCGACGCCTACTGGGGCGAAGAGGACGTGACGTTCGCCTGACGCCTCCGACGCCCGATGCGCGCCGGCACTGCTCAGGCCCGCCCGGGGCGGTGCCTCCCACACCGGTGACCTGGGCCTGGATGACGTGACACAACGCGCCGGTATCCTCACCGGATGGCCGACCGTCTCGTCGTTCGCGGCGCCCGCGAGCACAACCTGCGAGACGTCTCGCTGGACCTGCCGCGGGACCGGCTGATCGTCTTCACCGGCCTGTCCGGCTCCGGGAAGTCGTCCCTCGCCTTCGACACCATCTATGCCGAGGGCCAACGGCGCTACGTCGAGTCCCTCTCGGCCTACGCCCGTCAGTTCCTGGGCCAGATGGACAAGCCCGACGTCGACTTCATCGAGGGTCTCTCGCCCGCCATCTCCATCGACCAGAAGTCCGCCTCGCGCAACCCGCGCTCGACCGTGGGGACGATCACCGAGGTCTACGACTACCTCCGTCTCCTGTATGCCCGCATCGGCCACCCCCACTGCCCTGTCTGCGGACGGCCCGTGGCGCGCCAGACCCCACAGCAGATCGTCGACCGGGTCCTCGAACTGCCCGAGGGGACGCGCTTCCAGGTCATGGCGCCGGTGGTGCGGGGCCGCAAGGGTGAGTACAGCTCCCTCCTCGACGACCTGGCCAAGCAGGGCTTCGCCCGGGTCCGGGTCGACGGGGTGCCCCTCGAGCTCTCCGACCGGGCCGAGGTCAACCTCGCCCGCTACGAGATGCACACCATCGAGGTGGTGGTCGACCGCCTGGTCAGCCGGGCCAACATGCGCCAGCGCCTCACGGAGTCGATCGAGACCGCGCTGGAGCTGACCGGCGGCACGGCCGAGGTCCTGGTGCTGAACGGGAAGGGCGCCGGCCGGAAGGACAAGGGCGCCGACGGGGGAGAGGGCGAGGAAGAGGAGGCCATCACCTTCTCCCAGCACCTGTCGTGCACCCATTGCGGCATCAGCTTCGAGGAGCCGGCCCCGCGCAGCTTCTCCTTCAACTCGCCCTACGGGGCCTGCCCGGCCTGCCTGGGCCTGGGCACCAGGTTCGAGGTCGACCCCGAGCTGGTCGTGCCCGACGACTCACTGTCGCTGGCCGAGGGCGCGCTGGCGCCGTGGGCGGGGGCGCGCAGCGAGTACTTCACCGGCCTGCAGGTCGGGGTGGCCGAGTTCGGCGGCTTCGACTTCGACGCGCCCTGGAAGTCCCTCAAGGCCAAGGACAAGAAGCTCGTCCTCTACGGCACCGGCAGTCGTTCGGTGCACGTGACCTACAAGAACCGCTTCAACCGCAAGCGCTCGTACGAGGCGATCTTCGAGGGGATCATCCCCTGGCTGCAGCGGCGGCACGGCGAGTCCGAGTCCGACTGGTCGCGCGAGCAGATCGAGCAGTACATGCGTGAAGTGGCCTGCCCGGAGTGCAAGGGCGCCCGCCTCAAGCCCGAGTCCCTCGCCGTCACCGTCGGGGGCCGCAACATCTTCGAGCTGTGCAGCCTGTCCATCGCCAATGCGGTCGAGGCGATGTCCACGCTGGAGCTGAGTGACCGCGAGCACATGATCGCCGATCGCGTCTTCAAGGAAGTGCGCGAGCGCATGCAGTTCCTCCTCGACGTGGGGCTCGACTACCTCTCACTGGCCCGCTCGGCCGGCACGCTCTCGGGCGGCGAGGCGCAGCGCATCCGCTTGGCCAGCCAGATCGGCAGCGGGCTCGTCGGCGTGCTCTACGTGCTCGACGAGCCCTCCATCGGCCTGCACCAGCGCGACAACCAGCGCCTCATCGGGACGCTGGAGCGGCTGCGCAACCTGGGCAACACGGTCATTGTGGTGGAGCACGACGAGGAGACCATCCGCACCGCCGACTACGTCGTCGACATCGGGCCCGGCGCCGGCGAGCACGGGGGCAACGTCGTCCACGCCGGACCGGTCACCGGCCGCGGTGGCCTGCTCACCAACAAGGCGTCCATCACGGGGCAGTACCTGTCGGGCAAGCGATCGATCCCCGTGCCGGCCCGGCGGCGCCCGGGAACGGGCGACGTCGTGACCGTGCGCGGCGCCAGGGAACACAATCTGAAGGACGTCGACGTGTCCTTCCCGCTGGGCTGCCTGATCGCGGTGACCGGCGTCTCGGGGTCCGGCAAGTCGACCCTCGTCAACGACATCCTCCTGCGGTCGCTGGCCCAGCACCTCCACCGCGCCAAGGCGATCCCCGGCCGGCACCGCAAGGTGGAGGGCATGGGCAAGCTCGACAAGGTGGTCGACGTCGACCAGGCCCCCATCGGGCGCACCCCTCGCTCGAATCCGGCGACCTACACCGGCGTCTTCGACCACATCCGCAAGCTCTTCGCCCAGACGGCCGAGGCCAAGGTGCGCGGCTACCAGCCGGGCCGCTTCTCCTTCAACGTGCGGGGCGGGCGTTGCGAGGCCTGCGCCGGCGACGGCACCATCAAGATCGAGATGCACTTCCTCCCCGACGTCTACGTCCCCTGCGAGATCTGTCACGGCGCCCGCTACAACCGCGACACGCTCGAGATCACGTTCCGGGGCAAGACCATCGCCGACGTGCTCGACCTGTCGTGCGAGGAGGCGCTGAGCTTCTTCGCCAAGCAGCCGCCGATCGCCCGCCACATGCAGACCCTGGTCGACGTCGGCCTGGGCTATGTCAGGTTGGGTCAACCGGCACCGACACTCTCGGGCGGGGAGGCGCAGCGGGTGAAGCTGGCCAGCGAGCTGAGTCGTCGCCCGACGGGCCACACCTTCTACATCCTCGACGAGCCGACGACGGGTCTCCACTTCGAGGACACGCGGCGCCTCCTCGAGGTGCTCGGTCGCCTGGTGGAGCAGGGCAACACGGTGGTGGTCATTGAGCACAACCTCGACGTCATCAAGACCGCCGACTGGATCATCGACCTCGGCCCCGAGGGCGGCGACAAGGGTGGCACCGTGATCGCCGAGGGCACGCCCGAGCAGGTGGCCAAGACGGCGGGCAGCTACACCGGCGAGGTGCTCAAGCCGGTGCTGGCCAAAGCCAAATAGCGCCCCCGGCGCAGGCGCCGGCGCACGGGGACGCCGCGCCGTGGGCGCGCAACCCCCACCTGGCCGCGCACTCAGGACAGATGCGTGTGGGGCCGCTCGAGTGCGACGCCGTCCAGGAACAAGTCGATCTTCTCGTTGTAGAAGGCGATCAGCCCGGCGATGGGAAGCAGCTCGCGGGTGGGGAAGTCGTAGGTCCAGGCGATGTCGGGATGAATACGCAGCTCGACGTTGGCCGACCAGTAGCCGCTCGTGGTCCCCTTGTAGGGGCACTCCGTCTGCGTGTCGGAGGGCACCAGGTGAGTGAAGTCGACGTCCGTCCGGTCGATGTAATAGCGCGTCGGCAGCCCCGTCTCGAAGCAAAGGACGGGCGAGCTGGTCTCGGCCAGGACGACGCCCTTGGACTCGACGCGCAAGCGCCGGCTCGACCGGAGGGCGTCGACGCGGGTGTAGGGGTTGCGCGGGTGGACGAAGACCTGCTCGTCCTCTTCGAACCACGCGTCGAAAGCCGACCAGGAGAAGCGGACGGTGTCAGTGAGGCCCTCCACCTTGGCGGCCGTGAGCACGGTGGCCGCGCTGGCCCGCTCGACGTCGCCGACCCGCACCCCGTAGCGCCTGGCGTCACCCCGGGACGTCTCGATGGCCTGTCCCTCGTCAACGAGCACGTCTGTGGCCACGTCGGTCAGCGGAATGTAGTACTGGGGGTACGACGTGTTCTCCCACACGTAGCGGGCGTCGGTCGTGTCGACAACCGGCTGACCGGCCAGGAAGGCCCGGACGCGGCGCGGGACCGGCTGCACGTGGTTCACCGGGACGGGTGGGGCAGGGAAGTCGCTCACGGCAATGGCCTCCTGTCGGTGCGGCACTGAAGGCACCGAACGATCGGGACCCTATCGGCGTTGCAGCGTCGGTCGATCAGGTGATGGCCAGCATGCGCTCGAGCGCGACCTTGGCCCACTGACTCGTGTCGGGGTCGACGACGATGCGGTTGCGCACCTCGCCGTCCACCAGGCCCTCCAGGACCCAGGCCAGGTGCTCCGGGTCGATACGCGACATGGTGGAGCAGGGACACACCACCGGGTCGAGGCAGACAACGGTCTTGTCGGGCGACTCGTTGTTGAGCCGGTTCACCAAGTGGATCTCGGTGGCGACGCCGATCACCGAGCCCGCCGGAGCGGCCGCCACCGCCTTAATGATGGCATCGGTCGAACCCGTGACGTCGCCCAGCTCGACGACCTCGTGGGCGCATTCGGGGTGCACCATGACGATCCCGTCGGGGTGCGCGAGACGGAAGGCTTCGACGTGGGCCGGGCGGAAGCGCTGGTGCACAGAGCAGTGCCCCTTCCACAGCAGCAAGGTGGACTCCTTGACCTCGCGGTCCGACAAGCCGCCCAGCGCCAGGCGGGGGTTCCAGACGCACATGTCGTCGGCGCCGTAGCCGAGCTCGAAGCCGGTGTTCCGCCCGAGATGCTGGTCGGGGAAGAACAAGACCCGATCGCCCCGGCCCTGCACCCGATCGAGCGCCCAGGTCAGCACGGCCCGGGCGTTGGACGACGTGCAGACGGCACCGCCGTGGCGGCCGACAAAGGCCTTCAGGGCAGCGGCCGAGTTCATGTAGGTGACCGGGATCAGGTTGTCCACGTCGACCACCCGCGCCAGCTCGTCCCAGGCCTCCTCCACCTGGTCGATGTCCGCCATGTCCGCCATGGAGCACCCGGCATTGAGGTCGGGGAGGAGGACCTGCTGGTGGTCGCCGGTGAGGACGTCGGCCGACTCGGCCATGAAGTGGACGCCGCAGAACACGATGAACTCGGCATCGGTCTGCCCGGCGGCCAGCCGGGAGAGGCCGAAGGAATCACCCCGGGCGTCGGCCCAACGCATGATCTCGTCGCGCTGATAGTGGTGCCCGAGCACGAACAGCCGGGAGCCGAGCGCGGCCTTGGCGGCCCCGATCATGTCGGCCAGCTCGTCCTCGTGTGCGGACGTGTAGCGCTGCGGGAGTGGTGTCTGCAGCCTGAGCATGTGGTCTGCCCCCTTGTCGGGAGTGCATCGATATGGCCGGCGGGGACAGCCTGGTCGCCCATCCGCGGGTATGTCGGCCTCAATGCGAGGTTGTCTGCCGGAAACCAGGCCGGCACCAGGCAGTGTAACGCCCCCCGCCAGCGCCGGCGCGAGACGGCGCAAAAGTAGAATGGGGTCAGTGCACGACCCCCCGCCGACCGGAACCATCCCGGACGCACCGGGCTCGTACCAGTTCTACGACGCCGAGGGCCGTGTCCTCTACGTTGGCAAGGCCAAGTCCCTGCGCCACCGCCTGCCCAACTACTGGCAGAAGTCGGCCCAGCTCGGGCCCCGCACGGCGCAGATGGTGGCCCAGGCCGACCACGTCGAGTGGGTGGTGGTCGACAGCGAGGTCGACGCGCTGATCCTCGAGCACAGCCTCATTCAGGCCCACCTGCCCCGCTACAACGTGCGGCTCAAGGACGACAAGAGCTACCCCTGGCTGGCCGTCACCCTGAACGAGGAATGGCCCCGCCCGGCCGTGGTGCGCGGGCGCAAGCGCAAGGGTGTCCGCTACTTCGGCCCCTACGGCAACGCCGGCGCCATCCGGTCGACGCTGGACCTGCTGGTGCGGAGCTTCCCCGTCCGCACCTGCTCGGACACGAAGTTCACCCGCCACGAGCGCCTGGGGCGGCCCTGCCTCCTGTACGACATCGACCGCTGCTCGGGTCCGTGCGTCGGTGCGGTGGACCGCGAGGCCTACGACGGCTACGTGCAGGACCTCATGGGCTTCCTGTCGGGCGACACCGAACCCGTGCTCGCCCGGCTGGAGGCAGAGATGCTCGCCGCCAGCGAGGACTTGCAGTTCGAACGGGCGGCCCGTCTGCGCGACCGCATCATCGCCGTGCACAAGGCGGCCGAGTCGCAGCAGATGGTCTCGGACCGGGCGGAGGACTTCGACGTCGTGGGCCTGGCGGAGGACCCCCTCGAGGCATCGGTGCAGATCTTCCACGTGCGGCGCGGTCGTGTGGTCGGTCACCGGGGCTTCGTGGCAGAGAAGGTGGAGGACCTCTCGGGGCCAGAGTTCATGGCCCGGGTCGTGGGCCAGGTCTACGGGGCCGACGGCGCCGACGTCCCCCGTCGCCTGCTGGTGCCCGAGGAACCGGCGGACCGACAGCTGCTGCAGAGTTGGTTGCACACCATCCGCGGCGGGCCGGTGGACATCGCCGTCCCGCAGCGCGGGGCCAAGCGGGCGCTGCAGGAGACCGTCACCCGCTCGGCCGGCGAGGACCTGGCCCGCCACCGGCTGCGCCGGGCGGCCGACCACAACGCGCGGTCGAAGGCCCTGACCGAGCTGCAGTCGGCGCTGTCGCTCCGCGAGGCCCCGCTGCGCATTGAGTGTTACGACATGAGCCACCTGCAGGGGACCGACTACGTGGGCTCCATGGTCGTCTTCGAGGACGGGCTCTCCAAACGCTCGGACTACCGGCGCTTCAAGGTCAAGTCCGTCCCCGGCAACGACGACTACGCCGCCATGGAGGAGGTGTTGACGCGTCGGCTGACCGCCCTGAAGGAGCCTGACGCGACCCCGGCGGACGGGCGGCCCCGCCGTTTCGCCTACCGCCCCAACCTGATCGTCGTCGACGGCGGGAAGGGCCAGCTCGGCGTGGCCGAACGGGTCGTCCGTGCGCTCGGGCTCTCGGACGAGGTGGAGCTGGCCTCGCTGGCCAAGCAGTTCGAGGAGGTCTACCGCCCGGGCTCGCCCGACCCGGTGCGGCTGCGGCGAGGCTCCGACGCCCTGTACCTGCTGCAGCGCCTGCGGGACGAGGCGCACCGCTTCGCCATCACCTTCCACCGCGAACGCCGGGGCAAGCGAATGACCAGGAGCATTCTGGACGACATCCCTGGCCTGGGCCCCGCCCGCAAGGCCCGCCTGGTCAAGGAGATGGGCGGTGTGAACGCCGTGCGGGCCGCATCCCTGGAGGAACTGCTCTCCCGCTCGTGGCTGCCCGACGACGTCGGGCTCGCCGTCTACGAGTCGATCCACCGCCCCGGACCGCGGCCCGGAGGACGATGAACGGGCCCGGTCGGGCGATGAGCGAAGCTAGGGGTCGATGAGCGAGTTCGTGGTGGTCACGGGGATGTCGGGCGCAGGGCGCTCGACGGCGGCGGCGGCCCTCGAGGACGTGGGCTGGTTCGTCATCGACAACCTGCCGGCCGGGCTCATCATGAAGATGGTCGAGATGGTGGACCGGCCGGGCTCGGGCATCGAGCGCGTGGCCCTGGTGATCGGCCGTGGCGGCAGCAACACGGGCTCGGAGTACTTCGACGACCTGCCCGACGTCCTCGACGAGTTGCGGGCCACCCGCCAGCGGGTGCGGGTCGTCTTCCTCGACGCCGCCGACGACGTGCTGGTGCGGCGCTACGAGGGCACGCGGCGGCGGCACCCGCTCGCGGCGCGCGGCGTGGAGGAGTCGATCGCCGACGAGCGCAAGCTGCTGGAGCCGGTGCGCGAGCGCGCCGACCTCCTCGTCGACACCGGTGACCTCAACTCCAACCAGCTCCGGCTGCGCATTCTGGAGGCGTTCGGCGACGACGAGGCGCCGCACATGCAGACCTCGGTGGTCTCCTTCGGCTACAAGCACGGGATCCCCCTCGATGTCGACGTCGTCTTCGACTGCCGCTTCCTGCCCAACCCGTTCTGGGTGGAGGAGCTGCGGCCCTTCAGCGGCAAGGACGATCCGGTGCGCGAGTACGTCATGGGCCAGCCCGAATCGCGGGCCTTCCTGGACAAGGTCGACGAGCTGCTCACCAGCATCCTCCCGGCCTTCGCCCGGGAGGGGAAGTCGTACCTGACGATCGCCATGGGCTGCACGGGCGGGCGGCACCGCTCGGTGACGCTGGCGCAGGAGCTGGCGACGCGCCTGGGCGCGCACGGCGAGCCGGTGTCGGTCTTCCATCGGGACATCGACCGATGAGCCGTGAGGGTGGACGACGGGGCGGTCGACCGTCGGTGGTGGCCATCGGTGGCGGCCACGGCACGGCCGTGACGTTGAAGGCGGCGCGGCGCTACGCCGGACTGCTCACCGGCGTGGTCTCGGTGGCCGACGACGGGGGCAGCAGCGGCCGGCTGCGCGAGCTGCTCAACATTGTGGCCCTGGGCGACCTCCGCAAGTGCCTGGTGGCATTGGCCGTCGAGGACTCCGCGCTGGCCACGGCGTTCGAGCGCCGCTACGACGAGGGAGAGCTGAAGGGGCACGCGCTGGGCAACCTGATTCTGGCCGGGCTGATCGACGCCACCGGCGACCTCGTCCTGGGTGTGGCGGAGGCGGCCCGTCTGCTGGGTGCGAGCGGTGATGTGCTGCCCGCCACCTCGGAGCTGGTCGTGCTCAAGGCCGAGTCGGGCCACGGCACCGTGGCCGGGCAGGTGGCCGTCAAGGGGACGACGGACATCGAGCAGGTCTCGCTGGTGCCCGGCGACGCCCAGCCACCCCCACTGGCGGTGGAGCGGATCGCCGGGGCCGACCAGATCGTGATCGGCCCCGGATCCCTGTTCACCAGCGTGTTGGCCGCCGTGGCGGTGGGAGGTATCACCGAGGCGGTGTCCGCCTCAAAAGCCCAGGTCGTGTACGTGTGCAACCTGCGTCCGGAGGTGTCGGAGACGGAAGGCTTCGACGTGGCGGACCATGTCGCGGCCCTGAACAGGCACAATGTCAGTGTGGACGTCGTGCTGTGTGACAGCATCCGGGGTATGAGCATCGGGGCGACGGACGTCGACGTGCTCGACGTTCCCCTGACGGGGGAGAACACCCTGGTCCACAGCCCGGCCAAACTGGCGCAGGCGCTGTCGGGTCTGCTGGCATAGCCGGGACGCCGAAAGGACCGAGAGGAAGGGTCGAGATGACGGTGCGGGTCGGGATCAACGGCTTCGGGCGGATCGGGCGCAATTTCCTGCGCGCCGTCCTGGCCACGGGCGCCGACGTGGAGGTCGTGGGCGTCAACGACCTGACCTCGGCGGACACCCTGGCGCACCTGCTGCGCTACGACTCGACCCACGGCCGCCTGCCGGTGCCGGTCCAAGTCGAGGGCAGCGATCTGCTGGTGGGGGAGCGCCACGTCCGCGTCATGGCCGAGCGGGACCCGGCCCAGCTGCCCTGGGACCTGCTCGGGGCCGACGTGGTCATTGAGTCGACCGGGATCTTCACCAGCCGGGAGCAGGCGGCGGAACACCTGGGCGACACGGTGCGGCGGGTCATCATTTCGGCGCCGTCCCCGGATGCCGACGTCACCCTCGTCATGGGCGTCAACGACCAGACCTATGACCCCGAGAAGGACGTCGTCATCTCGAACGCGTCGTGCACGACGAACTGCTTCGTGCCCATGGTCAAGGTGATCGACGACGAGTTCGACATCGTGAGCGGTCTCATGACGACGGTGCACGCCTACACGAACGACCAGAACCTGCTCGACCTGCCCCACAAGGACATGCGCCGGGCGCGGGCGGCCGCGACCAACATCGTGCCGACGGGGACCGGGGCGGCCCGGGCCACCGGGCTGGTGCTGGCCGCCATGAAGGGACACCTCGACGGCACCTCGCTGCGGGTGCCGCTGCCGGCCGGCTCCATCACCGACTTCACGGCCGTGGTGAAGGGCAACCCCTCGGTCGAGGAGGTCAACGTCGCCTTCGCCACCGCGGCGGCCAAGCCGCCGCTGGACAAGGTGCTCGAGTACACCGAGGACCCGATCGTCTCGAGCGATATTGTGGGCTCGCCCGCCTCGTGCACCTTCGACGCCGGGCTGACCATGGTGATGCCGATCAACGACTCGCTCTCACTGGTCAAGACCTTCGGCTGGTACGACAACGAGTGGGGCTACTCCAACCGCCTGGTCGACCTGGCCGTCCTGGTAGGGAGCTGACCTTGCTGGACCCCCTCCGCGGCATCCCGCTCCTGGGGGACCTCCCCCCGCTGGAGGGACGACGTGTGCTGGTGCGGGTCGACTTCAATGTGCCGCTGCACATCGGCGTGCGGGGCCGGGCCACGGTGGCCGACGACTTCCGCATCACCGCCGCACTGCCGACCCTGCGCTGGCTGCAGGACGAGGGCGCCCACGTGGTGGCCGCCTCGCACTTGGGCCGACCGGGAGGCGCACCGGACCCGCGCTGGGAGATGGAGCCGGTCCGGCAACGGTTGCAGGCCCTCTGCCCCGGCGTGGAGCTGACCCAGAACCTGCGCTTCGACCCGGGTGAGAAGGCGAACGACCCGGCCTTCGTCCAGCGGCTCATCACCGGCTTCGACGCGTACGTGGACGAGGCGTTCGGCGCGGCCCACCGGGCACACGCCTCCATCGTCGGGCCACCCCGATTCCTCCCCAGTGCGGCCGGGCTGCGCTTCGCCAAGGAGGTCGAGGTGCTGGGCGGCATTTTGGAGCACCCGGCCCGCCCCTTCGTGGCCGTGGTGGGCGGGGCCAAGGTGGCGGACAAGCTCGAGGTCCTCAAGGTGCTGGCCACCAAGGTGGACACCCTGGTGGTGGGCGGCGGCATGGCCTACACCTTCCTGGCCGCCCGGGGGCAGGCCGTCGGCAGCTCGCTGCTGGACGAGACGCACCTGGCCGACTGCCGGGCCCTGCTGGACTCGGGCGTCGACATCCTGCTGCCGACCGACACCAGGGCCCTGGAGCCCGGCGGCACCTTCGGGCCGCCCGCCCTGGGCCACGGGCCACGGGGGAGTGTGAAGGTCATAGAGGGTGACCTGCCCGACGGTTGGACCGGCCTGGACATCGGTCCCGACTCGGCCGCGGCGTTCGCCGCGGTGGTGGGCGGCGCCGGCACGGTGCTGTGGAACGGTCCGCTGGGCGCCTTCGAGGACCCCCGCTTCGCCGAGGGCACCCGGATAGTGGCCGAGGCGGTGGCCAACTGCCCCGGCTTCTCGGTGGTCGGAGGAGGGGACAGCGCCAGCGCCCTGGAGGAGCTCGGCCTGTGCGACCGCATCGGCTACCTGTCGACCGGTGGCGGCGCCTCACTGTCGTTCATTGAGCGGGAGGGTCACCTGCCCGGAATCGACGCCCTGCGCCAGGCTCCTAACGCACCGCGGGACTGAGCGCGCAGCAATGAGCACCCGTCGCCCGCTCGTCAGCGGGAACTGGAAGATGCACCACGACCACATTGAGGCGCTGCACACCGTGCGCGATCTCGGTCTGCGCCTGAAGCCCGAGGACGTGGCGCGTCTGGACGTGTCGGTCCACCCGCCCTTCACCGACCTGCGCACCGTGCAGACGCTGGTGGAGAAGGAGCGCATCCCCGTGGCATTGGGGGCCCAGCACTGCTCGGACGAGGACGCCGGGGCGCGCACGGGCGAAGTCAGCCCGCGTTTTTTGGCCCGCCTCGGGACGGCCTACGTCATCGTCGGGCACTCGGAGCGCCGCACGCTCTTCGGCATGGACAACGCCACCGTGGCGGCGACGCTGCGGGCGGTGCTCCGCAACGGCATGACGCCCGTGCTCTGCGTCGGCGAGTCCGAGGAGCAACGCGACGCGCGGCAGACCGAGGCCATCCTGGAGGAGCAGGTGCTGGCGGCCCTCTCTGGGCTGGGGGCCGAGGTGGTGGGAGGACTCGTGCTGGCCTACGAGCCCCTGTGGGCCATCGGCACCGGCAAGGCGGCCACCGCAATGGATGCCGAGGACGCCTGCGTCTTCATCCGCTCCCTGGTGGCCAAGGTGGGCGGGGAGGAGGCCGCGGCGACCGTGCGGATCCAATATGGCGGCTCGGTGAACGCCCAGAACGCGGCCGATCTGATGGCCGAGCCCGACGTGGACGGCCTGCTGGTGGGGGGTGCCAGCCTGGAAGCCGCGGCCTTCACCGACATCATTCGGGCCACCGCCGCCTGCTACCGTTCCTAGGCCGAACAGGCTGTTCGGACGCGAGTTGGAGGCTCCGCCGTGCTGGCAACCTTGGACACTGTCACCTGGATCTACATCGTCATTGAGGTGCTGTCCGCGCTCGGCCTGATCTTCCTGATCCTGATGCACAGCGGGAAGGGCGGGGGCCTGTCCGACATGTTCGGTGGGAGTGTGGGCGCGGCGGCGCAGGGCTCGACCGTGGTGGAGCGCAACCTGGACCGCATCACGGTGACCGTGGCCATCATCTTCGCTCTCACGACGATCGTCTTGGACCTCCGGCTGCAGTGACGGGCCGGGGCCGACGCCCCCGGCGCTGGCGGTGGCTGGTCGGGACGAGCACCATGCTGGCCCTGTTGGCGTCGGCCTGCGGGAGCTCCGGCGGGGGTGGCACCACCGTGACCTATGTCGGCGTGGCGGGCGGGGCGATCTCCTTCGGCATGACCGAGAGCCCGACGGGCTGCAACCCCAACACGCCGAGCGGTGCCACGCCCGGCACGCAGACGGTGCTGGCCGCCGTGTTGCCCAGTCCCTACGTGCCGAACGTGGTCAACGGAGCGGGGCAGGCGGCGGCCAATTCGGAGCTGATCGAGTCCGCCGAGCCGGTCGACATCAGTCCGCAGACCATCATCTACACCTTGAACCCGAAGGCGGTGTGGTCCGACGGCGTGCCGATCACGGCCGAGGACTTCAAGTACGCCTGGGAGCAGCAGCGCGGCGACCCCGAGACCTCGTCGGCGGACGTGGCCAGCATTGCCGGCTACCGCGACATCGCATCGGTGACCGGCTCCAACGGCGGGCGCACGGTGACGGTGAAGTTCAAGACCACCTTCGCCGACTGGCAGATGCTCTTCGCCAACCTCGTGCCGGCCCACGTGATGGAGAAGGTGGGCTGGAACCCTCCCTGCACCACGGTCGATCGGGCCATCGACCTGTCGGCGGGGCCGTTCATGCTGGGCAAGGTGACGCCCCAGGCGATCACCCTGGTGCAGAACCCCAAGTGGTGGGGGACGCCCGCCAACGCCAAGTCGATCACCATCCACATCGCGTCCTCGACCGCGCAGCTGGCGCAATGGATGGCCTCGGGCTACGTGCAGGTGGCGGAGCCGAGCACGGTGACCCAGTCGTTCCTCACCGAGATGACGGGGCTGCCGGGCGCGCAGAGCGAAGTGGACACGTCGGCGACCTTGCTCCAGCTCGACATGGCGAGCTCGCTGGACGCGGATCTCTCGCCGGACCTCAGGGCGGCGATCGCCCTCAGCATCAACCGTCAGGACCTGGTCAACCAGCAGGCCAGCTGGGCGGTGCCCGGCATCATGCCGGGCAACAGCCACCTGACCGTGCAGGGCCAGCAGAACTACAAGCCGGCGTCGACCGGCTCGCCCACGACGACGGTGCCACCGCCGCCGTCCTCGACGTCCACCACGAAGGTCGGCGCCGGTGGCAGCGTCAACTTCCCGGTGACACCGGTGCCGGCGCAGGCGGACTCCTTCATCGCCATGTCGGGGATGGTCCGCTCACCGGGCAACCCCTACTACCACACGGCCTTCGGCGCCCCGTTCCAGTTGCACATGGTCTACGACTCGAGTGACCCCTGGGCCACGGCTGCCGCGCCAGTCATGCAGTCCGAGCTGCTGGCGGCGGGGCTCGACACCACACTGCTCCCCGTCGACGGCGCGGCCAAGACCGGGCAGGTGCTGGCGGACGGCTACGCCGACCTGGCGGTGCTCCCCGTGACGTTCACGCCCTACATGAGCCAGACGATCGCCATGTACACACAACTGCTGGGGCCGCCGGGGAAGAACGGCTCGCAGGACTGGACGGGCTACTCGAACAGCCAGTTCGACGCGCTGGTGACGAAGGCCTCGAAGCAGCTCAACCCGAACACGGCTCTGACCTACTACACGCAGGCGGACACCATGCTGTGGGACGACATGGTCTCGCTGCCCCTCTTCGCCGAACCGACCGTCCTCGTCTGGAGCCGGACCATCGGCGGCGTCAACGCCCTGCCCCGCAGCACCAGCCTGCTCTGGTACGCCCAGCTGTGGGCGGTGCGGGCTCCGGAGTCGACCAGCAACACCACGCCCTCGCTGCCGGGGCAGTAGGGGAGCGTCGGGTCGGGCTGTCCCGGTCGCGTGCGCCCTGCGTCGAACCGGTGTGAGTCCTGCGTGGGCCTCTGCATGGGCCCCGGCGCGGAGCATTCGGGGCCGGAGGTGGGCCCATGGACACGCGCTACGATCTCCGAACGCTGCTTTCCCATTGCAAGCTCGTCGGAGTGGCGGAATAGGCAGACGCGCCAGCTTGAGGGGCTGGTGCCCGCAAGGGCGTGGGGGTTCAAGTCCCCCCTCCGACACCACTCGGATTCCTGTTCAGAGCCTATTTATTCCGAACAGAGCCGATTTTCTACCGCTATTTTCTACCCTCAGGGTGGTGGAAGCATCGAACGACGGTTGCTTCGGGGTAGGTCCAGAAGTTTTCGGGCGCGTTGAATCCCGTGTCGCGCTTTCGCTCGCCGATCCCCTCGACTTCGTATATTCGGCGACTCTCGCGATCTGGCCACTTGTTGTCTGCTGCGATGCGGTGACGAACGGATAGGTGATCTTCGGCCTCCAACTCGTACACGTACACAAGGCCGTTGTCGTAGTTCCCCATAGCGATCGCCTGGCCCTCGTCCAAGCCTTTGAGCGAGATCATCGACTCTTCGCACGTCTTAGACCGAGGCAGCATCGGCGTCTGGTCAGGAAGGTCCTTCGTGGTCGAGTGGAACAGCACCGCTAGGTGTGTTGTCCCGCGAGGTTGGTCATCTCAATGGGTGGCCTGCCGCCAAGGGACGTGTGGCCCCGGTGATGGTTGTAGAGGTGAAGCCAACGGTCAAGTGCTCGGGTTCTCTGGGCGTTTGAGGTGTAGGTGCGGACGTAGGCCCATTCCTCGAGCAAAGTGCGGTTGAGCCGTTCCACTTTTCCATTGGTCTGGGGTCGCCGGGGTCGGATCCTTCGATGCTCGATGGCGCCCAGAGCGCCGGTGAAGTCCGCTCCGAGGTAGTTCCTGGCGTTGTCGGTGAGCACGGCCTCGATGGCGATCCCATGGGCGCCGAAGAAGGCCTGGGCATGTGCGAAGAACCCGGCACAGGTGGGGCCCTTCTCGTCGGAATGGACCTCTGAGAATGCCAGGCGGGAGTGGGCGTCAATGGCCGAGTGGATGAAGTCGTAGCCCACCCGGTTCTTCGAGTTGTGCTCAGCGTTGGCTCTTCCGTGGGCGCGCCAGCCTCCACCTGGAGGAATGCGCCCGAGCTTCTTGACGTCGATGTGGACCAGCTCACCGGGGTGATCGGTGTGGATGCGCCGGATGACCTGACCGCTCGGGCGGTCCATCCAGGCCAGACGGTTCAGGCCATGGCGCGTCAGTACTCGGTGCACCGTCGAGGAGGGCAGGCCCACGATGCTGGCGATGCGCGCCGGGCCGAGCTTGCGCCCTCGACGCAGGGCGACAATCCGGCGCTCGAGGCGGGCCGGGTCTGATGCGGACAGCGCCGAGGACGGCTGGAGCGGTCCACGAGGCCGGCCTCACCCTCTTCGAGCCAGCGCTTCCACCACTTGTCTGCCGTCTTGCGTGACACGCCCATCTCAGCAGCCACGTGGGCGATGGGACGACCGCTGGCAATCCGCTCCACCAGGATCAATCGACCGCGTGGGGTCAATCGAGCGTTAGCGTGCATCTGAGTCTCCTTGGGGTTCGTGGGTCTTCGACAACCACACGATCCCTCGGAGGCTCAACTCATTGGTGGACCAGGATCCTCGCTACCAACGTGGGTGGACAACACAGCTAGGCCCCGAAGATCATCTGCGACACCTGTTCGGCTGCCTCATGACAGCATCCCCGGCATAACGTGCGAGTACAGGTCGAGTGTGATGGCGATCTTGGTGTGGCCAAGCCTTTCCGACACGATCTTGGGATGAATGCCCGCCTGTAACGCCACGGTGGCCCAGCTGTGTCGGAGATCGTGCAGACGCAACCTCGGCAGGGGAGTGTCTGGGTGAAGCCGGTTATACGTGGCTTGCTTGCGGTCGAATTCCCGGAGAAACGTTCTGGGTGGTAACCACGCCCGTCTGGCAGCGTGAAGATCAGTTTGTCTTCGTTCTTGTATCCAGCCCAACGAGAAGCCGCTCCTGCCCCTGTCGCGCCTTCCACGACTTGAGGGAATCGACGGTCCGCGCATCCAGTTCGATTGACCGGGACTTGCCCGTCTTTGTCTTGCCCTTCTCGCGGCGATGACTGATGGCGATTGCCGCTCGGCGAATCGTCGCGGTCGGTCGTGCGGACTCAAGATCGAGGTCCGTCCAGGGGCTGGCACTCGATCCCGATTACGGCAGGATCACGAACGCTACGTGTTGGAACAGCGCCAGTGTGAACGCCTGCAAACAGTTACCGCTGTACACCACCTGTGCCGGTGTCCCGGAAATGTCGGAGCACTGCGCTGTCAGATGCTGCAGGTAATAGAGAAACTGCCAAAATCCGAGTATCGCGTTCACGATGTCACCTTGCTTTCCGCCTAGCTTGGTGCGTGGCCAGATCAGCTCTGCCCACTCGCCGCCCTTAATTCAGAATGCTGACGAGGCGCTGCACATCGAAATAGAGCCGACCAGAGACCGATCCAGCACAACGTCCTCACAACGATTGGCTGAGGGATGTCGGCCAGCAGCAATACCAGCTTTACCGTCAGTGGGTAACCAAGCCCTTAGCCTCCGTGCGATTCGGAGCTGGCACTTAACGGCTAGGGAGCAGAGCAGGGTGGGGGTGTGGGGGGTGTGGGTGGGGGGGGGGGGGGGGGGGGGGAGGGGGGGGGGGAGGAGGGGGGGGGGGGGGGGGGGGAGTGGAAGGGGTGGGGGAGAAGGGAGAGGAAGGGAGGGGGGGGGGGGAGGGAAGGGGGAGGAGAGGAGAGAGGGGGGGGGGGGGGGGAGGGGGAGGGGAGGGGAGGAAGGGGGGGGGAAGAGAGGAGAGAGGGGGAGGGGGTAAGGGAGGGGGGAGAGAGGGGGGAGAGAGGAAGTAGAAGGGGGGAGGAGGGAGAGGAGGGATGGTGGGGGAGGTGGGGTGGCGAGGGGAGGGTGAGTGAGCCGACGTGTGTACGACGGGGCTGGGCGGGGCTGTTGGCGAGGGTGGGACGAGCGAGCCGTGCGGAGCGAGCGGAGGGGGGGTGGGGGGGGGTGGGGGGCGTGAGAGTGGGTTGGGAGTATTGTTCTCTTTCTGTCCCTGATTGGTTGAGCGGATTTGTCACCCGCTGCAACCGCGCCGTTCGGTGAGCGTTGAGTCGCGGTCCTTTCGTCGGGCATCCCGCGGCTCGACGCCACCTACTTCGCGGCTAGGGGTCCGCCTCCCCGAAGAGACGTGCGGTCTCTAGTTCTTCCGTACGTTCTCGCGCCGTTTGCCGACAGCGCTTCACTGTCGGCACGGGGTTTGAGCGTCGCCGTGGGTTCCCTTTCTGTCCCGCGGCCACGCTCGCCCCTCGTCAGCACTTAGGTCCAAACCGGCGAACTGGGGCAGGTTTCAGTCCTGGTGCGGAACTACAGGTGGACCGGACGCCCGTCCGCCACCCCTGGGCTCAAAGCGGGTGGCGGACGGGCGGGTCCGAACTAGGTCAGATCAGGGATTCCCACTGCGCAGTTGAGCGGCGGTTATTCATCCGGCAGGTTTACGCACTGACCGAACGCATGGCCGCCGACGGTGTTGACCTCACCAGGGAAACCTCCAGACAGGTATGGGCCGAGTCCCCAGCAGCCGAGGTTCTGCCCGATCGTGTTGCTAGCGACGAAGATCGTCGGGGTCGTGTCCACGTCTGCGGGAGGAGTGGGGGGGTTAGTGGGGAGCCCGTCGGTGATTTGGATGTTGGTCAGTATCACGTTGCCACCAACCTTGTTGACGATCACGCCGAGCCAGATAGGTGTCATGTAGCCGGCAAATAGATTGCCACCGATCGTGTTGGTCTTGATCGCCCAGGGTATAGCCGTCGCCCGTTCGGTGGCGGTGGCTGTACCTTCTGATCCGACCAGCGTGACGTTCCCGTTAACCGTGATTCCATTCAGCAGAACGGTGTTCGCGAACCAGGCGAAGATGTTCCCGTTGACGGTGATGTTGGAGTGTCCGGCTGTCTCCGATGGTTTGCCGGTTTGGGGGTCCGTGCACGGATGTCCTGTCGTGCTTGTCGCCGTTGGGTCGGGCAGGCAGCCCAGGCCAAGAAGCGATCCCGGACCGGCATTGACGTCGCGTCCGACGGTGATCGTCGACGGGTAGCTTTGCGCGTCGAGCACAGCACCTTGGGCGACATTCACGTCGCCGAGCACAGTGATAACGGCATTCGGCGCTGGTTGGCACGCGCCCGTGACCGAAATGCTCGAGTAGGTCCCCGATGGGATGGGGACGAAGGTCCCGGTCTGTAAATCACCACCGGCGCATGTGTACGACATCTGCCACCCGTTTGTTGGGTGTGCGCTCGCGATACCTGTCGTACCCACCAATCCAGTAACCACCGCCCCCGACGACGCCACCATCATGGCGGCGGCGAACAAGATACGAAACTTCATCGTTGCTCCCTCCCTAGTTGGTCCGAGCCCGAAGCCGCCCCACCGCCTCCAACGCCCGGTGCAATCTTGGCTTGCATCCTCTTCGAGGACAAGACCCAGGTCGTCCCGAAACTAGGAGGACAAGTCCCAAGCCCTCCCGAAAAAGAGTACGGAACGCCCCGAGCGAACTGGCGTACACCGCTGCTCCTTGTGGACAGTCATGGAAGGCTCTTTCGACGTGCGACAGGCCCTCGGTCTGAGGGGTCCCCACTCGGTGCCGTTAGCGACGCCTCACCTGCCGTGGATTGGCCCGAACGCCCGCAGCCCCGTTATCCGCGCCGCCCGAGGGGGTCTGGCGGTCGACCGCGTCTCGGCCCTGCTCCACAATGTGCCCACTCGTCGACCAGACGGATAGCGGCGGACGTCGCAGGGATGGCCGGCGATGCTGTGCAGGTGTCGGCCTCGTAGTTGCCGCAGAAATGTCGCGCGAGCTCGAAGGGGATCGGGACCATGGTCGGCGGTCCGCTCTTGTTCACCTCCGCGACCCTGGCAGAGATCACCCATCGAGGGAGCGCACGCCATCCGAGCCGGCCTGGAGGTGCGGGATCCAAGCGAACAGGAAGACGATGTCGGCACCCGTGTAGTACGGCGAGGTGTGGAAGCTCACCGTCAGGTAGAGGGTGAGGGGCAAGACGACGCCGCCCGCCGGTGCCGCCCGGGTCCAGAGCCCGAGGAGCGGTCCCAGTCCGCCGGCCAGTTGCCATCGCGATGTCGATGTCGATCGGCACCGCGAAGGCTCCAGGAGCAGGCGCATGGGGCTGACCCTGATGGAGGCGATCAGCTAGGCCTCGATGCTGAACGGGCTGTTGGCGTCGAAGAATTTCGGGTTGGTCAGTATCTGTATACCGGCGAAGCAGAACGTGAATCCGAGGAACGCCCGCAGAGAAGCAGTGCCCAACCGGAGATGGCGTACGGCCGTGGCAGCGGGGCGTTGAATCGTGTGCGCCGGCGGTGTCGTGCGCCAGGCCCGCCCGCGCGGGCCGTCCGCGCGCGCCCGGGTGTGCGGCTCGATCCGACGGGTCGAGTCCGTTGTGCCATTCAGCGATTCTCCGATCTTCTCTATGCCCCGAAAAATCAGCGCTACGTGACTAGCAGGGGTGGGACCCCCGCCCCTGTCATCCTCAGCCCGTCTGCGGGTGTGTCGGGGTGGTGCCGTTGGCCAGGAGAAGGTCGAAGCCATCCGGAATGCTGAGCAACCCCGGAGCGGTGCCCGAGGTGTCGGTGAGCCCGTACTGCCACACGATGCTGTTGTCACGCGGGTCGATGACAACGACGCGGTTTCGGTAATCGTCGTTTGCCATGATCAGCCCGTTCGGCAGCTGCTCGGCTAGTGAAGGCTTCTTCAGCATCCCGTCGCCGGACATCACGTCGTACCTCCAGACGATAGAACCCGAGCGGCGGATGGTCAGGATTCGCCCCTCCGCGGGCGGGTCGTAGTCGGCGAGGAGGTAGAGGTTCGAGCCGACCTGCTGCGGATCCGAGGGGTAGTTCACGGTGGGTAGCTGCACGGTCCACACCAGACGGCCGGCCGGCGTGTATTCGGTGATCCACGAGCCGTTAATCTCCGAGACCAAGACGTCGCCGTTGGCGAGCGGGGTGTCGCCATTGGGGTAGCCCACGCTCGTGGGCGGGTTGTGCACCGCCACGCCGTTCGTCCCGATCTGGCTCAGCGGGGTCCCGCTGGGTGAGATGAAGAGGATTCGGTCGTTCATGGCATCGGCCACCGTGATCTCGCCGTTCTTCAGCAGGTAGGCATCGTCGGGCTGGTTCAGGTAGCCCGACGATGTCCCGGGCCGACCCGGATGGCCGTACTGCCAGAGGATTTTCCCCGACGGGTAGCCGATCTCCACGATGGTGTGGTTGTCCTCCTGGTTGGAGATGATCCCGGTTCCCTGGTGGAAGAAGAAGGCGTCGTCGGGGAAGTAGAAGCCTCCGGGCGGGGGCGGCATCGTGGCCGACGGGTACTGCCACTGCAGGTTGCGCGCCGCGTCGATCACGAGCAGCCGGTCGTTGCCGCGGTCGGCGATCAGCAGGTGGCCCTGGTAGGGCGCGCCGGCGGCGGTCCCGCCGACCGGGCCGCCGTACGGGCTGGGCCGCAGCGAGATGACGCTCGCCAGCGATCCCGTTGCGATGCCCGCCTGGTCGTTGCCCGACTGCTGGGCGACCTCCCCGCCCACGAGGTACCCGATCGCAGCTTTCCCGGTGCCGACCGTGGCGTACCCCCCGAAGGCTACGGCCTGGGGGAGCAGGCCGGCGTCGGCGACCCGGTGGGTGCGCTGGTCGAACTCGTACAGCTGGGTGAGCGTCTGCCCGCCGCCGGTCTGGCCGCCGGCGAGGTAGATGTGGTCGTCGATCACAAAGGCGGCCGCGCCGAACAGCGCCTGGGGCAGGGTGCCGACGACGTGGGCGGTGTGTGTCGCGGGGTCGATCTCCTGGATCGCTGCCGTGGTGGTCACCGTGCTGCCGGCTCCGCTGCCGGTCTGCCCGCCGAACGAGAACACGTCGCCGCCCAGGGCGACGACGGCGGGGTAGCGGACGGGCACCGGCAGCGTGGCCACGCTGGTGAAGCGGGTGCCGTCCGCGGTGGCCAGCACAGAGGGCTCGTAGGTGGTCCCGTCGTAGCCGCCCACGATGTAGGCGGTGTGGCCTATGGTGGCGGTGGCGAGGTCAGAGCGGGGCTGCGGCAACTGGCCGGCCACCGCGCCGGTCCCGGCCGCGGCGCCCAAGGACTGCACGGTGGCGAAGGTGTCGGGCGAGCCCCCACCGAAGACGAACGATGTCGCACCGATCTGCGCGCCCGCGCCGTCGTGGACGATGTCGGCGAGCGACCCCGCGGCGGCGACAGTCCCGCTCGCCGGGTCGACCCAGAATGCTTCGTTGAGGGAGCTGCCCGAGGGCGAGAGGCCGCCGAGGATGCGGAGCCGGTTCCCGACGGCAACGAGCGCCTCCCGTGAGAGCGGGGTGGCGAGCTGCCAGGGCTCGATGCCTGCCTCGAGGGACGGAGGCCCCGCCGCGGTCGTGTGGCCCCGCTGCGAGCTGGCGGCCGTGGACGTGGAGGTCGATGACGAGCTGCGCGTCCGCGGCGAGTTCCCCGAGGAGAAGATCACCACGAGAGCGGCGCCTACGACTAGCAGTCCCAGTAGGACGACCGCCCTCCGTCTGCGTATCTGGACTTGCCGGTGGCGCCGATCGGCGGTGCGCCCGGTGCGCGGTATGCGCTTGCTCATAGATGCCTGGGCCTGGACCCGCTCCACGGCCGGGATCTGCTACTCGCTGGGCACGACCTTGAGGTCGCGTCGGGTCCCTTCGTCGAAGGCGAACCCGACCCGACCACGCGCACCGTGCCGGTGACGAAGACCTCGTCAACTCCTGCCATAGCGTGCTCGGCGCTCGATGCGATGTGGACCGCCAGTCCGCCGGTGTCGAAGCGGATGAGGCGCGAGAAGTCCGCGATCCGTTGGGTGGAGGGGAGCCAATTCGGTTCGTCGATGGAGGTCATGAGCCCGCCGTTGAACTCCAGCGCGTCGACCGGTTCCGATCCCCATATCTGGTAGCGATACGGGTCCCGTCCCCGGAGCGCGTACTGGGTCGCTGGCGCATCCATATGGCGTGCAGTTTGCCGTACCGGACCGCCCGGTGGGGTGACAGGCGTGGGGACAGGGGCGGGGGCGCTAAGCCCGGGCCGCGAACCAGGCGGCCCGGGCAGCTCGCCGGTCGTCGCGTACTCTCCGAGCTGGCTGCTTACGAGCCCGGTGAGCATGTCGAGATCCAATCGCTCAAGTCAGCTTGCGTGGGCGGGCTTACGCTCGAGGGTATTCCTCCCGATACCAAACCACCCGTCGAGCAGGGGAGGATCGTGCGGAGACCGAATACGTTCTCGCTATCGAGCACGTTCCGGCTCCAACGGAACACGTCGTGAACCAATTCGTCGTGAACTAACTCAGTGAGACGAAGACGCAGGAGATTGTTATGACTGGATCATCCCTTGTCACCATGACCTTCGGCGAAGTCGAACTGACCACCGAGTAAGTCCAGGTAGTTCGCAAGCGCATCGAGACAGCGGTCACAGAGGAAGGTCGTGTGACGCCCTAAGAGGCGAACCGTCAACAGGGCAGAGATAGCTCACGTAGGAGAAGCCTATTGCCGCCAAACAAACGAGAGACCCTTCCGTTCATAGGCGCAGCTGGCCGCTTCCAGTCCCGGCCTTCTGGGGCACCCCACCTCTCGGGACGGCTATCGGACTGAATGTGCTGTGGCCCCGCCTTCGCCTCTAAGGTCGGAGTCTTCTACTTCCCTTCACAGTGCGATCAGCGACGGGTCTTCGTTGACAAGTGTGAACTTGGGAAGCCTCAACTTGGGAAGCACCCGGGCCTGACTCTCACCAGGACGCCAAGCCTGCACTGACGTCTTCCCGACAGTGGATGAAAACAACCAGCCGTTGGTTGACCATGTGAGGGACATCGGACCAAGGTTGGGGTAAGTCAGCTGTTCTGAGCCAGTCAGCAGCGTCGCTACTCGAGTATGGGAACCGATCAGGAGGACCGCTTGGGGGTCGGGAATGCGAGATGCGTAACCGAGCGCAACCGTGGCGGCGATCGTGCGACCATTCGGCGAGATCGCGACCTCGCCAATTCCGCTGACGCCCGGAGGAAGTTGTACCGTTCGCTCAGACCCGTTCAGTGCGTTGAGAACGTGAAGAAGGCAATTCGTTCTGCAATACGGTTCGGCTGTCTGCCAGACGACTGAATTGCCACCGGTGCCCAAGACGTACGCATTTGCGAAGACGTGAACCACTCGATCGGTGAGCGGATTCCAGAGTTCCAGCTGGTTGCGGTGGTTACCGTAAGGAGGTTGTTGCTGGAGCACCATGCCCGCCTTTCCAGCGACACCCGTGGGATACCACCCGTCAACTCCGGGTAGTGCCACAGCGGCTCCTATCTGGCGCCCAGAACCATCGACCAATTGAACGCTTCCCATCTGGGGTGCGTTGTAGTTCGTGCATCCAAGGATCGGCGCGCAGGGCTGGGTCCACACCCAGGCCTCGTTGCTGTTCGGACCTCTGAACACACCATCTGATGGGCCCAAGTCGACAGGCTTCCTGTTGATGCTTCCCGAATAGAGCCACGCGGTATCGCCACGGTTGAGCAAGAGCGAGTGTCCGACGGTCACCATGGCCAGGTCTCGGCTCCCCCCGTACGGAGCTGGCAAGGGAAGCACCCGAGCGGCACCGGAGTCCGCGTCGAGGATCCGAAGGTCGTTGAGGGCATAGACCAGCGTCGCTCCCGTGCGGAGGTGGGGGGGCCAGACCGGGTGCGCCGTGGCCCCAACTGATGAGCTGGGGGGACTCGAAGAGTGACCGGGCATGAGCCCGAAGCCGACAAAAACCACAATGACAATCGCAACCATCGTCGTCCAGATGATGCGAAGGCGACGCCTCCGTCGGCGGGCTTCTTTGAAGAGAAGCTGAGCATTCTGGTCGTCCTGTGCCGTCGGCTCTTCGAGCAACAAGGTCACGGGAGGCTCCTCGTCATGGGAGGCCCTCGATGATCCGAATGACCTCGTCTCGGCGGTAGCCCTGGTTGCGGCAGTACTCGATGAGATCTCGAATCCGGTGAACGACCGCTCCTCGTTCGGCTGAACCCGCCACGGTGATGCCCCGTCCCCGCTGAAAGTCGAGGAGTCCCTCATCTCGCAAGATGTGGAGGGCGCGTAGGACAGTGTTTTTGTTCACCCCCAGGACTGCCGCCAGGTCCTTGGCCAGCGGAAGGCGTTCGCCCGGACCGGCCTCCCCTTCGGCGATGGCCCGGCGGATGTCTGCTGCGACTTGTTCGTGCAGCGGAGTGGGCTCGTTCCGGTCCACTTGGACGTTCAACATGGTACTAGCAATAATAGATCTAACCACCTCGGAAGTCCATGGCAGACCAGGATCAAGGCTTAGCCCGAATGTGCCGCAGGGGGACGCCCAGACCCGGCGAACTGGGGCAGCTCAAACGCGTCACACAAAGGGCTCCCTGGAAAAGCTAAGACCACCTCGCTCCTCGAGAACAGACTTTGCTGACTGCTGTGGCAACGGATCGGTAGTCACGCCCGACCGGCATTCGCTCGCAATACGCGGATGCCTCTTCGTCACTGCACCATCAACTTGAACACCTCGTTGCGTTCCCGTATGCACGAACCCTGAGCAGTTCGAAGGAGAACCTGGCGTGGTGGTTGCTGCGATCGTGACCCGGCACACTCAACCACGGGTCGTGGTGGTCGCCGCCGACATGGTAATGAAATCACGCGCCCATGCAGGGTCGAAGAAGGTCGCAGCGTTCTGCACACTGCTCGGCTGCAGACTGCTCCCGTTCGACGGTGCGGCGAGACCGTTGGGGGTCGACGGGTCGTAGGAGGCGAAGACCGGCCAATTGGGGTTTATGTCGAGCTCCATACCTCGAGTGACGCCCGCCCGCACGAGGAGCTGGGCCAGCTGCAACGGCGTGAGGTCGGGCCCTGCGGCGTACACGAGAGCGCCGTCGGCAGTGACACCGACACCCGATCGCCACTGGTTCTCTATGCCCGGGACGATCGAGGAGCACGAGGTTGCACTGCATGTGTCCCCCCAGGCTTGCCAGTCAGAACTCGTCGCCAGAGAGGTTGGTTGGCCGCTTGCGACCAGCGGAACGAGGTTCTGGCGGACAGCGACGACGTCGGATGTCATTGATACGTCGTATCCCCATGCGCCGACGGTAACCGAACCATTGGCGTAAATCACCAAGGATGCGGCGCCCGCGACTAAGGGGACCACAGTCCGACCCTCCGTGTAGTAGCCACCCTGGGCTGCGTTCATCATGAATCCGCCGTTGAAGGCAGCGACCAGCGTCGTTGCTTGGGCGGCTTGGATCGGTGCGGTGAACTCATACGGACCTCCGCCGGGGCTCTTGGAACCCGAGTACAACTGTGCCGAGAGGAGGCGGGTGTCCATCCAGGCGATCCCGCTCGCCTGCGTGCCACCGGGAGGCACGAGCGCCGTCTCATAGACGGCCGGGGTGCCATTGAGCGGGCGTCCCGCAGCTGTCCAGGTTCCTTCGCCGACCGTTCCCGGCGAGGTGAAGGGGATCAACGACACTGGAGCCGCGAGGGGGACCGGACCCTTCGGGGCTTGTGACGTCGAGGTGACGGTGCCGGGTGTCGTGGAGGTTGTCTTGGGCGGCCCGGGCGGGTTTGTGTCTGCTTGGCCAACTGCTGGCACGTGCGCGATGCCACGAGCCGGCGAGCCGCTACTGCACACGTTGAGGATAAGTGCGAGGGAAAGCATGAGAGCGGTCGCCGCGGCACGTTGCGCGACGGGGTGGACACGAGGGTGCACGATCAGCGCCTGCTCCCAACAGGGAGTGAAGGGGGCGGCGTGGCGCTCGAGCCATGTTGCGCAGCACCGGGGTGTGACCCAGAGTCCGCCGTCTGCCGTGGTCCGATCATTGGGGCGATCACGAGGGCGGCCAAGAGTCCGTCCATGACCACATCCGCGGTGAGCCTTGCCAGACACTCGCCCCGTGTACCTGCGCTCTCGTGCGCCAATGGAAGTTCCTCGGAGGCAGGCGTGGCGTCAATGCCTCAGAGCCCTGGTCCCCGGCGACGGCGCCACGTACTGCTCAATTGCTTGCGCTAGCCCGCTTGCGATCACCTCTTGACCCGACGAGCTGGCGGCAAGTGTGCCTTCATAGGGGTCCGTAATGAAGAGCGGTTCGATGAGCGCTCCCGGCATCTGGCTCGGCGTGGTGAACCACCCGGCGTCGGCTGGACCGAGTAGCAACAGGTGCCCGTAGTCGGCCGCGGCGGTGCTGAGTGCGGGCCCGCCGAGCTGGCTGTCGTCGGTCACCCCAATGTTCGGGATCCCCCAGCCCCCCGCGTTCATAGCGCCGAGGACGTCGTTTTGGATCAACGTCGCCAGGCGCAGGTTCTGTGCCGAGAAGGATCGTGCGGTGTCGTACCCCGTCACGGCACCGGCGTTGTAGGGGGAACCGCCGGCGTCGAAGTAGATGCCCACAAGGACGTCCGCCTTGGCCATGTTGGCGCAGATGTCCCGGGCGCCTACGTCGTCGTGCTCGCCCTGAGCCGTGAATAGGCCCCCCGAGACGTCGCCGGGCTGAGGGCGAATGACCGTCTCGGCCCCCGTCCGTGACACCACCACAGTGAAGCCCTTGGCCCGGAGAAGCTTCATCGTGTCGAGCTCGACTGGGAGCGTCTCGTCAGCTTCGTAAATGGTCTGGCCTGACTGGGTCTCTCCCACGCCCCCCGGGTCGAGGCCGCCATGGCCGGCATCGAGGAAAACGGTCAGGTGGCGGTCACCCGAAACCGGCGGGTACTCGAGGCACACGCCGGGCTCGAAGTACCGAGCGTCGAGGACACGGCCCGCGGTGAAGCGCCTCAGCACGGACTCCCGAACCTTGAGTTCGGACGCGGAGGACGATTGTGACATGAGCGCAATGAGCACAGCAGCGGTGACGACCACCAGCGCGGAGTATCGGCGTCTCCCCTGAGGCCTTAGCCCGGCAAGCGGCGCCACATTCCTCCTGGCAGCAGGCGAAGAGCAGAGAACACCCACCTAAGAAGGCCCGGCGACCAGATCACCGTTTGCCCGCGTGCGAGGCCGCGCACGATATCGGAAGCCACGCGGGGAGCTTCGACGGCGAAAGGCGCAGGAGAGCGGCCGGCCGTCATCTTGGTGCGAACGAAGCCGGGTCGGACGATGTGCACCGAGACCCCGGTGCCCTGAAGGGCTTCGCAAAGTCCGACGGTGAAGGCGTCAAGACCTGCCTTGGCGGAGCCATAGACGAAGTTGGAGCGCCGCACCCGGATTCCGGCCACCGAGGACAGCACAATGATGCGCCCGTGACCCTGTTGCCGTAACTGAGCCGCTACCACCGATAACGCTGCAGCGGGCCAGGTGAGGTTGACCGTCATCATGCGGGCAATCCGCTCGGGGTCGAACTCATCGACCTCCTGACGCCCGAGTTCCCCCACGGCCATAATGACAACGTCGACCGCCTCATCTGCCGCCTCGAAGCACCGCATCACGGTCTTCTCGACGTCGTCGAGCGTGCTGGCATCGAACGTCACCGTCCCCACTCGCGCCACGCGGTGGTGGAAGTCCTTCGCCACCCGCTTGAGCGCCACTCGGTCGCGTCCGGCGAGGACAAGAGATCTGCCGCGGTCCTCCATGAGAAGCGCGACAAGCTCGCGAGCGATGTCCGACGTGCCGCCCAGCACGACGACCGACTGGGGGTGACCGAAAGCGTCGTTCATCAGAGGATCCCCAGTCGGCGAGACAGGTCCGATGCCAGCACGCCTTCGGGATCGACCCTCCGGCGGACCCTACTCATATCGCCTAGCCGTGGGTACATGACGGCGAGGAGCTCCGGTCGCAGTCGGGAGTCCTTGGCGAGATAGACCCGGCCACCGGCAATAGCGACAGTATCGTCAAGACGGTCCAGTAGCGCGGGCAGATTGGGAGGGCCGAGCGGGAAATCGAGTGCGAGAGTCCAGCCCTCTTGACTGAAGGAGAGCGGGCCGGGCGTCCCAGGTCCGAATCGCTTCAGCACGGCGAGGAAGGAGGGTATCCCCGACGATGCGATCGCATCGACGGCGTCCTCGATGACATCGGCCCGCTCGGCGGGCACTGCGAACTGGTACTGCACGAACCCTTGTGCTCCGTACAAGAGGTTCCACCGACCGACCCCGTCGAGAGGGTGGAAGAATCCGGCCAGGGGTCGGAGCGAAGCCCGTGACTCCCGAGAGGCCCGAAACCATGCCTCGTTCAGGGCGCGCACCGATAGGCGGTTCACGAGCCGGCGAGGCGTCGACCGGGGCACACGAAGCACCGGATCGCCCGGGACCTCCCGACTGCGCCCGCGCAGCCGGTCCGGAATGGCAGCGGACGGTGCGTGGTCCCCTCTCGTCAGCACCGAGCGGTGGTCGCCGTTGCGGCCGCCAACGCAATCCAGCCACGCCACGCTGTAGTGATAGCGGAAGTCCGTTTCCTCCATGTTCGACATCAGGTTCTCGAGCCGAGTGAAACGCTGAGTGTCCACCCGCATCCACGATGTCTCAATCGGTATGAGTCGCAGAACGGCACTGACCACGACGCCGGTGAGGCCCATGCCACCGGCGGTGGCCCAGAACAACTCGGAATCACGATCTGGCGAGACGGTGATCGGGCCGCTTGGTGTGGCGAGGGACATCTCGACCACGTGCCTGGCGAAGCTGCCGTCGCGGTGGTGATTTTTGCCATGGACGTCCGCGGCTATGGCGCCACCGACGGTGACGTAGCGGGTCCCGGGTGTCACCGCCACGAACCAGCCCGCCGGGATGAGGCGCTGCATTAGGTCGTGCAGGATGACGCCTCCTCCGACCTCGATCGAAAATGCCGCCTGGTCGAGGGCACCGATATGGCTGAGGGCCGCGGTGTCGATGGTGAGTCCGCCGCTGCATTGTGCAGCGTCGCCATAGCTCCTTCCCAGGCCGCGGGCAATGACACCACCAGGGTGGGCGTCGAAAGAGGCCAAAACGGAGGAAGCGTCCACCGGACTGCGGACGAGGGCGGTTGTGGGTGTGGTCCTGCCCCAGCCGGACAGCGGCCGGAGGGAGCTTTCGAGAGTGACGCTCATCCGTACAGTCCGATGGCCATGAGAACAAGCCAGAGCACTCCGTACCCATGAAGGACGTGGTCTCGCAGGGCCAACTCTTCGGGCTCGCCACCGTGGCCGGCGTCAAGAAGGCGGAAAACGTGCAGGACCGAGAGGACGAGTGGGACGACGGTCAGCTCGATCCAGACGACCCGGTCCCCGGCGTGGGCGAGCAGCCCGGTCCGATCGAACGCCCACAGGCAATACGAGGCCACCGTCACTGTCGCCGAGATCGTCAGGGTCGACTTGAGGAAGGACTCGGTGTACTGATCGAGCACGGTGCGATGCATTCCCTGGTCACTTCCCAAGCGGGCCAGTTCGGCACAACGTTTTCCGGTCACGATGAACAACGCTGCGAAGGAAGTGAAGACAAGAAACCAACTGGAGAGCGGCACGCCGACCACCACTCCGCCTGCCACGGCACGCAACACAAAGCCAGCGGCGACCACCGCCAGTTCCATCACGGGCTCTCGCTTCAACCGGACGCTGTAGGCGATGCTGAGCCCGGCATAGGAGGCCACGACGATGGCGAAACCCCAAGGTCCGATGAGAAGCGCGCCCGCGAGCGCCGCGATGATGAGCGCGGCTCCGGTGGTGGCCGCCACCCCGGGACGTAGCGCTCCGCTCGCCACTGGGCGGTGCCTCTTGACGGGGTGATACTGGTCGGCTCCGGCATCGATGACGTCGTTCACGAGGTAAGTGCCCGAAGCTACCGCGCAGAAAATCAAGAAAGCCGCAACCACGCGCAGCGTGACGTGCACATCGCCCAGCACGCCCGCAGCCGCGGGGGCCATGAAGACCAACAGGTTCTTCAGCCACTGCCTCGGACGCGCCCCCCGGGCCAGCAATCCCAGCGTCGAACGAGGCTCGAGCGAGCGGCCGTGCACTGGTTCGACACCATGTTGTGACGACGGCTTCCGCGGCGGGACCCTTTCCACCGACGTCACGGGCCGACCTTCGCCGACATGGTGACGAAGTCGCGAGCCCACCACGGCTGGAAGTAACGACCAGGTGTACCTGTCATTCCGGGCAGGAGCTCTGTTCCGTTGGTAGGGGTGGCCGGCCCTCCCGGTATCGAGGGCTGATAGCTGCTGAAGTTGACCCAGTCGGTGTTGATGTCGAGCTCCATCGCCCGAACGGCTCCAGCGTGGACCATGATGTTGGCCAGGTTGTAGATGTCGAGCCCGGGACCGCCGACGTAAATGAGGGCGCCGTTCGCTGCGATCCCGAGGGCGGAACGCCAGACGTAGAGGCCACCGCCCAGCGTCGCTCCCCACGCGGAGGAATTCGCGTCGTACGCGGCCGGCACGATCTGCCCGTTGTTGACCAGGAGGTCGAGGTTCTGCCGAACCGAGACCACGCCCGGTGTCATGGAGACGTCGGTTCCCCATTGCCCGAGTCCGAACGAGCCGTCCTTGTAGACGACGAACGAGGCAGCCCCCGTTCGTAGGGGAATGATGGTCCTACTGTCTGTGTAGTAGCCGCCGTTGGCGGCGGACATCAGAAATCCCGCGTTGAACGCCGCCACGACTGTGGTGGCGTCGCTGGGTGAAATGGGTGCCGTGTGTGTGAACGGACCGCCGCCGGGAATCTGACTGCCTGAATACAGCGTCGCCTTGAGAAGCTTAGGGTCCATCCATGCCACGCCCACGACGAAGCTCGTGTGGATCGCGCTGGGCCGTATGAGTGTCTGGTACACCGCAGGCACCCCATCGACGAGACGGCCTGTGGGCGACCACTGTCCTTCGCCTGCGATCGGGGGGCTTGCCAGCGGAACGATTGGTGCCGGAGGCGGCAGGTGGGCGACGGAAGCCGCGGCCGGCACGGTGGTGACGGTTTTCGGCTTATGAATCGTGCCGGGCGGGAGTGCGCCCCCGACCTTTGGCTGATGGTGCGAGTACCACTCGGTCTCGGACCAGTTGACGACTGACGCACCCCCGTGCTCGCGGAACCACTCGGCCAGCCGGGAGCCAGCCGAGCTTCCGAGGGCGGGGTTGGTGAGCGCGCCGCCGATGGAGACGGCAAGCCAAATGAGAAGGGCCGCCAGTACGGCGCCGATGACTGCGAGGACGCGGCGACGGCGATGCACGCGAGATCTCGACCAGCGCGCTCGCCGGGCCGTCTCGGTCGGCTGCTTACCCGCTTCGCGCTGATCGAAGTCCTCCTTAGGTGGGCTCAGCACGTGCGCTCCACCAAATGCAAAGCCTGTTTCGGGCATGATCGCACCGCACGAACCGCATGCTCGAACAAAGCGGGCACGATTTCCGTGTCGTCGAGGACGGGGTATCCCCAGCGATCGAGTTCGATGCGTTCGGGAAGCATCTCGGCGCACACGCCACGTCCGTCGCAGGCGACCGGGTCGAGAATCAATTCCAGGTTCCAACGGCTCATGTTCGGCTCACCAGCCTTCTCACCGGCGTCCTGCCCGTAACTGGGAGCACCCGCGTGGCCTGGGTCTGGGGGCAGGCTCCGTCGCGCCGGTGTGATGTGACCTCGTCGGCGAACACGCCGAGCCCGGTACGCACGAATCGAGTAACACCATCGGGGTGGCGGCAGGCGCCCCGATGGTCGATCAGCGCGCAGATCTCGAAGATGCGATCAGGGTGGGGTCCATTCCGTCCGCCGTAGGCGAGCCGCTCCATGGCCTCGGCCAGGTCGGCCAACCCATGCGTGCACGGGCCACACTGGCCAGCCCCCTCGCGCTCCATGTATCGCACGACATCCGCCATCTCGGCGAGCGGGCAAACGCCACGAGGCAGCGGCACGATCACGCCAGCTCCGAGTGTCGCGCCGGCGCGGCGGGCAGCCTTCTCCGCGACGGGGATCTCCGCGAATAGCTGCGGAGAGACCCAGGCGCCCCCGTAACCGCCGAGAAGGAAGGCGCTGGTACGGGAGAGATCGTCGTCGCTGATACCGGTCGCAGCGCGCAGGGAACCGTCGAGCGCCGCCTCGACGACCTGGGTGCCGCCGGGGTGGCTGACCGTCAGAAGCATGGTGCCCGGGTTTTGTCGGGTGCCCACCTCTCGGAACCAGTCCGCTCCGAAGCGAGCAACGAGAGCTACGTGGGCCAGCGTCTCGACGTTCTGGACCAAGGTGGGGCGACCTCCTATTCCGCGCTCGCGGACACTCTTCAGCCCGACGAACGAAGGCACTGCGCCCCGCCGCCCGCCGAGCGCGTTGACGACGGCTGACTCCTGTCCGGAGATGAACGTGTCGGGTGCCTCGACGAGCTCGATCGTGATTGGATCGAGGTCGTGGGCACGGCGCTCGGCGAGTGCGGACTTGACAGTCGGAATGCTCGAGGCTGGGACGTACACGATGGCCTGCTGAGCGCGCAAGGTCGTTGCCGCCAGAGTGAGGCCGTCGAGCACCAGATGCGGTGTCCGAGACAGCAGCAATGCATCCTTGCGGCTGGCGGGTTCGCCTTCGGCCCCGTTCGCAACCACGACGGGGCGCCGGCGCGAGCTCCCGTCGACCGCCCGCCATTTGGTCCCCACGGGGAACCAAGCCCCACCATGGCCTACGAGTCCGCTCGCCTCGAGTTCGTCGATAAGCCGACGCTGCGGATGATGGAGTTCGCCCCATCGGTCGAGGTGGGTCCGCAGCCCAGGGTCTGGAACTGCTTCCCCCGCGAGTCCGTGCAGAAGGCGGGTGGTGGTCCTCGGCGCGGCTGGGGCGCCGTGACGGAGGGTGAGGCTCACTGTGCACTCCCAGAGATCTGGCCGGTAACCGTGCCGGCACCCGGATTGAGGGACAGGTTCATTGTGAGGTTGAGGGAGGTGGTCTGGTCGGTGACGAGCGCACCGATGGTGGACCCGTCGAGAGCAGTCACCTCGCCGTTCAGCTCGCCAAAGGTCACCTCACTGTGGCGTAAGGCGACACCGCCATTGAGGGCGGGACCGATGATGTGCACCTGGAGGGGCACGGAAGTGTCGGCCAGCCGCATGGTGAGAATGACCTCGACGTCACCGCCGCTGTTAGGGGGTGAAGTGACGACCGTTCCCGACACGGTCGTATCGAAGGGAGTGGCTGGGATGCCCGTGGCAGGCGGGGCGGACGTGGAGGTCCTGGTCGACGTTTGAGCAGAAGAGTACGACGCCGAGGTGGAGCCGGACAGCTGGGCCAGGAGGGCTGACGAGGTGCCGGCCCGATGCGACCATCCGGGACGGAGTGGACCGACGACCGCGAAGGCCATGAGCACGACCAGGACCGCGGCGCCGGCGACAGCGCCGCCGAGTCGCCAGGTCACCGAGCGCGCCCACCCGGTCGCGAGTCGCCAGGCCACCGCGGCCGCGACACTGGTCGTACAGAGGACGAACACGATCATCGCCCCAGGAAGCCGGGCGTCGGAACCCGAGCCCAGCCCATGGACGACGGCAATCGGCCAGCAGGCGTAGGCCAGCCAGTGGACTCCCCGCCAGGCGGCCACCCCGATGTGCCGGCGGAACGCGCTGGTGATCGCGACGGCCAACAGCATGTCGAAGGCCACCGCCCCAAGTCCCACCCAGATCGGGCGGTAGGGGGAGCGGAAAGGGATCACGGCGTCGGCCAGCCCGATGGGTACGTAACCGTCACCCACCGTGGTGACGACGTGCACACCGATGAGTGCGATGGAGAACAGCGACAGGTTTCGGTGTACCGACTGGGACAAGAAGCGGGGCCAACGGTCGGTCGTCCATCCCACCGAGGCGATGGTCCCGAGCACGACCGTCGCCGAAAGCAAGATGAGCGAAACGAGTCCGGTCGCGCGCGTCAGGTACCACAGGGCGGTCGACCCGTGGCCAACTGTGGCCAGCACGGTCCCCGTCATCGGGAGCTCAACGACGGTGTGTCCGGAAGAGGTTGAGGGGTAGGCCAGCCTTCGGTGTAAACGACAGTGCCGTCAAGCCGCACGAGGCGTGAAGGAAGCCGGTGGCCTTCGAGCCATTCCACGGCACGCGCCCCCAACACGATGGCCGCAGTGGACGCGGCGTTCGCCTGCACGCAGGTCGCCGCCGCCGTCGAGACCGTCCGCCAGTAGGCCGCGGCAGGCAACCCGGTGGCCGGATCCACAATGTGGTGGACCTGGTGTGTCCCCAGTCGCCAGTGGCGCACACCGATGCCCGACGAGGCCAGTCCGCCCGACGAGATGGCGATCGTCTCCGCGGGGGTCGGAGAGGTGCAGGTGTCGGCGATGCCGATGGCGAACCCGCCTACGGGTGGCGGGCCGGCTGCGGACGCATCGCCGCCAAGCGAGACGAGCACGCCACACCCGAGCCGGTTGTGGATAGTCGCCGCCGCTCGGTCCGCTGACAGCGCCTTGGCTGTTGCGCCGAGGTCGAGGGAGGTATGCGCCGGGAGCTGGACGGTACGTCGGCCCGCGTCGACGGCAATGGAGCGCCACCCTGGTACTGCTCGCTTCGGCGGAAGGTCGCCGTCGACCCCCGAAACGACGTCGGCGAAATCTCGGTCGTAGCCCAGAGCGTTCATGGCCGGTCCGACGGTGGGGTCGACCAACCCATCGGTCGCCTGGGCCATGGTGAGCGCGACGTCGATCGCCTCGAAGAGATCAGGGCCGACCACGACTTCGGTACCTGCGGCGGCATTGAGCCGACTCAGCTCAGAGTCGTTTCGGAACCGGCTGGCCACGAGGTCGATGCGCTCGAGTTCTCGTTCGAGCATTGTCGACGCCTCGAAGAGTGCCCTGGCATCGGTGACAATCTCCGCAATGCTGCCGAGCGCCCGGGTCCGGTAGACGTGCTGGCTGTCAGCAGAGGCGCGGGCCTCGGCCATCAAGTCGATCCGCTGGTGACTGACGGAGGGGCCGAGGCGGCCTGTGGCGGGTTCGCCGGGGGATTGAGAGAGTTCGAGGAGTTCGACGTGCCCGACCCTTGGGCCGCATTGCCAGCTGGCACGGTGGCAGTAGTCGCTCCGGTGCTCGAGGGCGAGTGGTGACCAGGGAGAGCCTTGGCGACGTAAATGCCGAACCCAGCGACCGCACCCACGGAGGCAACAGCGATGGCTGCGGTGATACTGGACAGCCGGTTCAGTGCTCCATCGCGGCGCAGGGATGCCGCACGGCGCCGCTGCGCCGGGCTCTCTTGTCGGACAGGTGCCATGGAAGCAGGGTACGAACGGACCCTGACGCCCACATGAAGAGCGAAGGGCTCAGGCTAAAGATTCGCTAAGAGCCTCGCCGATCTCGTCCGGCTCTCCTCGGCGCGCCAGCACTCTTCGCCACGAGACCTCCAGGCGAGCGCCTCCCAGTTCGGCAACCCCGATCGCCCACTGGCCTTGGGTCGAGCGGACTACGGAGTCGGCGATGGCCAGACCGAGCCCTGTGCCCGATACCTTGTCGGTGGCCCGATGGAACCGGTCGAACACCGCTTCCCTCTGATCTTCTGGAATTCCTGGGCCGGAGTCGTCGACGCGGAGGTCGACCCGGGAGCCCCAGTCGCGGACACTGACCTCCACACGGCCCCCTTCGCCCGCAAATTTGCACGCGTTGTCGATGAGGACTCCCACCAAGCGGTCGATGAGATCCGTCTGTGCCTGCACCGTGAATGGACCGTTGCCAACCCGCTGCATAGAGAGGTCGATCCTTTGCGCCATAGTCAGTGCCCCGAACCGCGCCACACACCTTTCGACCACTTCGCCGACGTCCGTTTGTGCGCCATCTCCTGGCCGCGGCTGCTCACTGTCTGCCCTGGCCAACCAGAGCAGGTCTTCGACGATTCGACGTAGGCGGGTGTTCTCGCGGCCTACCCGCTCCAGCACCTCCCGGTAGGTGGCCGGATCGCGGGGCCGAACCAGCGCCAGGCCCACCTCGGCCTCGATGACCGAGATGGGAGTACGTAGCTCATGCGATGCATCGGCGGTGAACTCGGCCTGCCGGCGACGGACGAGCTCCGACGGTGCGGAGGCCCGTAGACCGACCACCGTCGCACCGCCGAACAGGGCGACTGCCAAGATCACGCCGAATACGACCTCGGCGACAAGGAGTGCCGACTGGACGCTCGAACTTGAGGCCGTGCTCTGGCCGGCCACCAGCACGTCATCGTGAACCCGCAACGTGTCGAACCGGAAGGCCGAGGTCCCGATGTCGAATGTGACGGGGTCCGGTCCCCAGAGGCGTGAGGGCAGAGGCGGGGCCGTCGACTTCAAGGCTGTCACCATGCCAGAGGGAGCGATCGACCATAGGAACACGGGTGCATCTTCGAGGTCGGTGTCACCGTCCGGCGTGCTCGATCCATGCAGGGCGAGCGTCTGCTGGCGCGCGTCCTCAAGCCGATCCGCGAGGCGATTGTCGGTCGTCCTGATCAGATGGTTAGTGACGATCAGGTTCAAGACGATGGCGGCGATCACATAGAACACCATGACGACGAGCGTGGCCACCGCGGCGACGCGCACTGCGTGCCTGCGGTTCTCCCGGCTCCTCTTCACGTCTCGACCATCCGATACCCGGTACCTCGTACGGTTTCGATGCGCCGCTGCCTCGTTGTCCCAGATCTGGGTGGCGATCATTCGCTACATGAAGTCTTCCGGTGCCACGAACTCAACCCAAACACTGGCCCCGGTTGTGAGAATCCAGTTCCTAGAACACGAGAGCCCTAAAGGGTGGGCACAATCTCTGGCCCAAAGGCACCCGCTAAACCTACAGAACGATCCTGACGGCTACATGAAGGGTTGAAAGAGATCTTCTGAGGAGCAATTGGAGATCTGCCGTCGTTGGGTCTCTAGCACTGCCTTGGACGCCCGAAATAGATCCTCAGGACCTTCAGTCGGATCTCCTCAAGATCCACCGGTTTCGGGCGCCATCTCAGCTCCCTCGTCGGCCAACGCTGCGCTTACCCCGTGGGCGAGCTGTTCGAGGTCAACCTCGGGCGAGATGGTGCGTGGCACTTGCCCAACTTACGCCCGAGTCAGCCGGCTGGAGGGGTGCCTCCGTCCGGCATATCGGGATACCTCTAGCGCCCGTTTCGCTGCGCGTTATGAAGCGCTCGTTCTGCTCGGATCTGCCTGTCTTCGACGGGCGCCGATCGGCAGATCGGGCGCTACGGCGACGGGGCCGCAGGCGGAAATCTGTAGAAGATATGGGGACGGAGCCAGTGTCCTGTTGGAACGTTGGGGTGCTCGAAGTCCGACGACGGATCGCGAATCATGCCCAGGCGTTCCATTACCTTCCACGACCGGACGTTGTCTGGGTTGGTGAAGGAAACGATCTCGTCAAGACCGACCTCTTCGAGTCCGTAGCGAACCGCACTACGAGCCGCCTCGGTCACGAATCCGTAGCCCCAGTGCTCGCGGGCTAGGCGCCATCCGACTTCGACCGCAGGCGTAAAGGGAGCGTCAAACGGCACTCGGTGCAACCCGACAAAGCCAATGAACGGCGAGTGGGTCGGCACCTCTACGGCCCACAGACCGAAACCGCAGTCGTCGAACTCCTCCTCGATGGGCGCCACGAATGCGTCGCTCTCCTCTCGGCTCATGGTCTTCTGCATGTGCGCCATTACGTCGGGATCGGCGTTGAGTTCGGCAAAGGGTGCTAGGTCTTCGGCGCGCCAACGCCGCAACACGAGGCGTTGAGTCCGCAGTGTCGGGCCCCTCGCATCGGACTCGAGGTCTCGATCGGGATACACGAGCGCATATTGCCCGATCCGGCGTGATTTTGCGAGAGTTCGGGCCGCACAGAACCCACCAGCCCGGGTGCCCCAGAACGTGCATCCCCGAAGGACGCGCCACGGGTATCACCTAACGATGCTCCTATGGATTGTCAAGGGCGAATTCTGACCTCGGGAGCTGTGCGAACACCTCCCTCGCCACGTAGCGCTTGAGGCAGCGCATCGCCTCCTTCTTGGTCTTCCCGTCTTTCATCCGACGCTCGATGTAGTGCTTGGTTCTCGGGTCGTTGACCATCCGGGTGAACACGATGTGCCAAAGAGCCGAGTTGGCCTGGCGGTCTCCTCCATGGTTGAGGCGGTGACGTTCGTTCTTGCCGCTCGAGGCGTCGAGAGGAGCCACCCCGCAGAGCTTGGCGAAGGTGGCTTCGTTCTTGAGTCGCTCGGGGTTGTCACCAGCGGCGACCAGGAGGGCGGAGGCCACGTCGGTGCCCACACCATCGATGGCGCGCAACTCCGGAGCGGTCTCGGCGACGAGGATCTTGAGGAGCCGGTCGATCTCCTTCACCTCGTCTTCGAGGGAGAGAGCCCGCCGTGCCAGCGTGCGCAGCGTGAGCTTGGTCACCCCCGTCACGTCGGTCCGGCCTGTGTGGCGATACGCACTGGCAAGTTCGAGGACCTTGTAGATGGAGAGATCACGCAGCTCGGAGCGCAGCTCGTCGGGGGCGGTCGAGATGAGGCTGCGCATCTGGTTGATGGCCTGGGTCCGGCTGCGCCGGGCCGAGGACCGAGCGACCCGTAATACCCGCATGGCCTCAACGTTTCCGGTTCTCGTCTTGGCCGATCCGTTGGCATCTCCACCTTGGGCGGCCCGAGCCGCAGACACCGCGTCAAGCGTGTCGGACTTGCCCTGGCGCCGGCGCTTCTGGCGGTTGGGCCGATCCACTTCGACCACCGAGATCCCCTGGCGGTGCAGATGGCGGGTCAGTCCGGCCCCATAGCTGCCGGTCCCCTCGACCCCGACGAGCTCGACGGTCCCGAACGCCTCGAGCCAATCCAACAGCGCCACGTAGCCCCGCGGCGTGGTCGGGAAGCTCTCGGTGCCGAGCAGTGCCCCCCGTTCGTCCAGCGCTGCCGCGACATGGACGTCGAGGTGGGTGTCGACCCCTCCGGTGATCGTGCGCGCGATAGTGGCCATCGTCATCTGTTCCTTTCGCTTGGGGTGGGTGACACCGCACAGCCGGAACGATGGACAGGACAGCGAAGGGCCTGTGAAGGCAGGCTCCTATGAGGTCACTCCGTCCGACCGGTTGGCGTCGGGTGAGTGTCCGAGCCGGGCCGACGGATCGTCTTGAGGACAGTCCAAAAGGACGTCAGCCGGACTTGCATAGGGTCAGACCTGGCTCGGGCACACACCCACACGCTGACCAGTTCTGCCTCTGCAGTGGTGGACCGTCAGCGGGCTACGTCAATCCTCGCTGCCGGATCTGGGCGTCACGCGGGGGCACAACGGGGATAACCCGTGGGAGCAATCCCATCGGAGCCCCATGGTTGCGATTGTTGCGCTGGGCATCGTTCTGCCGTGACCTCTGACGACGCTATGAGCGAGGCGCTGGGGCACCTCTCGGAGCGCGACCAGGACATCCTCTAACTCCGGTTAGGTCTAGACGATGGCAAGGTTCGGACATGCCGTGAGAAGGCGAGATGTATGGCGTGACCGAAGAACGGATCCGCCAGATTGAACAGACACACACAGAAGGCCTTGGCCAAGCTCCGTCGGCTTGCCGCGGCCATCTGCTCGGGGATTTCCTCGACGAGTCTTGACCGGACTGACGTTGAGGCGAGTCTGAGGGTGCCTCCTAATCAGTATGGAACGGCCGGCTCCTCCGGCATCCGCATTTACGTGGATCATTCACTTGTGCTGTGAATGGAGCCGACATACGGAAGGAAGGAGCCAGCCGTGTCCAGTATTGCCCACCGAGGTTTCGTCCACCTGGGGATGGACGTCGCGAAGGACTCGATCGCCGTGGCGGTGCTGTCGCCCGATCGCGACACCGCCGAGATCGACAAGATCTTCCATGACACCGACTCGGTCCGGCGCCTGATCAAACGGCTGGGCAAGCCCAAGGGGATCTGGGCCTGCTACGAAGCGGGCCCGACGGGTTATGACCTCCAACGCCTGCTCACCTCGTTGGGGGTGCGCTGCGACGTGGTGGCCCCGTCCCTGATCCCCAAGGGCTCGGGCGATCGGGTCAAGACCGACCGTCGAGACGCCAGACGACTGGCCGGGCTCCACCGGGCCGGCGAGCTCACCGCGGTCGCCATCCCGACCCCCGCCCAAGAAGGCGTGCGCGATCTGTGTCGCACCCACGGTGACATGGTCCAAGATCTCACCCGGGCTCGCAACCGGTTGAGCGGGTTCCTGCTCCGTCACAGTGTGGTGTGGCGGGGAGGATCGCCGTGGACCGAACGCCATCGTCGCTGGCTCGCCACCTTGTCCTTCGACGACCGGGCGATCGCGACGACCTACTCGCATTACCTGGCCACGGTGAAGCTGCGCGAGACCGCACTCGAGTCGGTCGAGGCCGATCTCGTGCCGTGGTGCACACAGGACCCCTTCGGCGACCAAGTGCAACGCTTGGCCGCCTACCGGGGCGTGACCAGGATCGGTGCGCTGTGTCTGGCTGCCGAGGTCTTCGACTGGCGCCGGTTCCCGAGAGCGAGACCCTTCATGAGCTTCACCGGCCTCGTGCCCGGGGAGAACTCGACGGGTCTGACGCAACGTCGGGGCTCGATCACCCGGGCCGGCAACGCCCACCTGCGGGGTCAGCTCTGTGAAGCGGCCTGGGCCTACCAGCACAGCCCCAATGTCGGCGCCGGCATCAGAGAGCGCCAAGTAGACGTGCCGCCCGAGACCGTCGCCCGCTCATGGGCTGCTCAGGTCCGTCTGTCCCGGCGCTTCCGCCAACTCGCTGCCCACAAGAACGTGCGTTCCGTCGTGGCCGCCGCCATTGCCCGCGAGCTCGCCGGGTTCCTCTGGGCCGAGATGGTGGCCGAGGTCTGACACCGTGATCTTCCTCTCGCTCAGCGCGCGATCGGCGCCGCGTCTGAGCGAGTCCTCCACGACGCGCCGGAGCACCGCCGCAGCAGATCCGATCCTCGCCGGCGTTACGTCCAGCGTCCTTCTTCACGAAGGCGTCACGGACGCCCCTATTCAGAGGCAACTACCTGCGAATGGCTTTTCTGCGATTTCGACTCGCGTACATCATCGTGGCGGTTTTCCGATCCACTGCGCTCCGGCGCGTCGTCGATGGCTCGCTCGACCGCCACCGCGATCGGCACGGGGACACGAGTAGCAGCCTCCACCCCGGCGTCAACACCGTTCGTCCTCGCCCTTCGGGCTCCGGGCGCTCCGTGTTGACACCGGGGCCCCACCGACTGCTCAGCAGCAATCAGGCGCCGCACCTCTGGTGCGTCGCGGTCAAAAGACGGTCAGACGGACCTTTGCGCGGGAGGTTGACAGGCCGTTCCACATCATCGCCGGCTACGAGTCGCGCCGAGCTCGTTTCCCTCGCAGGGATGGGGTATTTGTCGCTCGATCCGGAACGGTGAGCGCTCATGGCGGAGGCGATCATCGAGCACTCGCTCCGGGGTTGATTCTGGAAGCACCACGGCGAACGGACACAGCCTCCAGAGCCTGGGAAAAACAAATCGGAATATCGTGGCCAGAGCCACGTACAACAGGGAGGTCGCATGCCCAAGTTTCTGGTTGAGGTGAAGTACAGCTTGGATGGTGCCAAGGGCCTTATGGATAAGGGCGGCTCATCGCGGGTTGCCGCATCGAAGACGCTGGTCGAGAGCCTGGGTGGGCGTCTCGAACTCTTCTACTTCGCGTTCGGGGAGGCCGACGCATACATCGTCGCCGACTTGCCCGACAACGTCTCGGCCGCGGCGGCCGCCCTGATTGCGAGGGTCTCAGGTGGGGTCATTTCCCGGATGGTTGTGCTTCTCACGCCCGATGAGATCGATGCCGCCACAAAGAAGCACGGGAACTACGCCGCTCCAGGGCTCTAGCCCCCGCAATAGCGCCCGAGCTCTGAGGTGACCGAGTTTGCAGGAGGTCGAGAACAAGCGTTCAGGTGAGAGTGGCCGGACAGGCAAGGAACGGACGGTGGCACTCGCACTCCCCGAAGGCGGGTCAGCTTCGTTCAGCCCGGTGCGGCGCTGGGAGTCCGACTCCGGCGATGTCCCCGACCGCCGGTTAGTTGGGCACTTCGGACTTCTGCGACAGGGCGGGGACAGGATCGAGGGTCAAGCGCCGGCAACGGTCTTGTCGAACAACAGGATCTCCTCCTCATCGGGAGGTTCGAAGATCGCTACCCACTCTTCAAAGTGAGCCCGCGTCATGGGCGCGGCCGTCCACTCGCCCGACGCATTGCGACGCTCAGCTCGCTCGATCAACTCTTCGACGGGCGCATGGAGGTAATGGAGTTCGACTCCCACCCCCAAAGCTCGCGCCGCCAGTCGTTTCTCATCGCGTTCATCCCGCGCCCAGTGTCCCCACTCCAAAATCACGCTCTGTCCCTGTGCGAGGAGATCCTGGGAGAGAACCCACAGTTGATGTTCGAGACGCATACGAAATTCTTCGTCCCACACGTCCGCGCCCAGTTGAGTCGTCCATCCGTCCTTGTCCAACCTGATGGCGGGGATTTCGGGTGCGAGTTGACGAGCGAGTGTCGACTTGCCGCAGGCTGGCAGCCCACAGATCAGGACGAGCCGTGTCGATCCCTTCGCCATCCGCGACTTTCTAACATGAGTCGCTTCAACCCAGAGACGACAGGTTCTACGTGGTCGAGATCACTCCGAACCTGCCCCAGTTGACCCAAAACCCTGGGCCAGTTCGACTATTCCGGCAAGGCAGGTCGCCCCAAACCTCGGACTTGCCGGCGACGGGGTCAGCGGGCTGCGGCGATCAGTGGTCGACCGGGGTTGGCTGCTGGCGGATCTGGCTGTGACCCTGGCCGATGGAGCCACCACCGTCACCGACCCGACCATCCTGAGAGACCAACCCACCCGCTTCGGTGATGTGGCCTCGCTCGGCTGCGCTCAGCTGCGCTCAGCTGCGCTCGGCCCGTCGCCCAGTTGAACGAGCCGAGCCAACGAGTTACGGCACCATCGGGGCCTCACGGTCCCGCCTTGACTCTCGGGCGGCCGAGGGTTGGATACTGCTGGTGTGGACTCGGGCGAGTTGGTCGGTGTCGGCGCGTTTGCGCAGCTGGCGGGCTTGACGGTTGAGACGTTGCGGCACTACCACCAGGTCGGCCTGCTCGTGCCGGTCGAGGTCGATGATCGCACCGGCTACCGCCGCTACGGACTGCGCCAGCTGCCGCGAGCCCGCAGCCTTGCTGCGTTGCGGGACGTCGGGATGCCGTTGGAGGATGTCGCCGCCGTCGTCGACGCCACTGATCGAGACGTGCGACGGGCGCGACTGGTCGAGCACCGTCGCCGTCTGACGGAGGCGGCCCGCCAGGCGGCTGGCCGGGTCGACGCAATGGACCGGATGATCGGGAGGGAGGACGTCATGGAGTCACCGCTGCGGATCGCACAGGGAACGCCACTGCTCTCAGAGGAGAGGCTTGCGAGGGAACTGCAGGGCACGCTCGACCGAACGGACTTCGGACACCTTGGTGTCCGCCACGAGGGCAAAGTGCGTGACAGCTACGTTGACGGGGATGTTCGCACCATTGTGACCACCGATAGGTTGTCCGCGTTCGACCGGCTGCTCGGGACCATCCCGTTCAAGGGACAGGTCCTCAACGAGATAGCTAACTACTGGTTCGACGCCACATCCGACATCGTCTCGAATCACCTTCTGGAGGTCCCTGATCCCAATGTCGTCCGCGTCCGCGAGTGCGCTCCGGTGCCGCTGGAATTCGTCGTTCGCGCCTACATCACGGGCGTTACGAAGACATCGTTGTGGTTCAACTACGAAGCGGGTGCGCGGAACATGGCCGGCAACCTGATGCCCGACGGGCTTCGCAAGAACGAACGGTTGGAGGCTCCGATCCTGACCCCGACGACGAAGTTCGAAGTGCATGATCGAAACCTCGGTCGCGACGATGCAATCGCCGCAGGTCTCGTGACAGCGGACCTATTCGACCGGTGCGCCGACGTCTGCTTCCGGCTGTTCGCTCGGGGCACTGAACTCGCGGCCGAACGGGGCCTGATCATGGTCGACACGAAGTACGAGTTGGGTCAGCTCGGTGACGAGATCGTGCTCATGGACGAGGTGCACACGCCTGACAGCTCGCGCTACTGGTACGCAGACACCTACGACGAGCTCTTCCGAAAGAACCACGATCAGCGAGCACTCGACAAGGAGCCGTTGCGAGAGTGGATGGTAGAGCAAGGGTTCCGCGGCGACGGTGAGTCCCCCGTCATAACCGACGAGGTCCGTATCGCGACCGCAACCCGGTACATCCTTCTTGCCGAGGCGCTGACGCAGCGATCGTTCGAGGCCCCGGAACTCACCGCAGCCGAACGGGTCGCCAACGTCCTCGGCGACTGACCGCTGGCATCCGCCGTGGAGTTCGACCTCTGCGACTCCGGAGGCACCCCCGCCAGCGGCCCGCAAGCAATGGCTGCCGACGTGCGATTCGTCAGGAATGTAACGGTGTAATCACCGGGGGATGCCGACGTTGGCGTTCGGCCGCGAGGTTGTGCAGTTCTCGATGCAGTGCCAGGCGCTTGTCCATGTCACGGGTACGGTCGAGGTCCGCACGGAGGGCGTCGTAGCGCTCCATGAGTGCTCTGTCGTTCAGGCCGGTGGGGTCCATGCGATCAACGCTAAGCCGGGGATAGTTTGAAACCGCGGATAGGCAGCGGCCGGCGATTCCCTGGAGCTTGGCTGCTCTTTGACGAACCGAGGGGAGGCCGCCGGTCACTGCCACGGAGGTCGAAGTGCAGCGGCGGCCTCTCGCACCAACGACCCATCCAACAGGGTGCGAGTTTCGAGAATCTCGGCTGCGGGCCAGGCCACCCAGAGCTCCACCTCGCCGGGGGGCGGCAGCGGTGCCCAGAAATCCCGATAACCCGTGTAGCCCCGACTGCCCCCTTGGAGACCTCCGAGGTGCCCAGCGCTTCCCCGCTCGTCGAGATTCCGGTAACGAGATCCGTCGCTGAAACGCAGCCCGACCAGCACGGTACCTGTCCCGAGGGATTCGTCCTTCGCGTCACGCCCAAACGTGGGGCTGTTGTCTCCAGCGCGTCCCTGGCCCCTGCACGAGCGGATGGCGGAACAGTCCCACGACGGACAGGGTCATTACCTTTGGGAATGCGATGAGATTTCTCAGCATGAGCAGCCCGTCCGCCCCTCTGGCGAGGACCACGTCCCTCCAGACACTCTGACCAAGGCCCTCCTCCCACGGCAGGGGGGTGCGCTCTCGGTCGAACCTGGGTACCGGGATGTCGACGTGCTCAAAGAAGGCCACTGGGAATCATGCGAGGGTCAGATTCGGAGATGGGTGGTCATTGGTTGCTGTTTCTTCGGCCCGATCGGTTCCGACAGAACGGATGGCCAGTGCGCCGCCGATTGCCACGTGGGCCACGAGGAGCACGCGGCCAAGTCGCGGGCACGTGCGTCGTCCCCAGAAAGCCGGCTCTGACAGGGCGCCTATGGCAAACATCGCTCCAAGCACCCGAAGAGCCTCGGGTCGATGTCGATACAAGGCGAAGGCGAGCCCGAGAGAGGTGACGGGTGCTGACAGTGCGGTACCCCATAGCATGACCACGGCTGGGTTTCGCACGTCCAGTGAGCCTCCGACGCCGAAGGGCTCTCCTGCCACGTGATGCCGTACGGCGACAACCCCGCCCGCTGAGTCCACGGCGAGAAGGGCGATGAGCAATTGCTTCGTTGTGATCTCCACTGGCGCAGTATGCCCACCGTTCCCAGTCCACACAATGGTGCCGCAGTCCTGCTGGGACACGGGGCGATAAGACGGTTGCCCTTCAGGCGGCCTCGTTCGGTGAATTCCAGAGGAACGATGGCCGTCTGTCGGCCGTATAGGCAGTCACCACGGCTGGGTCATCGGGAGTCCAAAGGACGGTGAGCCACCCTGGTCCTGCACTGACATCAGCGATTCTGATCCCGTGCCGACGGTCAACCTCAACGATAGTGACCGCTGGTCCACACAAGAACGCCGCAAAGGAAAACTCGCGTCGCGCGTCGAATGGTGATCGCCCGGAGGATCCTGCCATCCGCAAGTGGAGTGCCTCTCTGGCGTCTTGGAGGTCCCAGCGTTGCCTGCGCGACCACCCACTCGCAACCCCCGCCAAGTGCTCCCACGTTCCGGTTTCATTCTGTTGAAACTCATCGGATCCGAGGATCTCACGGCCCTTCCGATTGCGGCCATAGCCGAGTACGACAGCGAGACCGTCGTACTTGTCGACATCAAAAGGCACACATGTGCCGGTGGATACCGGCGACCGGGATGGCCACGGCCCCTCTCCGTCTATGACCGCGCTCGCCGCGTCGTCACTCGGCCACCAAAGCATTGGCACAGGTCTCCACCTCCCAGACACGCAATGGTGCCAGACGCATGGTGTGTCGGCGTGCCCCGCGCACGTCCCCGGACCCGGCGATGAAGTGGTCAACCATTGGCTCCAGCGGTACCCGATGCACGGCACTGAATGGAATACTTCTGAGTGGATCTCTGGGGCGCACCGCTCTATGGCGACCCTGCTGGCGAATGTGGCTTCACCTCGGCCGCCGGACAGGCGGCCTCGATCTCGCTGATGCGCGGTCTGACTGACTCGATCGACCAGCTGGTGGTGGGCGCAACGGGAGCGGAACGGCTGCCAGACCTGGGTGGAACGTCTCTGGGTACATCGCGCACATGACCGACAACACTCGGATTTGGGCCGAGCGGCTCGTCGCGGTGGCACGGGATGCGGACGCGCACGTCGTCCCGTACGACCCCGATCTACTTGCTGAATCGAGGCACTACAACGGCGTTGCTCTCGAGGGGGCGCTCTGGTCGGTTCGCATCGCAGCGGAGACGTGGCTGCGTGCTGTCGAGGAGGCGCAACCTGCTGAGATTGTGATGTTGCATGCTGTACGCGGCGCAATGGAACTCTCCGAGGTCGTTGCATCGAATGTTCACGACGCCTCCCACCACCGCTGGGATGTGACAAGGATTCTTCACGAATGGTGATCGCATGGCGCAATCGTCCCACCGAAGTGCCCAAGGACGCTGCGCCGTTCCGGCCCTTCTGGGGTCTCTAGGGGTGGGAAACACGACCACCACGAATCGGCTTCGCTTCGGCTTTGACCTGGCGAAACAGATCGTCCACTCCGCCAGAGAAGGGAGCTGCTATGCAAGCCATCACCGTTCGAGACCGCGATGCCGGCATTGGCGGGCTTTCCTTGACGGATGTGTCCTATCCGCACGCCGCCCAGAACGACGTCATCGTACGGGTACATGCCGCCAGCTTCACCCCCGGCGAATTGGAATGGTCGTCGACCTGGGTCGACCGCGCCGGGCGCGACCGGACACCGAGCGTGCCCGGCCACGAGCTGTCGGGAGTCGTCGTCGAGCTGGGGTACGGAACCACCGGCCTGAGTGTCGGCCAGCGGGTGTTTGGCCTGAGCGATTGGACTCGCAACGGTTCCCTGGCCGAATACTGCGCCCTGGAAGCCCGCAATCTCGCGCCCCTTCCGGCTGACGTCGACCACACCGTGGCTGCCGCTTTGCCTATCTCGGGGTTGACCGCGTGGGGGGCGCTCATCGATCACGCTCATCTCACGACAGGTCAGACCGTCCTGATCCACGGCGCCGCCGGTGGTGTCGGTTCGATCGCTGTGCAACTCGCCCGCGAGGTGGGAGCGGTCGTCATCGGCACCGGCCGGGCAACGGACCGCGACACCGCACTCGGCCTGGGCGTGCATGCCTTCTTGGACCTGGAGGTCGACAAGCTGGAGGACGTCGGCGAGGTCGATGTGGTGCTGGACGTGATCGGCGGCGAGATCCTCGATCGCTCGGCTGGGCTGGTGCGGGCCGGCGGCACGCTCGTCACGACCATCAGCGTGCCCAGGGTCCAACCCAGGGACGGGCGCGCCATCTTCTTCGTCGTCGAAGCCGACCGTTTCCGACTGGCGGACCTCGCCCAGCGGCTCAGGGACGGACGACTCAATCCGATCGTTGGCGCAGTACGGCCGCTCGCCGAAGCGCCTGCTGCGCTCGCCTCCGACCGCCGCGGCCCCGGCAAGACGATCATCCAGATCACCGAAGGCTAGTCGGCCAAAAGGTGTTCCATTCGTGCCGCAGGGTGAAACCCCAGCCAGGCGTTCTCAGGCAGCGGACTGTGCGAGCCTACGCACCGTGACCAGTCCGGCCGGCAGCCTTTCTAAGGCGCAGCAAGTGACACCTGCGAGCGCGGGCGTGGAGGGCCTTCGGGATCCCAGCACAGTGATCGCTTGAGGTGCTCCCTCCCACCATCCCCCATTTTCGGGGGCGGACGTGGGCACCATAGGTCTCGTGACGCAGCAGGGGTCGGCAACTGGGAGATGCTCGCTCTGCGGTCGCAAGAGCGAAGACGTGACAACCGCGGATCTCGGCAATTGGATCGTGCGACGCGGCGGAATTTTGGTCTGTTCGGGATGCTCAAGTGATGCCGACAAGGCCGCCGCCAATCCCGAGGCGTTCGGCAGGCCGGAACGAGCCGAGAAGTCACCGGCCAGCACCGCTCCGCCTCGAAGATGACAGAGGGCACAGGAAGGTTGCGGGACGCCTCCTGCCACACTGACGTCCGACGGGGCTCCCCGATGGCTCGACGGCCGGTTCACCAGCACATTCGACCGATCGACACACCACTCAGACTCGATGTTCCCCTCGACTCCCGGCCCCGGAGACCGAACCTCACGGTCTCACAAGAGCACGTCATTCTCCTGGACGTGTCTGAGGGATCGGGCCGGGCCTCGCCGGTGATCTCAGCCTTCACTCGGCCCCTCGCCGGACGTCATCGACGGCCACTCAGCCGGTGACCAGTCCCCCTCTGGGTCCGTCGTTTGACCCACTTCGATCAGATGACCGTCGGGATCGCGGATGTAACAGCGGATCTCATATTGGTGTTGCTTCGGTGGAGTCAGGAATTGAGCACCGCGGGCGCTCCATTCGGCATACACAGCCCGGATGTCTCGTACTCGGATATTGAGGAAACTGTTGACTCGGTCGGGATCGCGCGGCGCCTCCAATGTGACCGCAGGCTTGTCATCGGTCGGGCCACCGCCGGCATTGATGACGATCCAGCTGTTGGACAGCTTGACATTGACCGGTCCTGAGCCGGCCCCTTGGAAGACCACCTGGCCTCCCAGTACGTCCGTGTAGAAACGTCGAGAGCGCTCGACGTCGTCCGAGACGATGAAGTGGGTCAGCAGGATTTCCTCTTCTGGTCGGACGTCGGCCATCTGCACCTCCACTGCATTGGTCGCATACCCCGCCGGCGAGGGTCCGCGGGCGATCGTGCGATCAAAGTATGGCAGGACGCTTTCCCTGAACAGAGGGTGGTCCACTTCGTTGGGCCTGAGGGAAACATCCCTGGCCGGACCTGCGGTCGCGACCCAGACGGCGACGGGATCGCCCTCGGGCACATGCCGGAAAACCGAGGGCGGGGGAGGGGAACCTGTGGCGAGACCTCCGGGCGCCCACTCCCGTGCTCCCTCAGGTCGGCCGAGCGTGCGCGGCCCTACCGAGGAGTCAGGATCCCGCTGCGTATGACACCGACAACGTCGGTACGAGGCTGGACTCACTGTCGTCAGAGAATTCGGCTCAAGGCTCGTCGGCGTCCCCGCGAGCGAGGAGGGACGTCTCCGTACCCGCCAGGGCAAGGAGATCGAGTTGGCCGATCTGGCGGATGAGACTCGCGCCGTCGAGATAGACCCGCTCGTTGACGATGCGATCGCCGTCGAAGGAGAACACAGCGATCACGGGAACTCGAAACGACCTTCCGGTCGGTGGCCGTCCGTAGAACTCTCCACTATTGGTACCCACCAGATCGAACTCGGTGGTGATGGTGTCGTCAGTCGAAGTGTGGATCAGCAGGTTCTCGTGGTGTTGGTCCGGAAAGGCAGCCCGCTGACCGCGGTGGTACGCAAGCACGTCGGTGTTCCCATCATGCACCTGGCCCGTGGCCATGATCTCGTAGCGTGCGTGACCACCGAACGTCGCGAGACAGGTCGCCCAGTCATGCTCGACCTCGGATCGAAAGTGCACCGCAAGAACATCGAGGCGGCGTTGCTGCATCTCACTGCTCATGGGTGCTCCAAGGGGGGATCGGCTGAATCAATTGGGTGCGTGACATTGTGTTTCGCAGTACACATATCGGGACCAGGGCGAGACCCCGGGTCAGCGTCCCATGGCCTCGAGCGCCGCGGTGGCGCGTCGATCCACGTTGGCGTAGCCGAGCGCCCGGGCCACTCGTTGGGCTTTGGTCAGGCGCGTCGTCGCCGCATCGGCATCACCGGGCCGATTGCGGCTGGCCAAAACGTTTCCCCACCAAAGATCCGTCCGGGCGGCGAAGAACTTGGCTCCCAGCCGCTCGCTCATGGTCGCTGCCTGCGAGAAGTAGGCATCCGCTTCGTCATGACGGCCCAGGACGCCGGCCAGTCCGCCGAGATAGTGGCTGACCGGGGGCAGAGCAGTTGCCCCGGTGGCAGGGAGCTGCGCGTGCCAGGGGGCGAGCCGTTCGAAGAGGGGTCTGGCGTAGATCGGGTCCCCGCACACGACGGCGGCATCGGCGTAGTCGACCATTCCGGAAAGCCAGACCTGGTCGAGTTGGAGGTCGAACCCCGAAGCGGCGAACGCCTCCAGCTGGCGCAGCGCTTCCTCGGTATTGTCGACTTCTATGTGAGCCTTGGCCAGCAGCGACCCGAACATCCAGGGCGAGATCTCCGGGGCGTCAGATGCCAGCTGCTCAATGAGCGGGATGAGCTCGTTCATAGTGCCCCGCTGTCCACGCACTCCCATGAGCTGGGTGCCGTAGATGATCCCCGCATCCGGTTGACCGCTGTCAGTGCCGATCTGGAGCGCCTCGGTCGCCAACGCCTCGGCGCGGTCCGTGTCCCCTGCGATGAAAGCCCGCTGCCCCTGAAGGAATCTGTGTCCCCATGTGAACACAGGTTGGCCCAGCAACTCCGCCATTGCCCCGTGTATCTCGAGGCAGCGGTCCAGTTCGTCGGTGTCGCCGGCACGAGCGGCCGTCTCGTAACGCCACATGGCGGCCCAGTAGAGAAGCGCAGGGTCACCCAGTCGCTCGGCGCGCACCAGCGCATCGGTCGTTCGGGCGAGCGCGGGACCGAGGAGCTGAGGGACCTGCAGCGGGACGTAGAGATGGTTGAGCACGCGCACGCAGGTGGTGTCGTCGCCACTGAGGTTTGCGATGCTCTCGGCTTCCTCCGCCAGGGCCTGCCGACGTTCGAGCGAGCTGCCGTGGGCGAGTTCGGAGCACAAGGTCGCAAGGACGAGTGCCCGTTCTGGAACCTGGTCGGACAGACCAGTGAGTGCGCTCTCGAGCACCCCGACCTTCTCACTGTCGGTGGCGCCAACGGCGCTGTAGAAGCCGCGGTTGTTCGCCAGGGCGGCAGCGACCAGCCGCTCCGAGTCGCCGAACTCGGCCGCCCTCCGTGCCGCTTCGAGCAGCGTGTCACGAAATGCCGGATCGCCGGTCTGGCGCTGCGCCGTTCCCAGTCCGATGACGAGGTCGAGCGCCAGGACAGGGTCGGGGTCGTCGACCTGCTTCATCATCCCGTGGGCCTGGGTGAAATACCGCAGCGCATCGGCCGGCGCCAACGCGCTGAGGGCGGCCTCGCCGGCCTGCCGTGCGTAGCGGATCGCCCGGCCGGATGCGGAGCCGCCCGAGGCGTTCAGCCAATGGCGGGCCAACTCGCCCACGCGCGCCCCCGGGTGGCCACCGCAGATGTCCTCGAGCGCCTCGGCCACCTGTTTGTGAGCGCGGGCGCGTCGGGTCGGACCAAGACTCTCGTAGATCGTGTGCCGGATCAGCGCATGGGCGAAGGTGTAGTGACCGGGGGGGCCGGCAACCTCGCGCACGAGCGCCGCCGCAGTGGCGGCCTCGAGGATCTCGAGAACTTCGTCCTCGGGGAAGCGAGTGGCTCTGGTCAGAAGGTCGAAGTCGAACCGCCGGCCGATCACCGCCGCGGTGGACAGGGAGCGTTCGGCGCGGTCCCCGAGACGGGCCACCCGGCCCCCGACGACCTCCCGCACGCTGTCGGGGAGGGCCAGCGGACCGAGTGACTCGGCCGCCATCCACTGACCAGCCTGGTCCTGGTAGATGGCTCCGGTCTCGGCCAAGTGTCGGAGTACCTCGCTGAGGAAGAAGGGGTTTCCGTCGGTCTCGCGGTGCACGGCGTGCGCGAGCGCGACCCCGCTTTCGGGAAGCTTGTGTCCCGCCGCCGCTTCCATGTACGAGAGCACATCCCCGTGATTCAGGCCCCCCAGCTCGAGCCGCGAGACCCCGGACTGCCGCCAGAGCACTCCCACCGTGTCGCGTAGCTCCTTGGCGTTGGGCAGCTCGTGGTCACGAAGGGTCGCCAGCAGCAGCACTCGCATCGGCAGCGACGTCGTCGCCAGATGACGCAGCAGGAGGAGGCTGCCAGAGTCCGCCCATTGAATGTCATCGAAGATGAGCATGATGGGCTCGTCGGCCGATGCCTCGGCCAACAGCGCGACGACGGCTGTGAAGAGCAGGTATCGCTCGGTGTCGCTGTCGGTGGCCTTGGGCCGTGGAACATCGGTGATGCGGCTGCTGAGCGCGGGGATGAGGCGCGTGAGCTCCGAGCCATGGGCGAGAGTGTGGCGCCTCAGCCGCTCATCTTCGACGTTGTTGACGTAATGCCCGAGAGACTCCGCGAAGAGCTGATAGGGCGTGGTCATGTCCTCCTCGGAGTGGCCGAACAGGACGGTGGCGCCGGTGCGATGGGCGGCGCGCGCTGCCTCGGCCACCAGGGTGGTCTTTCCGAGGCCGGCCTCTCCGCTCACCAGCAGGATCTCTCGCCCCTCGCCGTTCGCGACACGTTTGAATGCTGCGGCGAGCCTTGCCGTCTCGATCTCGCGGCCGACGACTCCGACGGTCGGCCTGACGGTCAGGCGTGTCTGGAGCGGGACGGCCCCACCGCCGACAGTCGTGACGAGCGGCTCCCAAATCACCTCGACGGTGTCGACGGGATCGGGCAGGCCTTTCAGGGCCATCACGCCTACCGAACGACAGACATGCCGGTTCCGCCTCCCGGCCATCATGGGTACGACGGCGGCCGAAAGAATCTGACCGCCTTCGCAGACAGCGCACAAACGGGCTGCTTCGATCACGGCATCCCCGTAGTAGTCGCCGTCGTCGTCGGCGGTGATCTCCCCACCGCTCAATCCGATCCGCAGCCCCACGCTGTACGTGCGGTCACGGGTGTCGTGCTCGACGCCTTGCTGCATGGCGACAGCACAGGCCAGGGCGGCCGAGGCCGACGCGAAGGTCACCATGATTCCATCGCCCAGCCCCTTGACCTCATGGCCGCCGGTGGCGACCACGGCCTGACGCAAGACCGAGAAGTACCCACGACGTACGTCGTCGGCGGCTTCCGGCGGCATGGCGAGCGACAACTCGGTCGACCCGACCACATCAGAGAAGAGAACTGCCAAGTTCTCTGTGGTCACGCAGCACCTCCTGGAGCACCACGTCGCACGGGACCCCTCTCGTACGAGCGCACGTTAAGGCGGCTCGGGACCGCAAGCAACCGCGGTTGGGCTACAGCTGGCGCGTCGGACCCGAAAGCCCCACATCTTGGAGGCGTCAACCGCAGGCTCCAACCGTCAACTGTGGTCAGTGAGCATTCCCCATCCCCCAGGCGTCTCTGAGTTCATCGGTAATTTGGAAGCTTGGTCGATCCCCGTCGCGCTCGGTCCGCTCGAACCCGCGCAACATCCTCAGCCCCAGCGCTGCCGACAGGTTGGGGACGCCGGGCAGGCGGCCCCAGGTCTGGTCGAAGAGGGTGTCGCTGACTTGCACGAAGGTGAAGAACCATCGCGTCCAATCGGCCTTCGGCACCCCCAGCAGTTCGGCGGTCGCGTCGCCGAGAAAATGACGAATGCCTGACGCCGGAAGCCCCCCCAGTGGCCCGAATCGGATGAGATCCCGCATGCACTCGATGGCCGCCCCTGTGAGTTCCCTGCCGGCGTCACTCTCGGCGTAAGCACGAGCCTTGATATGACCCCAGATGTCCTCGGAATCGGACCAGTTCAACGGGAGGAGGTCAGAACGGATCCCCAGCTGGTGGCCGACCAGGTTCCAGGCGTGAATGTAGGCCTCGGCTTCAGCGTCGTCGACCCGGATGCCAGAACGACGGAGCGAATCGATACCGACGACGCTGAAGGAGAACAGGCATCCCAACAGGTCCTCCTGGTTCAGAGGCACACCGAGTGCATCGTCCCACGGTTCGATGGGATCACCGGCAGGTGTGCGGAGATCCTCGGCGTGGAGGAGGAGATGGCGGACAGCAGCGTGCATGAGGCGCACGTGCCGGATCGTCTCGTAGCCCGGCGCCCCCGTCTCGAGAGCGCCCGGCGTCATGGCGTTGATGATCATCTGCCCTGTTTCGACGTAGCGACGCTTCGGCTTCCCGGTCAGCCGAGCCGTTCGGACCAGAGGCTCCGCCCCCTTGGCGCAGGCGTAGTCGGCCGGGAGAGACGCCATCCACAACGCCATGCCGAGTTGGGGCCCCCATTGCCGGAAGAACCTCTGGCCGTTTCGAACGAGTTCCGCATCTGCCCAGTCCGGCCAGGGTTCCCTGGCGGTGACGAATGCACCGACGCCCGGCAGCTGATCGTCGGGGACATCGCCGGCCGAGAGCTGCGCCAGTCGAACGAAGAGTTGAGTGTGTCCCTCCCCGCTCTCCTCGAAGAAGGTGCTCACGGCCTGATCTGCCGACCAGTCTGACGCTGTGCGGAGGCTCTCGAGGAATCCGTCGGTGAACCGGCGGGTGCCGATTGTCGGCGGCGGTCGACGCCCCGGCTCGCACGCTGGGCTGCCGATGGAGAACGTCTGGCCGGGGATGCGGCCCGCTTCGATGTCCGACACGACCGCACCGTCGAACGGGGGCTGGAACAGCTCAATTCGGTGATGGCGGGAGAGGAACAGGTTCGCGATGAAGTTCATGCGATCGTCGAGCTTGACCCAGTCGGCCGCAGCACTTCCGACGCCGTTCCCGTCACTACGGTCGAAGCGAGCCAACAACGCGGTCAGGTCCTCGACAACGACGGGCATCATGTCGGGCGGTGTGAATGGCTGGCCCGGGATCGGGGGTACGTCGTGGTCCAGGAGCAACGTCCCGTCGGGCGTCTCGATGGTGCCGAGGAGCTTGGTCATCAGATCACCCCAGAGGTCGCCGGTGGCCCTCACGACAGGATCGAGTGCCGAGATGATCGACGGCTCAAGTCGGGCCAATGTCCCGCGCTCCGAGGTCAGGCGCTGTCGGTAGAGGGCGGCGCTTTGGTTGACCCCCATATCCATACTGCCGGCGATCGCGCCCTGGAGGTGATGCTGCTCGTGCGCGCCGAGCTGCAGCGAGCCGGCCAGAATGCGCTGGCTCCTGGTCGCCGCGGTCGTCTCCTCCATGGCATCGCACCAGAGCGAGAACCCGGCACGCAGGCGATTGACGCCTTCGAACGGTGGTGCACCATCGCACAGCTCGAGGACGCGCGCGCGGGCGGAAGCGACATGACTTGGCTGGGCCCCGAAGCACGCAATGAAGGTCGCTGCCGCGGGCGCGATCTCGGCGAACACCTCGGTGTTGCCATTGGACAGATTGACGGCGCACGCACCCAGGAGCTCACGGACCACATCGATCACATGATCAGGGGTGACGAGGTGGAGGCACTCGGAGAGAAGCTTGCCTTGTGGACCCTCGTTCACGGAACGAATTGCCCCCATCATCCCGTCATGAAGGACAACGCGGTCATGAAGCCATTTGGGCAGGTCCTCCCCACGGATATTCCGCCCGACCGTATCGGAGGCCCAGGTGCCGAACGTGCACCAGTTGGCCGTGTTCGGCCCGAGTAGTCGACTCAGACCCGCAGCCAGATCCGAATACGTCTGGGTGACCCAATAGTTGCGAAGGACACGGTCGTCGATGGCAAGAACGGCCTGCACGTGCGTCGTTGCCGTTCCCCGGTTCAAGCCGTTCACCTCCATCGGACTCTCCGTCCGTCCCGATGGAGCCGTCCGAATCACGCCGGTCGTGCGCCATTCACGGCCGTTGCAAGAGGTTGGCCGGTCATGTCGGGCCTGTCAAGGCCCACGCACTGATTGCGTTGTATCCCACCACATCTCTCCGCCTGTCGGGGAGTGCGCCTTGGGCGAGCAGGCGACGGTCCGCTCCCTGACCGCACGGTCCTTCAGCCCACGGAAGGGACCAGCACAGCGCTCGACGAGCCGGACACGCTGCTTTCCCGCTCGAACGGATCGCACGTCGAGGACTGGGGTATGGAGGAGGACGGCGCTGCCCCCGACACGAGGAGCGACGTGCCGGTGGGCGTTTTGCTCGAGTCGACCCGAAAGGCTCGGTCACGACCAAGGATCCGTTTATGCGGTCACGGCCAGTAGCTTGAGCGGACCGTGGAGCGTCCACCGAATCGATGAAGACCGTTCTCGGCGAGATTCTGCCGCTTGTCATCGTCGTCGCTGTTTCCCCGATCAATATCGTGGCGTCAATCCTGTTGTTGTTCAGCAAACGGCCGATCGCCAATGCCTCGAGTTATCTCTTGGGGTTCCTGTTCGGCGTCGCGGCGGTGCTGAGCGGAGTGACCGCACTGGCCGATGCGATCGGCCTGGAACCGGATTCGAACCGCTCCCGGGGTGCTTCAGCCCTCCTCCTGGCCCTCGGTGTCTGGCTTCTCGTCGTCGCCGTGCGCAAGTTCGGGCATCGTCCCGGCCCGGACGACCAAGGTGATGCACCGAAATGGATGAGGGGCATCGCCGATTTCGGCGGCGGCAAGTCTTTCTTGGCGGGTGTCGTGGTTGGCGCCATGAACCCGAAGAACATCGCCGTCGCGGTGGCTTCGGGCGTGGTGATCGCGACGGCGGAGTTGCCTGCTACCCAACAGATCTGGGTCATCGCCACGTACGCGTGCATCGTCTCGCTCGGCGTCGCTGCACCCATCGTGACCGCTCTCGTCTTGGGTGATCGCTCGGAGGGCGTTCTCAGGGGATGGCAGCAATGGCTCGACCGCAACAACGGCACCGTGATGGCCGTGGTCTACCTCTTCTTTGGCGTCATCCTCCTCGGCAAGGGGATCGCGGGGATTTAAGTCTGTGAAAGCTCCTGGGACCCGGGAGTGTGATCCCCCCGACCACCGCCCCAAAGGTAGGAGCCAGACACTTCGCCGTCAGAACCGATGGGCCGGACAGACCGACCAAACACAAACGCAGGCGCAACGGCATGGGGTTTCAGAGGCCCTCCGACCGGCGCCCGGCAGGCCGGGGAGAGGGCCCCTCGCACCCAGGTGTCGGGGTGGCCGCGACAGGGGCTCCGGTCCACCTTGCGGGAGCACCGGGGGATTCGATGGATGAAGCCCCTGGTCGAGAGCTCTTTCTGGGAGAGAAGGGGATGCGTGCCGCCGACACATCGTCGGCTGTCCCAAGGGTTGTCACCCCTGCCTTCACAGCCGATTCACTGGTACTCTCTGCGTACGGCATGGGGGACGGAACGGGGTGGGGGCCGGGAAGATGTGGTTCCCCTAGCCCTCCACCCGGCCCCCACCTCTCTTCTGGCCGAGGGCCAGCCAGCGGCGTCGCCACGGGTTTCGAACCGGCAGAGCCCGCCGCTCGAGGGCCGTCGCCGTTCGCGGTGCGAAAGAGGGCGGGGTGACGAATCCCCCCGGAGACTCCCTGATCACCCCGCCCTCGCGTTCGAGTTTGGCGGTCCTCCGCCTTCCCGAATAGGGCAATTCGATCCGAACCGGAACAACGGACCGACAACACACCCCCGGCCCCCGTCCGTCCGATGCACGGCGGATTCAGGCCGGAGTGCGTTGCCCTCGAATTGCACCGCCTGCCCTCCGTGGCCCCCGGCGCAGGACGAGGAAGGCCGTGCCGATGACGAAGAGCACCATCGCAAAGAAGAACGAGTTGCCGGCGACGAGCTGCAGCGGGTTGAGATGAAGGTCGGACGTGTTCTTGTACGGCACCCACCACACGGGTGCACTCCAAAAGAGGCAGGCCGTTCCAACGGCGAACACGCGTCCCCAACGAGGTCTGTCTGGCGCGAGCGCCAGCCACAGGATCGCGGGCACGACCCACACCAGATGGTGCACCCAGGAGATGGGGGACACCAGGAGGCACGTCGCCGCACAGACCAGCACTCCCAGCAGGGGCGAGGATCGCCGGTGCGCCTGGGCGGCCAACACAAGGCCGGCGGCAGCGGCGGTGAGCAGCAGCGGAAGCATCACGCCATCAGGGAGGACACCGTGGGTGAACCGATCGAGTACGCCCCAGAGGTTCTGGTTGCCGACAATCGAGAGATCGCCGGCACGACTCGGCTTGAACACTGCCTTGGTCCAGTACGCCTTAGACGAAGTCGGTGAGGCCCCAAAGGTCACCAGCTCGCACACGCCGAAGGTGAGCGCAGCCGTCAGGGCGCCGCGCCAGCGCCGAGTGAGCACCAGGTAGGGGACAAACAGCAGGGGAGTGAGCTTGATCGCGGCCGCCAACCCGATGGCCACTCCGAGGGGTACGTGCCGTTTGCCTATCCTGCGCTCGCTCAACAGGTCCCACATGACAAGGAAGGTGACGAACAAGTTCACCTGACCAAATCCGATGGTGATGAGCACAGGATTGAGAAGGAGGGCCGGCAGGCTCAATACGAGTGCGAGACGCCAGGTGGCCATCTTGTCAAGGGACGGTCTGACCTGACGCAGGGTCAACAACAGCACGCCGACGAGCGCGGCCACGTTGCCCATCGTCCAGATCGCCTGCACCAATCCGACGCTGCTGAAGGCCCGCTGCCACGGCGCGAACAGGAGGGCCGCAAAAGGGGGATAGGTGAACGGGAGGCTCGTGTTGGGGAGCACAAAGGAATAGAGGTGGGACGTGAAGACGTACCGCCCGCCCAGTCGCAGGTACACACCGAGGTCGACTTCGTACGTCCGCAGCGCGATGTACAGGCCGTAGGCGACCGCGAGCGCGATCGACATCAGGGCGGGACCCCAGCCACCGAGCCTGCCGAGCGCGGTCTCGGGGAGCCTGTGTCCACTGCGGCCGCCGTTCAGCGGTTGATTGACGGTTGTCACGGAACCTCTCGGAATTGCCGGGTGATTTCCCCTCAAGCCATACCCCATTCGAGGCGTGTCGGAGCAGCTGATCTACCGAAATAGGGTTCTGCTGCGCCAAGCGGGGCTGTTGGGCGAACCCAGGGTACCCGGCGGGTCGCGGTCCGGGCCGGATGAGGTGGACTAGCCGGAAGGGACGTTCAGCGGCGGAACAGTGGTGCTGGGGACCGTGACCGGTCCACCTCCACCGACCGACCCTGCCCCGCCGGCTGATTTCGAAACCGGGTTCCCCGCTCCCTGCGTGAGATGAAGCAGCACTTCGAGAGTGCCGGAATTGGCCGTGGTGACGAAGCCACCAATACTGGGGTTGGCGATGTTCCACTCCGAGAAGGTGATGGGGACGTCGGCGAGGACGTCGATGCCCGATCCGACGCGCTCCGCCGTGACGGGAAAGTTCACCGACTTCGTGACGCCATGCATATCGAGATCACCCTCGGCGTTGTAGTGCTCGACTGCACCCTCCGTTGGAATCGTCCCCAGATCGATCGGGCCGGCGAGAGTCAGGGTCGCAGTGGGGTACTGGCTCACGTCCATGATGGGACCGTCGAAGTGCGCATTTCGCTCACTCTGGTCACTCACGACGCTCGCCATGTCGACGGTGAAGGTCGCCTTGGTCACGGTCGAACCCGAGATCGTCATGGAGCCCCAGATCTCGCTGGTACGACCGACCGCAGTGGCGTTCTGGCCGACCAGGACCTCCTGTACGCGGTAGCCCGCCTGCGAGCCCGCGCCGACATTCCAGACCCCCTCGAGCGAGGACGACGTGACAGCTGATCCCGGCGCCGTGCTCGTGGTGCCGGACGACTTGGGAAGCTCGAGTTTTGCCGGCGCCGGACCCTCAATGAAGTGGATGTACACGTACGGCCCGAGGACTGCGGCCAGCACCACGATCACGACCACTCCGGCCACCCCGATGATCAGCCTGCGACGCTTCTTCGTTGCCATATGCGCCCATCATGACCGTGGCCCCTGGCGACCCGCTGTGACCCTCCTGGCCCTCGTCGGGCAACGGGGCGCCCCTCCTGGCGTTCGGAGTGCACGGTGAAGAATCGGCGCCGCCGTGGGAGAGACGATTGGACTCGCCAGGATCTCCACCTCTAGTGGAGGTTGAGGGCTGATCCTCGTTCGTGAAACTCCTGGGAAACCGCCGAGAGCGCCGGCGTCCCGCACGTCGACCGAGGCCGAGACCGAAGGGCGATGACCGGACGACTTTCCTGCGGCGGCGGCGAGGCGTAGCGTCTGGACATTGGCGACCGGTGATCCCTCCGGGACATCGGCAGAGTTGACTTGGACGTCCACTTCTTTGCCCTGACCTGGTCGGGGTTGGGTGGGGGCGTTCGGCGGTGAGTGAGGGTCGATGAAGACGAAGAAGTGGTTCGCCACATCCATCGCTGTGATCGCCACGGCGACGTGTGGCGTCTGGCTCGGTTTGTCCTCGGCACCGGCAGGGGCAGCCACTGCCATCGACGACGATGGTCACCAGCAATGTGGCCACTGTCTCAACGGGCGGCACCCTGATCTTTACGGCCACAGTCGCCGGTACCGGCGGCCCCCCGGTGGGCACCGTGGCCTGGACCGGCGTGACGTGCACCTTGACCACTCCGCTCAGCCTCGGCGTGGCGAGCTGCTCCATCACCCCTGCACTAGCGAGCACTGCCTACACCGCTACGGCCACGTTCACCGACACGGACACCGTCTTCAGCGACTCGTTCGGTAGCGACGGACCTGTCTCACCATCGCTCGGTACGCAGGCCCCACTCAGCATCACTTCGATCTCGGGCACCTTTAACTCGCCCCTCACGCTGACCACTAGCGGCGGTTCGGGCACCGGGGCCGTGACCTATGTCGTCGACGGCGGTACCGCCACCGGCTGTGGAATCTCGTCCGGAGCGCTTCTCTCGACGTCGATCGGCACCTGCATCGTCACCGCCACCAAGGCGGCCGATGGCAACTACCTCGTCGCCATGTCGGCGGCGACCACCATCACCATTGGCCAGGCCCCTCAACCCACCCCACCGACCATCACGAACCTGCCGACGCAGGGCACCTATGGCGGCGGCTTCGTTGCAGTCGTGGGCAACACGATCGGCGGCGGCGTGACGTCAGTAACGTCCAACACGCCCGCTGTCTGCACGGCCACGGGCGTCTCGGTGAGCTACGTGGGCGTCGGCACCTGCTCCCTGACAGCCCAGATCGCAACCAGCACCAACTACCTCGCCGCAACCGGCAGCGCTCAGACGTTCTCCGTCGGGCGCGCCCAAGCGACCACGCCCACCATCACGAACCTTCCCACCGGGGCGGTCGAGTTCGCCGGGTTCACGGCCGACATCGGCACGACTGGTGATGGTACGACCACGGTCGTCTCAAGCACGCCGAGCGTCTGCAAGGTCGAGTCGCGACGGGCAGACCGTCCTGTTCACCACCACGGGTGCCTGCACGCTCACGTCCAGCGTCGCGACCGGGCACCAATTACCTGGGCGCCACCGGCAGCCCCCAGACGTTCCAGGTCGGCCCGGCACCTCGGGGATATTGGCTCGTCGGGTCCGACGGCGGCATCTTCTCGTTCGGTGCTGCCGTTTTCCACGGTTCTATGGGAGGAGTCCCACTGCAGCGTCCGGTGGTGGGCATCACGCCCACATTGACTCGAGCCGGGTACTGGCTCGTCGCGTCGGACGGCGGCATCTTCAGCTTCGGTGACGCTCTTCTTCTACGGTTCCATCCCCGGCGTCGGCCTCAACCCGGCCGGTTCGGGATTGCCCCATAGCCTCGCTGCCCCGATCGTCGGCATGGTGCCCTCCGTCAATCGGCGCATGGCTACTTCATGGTCGCGTCCGATGGCGGCGTCTTCGCATTCGGCGACGCCAAGTTCGACGGGTCCTGCCCCGGGATCGGCGGCTGTGCTCCGGAACCGGCCGTTCGGTCATGCCCGACGGCACGGGAAAGGCTACTGGCTCGTCACCAACTACGGGCGGTGTCTACTCCTTCGGCGACGCGCCCTTCTACGGCGCTCCCGGAACCCAGCCGTCGCCCGTGGTCAACGCTGCGGCGACGCCGGACGGCATGGGCTACTGGTTGTTGTTCGCGAACGGTGTCGTGGCCAGCTATCGGCGACGCCGAACAACTTCGGCTCCCCGACCGGGTACGTCAACCAGTTCAACCCCGCAACGGCCATTTTCCCGACCGCTGACGGCAAGGGCTATTGGGTGGCCTCGGCACGAGAGGTGACGTCTTTGCCTATGGCAACGCGCCCTACTTGGGGAGCGAGGCCGCGCACGGCCCTCAACGGCGCCATCATCGCCGCCTTCGGCTTCTGAGGGCTACGCCCCGAGCGCCTCGTCCCGCGGTGGCGGGAGCTCTGCCACGACGGCCTCAATGACCGTCTCCATACCGCGCGCCACGCCCCTCGAGGCCCGGGCAAGAAGCTCGGAGAGGTAGCCGACCAGGTTGACCACGTCGGAGCGGGGGGAACGGCCGACCATCGGGAAGGGCTCGGTGGACGGCTCGATCCCGCAGACCTCCAGAATCACCCGGCGGATCTCCAGGAGGGACGCCCGGGCCTCAATGAGCGAAGTCTCGCTCGTGCGGAGCCAGAGGGAAATCCCCAGTTCAAGGGACAGGTCGCCCGAGAACGGATCCACCGGGCCCAGCTCGGCCAACCCGCGTAGCAGGGCGGGGCCGAAGCCGGCTGGGGCGTCCTTCACCATTGATTCAGTGTGACGAAGGGCTGTAACAAGGTGGTGGACCGGCTCTGGGCTGGTATTTTGTTGGGCGTGCCACGCACGATCTGGAAGGGGGCTCTCAGTTTCGGACTGGTGAACATCCCCGTCGGCCTGTACCCGGCCACCTCGGACAAGAGCATCCACTTCAACCAGTTCGAGGAGGGCACGTCCGACCGGATCCGCTACAAGAAGGTCAACGAGCGAACCGGCGACGAGGTCCCGCAGGACCGGATCGTCAAGGGCTACGACCTCGGCGGCGGCGAGTACGTCATCCTGACCGAAGAGGAGCTCGAGTCGGCCGAGCCGAAGAAGTCGCGCCAGATCGAGATCTCCGATTTCGTGGGCCTCGTCGACATCGACCCCGTCTTCTTCCGCTCCAGCTACTACCTGGCCCCCGAGGGCGAGGGCGCCGACAAGGCCTACGCCCTTTTGCGTCGGGCCATGGCCGAGGCCGGACGGATCGCCATCGCGACGCTCGTCATGCGCAACAAGGAGTACCTCGTCGCCATTCGTCCCGAGGACGACGCGCTGGCCCTCCACACCATGTACTTCTCCGACGAGGTGCGGTCACCCGGGCGCGACCTCGACCTGCCCGAGACGGGTGACGTGACCGACCGGGAGCTCTCCATGGCGCAGCTGCTCATTGAGTCGATGGAGAGCGAGTGGGACCCCGCGCGCTTCCACGACACGCACCGCGAGAAGGTCGAGGCCATCATCGAGGAGAAGCGCCAGGGTCACGAGATCGTGCTGCAGGAGGGCCCGGAACCGGCAGCCAAGGTCGTCGACCTGATGGAGGCACTCAACGCCAGCATCGCGGCGGCCGCGAAACCGGGGTCGGAAGGCAAGCGCACGAAGCGTCCATCCGCCAAGAGAACCGCGGCCACGCGCGCTGCCCCCGCCAAGAAGGCGGCCAAGACCGCCAAGGCACCCGCCCGGACCAAGACCGCCGCCCGACGCAAGGCGTCCTGAGCGCATCCATCGCCGTCGCCGGCGTACCCGCGGGGTTCACCGCGTCCCGCCCCCTGGTGCGACTTCCACCGGGTCCACTCACCCGGTGTCGGCCAGCAGTTCTTGGAGTCCGTGACGCAGCGTCCGCAGTTGACGCTCCAGCTCCTGGAGCTCTCGCACCAGACGCATGGCCGCCTCCCGGTCCAGAGCGGGGGCCCCCGGTCGCAGCATGGCCAGCGACCGCCGGAGGGACTCGAGCTCGAACTGGCGATCCATGTCGACGAACATACGTTCGCCGGCAGCTCCGCACAAGGGCTGCCATGGACCCTTGCCGTCCTGAGTCGAGGGCGCGAGCGTAGGGAACGCGGGCCCGGGAATCGGCCCGCCGGCAGTGGGAGGTCGCCATGAGGACCATCCGGGATGTGATGCACGGGGAGGTCGAGGTGCTCCACACCAGCGAGACCGCCGCCGATGCGGCGTGCTTCCTGGCCCGCCACAATGCCGAGGCCGCCCCCCTCTGCCAGAGCGACGGCTCGCTGGCCGGGAGCGTGAGCAACCGCGACATCGTGACGCGCGTCGTCGCCCAGGGCCGCGATCCGCGTCAGGTCAGCCTGGCCGAGTTCGCAGGGACCACCGACGATGCCCTGGCGCTCGACGTCGACGTCCCCCTTGAAGATGCCGTTGCGCTCATGTGCCGGCATCAGCAGTCCAGGCTTCCCGTGCTGGAAGAGGCTCGCGTCGTCGGGTTCGTCACGCAACGCGACGTCGCGTGTTCCATCAGCTTTCAGCCGCCCTGGGCCGACACCTGACCTCTCACCCCTGACAGCCGTCGCGTCGAACCAAGCGCCACCGCCCAACCCACGGGATCAAGCCCTACCGAGCGCCTCCCGAATGGTCGCGACCCGGGCGGCCGCGTCGTCTGCGGTGACGACGAGGCGGCCGTACTCGGCGCCCTCCAGCTCGACGACCACCGCCGGTCCCTTCCCGTGCACGGCAGCGAAGTCCTTGCCGAAGCCGCCCCGTCGGGTGCCGACTGCGATGACGTTCGGCACACCGGTTCCGGGCGCCCTGATGCCGCGCAGCTCGGGCCACGGGTCGTCGACGGAACGGACCGCGGTCACCGCGGAAAGCGGCAGCCGGATCTCGCCGTGCATCCCCTCGGCCTTCTCGAGCGGGCGGAGGTGGAGCACGAGTTTGTCCCCGTCGATCTGCAGCTCGGCCACGCCACGCGAGTCTAGGGAAGCCGGTTAGCCTCGCCCCGATGTGGCCACCACCGCCCCGGGGCACATGGGTCATCGACCTCGATGGTGTGGTGTGGCTCTCCGGAAAGCCCATCCCCGGCGTGGACGAGGCGGTGGCCCGCCTGCGCAGCGTCGGGGTCCGCGTGGTGTTCGCCACCAACAACGCGCTGCCGACGCGGGCCGAGTTGCACCGGCAACTGGCGCACTGCGGGATCACGGCCGAGGACGCCGACCTCCTGCGTTCGGCGGACGTCGCCGCCGGCATGCTGGCGCCCGGATCGACCGCGCTGGTGCTCGGCGGTGACGGTGTCCTCGAGGCACTGGCCGCCCGGGGCGTCCTCGTCGTCCCCGAGGGACCGGCCGATGCCGTCGTCGTGGGGCTGACCCGCGACTTCACCTACGATCGGCTGACCCGCGCCGTCACGGCAGTGCGGGCCGGGGCGCGCCTGGTGGCCACGAACGAGGACGCCACGTACCCCACCCCCGACGGCCTGGTGCCCGGGGCCGGCGCCCTCCTGGCCGCGGTGGTCACCGCCGCCGGCGTCACGCCCGAGGTGGCGGGCAAGCCCCATCGACCGACGGCCGACGCCATCACCGCCCGGGTCGGGTCCGCCGAGCTGCGGGTGATGGTGGGGGACCGTCCCTCGACCGACGGCGCCCTGGCCGCCCAGCTGGGCATTCCCTTCGCCCTGGTCCTCTCCGGAGTCACCAAGAAGGGCGAGATCCCGACCGACGCCGATCCCGCCGCTGTGGCGCCCGACCTGCTCCGGCTCGTGCAAGGGGCCCTGGACGCCCCCCCATAAAAGTGCTTGCAGCTAGCTAGCACTTTGGATACTCTTGTGAAATGGCAAGCAATGAGCGCATACGCAAATACCTCGATGCGGGGACCGTCCTCGGACAGGTCAGCCGTGGCCGGGCCGAGGAGATCGTGCGAGAGTTGGTGAACGCCGGCGACATTCAGCGCAGCCAGGCACAGGAGTGGGTCGACAACTTGGTGGAGCGGAGCCGGAAGTCCAGCGAGCAGGTCCTCGAACTGGTGCGCCACGAGGTGGCCAGCCAGCTCGAGAAGATCGACCCCACGGCCCTGGAGGCACTGGCCAACCAGGTGGCCGAGGTCCTCAAGAAGTCGGCCAAGGCCGGGCGCAACGCCACCAAGGACGTCACCACGCACGCCGGCAAGGCGGGCAAGGCCGCCAAGGATGCAACGACGAAGGCCGGGAAGACGGCCAAGGAGGCGACCAACAAGGCCGGGCAGACGGCCAAGGGCGTCACGGCGCACGCCGGCAAGGCCGCCAAGGATGTCACCGCGCAGGCCGGCAAGACGGCGTCACGCGCCCGCGACGCCGCCACCAAGGTGGCCCCGTCCCGCCTCCCCGGCCTCAACACGCCGACCCGGGCCGCCGACACGGAGGCCAAGAAGTCCCACAAGAAGAAGGTCTCCGAGGCCAACGACTCGGCGTCCAAGAAGGCCGCCAGCTGACCAGCGGGGCCCGCCGCCGGCTCGATGCCGAGCTCGTGCGACGCGGCCTCGTCGATTCCCGGCAGGACGCGCAAGCGGCGGTTGCGGCTGGTGCGGTCCTTGTCTCAGGTGCGCGCGCCGAGAAGGCCGCACGGCTCGTGGCCCGCGACGAGCCCATCGTGATCCTCGGGCCGGCCTCGCCCTACGTCGGCCGCGGCGGGCACAAGCTCGAGGCCGCACTGGACCGGTTCGCCATCCCCGTCTCCGGACGGCGCGCCCTCGATGCCGGGGCATCGACCGGCGGCTTCACCGACTGCCTGCTCCAGCGCGGTGCCGCCCACGTCTACGCGGTGGACGTCGGCCACGGACAACTCCATCCGTCGCTGCGTGCCCACCCCGACGTCACGGTCCTGGAGCGAACCAACGTGCGCACCCTCACCCTCGAGGACCTCACGGCCGCAGACCCCGCCTACCGGCCCGTCCCGCTGGTCGTGGCCGATCTGAGCTTCATTTCGCTGCGCAGCGTCGTGCCCGCCCTCACCGGCCCGGTCTCGGCGCCCGATGCCGATCTGGTCCTGCTGGTCAAGCCGCAGTTCGAGGCGGGCCGGGTCGCCGTCTCCCGCGGCAAGGGCGTGATCCGGGATCCCGCGCTCTGGCTGGGTGCCCTCGAGGGCGTGGCGTCCGCGCTGCATGACGCGAAAACCGGCATCATGGGAGCGATGGTTTCCCCCCTGACCGGCTCGGCCGGCAACGTCGAGTTCCTGGTGCATGCCCGCATCGGCATGACCGGTGGCGAGGCCGGGGAGGCCACCGCCCTGTTCAGCGCCGCCGTGTCGGAGGCGGACGGACACGTCCCACCGACCGCACCGGCCGGCTGAGTCACTCTCGCCGATGGCGACCGTCACCTTCCTGGTCCACCCCGACCGTCCCGACGCGCTGGCGCTGGCCACCGACACGGCCGCCTGGCTGACCGAGCGTGGCGATGTCGCCCGCATCCTGCAGTTCAGCGGCCCCGACCGGGTGAGCGAAGCGGGCAACGACGTCGAGCTGGCCGACGTCGACTTCGGTGGGACCACCGTGGCCGTCAGCTTGGGCGGCGATGGCACCTTCCTGCGCGTCGTCCGCCTGGCCGCCACCGAGGACGTCCCGGTCCTCGGGGTGAACTTCGGGCGCCTCGGCTACCTGCCCGACCTGTTGCCGGACCAGGTGCGCGGCGCTCTCGTCAAGGTCTTCGAGGGCAAGGCGATCGTCGAGGCACGTTGCGCGCTCGACGTGGCGATCTCGGACCGTTCGCTCGGTGATGGCATCACGGCTCTGCTGGCCCTCAACGAGGTGGTGATCGAGAAGATCGACTTCGGTCACACCGTCCGCCTGGCGACGTCGGTGGACGGGGAGGAGGCCCTGACCTATTCGGCGGACGGGCTCATCATCGCCACGCCGACAGGGTCGACCGCCTACAACCTCTCGGCCGGCGGTCCGATCCTGGCGCCCACGCTGCGCGCCATGGTGGTCACTCCCGTCGCGCCCCATTTCTCGCTCGACCGGAGCCTGGTCCTGACCGAGGACCAGGAGGTCACGGTCGAGGTCGCGCCCGATCGGGCCGGCGTCCTCGTCATTGACGGGCAAGAGATCGGCCGCCTCCAGCCCGGGGCGACGGTCACCTGCACCGTGGCCGAGCGACCCGTGCGCGTCGTGCGCAACGAGCCCCAGACCTTCGGGGGCATCCTGCGCTTCCGGCTTCTCGCCCACCGGGACCCGTGATCCGGTCGTGCTGACCGATCTGCACGTGCGCGATCTGGGTGTGATCGAGGACCTGACCCTGGTCTTCGGGCCCGGAATGACCGCCCTCACCGGTGAGACGGGTGCGGGCAAGACCCTGGTGGTCGAGGCCCTGCAGCTGGTCCTGGGCGGCCGGGCCAATGCGGGCATGGTGCGCACCGGAGCCACGGAGGCTCTCGTGGAGGCCCGTTTCGTGGTGGGGAAGGGTGACGCCGCCCGCGAAGTGATCCTGACCCGTTCCGTTCCGGCCGAAGGGCGATCCCGGGCCTGGGTGGACGGCCGCATGGCGCCGCTCGCCGCGCTGGGCGAGGCGGCCGCCGCGCTGGTCGAGATCCACGGGCAGCACGAGCACCGCGCCCTCGTCACGCCCGTCGCCCAACGCAACGTCCTCGATGCCTTCGCCGGCACGGATCTCAGCCTGGTGCGGGCCCTCCGGAGCCAGCTGCTCGCACTCGACGAGGCGTTGGCCGGACTCGGCGGCGATGCCCAGCAGCGAGCCCGCGAAGCCGACGTGCTGCGCTACCAGGTAGAGGAGATCGCCGGCGCCCACCTGGAGGACCCCGACGAGGAGGCCGCCCTCCGGCTCGAAGAGGACCGGCTGGCCGACGCTGCGGCGTATCGCGACGCCGCGCTCGCGGCACTGGAGTCGGTCGACCCGGCGGGCGAGGGCGGGGCCGTCGACCTGCTCGGTCGCGCCGGCAGCGCGCTGGCGGGCCGGGAGGCCTTCGAGAGCTACCACGCCCGCCTGGCCGCGGCCGCCGTCGAGCTCTCCGACCTCGCCCGTACTCTGCGCGACGAGATCGAAGGCTGGGAGGACGATCCGCAGCGCCTCGTCGAGGTGCAGGAGCGCCGGCGCCTGCTCGGCGAGCTGCGGCGTAAGTACGGGGAGGACCTCGCCGCCGTCATGACCTACGGCCGCGAGGGCGCCCTGCGCCTGGCCGCGCTGGAGAACGCGGAGGTCGAGGCACTCCGCCTGCAGGCCGAGCGCGACGTGCGCCTCGTCGAGCTGGCCGACGCCGAAGCGGCCGTGCGGGCCGTGCGGACCCGGGCCGCCGGTTCGTTCGGCGACCGGGTGGGCGAGCGGCTGGGCGCCCTCGCCATGGCCGGGGCGCGTCTGGAGGTGCGGGTCGGCCCCGAGGGCGCGGGGGAGCCCATTGAGCTCGCCCTCGGCGCCAACGTCGGCGAGGCGGTCCAGCCGCTGGCGCGCGCGGCGTCGGGGGGAGAGCTGGCGCGGGCCATGTTGGCCATCCGCCTGGTCGGGTTGGGTGGTCCCCAGACGATGGTCTTCGACGAGGTCGACGCCGGTGTCGGCGGCGCGGCGGCATTGGCCCTGGGGGGCGCCCTGCACGAGGTCGGGCGCGACCGGCAGGTCCTTGTCGTCACCCACCTGGCCCAGGTGGCGTCGCAGGCCGACGCGCAGATCAGCGTGGTCAAGCGCACGTCCCGGGGCCGCACGGTGACGACCGCCACCACCGTGCAGAGCGAGGAGCGGGTCACCGAGTTGTCCCGGATGCTGTCGGGGCACCCGGACAGCGACGCGGCCCGGGCCCATGCCCGTGAGCTGCTCGAGGTCACACAGAGGCGGTAGTCCACCGCGCGTTCGACCGCCGTCGATTATCGTGGCCGGGTGCACCGATCACATGGCTCGATGCTGGCCGTGCCGAAGGCGGCGTGAGCAAGTTCATCTTCGTCACCGGCGGTGTCTCGAGCTCGCTCGGGAAGGGTCTGACCGCCTCCTCACTCGGCCGACTGCTCAAGTGCCGGGGCTTACGGGTGACCATGTGCAAACTCGACCCGTACATCAACGTCGACCCCGGCACCATGAACCCGGGCGAGCACGGAGAGGTGTTCGTCACGGAGGACGGGGGCGAGACCGACCTGGACCTCGGGCACTACGAGCGCTTCATCGACGAGAACCTCTCCAAACGCTCCAATACCACGACGGGTGGCGTGTACCGCTCCGTCATCGAGAAGGAGCGGCGCGGCGACTTCCTGGGCCGCACCGTGCAGGTCATCCCACACGTCACCGATGAGATCAAGGACCGGATCAAGCGGCTGGCCGATGAGGACGTCGACATAGTGATCGTCGAGATCGGGGGCACTGTCGGCGACATAGAGATCGTCCCGTTCATTGAGGCGATCCGCCAATTCCGGCGGGATATCGGACGCGACAACGTCTGCTACATGCACCTCACCCTGGTCCCGTACCTCGTCTCCGGCGAGCAGAAGACCAAGCCGACCCAGCACTCGGTCACCGAGCTGCGCAGCCGCGGTATTCAGCCCGACGTCATCGTCTGCCGCAGCGACAAACCCATTTCGGACGGCCTGAAGCGCAAGATCTCCCTGCAGTGCGACGTCGCCATCGACGCCGTCGTCTCGGCCGTCGACGCCCCCAGCATCTACGAGATCCCGCTCGTCCTGTACGAGCAGGGACTCGATTCCTACGTCTGTCGCACCCTGGGCATCGACGAGTCCTCCCACCCGATCGACATCTCCGAGTGGGAGTCGCTGGTCAACCGGGTGGAGTCCCTCTCCCGTCGGGTCAAGGTCGGGATCGTCGGCAAGTACGTGAACATGCCCGACGCCTACATGTCCGTCGTCGAGGCGCTGCGCCACGCCGGCTTCCATCACGGGGCGGGTGTCGAGCTCGACTGGATCGACGCCGAGCTGGTGCCCGGTCTTCTCGGCACCGACCGACTCCGCGGGCTCGACGCCGTCGTCATCCCCGGTGGTTTCGGCGAGCGCGGCATCGAAGGCATGATCGCGGCGGCGGGATACACCCGCGACCACGGCATCCCCTGCCTGGGCCTCTGCCTCGGCCTCCACGTCATGGTGATCTCGGTGGCCCGCGACCGGGTCGGTCTGGAGCGGGCCAACTCTCGCGAGTTCGACAGCCTCTCGCCCGACATGGTGATCGATCTCATGCCCGACCAGGCCGAGGTGACCGACAAGGGCGGCACCATGCGCCTCGGCTCGTACCAGGCGGCGCTCCTGCCCGGTTCCAGGGTGGCCCAGGCCTACGGCACGCTCGGCGTCACCGAACGGCACCGGCACCGTTTCGAGTTCAACAACCGCTACAAGACGAAGCTGGAAGGCGCCGGTCTGGTGTGCTCAGGGATCTCACCTGACGGCCGGCTGGTCGAGTTCGTCGAACTGGAGGACCACCCCTACTGGGTGGCCACCCAGGCGCACCCGGAGTTCAAGAGCCGGCCCGATCGGGCCCACCCCCTCTTTCGCGCGCTGATTGCCGCGGCCCTGGAACGGGCGGAGGGGCGAGAGCCACATCTGCTCGACCTCGACGCCGTCACCTGACTGCGTGTCGGGGTTCCGCCGCGTCTCGGAAGAGGAACTCCTCCGGGCCTGGTTGTTCCGGGTGGACCGCTTCCACCTGCTCGACCCCGACGACACGAGCTTCGACCGCTTCGTCATCCGGCACCCCGGGGCGGTCACCATCGTCCCTGTGCACGACGACGGCACCGTGACCCTGGTGCGCCAGTACCGCGCTGCCGTCGATGCCCTGGTCCTCGAGATTCCGGCCGGGACGCGCGACAAGGCGGGCGAGAGCCCCCAAGCCACGGCCCGACGCGAGCTGGCCGAGGAGGCGGGGCTGGAGGCCGCCACGTGGGAACTGCTCGTCGGCACCTGGAACTCCCCGGGCATCAGCGACCAGCACACCTTGATCTACCTGGCGACCGGCCTGACCCGCATCCCCTCCCGCCCCGACGGCGTGGAGGAGGGGTTCATGACGGTCGAGACCATCCACCTCGACGACGTCGACGCGCTCGTGGCCGACGGATCGCTCAAGGACGAGACCACGGTGCTGGGCCTGTACCTGGCCCGGCAGCGGCTGCGCGACGGGGGGCAGTCGCCGTGACGGTGCCGCTGCCCCGAGATGCCGAGGAGTACCTCTCCTGGCTCGAGGTGGAGCGAGGTCGCTCACCCCGCACGCTGGCGGCGTACAGGCGCGATCTCGCGACGTATCACAACGGCCTTCGGGACCATGGCATCGAGCACGCGACCTCGGCGGAGGTGGCGGCACACCTGGAGATCCTCCGCCGCACCCACAACGCGGCCTCGGTGGCCCGGGCCCTCTCGAGCATCCGGGGCTTTTATCGATTCCTGGTCGAAGAGGGACTCCGCGCCGACGACCCCACCCTCGATCTGCCGTCCGTTTCCGTGACTGACCTGCTCCCGAAGGCGCTGAGCGAGGAGGAGACCGAGCTGCTCCTCGGCGCCGTGGTCGGCACCGGCCCGATGGTGCTGCGTGACCGGGCCCTGCTGGAGGTCCTCTACGGCACGGGGGCCCGCGTGAGCGAGGTGGTCGGGCTCAACCTCGGGGACGTCATCGCCGCGGTGGAGGGTAGCGACCTGCCCCTGCTCCGGGTCCTCGGGAAGGGCGACAAGGAGCGCGTCGTTCCCATCGGTGGGCTCGCCCGAGCCGCCCTGGCCGACTGGCTCTCGGGTCAGGGCCGGCCGATGCTCGAACCGAAGAAGTGGCGCACCCGGAGCGACGGCGAGGCGGTCTTCCTCAACGCCCGTGGTGGACGCCTCTCCCGCGTCGGGGTCTTCGGCGTCGTCAAGAAGTACGCGGGCCGGGTCGGCCTGGCGGAGAAGGTCAGCCCGCACGTCCTGCGCCACTCCTGCGCCACCCACATGTTGGGCCGCGGAGCCGACGTGCGGGTCGTCCAGGAGCTGCTCGGTCATGCCTCCATCGCCACCACCCAGCGCTACACCAAGGTCTCGGCCGAGCACCTCCGGCGTGCGTACGAAGGGGCCCACCCGCGGGCGGGAACAAAGGGGGGGAGGGACCGCGTAGCATGAACCCATGCCGAACGAGGCCCCCACGGCCGAGACCACAGCCGACGTCGATTTCGCCGCCCTCCTGCGGACTGAGCAGGCCGGATTGCAGGCCCAGCTGACTGAACTGGGGTTCGCGGACCAGGGGAGTGGCCTCAGCTACGACTCCAACTTCGCCGACTCCAGCCAGGTGACGGCCGAGCGGGGCGAGGCCGAGCGTCTGGCCACCGAGCTCCAGGAGGCCCTCGACGAAGTGGAGGCGGCCATCCAGCGCCTCGAAGCCGGCACCTACGGCCTGTGCGAGGTCTGCGGGAAGCCGATCGGCGACGCCAGGCTCGAGGCCATGCCGGCCGCGCGCCTCTGCATCGCCGACGCCGCCAAGCACTAGGTGGGCCCACCCGGAGCCTCCGCCGGGGGGCGCCGACCGATGGATCAGCGAACCAAGCGCACCCTGTGGATCGTGGCCATTGCGATCTTCGTGGTTGCCCTGGTGGTCCACCACAACATCACGACGCAGGAGATCATCATCTTCTGCGTCCTGGTGCCGTCGATCATCCTGCACGAGATCTCGCACGGGTACGTGGCCAACGCGTTCGGGGACGACACGGCGAGGCGAGCAGGCAGGCTGAGCTTGAACCCGGCCGTGCATGTCGATCCCGTCGGCACCTTGATCGTCCCCGCCTTGCTGTCGTTGGGATCCGTCGGATTCTTCGGATGGGCCAAGCCGGTGCCGGTGAACACCACCCGCTTGCGGAGCCCCCGGAACCAGGGCGTGCTGGTCTCCCTGGCCGGACCGGCGACCAACGCCCTTCTAGCCGCCGTCTTCGGGCTGGTGTTCGTCCATTTCGTCCGACCCGGTGTGCTCTCGTCCGGGAGTTTCTCGACCGGCGCGGAGATCGTCTTCTACGCCAGCCTGGTGAACGTCGGCCTCTGCGCCTTCAACCTCATCCCGGTGCCACCCCTCGACGGCTCGGTCCTCTTCGAGCGCCTCTTGCCTGCGCGTTACTGGCCGACGTACCTGCGTTACCGCCAGTACACGATGCCCGTTCTGCTCGGGCTCGTGATGTTGAACTTCTTCTTGTACCCGCACGGCCCGCTCACCTGGCTCTTCGACCGCCTCTACAACTGGTGGGCCGGCGTGCTCGGCGTCTGAGGGTTCGACACGACCCCGTTGGTTCAGTCGAGGCTGAGCAGTCCGATGGCGTCAGCGGCGCGGGCATATGTCGCCGCTGCGACCTCGTGGGCATGCGCGGCACCACGTGCGAGCACATCGTGCACGTAGGGCAGATCCCCCTCGAGCTCGGCGCGACGCGCGCGCACTGGTCGAAGCAGGTCCCCCAGCGCTGCGGCGACGTCGTTCTTGAGGTCCCCGTAGCGCTCGTAGTCCATGGCGACATCCTGAGGCGTTCGTCCGGTCGTGGCGGCCAACAGGTCCAACAAGTTGGCCAAACCCGGCTTGGCGTCCCGGTCGTACCGCATCTCACCGTCCGTGTCGGTGACGGCCTTGCGCACCTTCTTCGTGATCTCCTCCTCCGAGTCGAGGAGCCGGATCGTCCCGAGCGGGGAGTCGGACGACTTGGACATCTTGCGCTCGGGATGCTGCAGGTCCATCACGCGGGCTCCCGTGCCCGGAATGGCGGCGTCGGGGACCACGAAGGTCTCCCCGTAGCGGTGATTGAAGCGGATGGCGACGTCGCGGGTCAGCTCCAGGTGCTGGCGCTGGTCGTCGCCCACCGGAACGGCCGCGGCGTCGTAGAGGAGGATGTCGGCCGCCATGAGCGCGGGATAGGTGAAGAGCGAGACGCGTGCCGTCTCCTGTCCCTTTCCCTTGTCCTTGAACTGCGTCATCCGCCGCAGCTCTCCCATGGCGATGGTGCTCTCCAACAGCCAGGTCAGTCGGGGGTGCTCGGGGACATGGCTCTGGACGAAGAGGGTGCAGCGGTCGGGGTCGAGCCCGATGGCCAGCAGGTTCAGGGCGGCATCGAGCGTGTTGGCCCGGAGGTCGGCCGGGTCGATCTCCGAGGTGAGGGCGTGGAGGTCGACCACGCAGTAGAAGCCGTCGTAGCCGTCTTGGAAGGAAACCCAGTGCCGGAGGGCCCCGAGGTAGTTCCCCAGAGTGAAGTTGCCGGACGGCGCAATGCCGGAAAGGACCCTGTCCATGGGGCGCCATGGTAGGGCGCCCCGGAGAGAGCTTTGGCAGGTGACCAGGGGTGCTCCGAGGGTGTCGGTTCGTTCGATAACGTCGGTGGGTGGCCTACTCGGTCTCAACGCCAAGTTTCGAGGGTCCGATCGACCTCTTGCTGCACCTCGTCTCGTCGCACGAGGTCGACATCCTCGACATCCCGCTCCTGCCCGTCATCGACGGCTTCGTGAGCCTGCTCTCCGAGCAGCGCGACCAGATCGACTTCAACCAGCTCTCGGAATTCCTCCTTGTGGCGGCCATCCTGATTGAGCTCAAGTCCCAGAAGCTGCTGCCGGGACGCGAGGGTACCGACGAGGACGAGGATCTCGTGGGGTGGGAGGAGCGGGACCTCCTGCTGGCCCGGCTGCTCGAGTGCCGGGCCTACGCGGCGGCGGCCGACGTCTTCGTGGCCATGGCGGAGCAGGCCTCCCGCTCGATTCCGCGCGAGGTGGGGCTCGACGACGACTTCGTGGTGCACGCGCCGGACCTGCTGGCCGGGATCACCCCGGACGACGTGGCACAGGCCTATCTCCGGGGGTCGGCGGAGCGCCCGGTGCCCCGGGTCGATCTGTCCCATGTCACCGTGGACACCGTCTCGGTCTCCGAAGCGGTGGCAGACCTCATCGCCGTGCACGAGTCCGATCGGGCGACCTCCTTCCGTTCGTTGGTGGAGGGGTGCCGCACCCGCATTGAGGTCATCGTGCGCTTCCTGGCCCTGCTCGAGCTGTGCAAGATGGGGCGTGTGACGCTGGGCCAAGGTGCGACTTTCGGTGATCTCAGCATCTCGTGGCTGGCGTCCGAGGCCATGGCCGGCGTGACGAGCGGGCGCGGGCTGGCGGAGCTCGACGGCTACGACATCGACGATTACGAAGGGTGATGGGTTGAATCCGGTGGAGAGCGCAGAGCTGGGACGCACGATTGAGGCCATCCTGCTGGTGGCGGTGGAGCCCATTCAGCCCCAGCTCCTGGCCGAACTGGTGGAAGAGCCGGTCGAGCGGGTGGACGAGGTGCTCATCGAGTTGGCCGAGTCCTACGAGCGTGAGCGCCGGGGCTTCTTGCTGGCCCGCATCGCGGGCGGGGCGCGCCTGCAGACGCATCCGGATCTGGCGCCCTACGTGGAGCGATTCGCCAACCGCGAGGTGTCGCACCGGCTCTCGACCGCCGCACTCGAGACGCTGGCCATCGTGGCCTACCGCCAGCCGGTCTCCCGGGGGCAGATCTCGGCCCTGCGCGGCGTGAACGTGGACGGCGTGAGCCGCCTTTTGGAGCAGCGGGGGTACATCGAGGTGGTGGGCCACGCCGATGGTCCCGGCCAGCCCGCGCTGTTCGGCACCACGGACCTCTTCCTGGAGCGTCTCGGGCTCGATTCGCTCGAGCAACTTCCCGCCGTAGAGGACTTCCTCCCTGGGCCCGAAGTGGCCGGGGACCTCGAGCGCGACCTGCAATCCGCGCTGGGCCTCGGTGTCGAGGCGTCCTCTGACGACGCCTGAGGGCGAACGCCTCCAGAAGGTCCTCGCCCGAATCGGCCTGGGATCCCGGAGGGCCTGTGAGGAGCTGATCGCGGCCGGGCGGGTCCGCGTCGACGGTGAGGTGGCCTCGTTGGGCCGCCGCATCGATCTCTCGAGCGCCCGGGTCGAGGTCGACGGCGCGCTGGTCCCGGTGGCGCCGGATCTCGTCCACTACTTGCTGAACAAGCCCGACGGCGTCATCACGACGGCCGACGACCCCCAGGGACGTCCGACCGTCATGACGCTGGTGCCGTCCGAGCCGCGTGTCTTCGCCATCGGGCGGTTGGACCGGCACACCGAGGGACTGCTCGTCCTGACCAATGACGGCGCGCTCTCCCAGCTCCTCGCGCACCCCTCGCACGGCGTACCCAAGGAGTACGTGGCCGAGGTGGCCGGCGGCACGCCTGCGCCCGGGGCGCTCCGTTCGCTGCGACAGGGCGTGGAACTGGAGGACGGGCTCACCGCGCCCGCCGAGGTCGGCGTCCTCGCACCAGGGGTCTTGCGCCTGGTGATTCACGAGGGCAGGAACCGACAGGTCCGCCGCATGTGCAGCGCGATCGGCCACCCGGTGCAACGGCTCGTCCGCACCCGCATCGGACCGATCCGCGACCCGAACCTGGCGCCGGGACGGTGGCGCCGGCTGGAGCCGGGCGAGGTCCGCGCCCTGGCCGCCGCGGCCGGCCCCGGACGATCCGGGGCGGCCATCCGGGGCTAGAGACCGCCTTCACCTGGGCCTCTGGCCGATCCCGGTAGAGTGACGCGCCATGGCAGCTGCTCCCACGGTCAGGGGTTTGCGCGGGGCGACGACGGTCGACGAGGACACGGTGTCCCAGGTCACCGGGCGCTCCCAGGAGCTGATGCGCGCCCTGATGGAGAGCAATGGCCTGGTCGAAGACGACATCATCAGCGTGCTGTTCACGGCCACCGCCGACGTGACGAGCACGTTCCCGGCGACGGCCATCCGCGAGATCGGGTTCGGTGCCGTCCCGCTCCTGTGCGCGGCCGAGATCGCCGTGCCCGGATCGATGCCGCTCTGCATCAGGGTGCTGCTGCACGTCCACACCACCCGGACGCGCAGCCAGATCAAGCACATCTACCTCCACGGCGCCCAAGGGCTCCGCGATGACCTCCCCGGCTGAGGGCGGAGTTCGTCGGCGGGCACTCGTCGTCGGGACAGGGCTCATCGGAGGATCGATCGCGCTCGGGTTACGCCGGCGCGGATGGCACGTTTCCGGTCTCGACGCAGACGAAGAGCGGCTGCGGGCCGCGTTGGACGCGGGCGTCATCGACGCGGCCGGTGACGATCTCCGGGCCGAGGTGGTCTTCGTGGCCGTCCCGGCCGCCTCGGTCGCGGCCGTGGTTCGTCGTGTCCTCGGAGCCGAGAGGCGGCTGGCCACTGCCGTCGTGACGGATGTGAGCGGGGTCAAGACCGCCATCGTCGAGGAGTCCGATCACCCACGGTTCATCGGTGGCCATCCGATGGCCGGATCGGAGCAGACCGGCCTGCAGGGTGCGGACCCCGAGCTCTTCGTGGGTGCCGTGTGGGTGCTCACCCCGACCGCGACCACCGACCTGGACGCCTTCAACCGACTCAAGGGCGTGGTGGTGAACCTCGGTGCCGAGGTGCTCGTCCTGTCGGCCGCCGACCACGACCGGCTGGTGGCCGTGGTGTCGCACGTGCCGCACCTGGTGGCGGCCACGCTGATGAACGCCGCGGCCGACGGCGCAGAGCAGGACGGTGCGCTGCTGCGGCTGGCGGCCGGCGGTTTCCGTGACATGACCCGCGTCGCCGCCGGGCATCCGGGCATCTGGCCCGACATCTGTGCCGAGAACGCCGCGGCCATTGTGGCCGCGCTGGACGCACTGGTGACCGACCTCTCCGTCATGCGGGACCGCGTGGCGGCGCAGGACCGGAAGGCCATCCTCGACTCGCTCCAGAAGGCCAGTGCCGCCCGACGCAACCTGCCGGCCCGCGCCGTGCGGCCCGAGCACCTGGCGGAGCTGCGCATCCCTGTGCCCGACCGCGACGGCGTCATCGCCGAGATCACATCCCTGGCGGCCGGGGCGGGCATCGGCATCTACGACATCGAGATCGCGCACTCCGCCGAGGGCACGCAGGGCGTCATGATCCTGATCGTCGACAGCGCCGAGGCAGAGAACCTACGGGTCGCGGTGGAGGCAGCCGGCTACCCCGGCCGGGCGGAGCAGTTGTCGTGACCGCGCCGCGCATCCTCGTCGTCGACGGCGGCGTCGCCTGCCGCGGCACCGTGCACACGCCCGGCGAGAAGTCGATCTCCCACCGGTCCGTGCTCCTCGGTGCCCTGGCGGAGGGCACCTCCGTCATCACCGGCCTCTCCGACGGCGCCGACGTTGCCGCCTCCCTTGCGGCGGTGGAGGCGATGGGGGCCGGCGTGGAGCGCCGTGACGACGGGACGGTCGTGGTGCACGGCGGGAGGGGGCGCCTGCACCGTCCCGCCGGTCGACTCGATTGCGGCAACTCGGGGACGTCCATGCGCCTGCTGGCCGGCCTGGTGGCGGGCTTCGAGTGGGAGACCGAGCTGACCGGTGACGCGTCGCTCTCGCGTCGGCCCATGGACCGTGTGGCCGAGCCGCTCGGGCTGATGGGTGCGGAGGTGACCGGTCACGGCGCCCGCTGCGAGCCGCCGCTGCGGGTCCGGGGCGGGGCCCTCCACGGGATCGACTGGACCGCCAAGGTGGTCAGCGCCCAGGTGAAGTCGGCCATCATCCTCGCCGGCCTGTCGGCCGAGGGGACGACGATCGTGCGCGAGGCGGTCACCACCCGTACCCATACCGAAGAGATGCTGGCAGAGGCGGGCGCCGACCTGACGGTGGAGCCCTGGGGTGCCGGCCGCATCGTGCGCGTACGCGCCTCTTCCCTCCGGCCCGTGGACCGCACCGTGCCCGGCGACCCCTCCGCCTCGGCCTTCTTCGCCGTGGCGGGATGCGTGGTGCCGGGCAGCGTGATCGACGTGGCCCGCGTCTACGACGGCCCGGCGCGCCTCGGCTATGTCGGCGTCCTGCGCAGGATGGGCGCGTCCATCACGCTGCTCCCGGGGGACCCGGGGACGACGACGATCCGGGCGCAGGCCGGTCCTCTGCGGGCCACGCAGGTGCATGCCAGCGAGATCCCGTCGCTCGACGAGATCCCGGCGCTCGCGGTGGCCGCCGCCGTGGCCCAGGGCACCACGGTCTTCTCCGACGTCGGAGAGCTCCGCGTGAAGGAGGTGGACCGCCTGCTCGCCGTGGTGGCGATGGTCGAGGCCTTCGGCGCGCACGCTGCCGTAGATGGGGACACGTTGGCCGTCACCGGCGTCGGGGGCCCACTGCGGAGCGCACGCTTCGACAGCCAGGGTGACCACCGGATGGCGATGGCTGCCGCCGTGGCGGCGCTCGCCGCGAGCCCGGGAGGGCGCAGCCTCGTCACCGGCTTCGGCGCGGTGGAGACCAGTTACCCCACCTTCGCCGAGGATCTGGAGCGGCTGGCCGCCGGACCGGCGGCTCCGCGGGCGCTGCTGGTGGCCATCGACGGGCCCGCCGGAGCGGGCAAGTCGACGGTCTCCATGGCGGTGGCGGAGCAGCTGGGAATCGATCGCCTCGACACGGGGGCCATGTACCGGGCCGTCGCGGCACTCGCCCTCGAGCGGGGCACGCCGCTGGACGACCACGAGGCCATCGCCGCACTCGCCGGGTCATCGACGATTGAGGTGGGGGACCGCGTGCGCATCGACGGGCACGATGTCACCGGACTCATCCGTTCCCCCGAGGTGGGCCGGGCCGTCTCGGTGGTCGCGGCCAACGCCGACGTGCGGCGGCATCTCGTGGACCGCCAGCGGGCCTGGGTCGGCGCCCATGGCGGAGGAGTCGTCGAGGGACGCGACATCGGGTCGGTCGTCTTTCCGGGAGCCGAGCTGAAGGTCTACCTGACCGCGGCACCCGAGGAACGGGCCCGGCGTCGGAACGACGAGGCGCCCGAAGGGGTGGCGCGGCGCGACCGCATCGACTCGACCCGCGATGCCTCACCCCTGCGGGAGGCCGAGGACGCGCACCGGCTCGATACCACCGGGCGCACCGTGCAGGATGTCGTCGAGGAGGTGCTGTCGTGGCTGTGAATTCTGCGGGGAATTCTGCGGGATCGTCACCCGACGAGGGGGAGCCGGGTGGCGGTGCCGCCGGCACCGAGGCGCCGGGTCGGCACCAGCCCTTCGAGATCGACCCTCGCCGCACGGCCCTGTACCGCCTTGAGCGCATGGCGTTCGTCACCGCCCTCTGGGCCTGGTTCCGGCCCAAGGTCGTGGGACGGGAGCACATCCCCGCCACCGGACCGGCCATTCTGGCCCCCGTCCACCGCTCCTTCGCCGACTTCGGCTTCGCCGCCTTCTGCACCGAGCGCAAGCTGTTCTTCATGACCAAGGACGAAATGTGGAGCAACAAGTGGCTGGGCAAGCTGCTCCTGACCGTCGGGGCCTTTCCCGTCCACCGTGAATCGGCCGACCGCGAGGCGCTGCAGCGGGCGGAAGAGGTCCTCAACCGAGGCGAGCTCCTGGTGCTGTTCCCGGAGGGCACCCGTCGGGTCGGCGTCGAGGTGGAGGACCTGATGGAGGGAGCGGCCTTCCTGTCGGCCCGTACCGGCGCGCCGATCGTGCCCATCGGCATCGGCGGATCCGACCTGGCCATGCCCAAGGGGAGCACCGTCCCGAAGCCCTACACGATTCAGGTGGTCATCGGCCCTGCCATCCCGCCGCCGGCTCGAACCCAGGGTGGACGGGTCTCGCGCTCGGCGGTGCGTGCCGCGACCGTGGACCTCGTTCCCAGGTTGCAAGCGGTCTACGACGAGGCCCGGCAGAAGACCGGCCGCTATTGAGGCCGCGGTACGTGGGCTCCTACTGGTGGTGCGGCTCCTTGCGAACCCGCCACCACGTCTCGAGGACCACCCGCCCGTAGCGGAAGCCGAAGAGCCAGTTCTTGCCCTTCTTCGTCGTCCCGGAGGCGCGCGGCAACCACACGGTCGGCTGCTCGCTGACCCGCCATCCTCGCTGCATGGCGATGATGAGGAGCTCGGCCGTCTGGTACTGCGGTTGGACGAGCCGGTAGGCGACGTCGTCGAGCATGCTCACCCGCAGGGCCCGGTAGCCGTTGGAGGTGTCGGTGAGCTTGGTATGGCCCATGGCGCTCATGGCCCACGAGAAGACGCGGACGCCGGCCTTGCGGAAGCGGTCGGTGGTCGTGTCGCGTCCCAGCACGCGCGAGGCCACCACGAAGTCCGACGTATCGTCGACCAAGGGCCGGAGCATGACGGGGATCTCTGCCGGATCGTTCTGTCCGTCTGCATCCAACGTGACCACGAACTGGGCACCAAGCTCGATGCACAGCGCGTAGCCGACGCGGAGCGCGTAGCCGTGGCCGAGGTTCTCGCTCAAGACGAACGTCACCGCGCCGGAGTCCATGGCCACCTGGTCCGTCTTGTCGCTCCCACCGTCGACGATGACGAGAGTGGTCACGGCCAGGCCACAGGCCTCCGTCGGCATGGCAGCCAGGACGGCTCCGATGTTGTCCTCTTCCTCGTAGGCGCAGATGAGGCCGACGACAGGTGCCAGCTTCACGTCGGGGTGACGCGTATCGAACTCCTGGCGCGACCTCTCTATGACGCGGCGCGCGCGATCAGGGTCGGTGTGGATGCTGGCGCCCGACGTGGCGCCACGCGACGGACTCAAAACGTCCGCGGCGTGGCGAAGACCTGGCGGACCAAGGGTTCGAAGTGCGAAAGCGGCTTGGTGGGGTAGTCGGGATCGAAGCTGGTCTGGTCCCATTCGTCGGCGAACTGCTCGGCCAACCCATACCAGGGCGCACCCTCGTACTTGTCGCGCGCGTCCGGGTCCTGGCCCAGGTATTCGTAGTAGTGCCGGCCCTGGAAGTCCTGATGGGCCTCAATCATGCGGAAGGTGTCCTCGCTCACGTACGGGCGCAGGATCTCCGCCGCAATGCGGGGGTGGTTCATGACGGACACGGCCTTGCCGATGTCGTGGCAGAGAGAAGCCACCACGACTTCGTCGGACGCTCCCGCCTCCTCGGCACGCGTCGCCGTCTGCAACGAGTGGATCAGCTGATCGACCTCGAAGCCGTCCATGATCTCTTCGAGCGAAGCCAGCATGGCCAGCACTCGATCGGCCACGCGGGGCTGGTGCTCCATCGACTCGGAGATGATGGGCTGCCACTGCTCCGCGGTCGATTCGTCCATTCGGGTGAACGTCATGAGGCAATCATCGCGCTCGGGAGCCTAGGAGGCCAGTAAGTCGAGGACGTCGGCCGCAGAAACCGAGCGGTCCTCGGCTGCGGGGTCGGAACGGCCCGCACGGGGGCTTCCAGAGAATAAGGCCAGCATGGAGCCCACGGCCCGCAGGAGCTCCCGCAGCTCGGGCGGGGGTGGGAAGTACTCGTCCTCGGTGGTCACCGTCACCTCGGTCACCCCCTGGGCGGGCGCGAGACGGGCGATGACCTCCTCCACCAAGGCCTCAGGGGCAGAGGCACCCGCCGTCACCCCGACCGTGCCGAAGAGATCGTCGGGCAACTCGTCGGCCTCGTTGATCCGCAGCACCCGCGGACAACCGCCGGCCAGGGCCACCTGGGCCAGCGCCACGGTGTTGGAGGAGTTGGCGGAACCGATGACCACGACGGCATCGGAGTCTGCGGCAATTGCCTTCAGCGCGGCCTGGCGGTTGGTGGTGGCGAAGCAGAGGTCGCTGCGGTTCGGCATCCAGAGGTCGGGGAAGCGTTGCCGGGCCGCTTCCATCAGGCCGCGCCATTCGTCATGGCTGAGCGTTGTTTGCGCCAGGAGCGCCACGGGCGTTCCCCCGGCAGTCAGCCCGTCGAGGTCCTCGAGGTCCTCCTCGCGTTCGAGGAGGCGGACCGACTCGGGCGCGACGGCCATGGTCCCGACCGCCTCCTCATGCCCGGCGTGACCGACGTAGAGCACGGTGAACCCCTTGCGGCTTCGCACCTTCAGCTCGTGATGCACCTTTGTCACGAGAGGGCAGACGGCGTCGACGACGGCGCCGCCGCGAGCCCTGGCCGCCTCCACGACCTCGGGCGCCGAGCCGTGGGCGCTGAGCATCAGGGGCGCACCGGGGGGAACGTCGCCCACGTCATCGACGAAGATCACGCCCTGCTCACGAAAGCGCTCGACCACATGCCGGTTGTGGACGATCTCGTGATAGCAGTAGACGGGCGGCTCGAAGACCCGCACCATCCAGGCCAGGGCTTTGATCGCTTTCTCCACACCGGCACAGAAGCCGCGGGGCTGGGCCAGCATGACTCGGTCCACTCCGGGCACAAAGTCCAGGTTACAGGCACTAACCTGTCGTCATGTCAGCTCCCACGGTGACTTCGGTCACCGCGGCGTCGCCGGCAGCCCGCGCCGGTCTGGCCGTGGGTGACGAGCTCCTCAGCATTGACGGGCAGGAGCCGCGCGACGTCATCGATTTCCAACGCCTCAGTGATGCCGGTGACCTCAGCATCCTCGTGCGCCGCGCCGGCGCGCCGCTTCCCCGGGTCGTCCGGATCGACAAGGGGGCGGGTGAGCCGCTCGGCGTCGAGGTCTCCTCGGCGGTCTTCGACCGGATCCGCACCTGCGACAACCACTGCGCCTTCTGCTTCATCTACCAGCTGCCCAAAGGCATGCGCCGGAGCCTCTACCTCAAAGACGACGACTATCGGCTCTCGTTCCTCTACGGGAACTTCACGACGCTCACGCGGTTCACGGAGCTGGACGCCGAACGCATCCTGACCGAGCGACTGGGCCCCTTGTTCGTCTCCATCCACACCACCGACCCCGCCCTGCGGGCGCACATGCTCCGCAACCCGAAGGGGGCGACCAGCTTGCGCTGGCTGGAAGTCCTTCTCGACGGGGGGATCGAGGTGCACGGCCAGATCGTGGTGTGCCCGGGTGTCAACGACGGGGCGGCGCTGGAGGACACGTTGGCCGGGATCCTGGACCGCTATGCGGGCTTGGCCAGCGTGGGTGCCGTGCCGCTCGGGCTCAGTCGCTACTCCAAAGAGGCTGAGATGCGCCCCCACACGCTCGGTGAGGCCGAGCGGGTCCTCGACACCGTCGCGGAGTGGCAGGGCCTCTACAAGAAGGCCCTGGGCCATCGCATGGTCTTCGCAGCCGATGAGTACTACCTGCTGGCCGGACGCGATCTTCCGCCGGCGCGGAGCTACGACGGCTTCCCGCAGCACGAGAACGGCATCGGCATGACACGGGCCTTCGTTGAGGCATTCACCCGCCCGTCCAAGGGTGGCCCCGGTGGCGTCCGCCACGGGTTCTTTGCCTCGGTCGACTCCGCTCCCGCGCAGGGATACCGGGCGCCGAGGCTCCCCACTGTCCCGTCGGGCTCCGACGGCCGACCCGTCACGATCCTGACCGGTACCTACGGTGCGCGCGTGCTCGGGCCACTCCTGGCCACCCATCCCCGCACGGACATCGAGGTGCAGGCCATCGACAACGACTTCTTCGGCGGCAACATCGGGGTGGCGGGCCTGCTCGCCGGTGAGGACATCGCGCGGGCGCTGCACGACGCGCCCGACGGGTCGCGCTACCTCCTGCCCGACGCCTGCCTCAACGAGGGGCGCTTCCTCGACGGATTGACGCTGGGGGACCTGCCCAGGGAGGTCGAGGTGGTACCGACGGACGGGACGTCGTTGCGGCAGGCGCTCGACGGCACGTCCTTCCGACCAGCGTGCGCCGCATGAGCCCCATGGTGGTGGTGGCCGGCCGCCCCAACGTCGGCAAGTCGTCGCTGGTGAACCGGATCGTCGGCTCCCGCGCGGCCGTCGTCGAGGAGGAAAAAGGGGTCACACGCGACCGCAAAGAGCTCTCGGCCGAGTGGTCCGGGGTCCCGTTCTCCATCATGGACACGGGTGGGTGGCTCGCTGCAGGCGACGCCCTCGAGGCCAAGGTGAGCGACCAGGCGGAACGTGCCCTCTCCGAGGCGGACGTCATCCTCATGGTGGTCGACGTGACCACGGGCGTGACCGACGAGGACATGGCGGCCGCCAAGGTGATTCGGAGAGCCGGTCCGCCGGTGCGACTCGTGGTGAACAAGGTCGATGGTGCCAGCCGGGACTCGGCCATCTGGGAATTCGTGTCCCTCGGCCTGGGCGATCCCTACCCTGTGAGCTCTCTCCACGGGCGCGGAACCGGCGACCTTCTCGACGAGGTCGTGGCGCTGCTCCCGGTTCCGTTGCCGGAGGACGAGGCGAGCTCTGCACGTGGAGACGACCGCGACCGGGGGGCCCGGGGAGACCGCGACCCCGGAACACCGAGCGTCGCCATCATCGGACGGCCCAACGTGGGCAAGTCGACGCTCTTCAACAAGCTCCTGGGTGAGGAGCGGGCCATCGTGCACGACATGCCCGGGACGACACGGGATGCCATCGACACCGTGGTCGAGACGTCCGACGGACCGGTGCGCTTCATCGACACCGCCGGCCTACGCCGACCGTCCAAGACGGACCGCGGCACCGAGCAGCACGCGACGATGCGCGCGTTGCGCGCGCTCGAGCGAGCCGACGTGGCCCTGTTGGTCATCGATGCCACCATTGGGGCGTCGCATCAGGATCAGCGCCTGGCGGAACGCATCGGAGTCTCCGGTTGCCCGGCGATCGTGGTCTTGAACAAATGGGACCAGGTGGCGGTGGACGACCGTGACGACGTCCTGGCGGGCGTCGGCGATCGCCTCGCCTTCCTCGGTGCCGCACCCGTGCTCAAGATGTCCGCCCTCTCGGGCAAGGGCGTCCATCGCATTTTGCCTGCGCTGCGCGACTGCGTCACGGCCTACCACCAGCGGGTGCCGACGGGGGCCCTCAACCGCACCGTGCAGGAGCTGCAAATGCGCCAGGCGGCGCCCCGCTTCAAGATTCGCTACATCGTCCAAGGGGCGATCGATCCTCCGACCTTCACGCTCTTCACCAACGGCCGACTGCCGCAGACGTACCTCCGTTACATCGAGCGCGGCATCCGGGAGAAGTTCGACCTCGGCGCGACGCCGATGAAATTGCGCGTGAGGATCGGCGGGAAGTGAGACGCGGCGGGTCCTGATGGCCTGGTGTGAGGAGTGTGACGCGCTCGTCGAAGACGACGATCTGGGCGAGGAAGGTGAATGCCCGACCTGCGGCACGATCCTGGCCGAGCAGGAGCGCCCACCGATTCCCTGGTACTTCAAGGCGATGTTGGTCGCCAGCGTGATCTACCTCGGCTATCGCGGGTACCAGGGCGTGACCTGGATCGCCGGCCACGTGTAGCGTCCCGGGCCATGCCCATTTACGAGATTGAGGGCGTCGCACCGCGCATCGACGCCGACGCCTTTGTCCACCCCGACGCAGTGGTGATCGGTGACGTCACGATTGGCGCCGAGTCGAGTGTCTGGCCGGGAGCGGTCCTCCGCGGCGACTACGGAACCATCACGGTCGGCGCACGCTCCTCCATCCAGGACGGCACCGTCGTCCACGCCGGCCCTGGTTTCCCGACAGCCATCGGCGACGGCTGTGTCGTCGGTCACCTGACTCACCTGGAGGGCTGCACCCTCGAGGACGAATCCCTGGCGGGGTCCGGCAGCGTCGTTCTGCACTGGGCCGTCGTCAGCGCCGGGGCGACGGTCGGAGCCAACGCCGTCGTGCCCAATCACATGGTGGTGCCACCTGGAGCCCTGGCGCTCGGGGTCCCGGCCAAGATCCTCGAGAACAGGTCGGACATCCCGATGATCCGGGTCTCGGCCGCCGAGTACGTCAGCAATGCCAGGCGCTATCGCGCATCCTTGCGTCGGCTGGACTGAGGCCCGGGCCTAGGCGCGGGCGAACCCGGCGATGTCCCGGGCCGTGTCAGCGGTGATGTCAGGGCAGGCAATGGAGAAGATCTCCGTCCCGTGCATGGTGCCCATCATCTGACGACACCGGGCGGGCACGCCGGCCTCGAGGAGCAGTCGGTAGAAGTTGATCCCCTCGTCGCGCAGCGGGTCACACTCGTTGACGTTGATCACGGTCGGAGGGAAGCCGGTGACGTCGTCCACGCCGGCGAACGAGGGCCAGGCCAGCGGATTGCGCTCCTTGAAGGCCTCGATCCCGTACCCCATGGCCCCGCGATTGTTGTGGAGATGGAGCAGGATGCCCTCGTTCTCCACTGACGACGGGGATCCCGGCGCCGGCCACTGACCGGCGATGTACGGACAGAGGGCGTAGAGGCCCTTGATCAGACCGAGATCCCCGTCGCGCTTGAGGGCCAGACCAGTCGCCAGCGTGAGATTGCCGCCGCCGCTCTCGCCGGCGACGATGATCCGCCCAGGTTCGATGCCGAGGTCCACGGCGTGGGCCGCCACCCAGCGCAGGCCCGAAACGCAGTCGTTCAGCCCGGCGGGGAACGGAGCGACTTCGGGCGCCGAAGAAGCGGAGACGCAGTTGCGGAAGTCGACCATGACGACCACGACGCCGTTGGCGGCGATGTGCTTGCCCCAGCCCCGGTACATCCCGTCGAAACACGACATCGTGGCCATGCCGCCCCCGTGGATGTAGTAGACGCCGGGCAGGGGAGTGTCGGAGTCGGGTCGGATGACCTGCAGGTTGACGGTGTTTCCGTCCGGAGCCGACGTGCACTGTGCCGTCGTCACCGAGAGGCCGGTGGAGGGTGCCGCTTCCTCGGTATCGCACAGATTTTGGATCTCCCGAAAGGCCTCACGTGCCGCAGCGGCTTCCGGCGTATTGGCCTGTGCAAGAAGCTCCTCGCGGTCAGCGACGTCGCCGAGCTCGGGGGTCGGGAAGTGCTCGAGGAGCCGCCGCAGGCGGGGGTCGAGTCGTCGATCGTGTGCGATGTCGGGTGTCATGGCCCCATTCGACCACACGGACATCGGCCCGCACCGGGAGAAGCTCCCACCGGGAGTTCCGGCGAAAGGGGCGCGGCCTATCGGTGCGCTTTGGCGCGCAGCAGAGAGGCACGTGCTTCGGTGAGAAGTCCGTTCGCCGACACGTCTGTGCCCACGCTCCAGGCCACACCGACGCTGGCCGTCAGCGTGTAGCCGTCCAGGCTGAGCTCCCTGTCGACGTCGGCGACGACGCCATCGATGCGATCCTTGAGGCGGCCTTCGACGACGGAGCGCTCGGCGTTGCCGCACAGGACGACGAACTGATCGCCCTCCAGACGGGCCAGGGTGTCGCCCCCCCGTACCGTGTTGTTCAGGCCCTGGGCCACGGAACGCAGCACTGCGTCACCCCACTCCTGACCGAGGGAGTCGTTCACGACCGAGAACCCGTTCAGGCCGATCAGGAAGAGCCCGTACGGCCGGCCGTAGCGCCGGGCCTCGTAGCCGTGATGGGCCAGTCGGTCCATGAAGATGAACCGGTTGGCCAGCCCGGTCAGCGGGTCGCGCAGGGCGCGCTCGGCTTCCCGTTCGAGCTTCGACGTGGTGCACAGCGCCGATGCCAAGACGTTGGCCATCAACTCGAGGACGTCAGCGTCAGCATCGTCGAAATGCTCCGCTTCGCCGGACATGACCCGCAACACACCCAAGGCCTCACCGGTCCGGAACATGGGGGCGACGGCAACGGAGCGCACGCCGGCCCGGCGACAGGTGTGGGCGTCCACCCGGGGATCTCCATCGGTGTCCCGACACAGGAGGGGCATGCCGACCCGCACGCAGAGGCCGGAGAGGCCGGCGTCCGCAGAGGTGCGTGAGCCCTCGGGATCCGTACGCAGGCCGTTGACGGCTCGGTGCACCAGCACGTTGCCTTCGAGCACCTCGACGACGGCCCCGTCGGCGTTGGTCACCGTCTGCACCCGCTCGAGGACGATGCCGATGGCCCGATCGGTCCCGGCTGCGGGAAGCACGTTGACCATGCGCTGGGTCTCTATGACGTAGTGCAGCAGGTCGCGTTGGGTAGCCCGCGCGGTGGTCGCCACCAATGAGAAATCGTCAGGGCCGCCGTGGCGCTTAAGCACAATTTTCCTGTGGCAATGACCGGGACCTGGGAAAACCCCGCGTCCGTCGGCCCGGACCCAACGACTTCGGTGACGCGATCTCGGGCGGACGGAGCGGAGGAACTGGTCCGAAGGGAGGCCGCCCCCTCGGTATATTCGACCTTTGGCCAGGTCATCGGCGCTTTTCTGCCGGGGCGACCGTCCAGGAGGATGCGGAGATCGGGCGCTGGTGGCCGAGCCTCCGGATCACCGTGTGACGAAAAAGGTGCGGTCGATCGTTCCCCCGGCGTCCGTTGTGGGGTCCGTGACGTGTACGACGGTCGCCCCCGCCCCCTCAAAGCTGCGCCGGGCCGTCTCGTCGGAGAGCGCCAGCAGCGTCATCTGGGGGACCCAGTCGAGTCGCTCGTAGAGGACCTTGGCCGGGACTCCCACCCGCCGCAGGAACCGGGCGGCACGAAGCTTCAGGCCGGCACGGGTCCGCACACTGGGCAGCGGGATCTCGTGTGCGGGGACGTACGACGGCAGCTGCACCACGATCGCACCCCCGGGCCTGAGCACCCTCACGAACTCACGAAGAAATGACTGCATTGCGTCGATCGAATCCAAGTGTTGGAGCACCAGCAGGCTCAGGACGAAGTCGAAGGAACCGTCCGGGATGAATCGCAAATCATTTGATTGATTGACCATGAAGACACAGTTGCGTCGGTCTGCGAGCAGTTGCCGAGCTGCATCCACCATGCTCGGAGCGACGTCGACGCCCGTCACTCGGGCGAAGTGTCGGGCCAGCCCCCCGGTCAATCGGCCGACCCCGCAACCGAAGTCAAGGGCCGCGTCGCGGTGTTGACCTATACCCAGTGCCTCCGCCTGAGTGAGCAGATCGCTGACGATCCCTTCGCCACCGAGGAGAAACTCTCCGACATCTCCGCCCCCATGGCGATACTTCGATTCCGTCAGAATGGCGAACAGGGGGTCCACCGTGCCCCAGTCCTCCCAAGCTTGGCCATGCGCAGTCGTCGGAGCCATGTCGGGAAACCGTACTGTGCCCACTCCGGCGGAAGCGGCAGCACGCCGCGGACAGGGAGGCCGACGCAGAGGAGCGCCTAGGACCCTCGCTCACGAGCGAGATGTTGTACGAACGGGCTCACGATGGAATAGGACGAACCAGACCTCTCCGCCGTCCCCGAAGCAGGGCACAGCGGCGACACCGGCACCCATGCGCGCTCGGGCCGAGGGTTCCTGGTTGTACAGGCCAAATGGCCGCCACCCACCATCCAAACGACGGGACCACCCGACCTGGGTGTGACGTCGATGGCGCTCCTCTCAACCCGGACCGGATCACCTACACGACCTTGGGAGACGTGGTTATGGCCAGAGAGAAGGCCCGAAGAACAGCGCCGTCCATCGCCGTCTGCGGTATGTGACCTGCTTCAGGCCCTGATCGCCTGGCCTTGCTCGTACCGGTGGGGATCACTGCTGCGTCCCACCAACCCGGCCGCACTGTGGCACCTCGATCAGTGTTCCGGCCGGGCGACGCCCGCGAAACGACCGCAGAGCGGGCACAACAGAAGTGACCTAACTTGGCCGGACCACCTCGGCTGGGGTGGTCCGGCCACTCGAAGAGAGGTCTCCGTTATGAGTGTCACCGTCATCGCCCAGTTCCCGGTTGCCGACGTCGAGAAGGCCATAGCCGGCTTGCAAAGCAACGCAGCCCTCCTGGAGGAGATCACCGAGGACACCAAGGGCGGTGGGATCATCCGCCACAACTTCGTGGCGGGCGACGGCGAACTCGTCGTCATTGACGAGTGGGAAACCGCTGAACCAGTTCCAGAGCTTCTTCGAGGGCAACCCCAAGGTCCAGAAGGTCACTGAACTTATCGGTGTCACCGGCCCACCCACCGTCGCGATATACAACGGATTCGAGGCGCCCGGGCGGGTCTAGCCTGCCGGCCCGTCAACGAGGCGAGTTCAGATCGGCGCACCATCCCGGCCTTCGGCCGCAAGTCGTTCGCTCGTCAGCAGGCATCGGTCATTGGCGTGAGAAGGTCAGGTGCGTGACACCGCTCGGTGACGAGATTGCCTCGCTGTTGTAGCGCTCTTCCATGCCCTCGAGGCCGTCCCACAGTCGAACACCGCGGCCCAGCAGGATCGGCACCAGCACGACGTGGAGGGCGTCGATGAGATCGGCGGCGAGGAAATCACGGACGACCGTCGGGCCACCGCCGATGCGCACGTCGAGATCACCGGCGGCCTGCCGGGCGAGGACGAGAGCCTCCGGTGGAGAGGCGTCGACGAAATGGAACACGGTGCCGCCTTCCATCTCGATCGACGGGCGCGGGTGGTGCGTGAGCACGAACACCGGGGTGTGGAACGGCGGGTTCGGCCCCCACCATCCACGCCACTCGTCGTCGGTGCCGAGATCGGTCCACGGGCCGGTCTGCGGGCCGAACTTGCCCCGGCCCATGATCTCGGCACCGAACCCGACATTCAGGCGTTCGGCGAACGCGTTGTCGACACCGGTCGTGCCACCTGCCTGACCCATGATGATCGAGCGCCCGAACCGGGTGGGGAGTACCCACTCGTGCAGACGATGGCCGGCGTGGCCGAACGGGGCGTCGATCGTCAAGCCTTCGCCGGTCCCGAACCCGTCCAGGGAGATCGAGAAGTTGTGGACACGGACCTGGGACATAGCGAGCCTCCGAAGCGCTGGGTGTCTGCGGTATCAACTGGTTGACGCGAACGCCGAGCGACGCCCGGGCGCCTGTGCCTGAAGTGCCCGGCTGTCCCACCTTCTCGGCGGTCGGGGGCTCCCTCGGCATGGTCGACGGCACGCGCTGTGGACCCTTTGAGGCACCCGAGGGATGGTGCTTCTACGAACCCTCCTCGATCACCGCGATGGCCAATTCCAGGGCCTCGGCAATGTTGATCGCGGCTGACATGACCCGGGCCGTGCCGATGATCGGAGCCACCGCGACGAGAACGCTTTGCGCGTCCTCAAGCGTGATTCCGGCTTCAGCTGCGGGGCCGATGTTGAGGAGGTACGAGGCAGGACCGGCGTCGACCGCTGCGAGGGCGGCAAGTCGGACCAACATGAGGGCGCCGGGTGGCAGGTCAGATTCTGCGACCGAAACCGCGGTCATAGCGGCAAGCGTGTCGAGGACCGGGGTTTCTGCAGTGTCATCGGGCATTCGTGGAACTCCTTCGTGAGGGCAGATGAGCGGACAGGCACGCCGGCTAGGACCATCGACAAACCTGGCAATAGTCGGCGTCCGCAGGCTAGGCGAATCGTCGAACCGAGACGGCCCTGGCCGATTCTGGACCCGTCGGGCTATTGGCGAAACGACGGCGCAGGAGCGGCGAGAGATACGCCGCAGCGAGGTGGCGTAGTCTTCACGGCGGTCACTTGATGGGCCTTGTTCTCAGGGGCAGTGAGTGACCATTCTTCGGCTTGGGACACGGCAGATTTGTGGCTCTGAGCAGGGGACGGGCTGTGGCGCAGCTTGGTTAGCGCGCTTGACTGGGGGTCAAGAGGTCCCGGGTTCAAATCCCGGCAGCCCGACTAGCAGGGAGAATGCAGATGACGGGGGGGCGTTATCGGCTGCACACCGGACGGGCTACACCTCGGAGTCGTACCAGTACAGGACGGCTCGGACAGAGTCTCCACTTGTCCCTGAAGAAGCTACCCAAAGACGACGATCTCTTGAGCGAGCTAGGCCGCGTGCGACTCCGAGAGACAGGGATCGGTCAAGCCCGACTCGACCACGACTCCGGTTCCCACGACGACCAGGCCGAGCGTCTGAGCGTGGCCTGCGCCGAACTGATCGGCAACGTGCAGACCTCAGGTGGTCGCCAATGGCTCGAATCACTCGCGCCGCCTCGCGCGAAATGCCAAGCCCCCAATCCAAGGGGTTCGCTCATCTGCCGGGTCTGTCGGACACCGATCGAGCCAACACCCGAACCGGCGCCGTACGTGCCCGAACCTGTCGCCGCGCGACCGTGGTCTCCGACGAGTCCCTTTACCGACAACGTGCAAGCGCCTCCGGGCCAGGCTCAGACGTTACGGTTCCTTAGGGAATACCAAGAACAAGATTGGACCAATTGGGCCTTTGGACGCCGCACTTAACAGTCTCCATGATCAAGAATCAGCTTGATGCGAAGAAGGAAATGGGTACTGACGCTTTGAAGGGGGAGAGACTGAATCATGGCGCGAGTACAAGTGACACTGTGGGACGCCGATGGACAGGTTGCGAAGATTACGGACGATGATCAAGCGGGCGAACCTTTCATCGACTTGAACGTCGCGCATCAAGAGGGTTTGCATGCGCAAGGAGCACAGGTTGATCAGCTCGAAAATTATGTCCTTGGGGATCATGCTGTGCTTCTAGCGACCCCTGAGCGATTGGGTACGGACCAGATCGTGCTGGACCCATCCGTGACACAAGCGGGGGTTCACCTAGACCTGCACAACGTTGACGAAGGGTTCGCGGACAGGACCCAGGCAGTGGTATTCGTCCTTAATCAGGCAGGGGTCGAGCAGGGGGCTTGGGCCAGAGTCGTATTACTCAACAAAAACGACCAGTGGAACTTTCCTTCCATGGTTTTCTATCCCTTCGAGTCAGCACCCAACCATTCCCCGCCTGGTAAGGGACCCGGCGGAATCAACCTAGAGCAATACTTCTTCTCTCAAAAAGTTCATCAGGCCCGTGTCGATTCGCTTGGCAATCCATCAGGGGTTGTTTACCTCTTGGACCAAGACCTGGAATACACGCAACTCGATCCGGGGCCAGCACCAGATCTTCACCAACTCGGCTGGCAGGACCGCGCTTGGTACCTCCAGTTCAACGGTGGTCCTTAATGACGAGGAATCTCACAGCGTGAACGAGGACCCAAGCGCCACGGAAGAAGGTTGAGCGGCTTTGTCTCCCGATGCAACTTCGCGCCGTGCGCCGACAGTCCCTTCCTCGGACGCTGTCGGCACGTGGTCGAGCGCTGGTCGTGGGTTTCTTTTTGTCCCGCGGCCAGCGCTCGGCCCTCGTCAGGACATAGACCCAACCCGGCGGTCGGGGACGGTCCCGCGCGCAGGCAGTTTGCCATGGTCCGCACCCCTCAAGGGAGTAAAGCGGAACCGACGCGGTTTACAGTCCGAATCATGGAAATTCTGAGCATCACCATTGCCGGTCTTGCTGCTGCCGCCGCATTCGCGTCTGTCTGGCTGACTCGTCAGGCCGTAACCGAGGCACACAGGGGGCGAGTAGAGACAGGGATCGTCCGACACCTTGATCGCCTCAATGAGTTGGGTCGAAAAGCTGGAGACGTGCGGTGGAGCGCACATGCCCCGCCCTTCTTCGTGGGCGATCCCCTTGTCGAACTGGACGCCCTGCTTCAGGCCGAAGTCATTGAGTTCCCTGCGACTCATGCCCTCATGGAAGCGGGGAGACACTTTTTCGAGAAGATGGGGTCACAGAAGATGAGGTCGGACGAGGAGATACAAGCATCCGCAGCGTCCATCGAAAGCTTGGCCATTCAACTCAGGACGGAAATCAGCAGGGCATACCGGACGGTCGCGGAACAGTTACCACCCAATTAGCGCCGTGTGCAGCCGCTCCGGGACGGCTCCTCAGTGGAACCGAAATGGGTATCCCGGTTGTGCCTGTAGGGGATACCTCCCACGGTCCACACGCGAAGCCGCCACCGTGCCCAGGATCAGCGACCACAACGCCCATGGATCGGGCGCCCTCGCCCGCCCGACGCGGAGCTTGGCTCCCAAATCGCCCAGGAAGCGGCTCACGCGCACCCCATCGTGACGAATGGGTGCCCTACGAAATATGCCCGTCCAGAGCGGCGTTCAATCCACAACGAGCAAATTGATGCGGCGACGCGAAACGACCCCGCCACCGGTTCCCAGGTAAGGGTGAGCCGAATCGGAGACGGGATCGCTTCGTTGTGCGCTTCGCCGCTAGGTCTATCGGGTCATCGGCCGTTCACGCCACGATTTTCGGATTACGACCGTGTGAACACGCGAAACAGCCCCCAACCGAAGCCAGGGGCCGAGACGCTGTACCGACACTTCATCCGCCGCCGCCTGGCAGGTTCCGTGCGCAACATATCAGGACTTCTAGGAGTCAACACGATCAATGGTCACGTTGCTCCGAGTTAATGCAGCGTCCTGGAGGGCCAGGCGACTGTGCATAAGCGGTGGAGAAGTTGGCAAATGAGGACTAACGGGACGTCCGCCGCTGGCCGAACTCCCGCAGCCCCGAGCGAAAGTGCCGCCCCGCAGTCAGCAAAATGTGTAGTGACTGAACGACAGGTGAGCTTGTCTCAGACCGGCACCTATTCACCAGGTCTCACGAAGTAGAAGGCAAGAAAGGGCGACGCGGTTGCCATCATGACGAGAAGTTCAGGTGTGATCATCTGGTCCGGAGCAATAACAATCTCCTTGGCTTCCAACTGACGAGGGTCAGCAAAGTGGAGGGCCACTTGGCCTGCATTGTCAGTGGCGGTCATCACGGGATAACCCAGGCGCTTCTCCGGACTTGCAGCTCTTCGGTATGGCTGCTTGGTCCCTTCAACGGGAAATGAGTACCACCGTGACGGCGCAAAGTGGATGACTGCATTCGCACTGCCGTTGAAGTTGAGGCCATCTATCCGGAAAAGTTGTTTCCCGGTTGCGAGTTCGACAAGCTCGCGAGGAGTCCGCATGTGGTTGTTACGCCGCTTTCCGAGCAGGCGCTCCTCGAACACCCTTCCACCAACCGTGACCTGTGGGTTCGGATAGAGAGGGCTCTTTCGCCAGCGGATTCGTCGCTCTGCCAAGACCGTTCCATCGGTCTTGACGAATTGACGCTTCGACCCCCCTAGGGAACGGACGTGAACATGCGTCCCAGGCAGATTTGTGAAGTCGGACCGTTGAGGATCGGCTTCACCTTCGTCGTCCAGTTGCATAGCATCAGTCTCGATGAAGTCCCCCATTTGGGCAACATCCACGCCTATGGCGTGTTGGCCTGTGCCGTCCACTGTGGCTGTGAAAATGAGAGTCAGAGGTTGACTCCGTACGCCGGTTTGCAGCGCAGAACAGACGTGGGTCAAGACGGACTGACCCCTCCCAGTGTCACTGCTATTTGTCGGAGAGAGGACGATCCCACGAGGGGTCGGAGTTCTTCCCGTAGCCGCGGTATTCGGCGTGACGGTGCTACTGGTCGAGAAGGTCTCGCAGCTTCTGAGCTTCAGAATCGATCTGGCGTTGTCGTTGCAGAGGCGAGAAACGTGCCGTGTCGCCATTTCGGAGTGTCACAAGCAGTTGCCGTCGAGCCCCTCCGCCGTCGGGAAGGTGGGACGGTTCGGCCTCATGGGGATAGGTTGAGCCCATGCCGATGCCGAGACGGTCAAGTGTTGATGATTTCTTCGCACAACTCGAGGACGTGCAGCGACCACACCTCGAGGCGCTCCGAGCGCTGAGTGGGGAAATCGACCCGGAGGCTCGAGAAGTCCTCAAGTGGAACCTTCCGGTCTACGTCCGCGGAGAGAACACGAACCAGTGGATGCTTCAAAACTTTAAGCATCACTGCTCCCTCCGATTCTCTCCAGAGTTCTTCGCAAGCCACAAGGCTGTGGTCGAAGCCGCTGGCTACGAGTTTGGTGAGGGCTTCATCAAATTGCCCTACAAGCGGGAGCTGCCGACTGAGCTCCTGAAGGCGCTCATGCTGGCACGAGTGGGCGAGTTCGAAGCGCAACATCCGGAGTAGCGGTTCGCTCGATCGGGGTGCTCTCGAACGCCGACTAAGGGTGCATCTATGCGGCACCACTGCGGAAGCGGCTGCTTCTCGGCGAGGACTCAAATCAACAGCCGCTGACGGCGCGGCCAGCCGGTGGAGCAAGCGCGACGAACTCCCAGTTCGGATCGCCCAGAGGACTCCGGCATTGCGCTGGCAATGGTGCCGTTGTCCAACCGCTTTCTTCCACACTGCTGGCGTGCGGGCACCGTTGAGTCTCCGGACACACCCTCCCGATTCATTGACCAGAAAAGCACCCGCTGCGTGATCCCAACCCAATGTCCGCCAGAACATTACGAAGTCTTGCTCACCTCTCACCTTCGATCAACCTCGGATAGTCAATGCCCGCTGATCCGGTCCCCGGGCCGAGAGATCCGAAGCGGTGGCGATTCATTTCCACTCGCTCCATCGTGGGTGCATCGAGGAACTTGGTGAGGACGGATCCCCGGAGATCTCCGGCCGTCAAGGAAGCGAAAGGCCGAACGATCGGAATACCGTTTCGTGTCGTTCCAGCACTAAGTTCCCCTTGATAGATGACCTTTGCGGCCGGGCTGCCAGATCCACGCTGCGTTGTCTCTTCTCGCCGCACGAGGGCAACCACTACGGCCCACCGCGGAGCTGCCGAGACGAAGTTGGCTGTGCTATCGAGGGGATCCACGAGCCATATCTGTTCATTGCGCAGTGTTTCCGATAGTCCACCACCCTAGAATTCCTCCTCGCCAACGAATAGAGCCTCGGGGATCAGATCACCCAGCCGCACCTTCAATTGGTGCTCGGCCAATTGGTGCTCGGCTTCTTCATCAGCCACCGTCACCACTTCTCCTGGCGATTTGAATCGGACTTCTGCCCCTCGAAGGTCTTCGAATCGCGGTCCAATGGCTTCCTTGGACACCTCCTGAAGTATTTCGCCGACCTTCTCCATCAGGTTGTCGCCCGTGGTGGCCATAGCAGTCACGATGCCATGGGGGGTCGCCTCGAACGTGCGCTCTGACCGGAGTTCTGCGGCGGGTGTCCACTGAGCGCCCAACACCTTCCCGGCGATACGAGACCCTCGGACTCCTATGCTGCCGCAATCCAGCTGACACCGATCATTTGGGGTCCGCCGTGCACTCCGACTACAGCACCCAATGTGCCGATCCGAATTGCCTCTCGGGGAAAGCGGGGGGCGATGAGATCGAGGAACTGATCGATATCAGCTGCGCCGCCATGCATCACCGCAACGTCCTCGATGTACCCGGCGGTGCTCAAGCGTTCGTAGAGCATCTGCAGTGCTCTCTTTCGGGTACGAGCTTTACCGGCTTCGTGGACGATGCCACCGGACAGGTCGATTACCGGCTTGATCGACAGTAGTGACCCCACCATTGCAGTGGCGCCCCCTATTCGCCCACCCTTCTTCAGGTTCTCCAATGTGTTCAGAGCCGCGAGCACGTGGGTACGTGGGATCAGGTCACTGAGTCGTTGCAATACTGCGCCTACGTCTGCCCCGCCGGCGGCCACCTTGGCGGCTGCAATCACAAGAGAGCCGAGCCCGCTCGACACGGTCCGGCTGTCGATCACATGGACGGGAATCTGTAACGCTTCTGCTGCCGTGCGAGCCGACTGAAGTGTTGTTGATAAGTCGCTCGAAATGTTGAGGCATACCACTGCCTCAGCCCCGGCGTTGCTTGCATTGCGAAATGCCTGTTCAAACGCGCCCGGCGACGGGCAGGCTGTTTGGGGCAGGTCCGCGCTGTTCGACATTCGTCGATAGAAGTCCTCGGTGCTCAAGTCCAGCCCGTCGGTAAATTCCTCATTGCCAAACCGGATGGTCAACGGCACGATCTCAATATTGAACGGAGCGATGTCGTCCTGTTCCAGGTCGCAGGAGCTGTCGGTCACCACGAAAACACCAGGCATGAACGCTGCCTCCTCTCTATACGGTTTCGCCATTCTGGCGAGGCCGGGATCCCGTCAACTCCCGGGGTGAGGGAATGTCAGCTGACGTCGTCTCCCTCCCGGCGTACGGGATACCTTCGGACCCCCCTTCGTCGCCAACAAATCAAAGGGGGCCATCGAGCACCGCGGGAAGCCAGGGTACGGCAGCTCGGGCGGCTGCGAATGCGGCGTCCTCACTAAGATATTCCCATACGGAGAAGTAGGCGATGGGAGTCCAACTGCCCATGTCTTCCGGATCGCGCCGGAACTCCTCGAATCCGAACGAGCCGTCGGGCCGTCTGAAAATATCAACGCAACGATCCACGGCAGCAGTCGAAGGGCTCGCCAAAACAGACCAGCTCGGGTCCAGGCGCTTGGACATGGCTGGAGATGATACCGAGAAGGGGCTACCCCGTTCCGGCGTAGGGCTACCCCACGGCGCCATTGGCGGATATAGCGTTTACCGATGGGAGTGCTGCAGTGCGATCTCATCTGCGCCAATGCGCGGTCCGGCTCCACGCTCCTATCCCGCGCGCTTTCGGATACTGGACTGGCCGGCCATCCAGACGAATATTTCCTCACTGGACCTCCAGAGGCTTTCCCGCCAGGGACGACCCATTGGGAGGACAGCCCCTTGGCTCGTCGGCACGGAGTAGTCGAGCGCCGTTGTCGGAGCTAATCGGGAGCAGGTTGGCCGGGTCCAGCCTGCAACCAACAGACCGAGTCGAGAGTGCCTCCCGCCCAGGTGAGTACGTCTCCTTCTTGCCCGACAACATCTCCAGTTGGTCCAAGCAGCTCGTTAGGTGAACCGAATCTCACGAAGTAGTCAGCGGGCCAGAGGGTGGGGCGGCGGTCTTTGCCCAACCACGCTTCAGCTCGGCCACCGACCTTCTCAGCGTGGAACTCTCCCCGAATGCTCGCCATCATCGATCTGTCGCCCCGTCGGTATCCGTTTGAGGGAAGCGGAAAGAGATCCTTATCGGCTGATGTCACCGTCATAGTCTGACTCCCATCACGGCAGCGAGGCTTGAGTTGGCCGCTGAGCGATCCACCACTTAGGTGAATGGATTGGTCGGCGTGTGGTGGGTGCCCAGCCGGCCAGGTCGTACGGGGGCACGCTGCTCTCTGTCGTCGACCTCCACTGGCGAGGCCGCCGGAAGAACTCGGAGCCGAGTGAGCCTCAGTCCCGACGAACTGGGACAGTCTCGATGTCAGCCGGCAGACATCACGCCAAACATCTCGAGGCAAGCCTCGAGTCCATCGATTTCAATGTCGTCGCGGCGCTGTGACGCCCAAGTAGCGCGGTCCAGTTTTAGGTCGATTATCCGATCTGGCTTGTTCCGTCGAAGCATGAGTCGGTCGCCGTTCTCGACGTACCCTAAAGACTTCGACGTTGCCAACGAGGCCCGGTTGTCGTGGAAAGCTCCGCTCAAGGCCTCGATTGCCCCGAGGCCATCAAAAGCCAAGTGCAAGATGGCAGCTCGCATCTCCTTTCCGAGACCCTGACCCTGGTGCTGACGACCGAGCCACGAGCCGGTCTCGACCGTCCGGAGGCGGCCGAAGTTCCTGGCCATGAGGCCCTGTACTCCGACTGGAGCCCCATCGACGAAAACCGCCCCGGTAAAGTCCCAGCTCTCCGGACTCCAGTTGGCTCGTTTCGACCACCAGAACTTCAGAGACTCCCGGTAGCGCCTAGGCGGCGGGGCGTCGGTCCAAGGAATGGTAAACGGCATGACGGACGGCTCATGGACTCCGAGGTCGGCAACCTCATTCAGGCGATAGAGGTCAGCGTCCGTTGGGAGACGAATCTCTAGCCGAGGCGTACGGACCCGAAGATCAAAGAGCGGCCATTGGGCGTCCGGCATGTGTCCAGTTTGCCAAGAACCTCTGGCCTCGCCTTGCGACACCACACTTGTCCCACCGTCCCGGCAGAGTGGGACACCTCCAGGTGCAGCACAGCGGCCTTCGCTGTCTTCGCCAGCCACTGTGGGTTTGGAGCCATCCTGAGAGTCGCTTTCATTAGCCGGTTTCGCTGCGGGCGCCCGGAGGGCTGATGTCCGCCGCCGCACCCCCGCCAGTAGTCGGGTAGATGAGGTCGTGATCGCAACGAACGGGCTCAGCCTTGGCGAACGCGAACCAGCCCAGTTTGCCGCCGAAGAGGTAGGCCCCAGCTGCAGTCCGGCGTAATGGGGCCGTCAAAGGTCTACCCGTCCCGGAGATCTGGGATGGAACCAATCGAAAGAGAGGCGCAAGCAGAGGGATCAATCTCCGTTGCAAGAGGGGATAGCGTAGGGCGGTGGTGAAGGCAAAGGGCTCTTCCCCTACCACTTATCCTGCCGGCGGATTTCCCGCTCTCGTCCTCGCCATCGCGTTCGTTGCGATTGGCGTCTATATGGGCGAAGTCGGACGCGTTATGTGGACCGATTCCCACAACCCACGGACCGTCGCACAGATCGACTCCCGTCGATGCTGGACCAGTACTGGATCCGATGGAAGCGAGAACCTCTGCGACCTTGTCGTCACGTACAGAGATGCAGACAGGACGGTTACGACGAGGATGAAAGCTGTCGATGCGGGCGGCATCCGTCGCGACAAGATCTCGGTTTCGTATGACCCCGCCAATGTCAGCGACGCATCGGGACCCGAGAACGATTCCCAGACAGCCTTTATGGCCTGGGGCTTTGCGATCTTGTTGATTGGTTTCGGTGGGTGGATTATCCGCTCCGTCCTCCGTCAACACTCGCAGCGCCGGCACGCAGGTCGCCGAGCCCTCCACGCGCGCCAGACACCTTTGCGCCGCCCAAGCCCGGAAAGTCTCAGCAAGGCTGATAACCGCCCCTGAGCCGGCGTTCGGGGCGTGGCAGCTTCTGCTGAAAACTGGACAGGTTCTGTCCTCTTTCGATGTGAGACTGGATTCATGCCGCTCAACGCACCTCTGATCCAAAGTGAACACGAAGGCCTGCTTGTCTTCCTTGAACATCAGCGCGAGGCAGTTCGCAATGCCACATACGGATTGCAGGAGGATCAAGCTCGCCTCCAGCCAACACCGAGTGGCCTGAGCCTCGGAGGGCTCGTGAAGCACCTCACGGACGCAGAGCACGGGTGGACCGACCGCATTCTGGGCGTGCCGCCTAGTGACACGGCTTTTGATGACTACATGGCAAGTTTTGTCCTCCTAGAAGATGAGACGTTGGCTGCAACCTTTCGACAGTACGGAGAGACGTGCGCCCGAACCGACGCAGTGCTCAATGAAATCGACGACTTGGGTCGTCGCGTACCGCTTCCCGAAGCTCCTTGGTTTCCTGATCCCGAGGACTGCACGGTCCGATGGGTCCTTCTGCACCTCATCGAAGAAACCGCACGACATGCTGGGCATGCCGACATCATCCGCGAGGCTCTCGACGGAGCGTTGAGTGGACCGCTTATGGCAGCGGCAGAGGGATGGCCCGCGGAAGGGTGGGTCAAACCGTGGCGGCCAACGAACTGACATTCGGCCGGGACTGGGTCTCGAAGCGGCAGTCGGGGCAGTCCGTCCATCGGCATTGATGTTGTACGTATTGCGTAGCTACGTAGTGCGTAGTAACCTTTCATCCCGTGGAAATACGACGTCGATCCAATGACCCACCGACTCTGATCCTCGTGAGTCTCGCCGGTGGGGCAAAGCACGGGCACGCCCTCCTCAAGGACATCGAGGAATTCGCCGGCGTAAAGCTCGGTCCCGGCGCACTGTACGGAGCGATCACCCGGATGGAGGAGCGCGGGCTCATCGAGGCGCTCGCCTCTGACGACCGCCGCCGCCCGTACCGGATCACGGACGCAGGTTCACGGGTTCTCGCTGAGTCCGTGGATCAGATGCGTGAGCTCGCTCGGGTGGGAGAAGCGCGACTGAAGAGCCCCAGGACACCACGACCGAGGTTCGCGTGACTGCAGCCGAGGGACCGAGTGCAAACGACAGTCACAGGGGGCCCAAAGGAGCGGACGATCCCCGTCTCCGCTGGTACCCCAGATCGTGGCGAGATCGATACGGGGACGAGCTCAGCGCCCTGCTCGACGACGATTACGACAGGAGTACGCCGGTTCGGATTCGTCTTAGTCTTGTGAGCGGCGGGATTCGACAGCGAGCCAGGCAATCGGGACTGACCGGTGATGCAGTGCCAGCGGCCGACGGCGTCCGGGCGGGAGCATTAGTGGTCCTCACCGCCTGGACTGCCTTCGTGATTGCCGGCGCCAGCTTCGCCAAGTTCTCCGAACACTTCGATGAGGCGTTGCCTCGCAGTGTCGGGACGCACCACGTGCCTGACTTCGCCTTTACCGTGCTCCAGGCAGCGGCCGGAGTGGCGAGCATCCTTGTGTTCGCCGGGGCGATTCTCGCCGTCCCTTCTTTCGTGCGATTTCTGCGAGCTCGCGGTTGGGTCTCTGTACGAGGCCATTTCGTGCGAGCCCTCCTGTGTACGGTCGTGACCCTCACCGTGACAGCGCCCGTTTTGGTGCGGGCCAACCACCTCCCATCACATCATCCCAACGGTGGCATCCACTGGGATGGGGTCCTGTTCCTGGTGTGGACAGCCCTCATCGTCATCACCTTGTCGTCATGGACCGTCGTGGCAGTTGCAGCAGGTCGGCGAATCGAGATCTCCAGAGCGATGCTCACAACGGAAGGGGTACTGGCTGCCGCCGTTGCGGCCGCAATGATGACGATGCTCGTCGCCATAGCGTTCTGGTGGGGCGCAATGGCCAAAGCCGCACCCGCCTTCTTGAATGCCAGCCCGGCCGGACTCCCGGGATCATCGTGGGACATCTTACTCGTTGCCACTGTCGCACTGATGGTGGTAGCGACGGGTACGGCCGCCGTCGGAGTGGCTCGAGAAGTCCGCCTGTGGACAGCGATGAGAGCAGATTGAATTCCCTTCTGCCCCCTGGCGACACCCGTAGGACCCTTCGGGTGGATCTTGCCTAAATTCACGCCAAATGGACATCTACAAAGCAGTCGCTTCGCGGCGATCCGTGCGTAAGTTCTCGATTCGCCTGTCCCATTTGGAACGCTTGAGCAAGTTCTCAGCGCGGCTTTACGCGCTCCGTCAGGTGGAAACCTTCAGCCTGGCGTGTCTATGTCCTGTCTGCGGTGCGGCTCAAGAACGTGTGAGCGCATTGATGCCGAAGTCGGTCTAAGCAGTTTGCTCCGCTATTCGGTCCGGCACCGCCATGCGTAAGTGCTCGGCATGGAAGACATGCCTCGTCGAGGAGGCTTGCAACGTGGTGGTCATGAAGCGAGTAAGTGGCCCTACGCCCTGACCGCTGCCGGATGACGAGGCCGAGTGATCGCAGTACCCGAAGTTGGTGGGAAATCGCCGACTGTTCCAACCCGGTCGCCTTAGTCAGTTCGGTGACATTTGCTGGCGTCACTGACAACCGCCTCCAATGGAGCTTTCCAGTCTTGCCGTTTAGGGCACACGTATCTCGACCTCCGGCCGAACTCCCGGAGCCCCAGTCTCGGCGTTCGCGGGCAGGCGGACAGGGGACCTCTACGTCCGTTTCGTCAGCAGGGTTCAAGGCGGCCCAGGACCGGGTTGGGAATACTGGCCGCCGTAAGAACTACCTCCACCCCTCGTACCTCGCCCAGGCGGCTGACGATCACCGACGACTGGATGGAAGTCCCCTTGGAGTCGGTCTCGAATCCGCCAATGACCGGCACCCGAACATGGTCATTTGACCAGTTGACATTGACCTCGTCGCCGGGAGGTAGGCCGCTGACACTCACCGTGAGAACACCGCCCACGCTCCATCTCGTCCCGTCATAGTGGATGGTTCCAGTCAGAGGGGCGACGGCGCAGAAGTTCTCGATTCCTTGATAACCAGACTCCGGCGGGAGAGTCGATCGCTCACTCGATGGACTCGCCGTCACGGCACCAGAACCACTCGATGTTGTCGTCCGAGGCAGGGAGGAACTACTAGGCGAAGAAGTAGTCGAAGTGGGCGTCGCGGCGCAGCTTGCGGTTAGAACGACCAGGAGCACGAGCCCTGCGATCCTTGATGTCCATACCGCGAGGAGATTTGTGGACGGCGACATCACCTCGAATGTTCGCGCACCTCTGCGGCCCGTAACGGGGTATTCCTGAGGTGCCTGCTTGAGACTTCCTGCCGACGCTGAGGTTCGTCCCTAGCGTCTAGAAGTGGCGGCGGTCGTCCTGCACCCCGAATCGGCCACTCCAACGGCCGGACTCACCAAGTCCGTCAGCTGGGCTCGGCGGGCGGGACAGGTCCTGAGCAGCAGCCTTCGAGCCGGATCCTCCGGGGGCCGTTGCTCACTCCCCATGGCGCCGATGACCGCTCGCTCAGTCGGCCGGACCCGATTCCGGCCAGCCGTGACGCGTGCTAGTGAGTGCAGGCGCCGGCCGTAACTCAATCGCGAACGGGTTTCAGTGCCAGCGTGGGAATGATGAAAGATGCCAGAAAGATCGGCAAGAACCTCTTTCCGGTGCACCGGAACGAGACGACCTCGCCCTCGGCCGCGTCGAAGGTTTCAGTACTGCTCGACTTTCGGCCACTGTGGAGCTGCAGCGTATGACGTCCAGGTTCGACTGGTATCTCGATGGTGCTGTTCATTTCGACCGATCCGACCCGCTCACCATCGACCACACAATCGTAGGCCCCACGATGGACCTCTGCACCGATCGCCTTATGCGTCAACACCAGAGTTGCCGACATCCATTGATCTCCTCTTGTTTTCGAACCCGCCTTGTCTGGTAGCCATCGGCGGGCGCCGTGTGCCGGCGAGCGCCGGATATCTACTCGGCGACCACGACAGAGCCATTTTGGCCGACGGGACGGTCGCATGGGTTAAGGAACCGATGGTCATTGAAGCTGTTCGTCATCGGTCGTCGCAAGCATGTTGATGTCGTCTGAGCGGCGCGGGCGATGAGCATTCCGACCGCCCACCTCGGCGTGGCAAGCCGGCGAGGTGGTGACTTCTATCTGAAGATTGGCTACGAAGAGTCACCTCCTAGCGGAAGACCCTCATTCCTCCCATATGGTCAAGCACGCATGTTCGTCGGATGTCCGTCGTCTTGCGGTAGGGGAGACCCAGAACCCGCCGGCGGCGAGGGCATAGCCGGACGGTCCTCAGAAGTGACTATTGCCACTCGACGCTTGCGACCTCGAGAGCGACGGATAGCCCCTTCAGTGCGAGTTCACGGCGGTTACGAACGTGGCAGTGGTCGGTGACCGCGTCGATGACGGCCGCGGTCACAAGGATCTCTCCCGCGCCAGCGGCGGCACCGACGCGGGCGGCTTCGTGGACTCCCTTGCCCAAGTAGTCATCGCCAAGGTCCACAGCTTCGGTGGCGTGGATTCCAATGCGTACCGGCGGAGCGAAGCCATGCTCACTGCGGTGATCGGCCAGGGTGCGCTGGATCGCAATGGCGCATTCGACAGCGTCCAGGGCGTCTGCGAACGATACGAAGAACCCATCTCCTTCGTGGTTGATCTCCCGACCGTTGGCCGCATGAAAACACTCACGCAGGGTGCGGTCGTGCCAGTCCAGCAGGTTTCCCCACGCGTCATCACCCAGGACCTCGACGAGCCTGGTCGAGTCGACAATGTCGGTGAACATCAGGGTGCGGGTCGTCCGGCTCCGGCGGCCCGCTTGGAGCATCGAGCGCACCCGCTCCGCCTCTCGGGGCGCGCCGAGTCGTTCGAACGCGCTCAGCGCCGCCTCGAGCTCCCCCGTGGCGTTGGACTCCTGGCCACCGGCTCGCAGCGCTCCGGCGATGAGAAGCCGAGCACGAGCCGCCTCGAATGGCGCATCGACCTCGCACCACAGCCGACATGCCTCCCGCAGCGAGGTGATCGCGCCCTCTGCGTCGCCATCGGCCAATTGGACCTGACCGCGTGCTTCGGCGACAGCGGCAAGGGCGGCGGTGGTGCGGAATGCCTTCCCCCATGACTCCAGCTCGGCCAAGGCATCATGGGCTCGGTCGACGCGATCGGCCGCCAAGGCGATCGTCACCGCTGCGGGTAGGACCGAGGCGCGGTCCTCTTGGTGGACGCCGACCATCTGGGCCAACGCGTCGCTGACACTGGCGAGAGCAGCGTCAGGCTTGCCTTCGTCCAACAACAACAGGGCAAGTCCCGGCTGGGGCAGTCCGCCCAGCTCCTGGGCACGGCGAAAGGCCTCTCGGGCCCCTGTTTGATCGCCCCTTCGCCGCCGAATCTCACCCAGCTCGGTCAGGGCCCATCCGGCCGCGATCAGGTTGGCCGGCAGCAGCTCCTCGATGGCATCGAGGGCATCTCGCTCGGCGTTATCGAGCTGCCCGCGTAGACGGCGGACCTCGGCGCGGTGGAACCGACAGAGGCCGGGAAATCCACTCAACGATTCTCGCTCGCACCAACGCAACGACGCATCGGTCCACTCGCCGGCACGTCGCCAGTCGGCCATGTTGCGGTAGGCCCAGATCGCGCCGCAATAGACCATTCCGGTGGTGTACGGGTTGCTGGCCGCACCGCTCATGGCGGCAGCTTCATCGACCAAGGCACGACCCGCGTCGATGTCGCCCCGTGCGATCAAGACATGCCCCTCGTCGTGCAAACCGAAGGCTTCCAGATCGATGTCACCCAGCCGACGGCCGATCGCGCTCGCCTCACGGGCATGGTCCAGGGCGGACCCTGAATCTTCATCGGCCCAGGCGGCTCGGCCGAGGGCCCACTGCAGATGGCCGTGGGCAGAGCATTCGGGCTCGTTCTCGAGCAGGCGGGAGGCGCGACCCAGCCAGCCTCCTGCCTCAGAAAGGCTGTTGCGGACGAAGTGTTCACGGCACAGCGATAATGCGGCTCCCGCCGCGAGGCCTCGTTTGCCGACACGTTCGTACCGGGCCTCGGCCCGCTCCAGGGCGTCGATCATGGCGCCGTACTCACGTGCCCAGCGTGCCGCCTCTGCCAACAGTTCGGCATCTTCCGGCGCGAGCGGCGAGCACTTCTCCGCCGCCGTCAACAGGTCGAACGCCCCACGCCAATCCCGGCGTTCGTAAGCCGATCGAGCATCGCTCAACTCGTCGATCAGATCGCCCATATGGTCCCTCCGACTAGGGCCAAGAGTACAGCGCTGGGCCCCTCAGTGCTCCCCGGATCCCGCTTCGGTGTTGGGGACCTCTCACTTGCATCACTTCATCCGGCTGAGGCCCTTGTTGTGGCCAGCCAGCTCTGAGACCTGACCGAGAAGCACTGAAATGGCCGGTTTCCGAGTTCCGAACCCACCGAGGCCTGTCAAGCCCGGCCCATGGTCCCGACAGGCCCACACGGGCCACCATGAGCCACCGAGTGGCGAGAACCAACGTCTGTGAGGCCGGAGGATGGGACGGATGTGGAGCGGCGCGACCGGTACGGCGTCAGGAGGCGGTTGTGGACTCTGCCCTGCCATGTATCCGACGCCTTTGTTCTCGCCTCCCTCATGACATGTGGTGGTTAGGCGGAGCCGTCTGGCGGTCGGCCTAATGCGATACCTGGAGACCGGTACCAACGCGAAAATCTCGAAGATCGGCCTCGGCACGTGGCAGTTCGGTTCCAAGGAATGGGGCTATGGGGAGAAGTACGCCGACGGCGACGCGCACGCCATCGTTCGTCGCGCCCTCGACCTTGGCGTGACGCTCTTCGACACGGCCGAGATCTACGGCTCGGGCCGCAGCGAGCGCATACTCGGCCAGGCCCTCGGCCCGGACCGACAGTCGGCCTTCTTGGCAACGAAGATCTTTCCGCTCGTGCCTGTCTCCGGAGCGGTGAAGTGGCGTGCCCGGGCCAGCGCCAAACGCCTCGGCACCCCGGTCCTCGATCTGTACCAGGTGCACTGGCCGAACCCGCTGGTTCCCGACCGCACCCTCATGAAGGGCATGCGGGAATTGCAGCGACTCGGGATGGTCGAACACGTGGGGGTGAGCGGCTACTCCCTCGAGCGTTGGTGCCGGGCAGAGGCGGCGCTGGGTCGCCGCATTTTGTCGAACCAGGTTCGTTACAGCCTGCTTGATCGCTCGCCCGAACTGGACCTGCTGCCCTTCGCCGAATCGGAAGAACGAGTCATCATCGCCTTCAGCCCGCTCGAGAGTGGTCTGCTGTCAGGGAAGTACGACTCGGACAACCGGCCCACCAACAAGGTGAGGGTGCACAACGCGAAGTTCGGTACCGAGAACCTGGAGCGACTGCGCGACCTCCTCGGCTGCCTCCGCGAGATCGCGCACGCGCATTCGGCGACCGTCGCGCAAATCGCCCTGGCCTGGGTCATCCGGAGCCCTGCGGTGGCGGCGATTCCGGGCGCGTCGAACGTGGAGCAGCTCGAGCACAACGTCGCGGCGGCTGACATTCAGCTGCGGGACGACGAGTACCAGGCTCTGCAGGCTGCGTCGGACAGTCTCCGATCGCCGGTCGTGTCGCGGGATGAATCCATCCTCGACGCCGCCACGGTCAAACACATGGTCAAGGCGACCAAGTTCGTGGGGGAAGCGATCTGGAACGACCTCTGGAACAGCAAGTGGTCCTAGCGGGGTGTCGCGCTCACTCGCCTCTGGTTGGGGGTGATGTGACCGACCGAGCTCAATCCGGCCGACGCCACACTCCAGTGGGGGAGCTGAATAGGGGATGAGGGGCGCCGACCGGACTGCTCGGAAGCGCGATTACATGGGCTAGGTGAATGAACCGGAACGACACGCGTGGCATTGGCCAAATGTCCGTGACGCTTACGCGAAGCGGCCACCGGGTGGAGGGGTGGCCGCGACGCCCCTGGAGTCGGGCGCCGGTAGCAACGCTCGACGCGGAGCAGGCTCCCCAATCGCCCAGGGAGCCGCTCACGCACACCCGCCGGCGTGCCTGACGCAGGTGCATGAACTCAGTACCCGTCGGGCAGAACCCTCAACTCACCCGATCGGGTGATTTTGCACCACGACCACCGAAGCCTGCGCGAACAGCCCCCCGGACGGGGAACGTTGACCGGGGGGCTGTTTCGCAAGAATCCGAATCTTGGAGGGAATCCGGACTGACCAATCCCTACCCGTTGCGCATGGCCTCAAGCCACCCGATCGGGTGATTTGCGCGAGACGGCCCGGGCGGGAGGGACCTCGTTCGTCGCCCTCTGCCTCCTGTCCCTCACCCAGGTCACGGCGCATACCGCCAGCAGGATCACAATGACTACGCTCAGGGCGATCACCATGATGGTGAACCACTGGGGGATGGACTCTGGGTGCACGCACTGTTGGAAGGCGCCGCACTGCTCGGCCATCATTTGGGGCCTCCGCGGGCCAGGGGCCGTTCCCGTTCCTCGTCGACCGAGCCGCGCATGTCACGTCCGGGGCGGCGCCGATCGCCGGAGGCACGATCCAAGACGTTGTCGACGAACCGAGAGAGCTCGGCTCGCTTCCGGACCAGAATGGTCGCGGGGTCATCTTCTACAGAGAAAGCCGCCACAATCCCTCCATACCCTGGCTCCGACTCCCTCATGCGGCCGGCCGCATTCCCGCACTCCCCTCAGCCCGCCCGCTTGTGTGGGCCGAGCAGGCCCAGACCCGCCATCCGCCGGCGCCGGCCGCGTGCGGCGATCGGGCCGGGACGAGCTCCACTGGGGCGGAGCATCGTCATGCTGACGTCGCGGTCTCTCGTCCGGACCACGATCCATTGAGCGAGAAACGTGATCTGGGGGACGTACAGTACGAACAGCGTCTGACTTGGCTGGGAGGCCCGCAATGAGCATTGAGTGGCTTGTGGCCATCGACCAGGCCAAGGTTTCGGAGGTGCAGTTGGTCGACGGCTGGCACACGATCGACGTCCCCAGCTTCACCGTGAGTCCTCAAGACGCCTCTTTCTCGTTCGACGAGACCGTGGCCCACACCCACACGTCGCCACGGACCCGAGTCGTCGTAGGGCCACTCAGCGCAGTGCTCGCCGTCGCGTTTGCGACCTGATCCACCCGGACCCACGTCGTCAACGGATCACCTCTTCCCGCCACGCCCCGCTTGCCAGAGCAATGAAACTGAGGGCAGGGTGATTTCTCGGGCTATCCAGCCGGGGGTGTGCTTGTGAGAAACTCCCAGTGGATTGCGAGGGCCTGATCGCTCACCCTGCCCTCAGGCGAGATTGTGGCGATGACAGCGTCTGCCGAGTAGAGCCATTCGGATCCCTCTCTCGACGAGTTGTGCCGGCGTTGTGCAATACCGGCGTGTGCCCTCGTGCTCAGGGTGCTTGTAGCCCGAGAGACTCGGCGACGACGCCCTCAAGCTGCTTGCCGTATGTCGCAGTCACGTGCGTGTCGTCCGAGTACACGTCGGTCGTGCCGATAATCGCCGGGCAGACCTTCCGAGTACAGAACCATGGAATCACGTTGATGAAGGTGGCATCGCCCTTGGCCGCCGCTGACCTTTCTGCAGCTTGATTTGCCTGGGACACGGCGCCGGCGGTCGGCGTTGCGCAGCTCTGGGCGCTGCCTTCGTGGGCGGCCAGGCAGATCGGCCCGGTTTGACTCAAGTACGGAATGTCACCAAGCAGGACCACGCGGCGACCGGGACCAGCCACGTCTTTGAGGGTCGTGGTCAGTCCGCTTGCATACTGCTTCTGGCTCATTTGGAGTCCGCTGCTCGCGTAAGAGAGATAATCCTCGGTCGTCGCAATCACGATGCTCGGGTTGAACTGTTGGATCCGCGCGATCGCCCACTTCTTCCACGCCGTGCATTGGGTATTGGGAGTCGATGTGAGCGGATTCCAGAACGGAACCATGGGAAGCAGACACTGAAGCTTCGAAAGGAACAACAAGCTGTAGCCGTTTGCCTGAGCGATGTCAGCTATGGCCGGCGACCACATCTCGGCGTGCGAGTCTCCGATCAGCACCATCCGCTTGGACGTTGCCGCCGGGTTGTCCACGCAAGGCGGGGCGGTCGACACGGCAGAAGCGGGGACGACACAGCCCATGATCGCCGGATAGACGTCCGCAGCCGCGTCCGCCAGCCCAGGGGTGAGGTTGGTGGGGACCTTCTGGATCTTCGCCCCCGCCGCAACGGCGGAGAGCACCTCTGCGCAGGCCATCCAGGGACATTGGCTCGCCGCGGCCAGGTCGGGACCCGTGATGTCACTTGCGTTGTGCGTGCCAGCGCGGGCTGTTTGGACCATGCAGATCGATACGGTGAATACTGCTGTCAGGCAGGCCACGGCCCATGCAACTGATCTTCGAGGGTTCGCCACAGCGGGCAGGGTAGTCCACCGGGTTGAGCGGCTCCTCATCAAACACTCCTATGTAAACTGCCCGAACACGCAGGATCGACACCTTGATGCGTCGAGGCTCAGCTCGAACCCCCTCTGCAAGTCCATTCCGGGAACGAGCCGGAGCACTTCGTCCCGAGCGGTTCTGCGTCGCCCTGCCACGCGGAGAGCGGCGTCCCCGGCCTCCTCTCAGCGCGGGCTCGAGGGCAGCGAGTAGTTCTCGAAGAACTGCCACATCGTCTCGTCGGCGTTCACGAGGATGATGCCCCGACCGACCCCGGCCAGGATCCAGTTCTTCTTCGGACCCAAGTTCAGGGGGCTGCCCGGCCAGACATGCCCTGACCCGGTGAAGCGCCAGAGGGCGACCTCGGTGCCGGATCGGCAGTGCGTGTAGGTGATCGGCGTCGCCGTCTCGCCCGCCGAGATCGATCCGGCCGCTCCGACGATCACAGTCCCCGCAACGGGCTTCGTGTGGCAGGCGTCCGCCTTCACCCATTGATCGATGCCCTCCATGACCGAGAGCCGGAGCGAGGGGTTCTGGTTGGACGTGCCGTTGAACGTGGCGATCGGATCGTCGACGCTGTGGAATTCCATGGTCGGCACGGGGCGGGTCGGATGGATGTGTGGGATCTCGACCTGGCCGGAGACCGAAGAGACGGCGGCGACGTGCCCAGAAGCTTCCGCTGCCATGGCATAGGCCATCATCCCGCCATTGGAGATACCCGTCACATACACCCGCCGGAGGTCAACCGGGGTCTTGGACGCAATGTCTGCAATGACCTTGAGCAGGAAACCGACATCGTCGATGTGCTTGGTGACGGGAAGCCCGCAGCACCTTCCCGCGTTCCATCCGTACTGTGCGTTCTTGGCCACCGGGTCCGGCGTGAGCACCGTGGCGATGCGGGTCCCATCGGGGTAGGCCACGAGGTAGCCGTTCATGTCCGCATTGGGATCCATGTCGGACGTGATCTCCTCGAGCTGTGCATTCTGGGTGGCGCCGTGAAGGTTGAGCACCAGGGGCAGCGGCCGGCCCGAGGCGGCGGCCGGCGGGACATGCAGCCGGTAGTCGCGCCGCATGCCGTCGAAGGTGAGCGTGAAGACGTACGAACCGCTCTGGGGGGCCAACACGGGGTGGGCGGGCGGGACGGCGGCCCCCGCAGGCGAGCCGAGACCAAAGAGCGCCGCCCCGGCCAGGACGACGAGCGCCGCCGACGTAGACGGGAATCCTCGCGCCCATGGTGGTCGACTGCGAGTCCCTCGCGCACGCCGGCGCACGTGCCCGGCGTTCCCCCCGTCACGGCCGCGGCCGCGGATGCCGATGGCCATGCGCCAGGAGCCTATGTCGACCGCCTCCCGTCCCTCAGGACAGCGCGGTCGAGGGCTGAGTTCAGGCGAACCCTTCAGCGCCCGATCAGCCTCCACTCGGCATCCGTGGTCCCGCCCCGCAGGTCGGTCAGCGCTGCATTTGCCAGCGCGCACTCCAGGCACCCACGCCGACCGGGCAGCACTCGCAGATCGCGACATGTCCGGCACCCATCTCAACGGGCCGATCGTCGCCGCCTCCGGGTCCTGAGTCGGCTGCGGTTGCCAACCGCCAGGTGCCGCCACGGGGGCACGGACGGGCCGATTCGAATCTATGGTGGGGTCACGGACCGACCCCTCAGGGAGGGAACCATGGGTATCTTCCAGCGGGCACACGACATTGTGCAGGCCAAGACGAACAAGGCGCTCGACGCGGCCGAGAAGCCGGACGAGATGCTCGACCTCTCGTACGAGAAGATGCTCGAGCAAATCACCCAGGTGCGACGCGCGCTGGTCGACCTCGCTGCCTCGAAGAAGCGCCTGGAGCTCCAACAGGAGCAGTTCCAGCACACGGTCGACCACCTGCAGGACCAGGCCAAGCAGGCGCTCTCGGCCAACCGGGAGGACTTGGCCAAAGAGGCACTGTCGCGCAAGGCGGCCGCCCAGCAGCAGATCGACGAGATGGAGCCGCAGCGCCAGCAACTCGACGAGGAAGAGAAGAAGCTGACCGCGACACTCGACGCGCTGCAGAAGCGGGTCAACGACTTCCGTACGCAAAAGGAGACCCTCAAGGCGCAGTACACGGCGGCCAAGGCGATCTCGGAGGTCGACGAGAGCACCGCCGGCATTTCGAAGTCGTTCAACGACTCCGGGGCATCGCTGCAGCGGGCGCAGGACAAGATCGCCACCATGCAGGCCCGCTCGGGTGCCCTGGACGAGCTGCTCGAGTCGGGCGTCCTCGAGGACGTGGGTGGCAGCACCGACGACATCCAGAAGGAGCTCGACCAGGTCGGCAAGGACGCCCAGGTGGACAACGAACTGGCGGCCCTGAAGGCGCAGCTGGGAACGGGAGGCCCACCCGAGCCCGACGCGCTCGCAGCACCGGCTCCAGAGCCCGCCGCAGAAGAGGCCAAGCCGGCCACCTAGTCAGCCGGGGGACGTCCTCCCCACGAATTGCGCCACGATGTCGGCCAGTTCCGACCCGCGGTCCTCCTGGAGGAAATGACCCGCACTCTCGATGGTGACGTGCGACTGTCCGGCGGCGCCGGGCGTGTGCGCCTGCAGCACCTCCGCCCAGCCTCCGGTGGCGGGATCGCCGTCGGAGAACGCAGTGAGCAATGGGCCGTCGAACGTCTCCAGCGCGCGCAGCGTGCGACGATTCAGGGCTGCGCACACGCTGCCGGGGGTCAGGCCCATCAGCAACGGCAGCTGGCGCGGCCCCGCGCAGAACGTCTCGTCGGGGAACGGCGCGTCGTAGGCCGCCAGGACGGCCTCCGGCACATCCGACTCGGTGGCCCCCTGCACGAAGAGGCTGGGTCGGAACGGCATGAGCTCCTGGGTCAGGCGCTGGTAGTCGAGCAGCATCTGCTCCACGGTGACGGTACCGTCCGGACCGGCGTGGCAGGCCCATTCGAGGCGCCCCGCCAGCGCGGGGTCGGCCGTGTGCAACACGGTGTTGGCGGCGACGATCCGGCGCACCACGCCGGGCATGGCGTTCAGGAGACCGAGACCGATCGGGCCGCCCCAGTCCTGGACGACGAGGGTGAGGTCGGTGAGTCCGGCGGCAGCGACGAACGCCGACAGCCAGTCGACGTGGGCCTGCACCGTGTACGCGGTGCGGTCGAGCGGCTTGTCCGAACGGCCGAAGCCGATGAGGTCCGGGGCGACGGAACGCAGGCCCCGCTCGGCCAGACGGGCCACCACCGTGCGGTAGAGGTAGGACCAGGTGGGCTGACCGTGCAGCAGGAGCACGATCTCGCCACCGGCCGGTCCCTCGTCGACGTAGTGCATGCGCAGGCCGTCGGCCAACGTCACGTGACGGGGGAGGAAAGGGAATCCCGGCAGGTCAGCGAAGTTCTGCTCGGGAGTCCGTACCACCTGCACGGCGCTCAGTGTGCCGCACAGGTGGCACGCCGGGTGGCGGGCCTGCTGGACTCGGTGCATGAGCACGGAGCGCTGCGACGTGGCCGTGGTCGGTGCCGGACTGGTCGGTCTGGCGCTGGCCTACGAGCTGGCGTGCCTGGGGGCGACCGTGGTGGTGATCGACGCCGGGCATCCGGGGCGGGCGACCGACGCCGGCGCCGGCATCCTGTCTCCGCTCACCAGCACCGAGGAGGATCGGGCCCTGTGGCCCTTCCTGCGCCAATCCGGCGCGCACTACCCGGCCCTGTTGTTGCGGATGGAGCTCGACGGCGTCGACGGGGCCGGATCGGGCTATGGCCGGTGCGGCCTGCTCTCGATCGGCCTGCGCGAGACCGAGGACGCGTGGTTCGCCCCCTTCGCCGAGGTGGTGCTGCGCCGTTCGCCCGGCGAGGTCTCCGAGATCACGCCGGAGGAGGCCAACTCGCTCTTCCCACCTCTGGGCCCCGTGCACCGCGTGCTGCATGCGCCCGATTCGGCGCGGGTCGACGGCCGCGGCATGGCAGCCGCACTCCGAGCGGCCGCGGCAGCGCGGGGCGTGGCGTTCGTGGCGGGCGCGGCGCACGGCGTGGTGGCCGGCACGGGAGGCGGACGCCACGTCGACGCCGTGGAGGTGGAAGGGCACCAGAACGTGGCTTGTGGGGCGGTGGCCATCGCCGGTGGCGCCTGGACGGCGGCGGTGGGCGAGTGGCTCGGCACGCGTCTGCCGGTCGGCCCCACCAAAGGGCAGATCGTGCATCTCGGAGTGGGCGCCGACACGGGCGCGTGGCCCATCGTGCAGCCATTGCTCACCCACTATCTCGTGCCGTGGCCCGGAGGTCGGGTGGCCTGCGGAGGCACCTTCGAAGCCGGCGCCGGCTTCTCGGTAGGCGTGACCGCGGCGGGCCTGCACGAGCTCCTGCGGGAGTGCCTCACGGTGGCGCCCGGGCTCGACGGCTCGAACTACCTCGAGACGCGTGTCGGTCTGCGACCGACTTCGGCGGACGATCGCGCCCTGGTGGGGCGACTGCCGGGTTGGGGCAACGCCTGGGTAGCCACGGGCCACGGCGCCAACGGTCTGTTGCAAGGGCCCTTCTCCGCGCGCGCACTGGCGCACACGATGGCGGACGTCGCTCTCCCGACGGACGAGGCGCCGCTCCCGCTCTCGTTCGAACCCGGCCGCTTCGCCTGAAGATCATCCACCCGGGCGCGGCCGGGCGCGGGGAGACTGTCACCGTGCTGCACGGGACCCTGCGCCAGGGCGGCGCCGACACGCCCGCCACGACGGAAAACGTGCTGGCGGCGCTCGCCGGTGCTGACTTCTTCTGGCTCGACCTCGAGGACGTCGATGCCGACGGCGAGGTGTCGGAGCTCCTGCGCGTCCACTTCGGCTTCCACCCCTTGGCCGTGCAGGCAGCGGAGCGCTTCGCGCAGCGTCCCCGGATCGACGAGTACGACGACTTCGTGTACCTGGTGGCCCGCGGCGCCGACCCCGAGGACAAGGGCATTGCCGAGGTGCACTGTTTCTGGAACGACCGCTACGTCGTCACGGTGCACCGCAGAGACTGCCCGGCACTGGCGGTGGTGCACGAAGGCCTCGAGCGCCATCCCGCCAATGAGGGAGCCTCGCCCCAGATCGTGGTCGTGTATCGCATCGTCAGCTCCCTGGTGGACGGCTTCTTCCCCTACCTCTCGGACTTCGACGAACGGATCGACGCGCTGGAGGACGACATCCTCAAGGCGCCCACCGAGGCCCAACTCTCCGAGCTCTTCGTCATGAAGCGCGCCCTCATGAACGTACGCAGGCTCGTCGCGCCCCAGCGGGACATGATGGCGAGCATCAATGCGGGCGTGACCGACGTGCCAGGCATGACCGACGAGGCGACCCGCTACTTCCGCGACCTCTACGACCACCTGATTCGCCTCGCCGACCTGGTCGACAACTACCGAGATCTCCTCTCGAGCGTCATGGACACGCATCTGTCGACGGTGTCCAACCGCCTGAACGTGGTGATGAAACAGCTGACCATCATCGCCACCATCTTCCTGCCCCTTAGCTTCCTCACCGGTTTCTTCGGGCAGAACTTCTCCTACATGGTCCGCGTGTGGCTCGCACCGACCTGGAGCTTCTACGTGCTGGGTATCGGGCTCGAGCTCGCGACCGCCGTGTTCCTCTTCATCCTGTTCCGCCGCAGGGGCTGGCTGAGCGGACCAACCGTCTGAACGCCGCGCCTGCGGGTCGCGTCAGGGGCGCACGGACGAGAGGGTCGGCAGGCCCTGGGGCCGCTCCGCCGTGTGGGCCTCGTAGCCAGTCCACCAGTCCTCGCAGCCGTCGGGTACCGGGAAGCCGAGCTGTTTGCGCCGGTCCACCAGGGAGCGGACCGTCTCCTTGTGCTCGCGCACGAGGGCGAGCGTCCCGGCGTCGCTCTCGCCGATCCGCCCCGCTGCCCAGAGTGACTCCTCCAGGCGCCAGGCCTCGCGGCGGGCCTCGACGATGGCGTGGGTGCCGTCGGCGATGTCGGCCCGCATGGCGGCGTCACCGTCCGCCAAGAGGTCGGCGGCCCGGAGCCACCCGTAGTCCTTGTTGATGCGCAGGAGCCCCGGCTCGATTTCGAACAGCCCGACCACATCGACGATCGGGTCGACCGTGGTCAGGGTCGTCCCTTCGGGCAGCTGGATGTTCAGGTTGGCGATCTGCCGCTCCGCCACGCCGATCATCCCCATGGACCGGAGCCCGATGTAGCCGGCGGGGGCCGCCGCGTAGTCCCGCTCGTCGCGGGGGAGGCGGAGCGGCACCGCCACGACGGCGATGATCCGGGTCGCACCGAGCGCCGCCGCCGCCGAGACGGGCACGATCTCGATGACCCCGCCGTCGACGTAGTCGTCGTCGGCCATGGGGTGGGGTGGAAAGACGATCGGCACGCTCGCCGAGGCGATGGCGCCGTCGACCAGGTCGACCGGGCCGGCGGACTCCGCCGGGGCCGGAGTGCGGGCGTCGGACTCCACGAGGGTGCCGTCCTCGGTCACGTAGCGCAGCACCCCGGCGCGCAACGCGGTGACGGCCAGCCGGAGTTTGAGGCCGGGCCGGGCGATGAGCTCGGGATCGACGGCCCGGACGCCGTCATCGCTGCCGTGCCGCAGCGCGCCTTCGAGTGGGTCCAGGTTGAGGACCGAGCTGCCGCTGCTCCGCAGCTGGCGCCGGACCCGGGGCAGTCGCAGCCCGGCGCCGGCCACGAGCCGGGCCAGGTGACGCTGCCGCCTCCGCCGGGCCTTGCGGGCCTGGCGCCGCCCCTTGCGACCGGAATCGCACGCGGGAACCACCTCGTTGCCCGCCAGCACGGTCGACGGGGTCAGGGGGAACGGGGGGCGGGTGCCCTCGGTGATCTCCTGGTGGATCTCGCGCCCGAGCGCGGTTCCGTCGAGCGCCCCCAGCCACGCCTGCTTGCCGAACACGTGCTCGGTCTGTGTCCAGGCCAGGACGTCACCCTCGATCTCGTTCACCCGGTCCTCGAACTCCGGGAGCGTGCGGGCCTGGGCCAGGACCGTGGCGGCGATGGCACCGGCGGACGTGGCAGTGATGATGTCGGGGGCGATCCCCTCCACGCCCACCAGGTACTGGAGCACGCCCACCTCGAAGGACCCCTTGGTGCCGCCGCCGGCCAGGACGAAGGCCGTGGGCCCCGGGCGAAATTCGTCGGACATCGGACGATTCTGGCACCGGGCGGTCGAGGGCGACAACGTCAGACGGGAAGCCTTCAGCCGCCCGCGGCCGCCGTGACCACTTCGACCAGGGAACCGGCGCGGGCGGGCGTGGTGGCCCACTCCGAGCGTGGGATCACGCAACGGTCGACGGCGACGGCCACGCCCTTGGGGTCCGCTTCGGCCGTCAGCCCGACCACCAGGTCGGCGATGGTGGCGCCGGCCCGCACCTCCGTCGCCTCGCCGTTCACCTGCAGCACGAGCGCGGTCATGCGGGTGCCAGCGCCTCGATGAGCGGAGCCACGGGTCGGCGCCCGACGAGATCGACGACCGCCGCCGCGGTGAGAGGGGCGAGCAGGATGCCGTTGCGGTAGTGGCCGACGGCGGCCAGGACACCCTCCAGACCGGTCCAGCCGATGCGTGGCGTGTTGTCGGGCGTGGCCGGCCGCAACCCGGTCGCGGTCTCGAGCAGCTCGAGCTCGTCGATGCCGGGCACGAGCGCCCGGGCGTCACACAGCAGCTCGTGCACGGCGCCCGCCCGCACCGCCGTGTCGTTCCCCCGCTCCTCGACGGTGGCGCCGACGACGACCGAGCCGTCGCGGCGGGGCACCAGGTACACCGAGCGACCGCGCACCAGGCCGCGCACCGTGCGCGCCAGCAACGGGACCGGCGAAGCGGAGTCGGGCGCCCCCAGGCGCACGATGTGCCCCTTGACGGGGCGGAGCGGGGGCAGGGCGGCACCGTCCAGGCCGTCAATGGAGGACAGGCCGGTTCCGGCCGCCAGGACCACGTGGTCCGAGCAGAGGCGGCGGCCGTCCGCCAGGACGAGCGCGGGCCCGTCCTCCAGCGCCTGCACGCGGCTCTCGACGAAGGTCACCCCGCCCCGGCGGCTGCCTTCGGCGAGCGCGCCGAGCAGCGCCCTGTTGTCCACCTGGTGGTCGCCGGGGACCTCGATGCCGCCCCCCACGGCGGGACTCAGCGCAGGGACCAGGCGCCGACAGTCGCTGGCACTGCGCCGGTACGCCTCGAGGCCCAGCGCGTGCTGGTGGGCGAGGAGGTCGTCGAGACTGGCGCGATCGGACGCATTGAGGGCCACCGTCACCGTGCCCGTCGTGTCGTAGCCGATGTCGCGACCGGTGGCGTCCTCCAGCCCCCGGGCGAAGGCGGGCCACTGCAGAGCACCCTCCACCAGCAGCGCGGTCAGGGCAGACTCGCCGAACTGCGCCTCGGTCACCGGAGCGAGCATGCCGGCCGCCACCCAGGACGCGCCGTCGTGGCCCGGGTCCGGCGCAACCACCGTCACGGCATGACCGTTGCGTGACAATTCCCACGCGCAGGCCAGGCCGATGACCCCGCCCCCGACGACATGGACGCGCCATCCCATGTGCCAAGCCTACGAGAGCCGTCGTGTATCCTGTCCTTTCGACTTCGGGCCAACGTCGTCCCGGTATCCGTGCACCATCTCCTCATTCGGAAGGACGCCGATGGCCACTGGCCTCTACGACCCGGCATACGAGCACGACGCCTGTGGTGTCGGGATGGTGGCCGACCTCAACGGCCGCCCCGACCACGACATCGTGGACCGTGGTCTCACCGTCCTGGAGCGCCTGGCGCACCGGGGAGCCTCCGGTGCCGAGGTCAACACCGGGGACGGCGCCGGCATCCTGGTGCAGATCCCGCACCGCTTCCTGACCGGAGCCGCCCGGGCGGCCGGGTTCACGCTGCCCGACGCCGGCAGCTACGCGGTGGGTCTCGTCTTCCTGCCCACCGACGCCGACGCCGCCGAGAAGGCCCGCACCGTCGTCGAGCACACGGCCGCCGAGGAGGGACTGACGGTGCTCGGATGGCGCACGGTGCCGACCGACGCCGGCGACCTCGGCCTGATCGCCACGAGCGCCATGCCGCTCATTCAGCAGCTCTTCGTCGCCCCATCGGGCCCCGGCGTCGACACCATGGCTCTGGAGCGGCGCGCCTTCGTCCTACGCAAGCGGGCGGAGCACGCGGTCGACGAGGTCTACTTCCCGTCGTTGTCGGCCCGCACCATCGTCTACAAGGGCATGCTGACCTCCGAGCAGCTGCGCCAGTTCTTCCCGGATCTGCGCGACCCCTCCTTCGAGTCGGGCCTGGCGCTGGTCCACTCGCGCTTCTCGACCAACACGTTCCCGAGCTGGCCGCTGGCTCACCCGTACCGCTATCTCTGCCACAACGGCGAGATCAACACGTTGGCCGGCAACCGCAACTGGATGCGCGCCCGTGAGGCATTGCTGGAGACGTCGCTCATTGAGGGTGACCTGTCGCGCATCTACCCGATCTGCACGCCGGGGGCGAGCGACTCGGCCAGCTTCGACGAGGTGCTGGAGCTGCTGCATCTCGGCGGGCGCTCACTGCCGCACTCCGTCCTCATGATGATCCCCGAGGCGTGGGAGAACCACACCACCATGGACCGCGAGCGGCGTGCCTTCTACCGCTATCACGCCTCCCTCATGGAACCCTGGGACGGCCCCGCGGCGGTCTGTTTCACCGACGGCACAGTCGTCGGTGCCGTCCTCGACCGAAACGGGCTGCGTCCTGCCCGCTACTGGGTCACCGACGACGGGCTCGTCGTGCTGGCGAGCGAGGTGGGCGTGCTCGACATCGCGCCCGAACGCGTGGTGCGCAAGGGCCGCCTGCAACCCGGCCGCATGTTCCTCGTCGACACGGCCAAGGGCCGGCTCGTCGAGGACGAGGAGATCAAGGCGGAGCTGGCGGCCGAGCACCCCTACGCCGACTGGCTGGCCGAGGACCAGATCCGCCTCGAGGAGCTGCCGGCCCGCACCATGCTGACACCGCAGCACGGCCGCGTCGTCACGCAGCAGCGCCTCTTCGGTTACACGACCGAGGAACTGCGGGTGATTCTGGCACCCATGGCCCGGACGGGCGCTGAGCCGTTGGGCTCCATGGGCTCGGACACGTCCATCGCCGTCCTGTCGGACCGTTCGCGCCTGTTGTACGACTACTTCACCCAGCTGTTCGCGCAGGTGACCAACCCGCCGCTCGACGCCATCCGCGAGGAGCTGGTGACCTCGTTGTCGGCCACCATCGGCCCCGAGGCCAACCTACTGGAGGCCAAGGCCGGTTCGTGCCGGCAAATCCTGCTGCCGCTGCCGGTGATCGACCGCGACGACCTGGCCAAGCTGATGTACGTCAACGAGGGCGGCGAGACGCCGGGCTTCAAGGCCTTCGCCATCGACGGGCTCTTCGAGGTGCGCGAGGCGGGGGAGGCGGGCGCGCCCACAACGGCAGGCGGGGAGTCGCTGCGCCGGGCCATCGACGACGTGCGGCGCCGGGTCTCGGAGGCCATCGCCGAGGGCGCCAACCTGATCGTGCTGTCGGACCGCAACGCCAACGTCGACTGGGCCCCCATTCCCTCCCTGCTGCTGACGGCGGCCGTCCACCACCATTTGGTGAGGGAGAAGACGCGGACCCAGGTTGGCCTCGTGATCGAGACCGGCGACGCCCGGGAGGTCCACCACATGGCTCTCCTGATCGGCTTCGGGGCGGCCGCGGTGAACCCGTACCTGGCCTTGGATTCCATCGACGACATGATCTCCGAGGGCCTCTTGGAGGGTGTCTCGCCGCGCCAGGCGCGCCGCAATTACGTGAAGGCCGCCTGCAAGGGCGTTCTCAAGGTGATGTCCAAGATGGGCATCTCGACCGTGGCCTCCTACACCGGCGCCCAGGTCTTCGAGGCGATCGGCCTCGATGGCGCGCTGATCGACGAGTACTTCACCGGGACCGCGTCCCGCATCGGCGGCGTCGGCTTGTCGGTGCTGGCGGCCGAGGTGGCGACACGCCATCAGGCGGCCCACGAGGCGCGGCCCACCGAGCGGGCCCACCGCGAGCTCGAGGTGGGCGGCGAGTACCAGTGGCGCCGTGAGGGCGAGTTCCACCTCTTCAACCCCAAGACGGTGTTCAAGCTCCAGCACGCGACGCGGGCGAAGCGCTACGGCGTGTTCAAGGAGTACACGGCGACCGTCGACGACCAGTCCGAGCAGCTGGGTACGCTGCGCGGCCTGATGCGGCTCAAGCCCGCGCCAGGTGGCCCCATCCCCATCGAAGAGGTCGAGCCGATTTCTGCCATCCTGACCCGCTTCTCCACGGGTGCCATGTCCTACGGCTCCATCTCCGCCGAGGCGCACGAGACCCTGGCCATCGCTATGAACCGGCTCGGCGGACGTTCCAACACCGGCGAGGGTGGCGAGGACGCCGACCGCTTCACGCCCGACGCCAACGGCGATCTCCGGCGCAGCGCCATCAAGCAGGTGGCCTCGGGTCGCTTCGGCGTGACGAGCGAGTACCTGGTCAACGCCGACGACCTCCAGATCAAGATCTCCCAAGGCGCCAAGCCGGGGGAGGGGGGCCAGTTGGCGGGCATCAAGGTCTACCCGTGGATCGCGCGCACCCGGAAGTCGACGCCCGGCGTCGGCCTGATTTCGCCGCCGCCCCACCACGACATCTACTCCATTGAGGACATCGCGCAGCTCATCCACGACCTCAAGTCGTCCAACCCGCAGGCACGCGTGCACGTGAAGCTGGTGGCCGAGGTCGGTGTCGGCACGGTAGCGGCCGGGGTGGCGAAGGCCCACTCCGACGTCGTGCTGATCTCCGGGCACGACGGCGGGACCGGCTCGGCCCCGCTGACCTCCCTCAAGCACGCCGGCATCCCGTGGGAGATCGGGCTGGCCGAGACGCAGCAGACGCTGCTGGCGAACGGGCTGCGGGACCGCATCGTCGTCCAGGTGGACGGACAGCTGAAGACCGGCCGCGACGTCGTCGTCGGCGCCCTGCTCGGTGCCGAGGAGTACGGCTTCGCCTCCGCGCCCCTGGTGGTCTCGGGGTGCATCATGATGCGCGTCTGCCACCTCGACACCTGCCCGGTCGGCATCGCCACCCAGAACCCGGCCCTGCGGGCCAAGTACAGCGGCAAGCCCGAGTTCGTCGAGACCTTCTTCGAGTACATCGCCGAGGAGGTGCGTGAGCTGCTGGCCTCACTCGGCCTGCGCTCGCTGGACGAGGCCATCGGCCGCGTGGACCTGCTCGACACCGAAGCTGCCGTGACGCACTGGAAGGCGGCGGGCCTCGACCTCTCGACGGTCCTGGCCGAGCCGGACGTCCCGGCCAGCGTGGGCCGGCGCCAGACGCAGCTGCAGGACCACGGGCTGGAGAAGGCGCTCGACCACGCCTTCCTCGGTGCCTGTGCGCCAGCGGTGGCGGACGGCACCCCGGTCTCCATGGAGATGCCCATCACCAACGTCGACCGCACGGTCGGGACGCTGCTCGGCGCCGAGATCAGCCGGCGCCACGGTGCGGCCGGACTGCCCGATGACACCATCTCTCTGACCTTCACCGGATCAGCGGGGCAGAGCTTCGGTGCCTTCGTGCCCAGAGGCGTGACGATGCGCCTCTACGGCGACGCCAACGACTACTTCGGCAAGGGGCTGTCGGGCGGCCGCCTGGTGGTCCGCCCCCCGAAGGGCTCGCCCTTCGCCGCCGAGGAGCAGATCATCGCCGGCAACGTCATCCTCTACGGCGCCACCGATGGTGAGGTGTTCATCCGCGGCCAGGTGGGGGAGCGCTTCTGCGTACGCAACTCGGGGGCGACCGCGGTGGTCGAGGGCGTCGGCGACCATGGTTGCGAGTACATGACGGGTGGCCTCGTGCTGGTACTCGGGCCGACCGGACGCAACTTCGCCGCGGGCATGTCGGGTGGCATCGCCTACGTGTACGACCCGGACCGGACGTTCGGGCAGCGCGTCAACCTCGAGCTGGTGGAGGTCGAACCCCTCGACCCGATCGACGCCTTCAGCGTGCGTGCCCTGGTGGAGCGCCACAGCGTCGAGACGGAGTCGGCCGTGGCGGCCGGCCTGCTGGACCACTGGGACACCGAGGTCCTCGAGTTCGTCAAGGTCATGCCGCGCGACTACCGGCGCATCCTCGACGCCACCCGCCTCGCCGAGGCGGAGGGCCGCTCGGTGGAACAGGCGGTCATGGAGGCCGCACATGGGTAAGACGACAGGGTTCATGGAGTATCCCCGGAAGCTGCCCCGGCGACGGCCGGTTTCGGTCCGGCTACGTGACTGGCGCGAGGTCTACGAGCCCTTCGGCGAGGACGAGACGAAGGAGCAGGGCGCACGCTGCATGGACTGCGGCATCCCGTTCTGCCATGACGGCTGCCCGCTGGGCAACCTGATCCCGGAGTGGAACGACCTCGTCTACCGCGACGACTGGCCCGGCGCCATGGAGCGCCTGCACGCCACCAACAACTTCCCCGAGTTCACCGGACGCCTCTGCCCGGCGCCGTGTGAGGCCGCCTGCGTACTCGGGATCAACGAGGACCCGGTGACGATCGAGCGGATCGAGTTCGAGATCGTCGAGCGGGCATGGGACGAGGGCTGGGTGACGCCGCAGCTGCCCACGGTGCGCACGGGCAAGTCCGTCGCCGTCGTGGGCTCGGGTCCGGCCGGCCTGGCCGCGGCTCAACAGCTGGTGCGGGCCGGACACCTCGTCACGGTCTTCGAACGGGCGGAGAAGCCCGGCGGCCTCCTGCGCTACGGCATCCCCGAGTTCAAGATGGAGAAGGCGGTGCTGGACCGCCGGCTGGCTCAGATGGAGGCCGAGGGCGTGACGTTCGTATGCTCGACCTCCGTGGGGGGGACGCCCTTGGGTGCGGCTCTTGGCGAGGGTGGGCGAATCGTGGAGCCCGGCCAAGAGCGCGGTCCCGGCACGGCCTGCGCGCCCGACGTCACGGTGCGGCCGGCCGCCGACGTGGCCTCCGCCTTCGACGCGGTGGTGCTGGCCGGGGGGGCCACGCTGCCCCGGGACCTGCCCGTGCCGGGCCGGGAGCTCGACGGCGTCCACCTGGCGCTCGAGTACCTGAAGCCGTCCAACCTGGTCCAGGAGGGAGCGCTCGGCGCCGCCCCCATCACCGCCAAGGGCAAGCGCGTCGTCATCATCGGCGGCGGTGACACCGGGGCGGACTGCCTGGGCACGGCGCACCGCCAGGGCGCCGCGTCCGTCCACCAGCTCGAGATCATGGCCGAGCCGCCGAGCGACCGGTTGGCCGACAATCCCTGGCCTCTCTGGCCACTCATCCTCCGGACCTCATCGGCACACGAGGAGGGGGAGCGCGGTTGTTCTCGGTGACGACGACGGAGTTCGTCGACAACGGGTCGGGAGCGGTGCGCGCCCTGCGCGGACGCACCGTGGCTATGCGGAACGAGGACGGTCGCCCGGTCTTCGAGGAGGTCCCCGGCTCGGAGTTCGAGCTCGAATGCGAGCTGGTGCTGCTGGCCATGGGCTTCGTCGGTACCGAACGCCTCAACGCGGTCGATGAGCTGGGGGTCGAGGTGGGGCCACGGGGCACGGTGGTGGCGGACGCGGACTGGGCGACCAGCGTCGACGGGGTCTTCGTGTGCGGGGACCAGACCCGGGGCCAGAGCCTCATTGTGTGGGCCATCGCCGAAGGGCGCTCCTGTGCGGCCGCGGTCGACCGTTGGCTCATGGGGGCGACATCGCTCCCGGCACCGATCGCGCCCGGGCAGGCGGCGCTCGGCTAGAGGCCGTCGCGGGCGCGCCGGCTCTCCGTCCCCGGCACCGGTTCGTCGGTACTGTGCAGCCCATGCCCAGAACCGATGCCAACGGAGTCTCGCTGTACTACGAGGTGGAGGGGACCGGCCGGCGGCTCCTGGTGATTTCGGGCACCGGCGGTGACCTGCGGCAGCAACCCCACCTCACGGAGGGCCCCCTCACCGAGAACTTCGAGGTGCTCGCCTACGACCAGCGCGGCCTGGGCCAGAGCAGCTTGCCCCCGTGGCCCTACGCGATGGCCGACTTCGCCGATGACGCCGCCGCGCTCCTCGACGCCCTGGGTTGGGACGACTGCCTGGTCATGGGCCTCTCCTTCGGCGGCATGGTGGCCCAGGAGGTGGCGATCCGGCACCCCGAACGGGTGCGAAGGCTCGTCCTGGCCTGCACGTCGGCCGGCGGTGCGGGCGGCGCCTCCTATCCGCTCCACGAGCTGGCCGACCGGAGCCCCGACGAGCGGTCGGCGACGCGGCTCGAGATCCTCGACACCCGCTGGGACGAGGCCTGGCGCCAGGCCCACCCCGACATGGTGCGAGTGATCGGGGAGCGCATGAACCTGGAGGGAGAGAGCGGCACAGCCAGTCGGGGCCTCACCAACCAGCTGGCCGCCCGGGCCGAACACGATACTTCCGGCCGCCTCGGCACCATCAGCTGCCCGACGCTGGTATGCGGCGGGCGATTCGACGGGATCGCTCCGCCCGCCAACAGCGAGTTCCTCGCCCGAGAGATCCGGGCGCGCGGCTCGAGCTGTTCGACGGCGGGCACGGATTCTTCCTGCAGGACGCCACCGCCGTCCCGCTGATCATCTCCTTCCTCTCACAGGACACACCGTCGCCAGCTGCGCCGTAGATTGCCTGGCATGGACCTCACGGCGACACCCGAGTGGAAGGCGCTGGCCGCGCATTACAAGGAGACCTCGACGCTGCATCTGCGCGGCCTGTTCGACGAAGACCCCGAGCGGACCGGTCGCATGACGGCGGAGGCGGCGGACCTGGTCCTCGACTACTCCAAGCAGCGCGTGACCGATGAGACACTGCGCCTCCTCATGGATCTGGCCGATGTCGCCGATGTCGCCGCCCACCGCGACGCGATGTTCGCCGGGGAACACATCAACACGACGGAGGACCGAGCTGTCCTCCACGTGGCCCTACGCATGCCGCCCGGCAGCGCGCTGCACGTCGACGGACAGGACGTCGTCGGCGACGTGCACGCGGTCCTCGACAAGATGGGCGATCTCTCCGACCGGATCCGCAGCGGTTCCTGGACCGGAGCCACGGGCAAGCGGATTGCCGCGGTCGTCAACATCGGGATCGGCGGCTCGGACCTCGGCCCGGCCATGGCCACCATCGCCCTGGCCGACGACGCCCAGCCGGGACTGACCAGCCGTTTCGTCTCGAACGTCGACCCGGTGGACCTCTACGCCGCCACGCACGACCTCGACCCCGAGACGACGCTCTTCGTCATCAGCTCCAAGACGTTCACAACGCTCGAGACCTTGACCAACGCCGCCGCGGCGCGGGACTGGCTCCTGGCCGGACTGGGTAGCGCGGCCGGCGACGATGCGGTGGCCAAGCACTTCGTGGCGGTGTCGACCAACGCCGACGCGGTGGCGGCCTTCGGCATCGACACCGCCAACATGCTGGAGTTCTGGGACTGGGTCGGCGGGCGCTACTCCTACGACTCCGCCATCGGCTTCTCCCTGATGGTGGCCATCGGGCGCCAGGCCTTCGGCGACATGCTGGCGGGCTTCCACCAGATGGACGAGCACTTCAGGACGGCACCGTTCGGGGAGAACCTCCCGGTGATTCAAGGGATGCTGAACGTCTGGTACAACAATTTCTTCGGCGCCCAGACCCACGCCGTGCTGCCCTACAGCCACCGGATGGCCCGCTTCCCGGCCTACCTGCAGCAGCTGACGATGGAGTCCAACGGCAAGTCGGTCAAGCTCGACGGCACGCCGGTGCACGGGCAGACGGGCGAGATCTTCTGGGGCGAGCCCGGCACGAACGGGCAGCACGCCTTCTACCAGCTGATCCATCAGGGCACGAAGCTGATCCCGGCCGACTTCATCGCCTTCGCCGAGTCCACCCACGACACGGGGGACCAGCAGGATCTCCTGATGGCCAACTGCCTGGCCCAGACCAAGGCGCTCGCCTTCGGCAAGACCGCCGAGGAGATCGCCGCCGAGGGGACGCCATCGACCCTGGTCCCGCACAAGGTGATGCCCGGCAACCGCCCGAGCTCGACCATCCTCGCACCGAAGCTCACGCCTGCGGTGCTCGGCCAGCTCGTCGCGCTCTACGAGCACACGGTCTTCGTGGAGGGCAGCATCTGGGGCATCGACTCGTTCGACCAGTGGGGCGTCGAGCTGGGGAAAGTGATGGCGAGGGAATTGGCCCCGATCCTGACTGACACCGCGCCCCCGGACCTGTCCGGTCAGGACGCCTCGACGGCCTCGCTCGTACGGCAGTACCGAGGACTGCGGGGCCGCGCCGTCTGAGCGGACCGGCGCGGGGTCAGGCCCGCGTCGCGATGCCGTGCAGCGGCTGGCGCGGCATCAGCCCACGCCATGCGGTCGGGAGCGTGCGCCCCAACCGGCCGAGCTCTTCGAGATGGACCTCTGACAGGGCCGCCAGGCGCTTTCCGCCCGTCGCGGTGAGCTGCAGGCGAACGACCCGGTGATCCTGCGGGTCACGCACCCGCCGGACCAGCTTGGCCGTCACTGCCCGGTCGACGAGCCCGACCGCGCTGTGGTGGCGCAGGAGGAGGTAATCGGCCACTTCCCCCAGCGTCGGGCCCCGGCGGTCGGGATGGCCGCGGATGGCCAACAGCAATTGGTGCTGCGCCGGCGTCAACCCGACCCCCTCTGCCTGCTGCTCGCTCCAGCGGAGGAACCGGCGCAGCCCGGTGCGCAGCGCCAGCAGATCCTCGTAGTCGGCATCGTGGAGACTCATCGTTCCACGATACTCTCGTGTCACGAGAGAAAGTGGGAGGGCCGGGCTCACGGAGGAGCCGGCCCATCACTACCATGCGTCCGTGCACTTCTATTGACCTCTCCGGCTGTCCGGGGCGCGTTCCCCTCCGCTGACCCGGTTCCCAACGTCGCCCCGTAAGGACTGAGACAGGAGGAGGAGGGGAGAGATGAGCATCGAGATTGATGTGCGCGCCGTTCGGGCCGCCCTGATCAACGACGGCTATGTGGTGTTCCGGAAGGTCGTGCCGGTCGAGTTGTGTGAGGCGGTCCTCGACGCGATCGGCGGCGAACTCCACATCTGGATGGATGACCCGGAATCCTGGGACCGTATCTCGGCTGAGATCGAAGAGGTCCCATTGCGGGGCCACCAGAGCCAGTGGGACATCCGGCAGCTTCCGGACCTCCACGCCATTTGGAGCACCGTTTGGGGCACGGAACGGCTGTGGGTCGATCGGAACTCGTGTCGGTACACTCCGCCGTGGAGAGAGGGGAGAGCGGAGCCGCTTCCACTCCACTGGGATGTCGATCCTCACGATCCCGACGTCCTTTGGTACCAAGGGATTCTGGCCCTCACCCACGCACCGGCGGGAGCGGGCGGGTTCTGCTGTTCGCCCCGGCTGATGCACAACCGGGAGCGCTGGCCGACCTCGTGGACCAGCTCCCGCTTCGGCGTGGAGTACCGTCCCGCTGAAGTCGCGGAACGCGAAGTCACGGAGGTTCCACTCGGCGTGGGAGACCTCTTGGTCTTCGACAGCCATCTGCCGCACGGCACCGTCCGAAACACCGCAGACTCGCCACGGGTCGCCTTCGTTCTCCAGATGTTTCCCGAGGGCTCACAGGAAGAGGCGGACGCGAACATCGCAGATCACCTGGCCGGCGTCGCACCCCCATGGTGGAGGTGGAAGCCCGGGCACGATCGCGTCGAACCTGGGCCTCCCGCCGTGCTCACCGACCACGGAAAGCGCCTCCTGGGGATGGCGACCCCGTAGTCGGTGTGGGAGAGCCGGTCCCCGACGGCACACTCGACCGCTGCGCTACCAGGCGAGTTCGCCCTCGTTCTCCGCGAATGTCCCCGTAGGGCCGTCCTTGCCGATGGTCGCCATGGCCACAATGACCTCGACACCCTCTTCGACCGGCTGACCCGCTGCGCTGAAGGGGGTCAGGTCGGTCGCGGTGAAGCCCGGCTCGACCGCGTTGAACTTGATCCCCGGGTACGTCTTGGCGTACTGCACGGTCAACATCGAGACGGCGGCCTTGCCCGCGCCGTAGATGATGGAAGGGAAGTGAAACTGCCGGCGCTCCGGGTTCGTGACGGCCCAGAACGAGCCCAGAGCACTGGAGACGTTGACGACGACCGGATTCTCTGACTTCTGCAGCAAGGGGAGCGCTGCCTGGGTGACGCGGATCAGGCCGATCGCATTGGTGTCGAAGACGTGGAGCGCGACCGGGCCGGCGACGTCGCCCGTCGAGCTCACTCCGGCGTTGTTGACCAGAACGTCGAGGTGGCCCTCGCGTTCGTCGATGACGTCCAGGGCGCTCTCCACCGACGCATCGTCGGTCACGTCGAGCTGGACGAACCGACCTCCGAGCTCGGACGCCGCCGCCGTTCCGCGGTCGACGCGACGCGCTCCCATGTAGACGGTGTGTCCGAGAGCGAGAAGTCGTCGGGCGGTTTCATGGCCCAGTCCCTTGTTGGCACCCGTGATGAGCGTCACCGTCATGGTTGTCCTCCTTGGACGGGCGAGACAGCCGGTCCATCGTCTCCCAGAGTCACCCCGAGGTCTCGAGCGGCAATGCCGACCCGTCGTTCGCCTCAGGCTCAGCGGCCCGCTTCTCGTCCACCGGTTACCTCAATCCCAGAAGACCCTGGCCCGTTGCGCGGCGGCGCGCACGGCAGATCCCTCGACGACCGTGCTGCATTCGCTCTCGGCCGGCGGAGGCAGGGCGACGAAGATCCGCAAGGGTCCGTCGGGGGGCAGGGGATACACCCACGCACCGAATCTCCAGCCCCCCGAGCCGCCGCCGCCGCCCCCGAACTCCACATAGGGCTGCGTGGGGAAACCCTGGTCGTCCTTGGGGAGATGCAGCTGTCCCCGGTGGACGCCGCGACCACCGACTCGTCCGTCCGCAAATTCGACACCGATCCGCACCATACCCATCGGCCCGCGGTGGATCCTCTGCTGGATTTCGTGCGCTCGGAACGGGTTGAGGAGGATCAGGACGTTGACGCGAAATCCGTTCGGGTAGACGTCCAAATGAGGGATGGCGACAACGGCATCCTCCTCTCTACTCAGGACGGCGTCGACTGCCAACGTGGCGGGGAGCGAACCCTCGGACGGCCGATCCCAGGCGGGTGGCGCCCACTGTCGATCCGCAGGTTCCGGAGGAGGGGGAAGGGGCTCGAAGAATCTCACTCGACAAGCAGACTAGACACCCGTGCAGAATTTCGCCCGACGACCACGAGGCCGTCGCGGGCTGTTGGGTCGCGACCGTCCTCGCGCCTGGCATTTCGGCCGACCGTCGTCGGCTGCCCCCCACGAAGAGCAGGCTCCCAATGGAAGCGCCGGGCGTCACAGAATGGGCTCGGCCCGCATGCCGGCCCCGTGCGTGGTGCGTCGACGACTGTCTCCGAACCGGAGTACGCGGCAGCCATAGTGAGTCCTACTTGGCCAGACCCCACGGACCGACGCCAGAGAGACGTTGGGGTGAAATATGCAAGACGAATCCTTCGGGCCAGTTGTCTCCGGGTGGTGGGAACTGACCGTTCGTGATGCGACGGAGCACGGGTACAGCACCGCCTTCCTCAACGCGGGCGATTCCTTTGATCACGACGTAAGGGTCGAACCCCTCGAAGGGAACATCGGACTCAATGGACAGCGTGACCCGCGGATCGCGACGAATGTTTCGTAGCTTGACGTGATCCGCAAGATGTCCGGCGACGATTTCGTCCCCTTCCCAACCGACGTAAATGCAGGTCACTTGCGGGGTGCCGTCGGGGTTGATGGTGGCGAGATGAACGAGCCGCCCCGAAGCCACCGCGGCGCGGGTGGCCTGGTCGAGTCGAATGAGACCCTCAGTCATTTCTGTCTCCATTCTGCGAGGCTCTGGACAATACCGGAGCATGTCCCGAGATCCGGTCGGAAGAGCACCCCAGTCCCAGGCGATGGGCGCACCCCAGATCCGTGACGCCTCATTCCGATCGCTCAACCGTTGCATGCATGACATGCCGTGCCCGGATGAGGCAATGTCTCGGGGTGCCGGATGGGACCGAGCTTGAGGATGATGGCGGACGTGACGTGCCTCTGGCCGTTCATGTTCAACGAAAGATTCGGTGGGCCGAACATGTCAGCGGCCCATTGCCCCCATGGGATGTCGTGGTGTTCGCCGAAGAAGGGTATGGGTCCGGCGCGTTGGAATGGGACGGACACTCACGACCCTTCGCGGAATTCGAGGATCGATGGGGGATGATCCTGTCTGCAACTTCCAGGGACTGGGTCAATCTGGATCTGGTGGGCGTCAAGGACAGACGCCTGCATTTTGCGGTTGTGTACAAGACCGATGGCCGCGAGAAGCGACGGTGGCCCAACGGCATGATCTCGGTCAACGGCTCCGTGCCCTCGAAAGAGCGGCTTCCGAAGCGCTGGGGGTTCGCGGTTTCAACTGGTTGACCCTCACGCCGGCGACGCCCGGCCGCCTGAAGTGCCTGACTGTCCACGTTCCGGTGCGTACTGGGTCACCCTTCACTCGGGCAGGCACATGTCGTGCCCACTGTTGCGAGATCGCCTGTGGTGAAGCGACCGTTGACGAGATCGTCGTCGAACCTCAACGCTGCTCGATGTGCTGGCGCGTTGGGTGCGGCAGTGACACGAAGGCGAATCTCGACCTGCCTTGGAAGGTCGGCTTCGTCCCTCAATGGAACAAACAGGTCACTGATCCAATGGGGCATGCTTCGCATCAATTCGTGTTGTCGATACGCTGCTGACCCGGCGGCAATGTACGGGGGTGGAGGGCATCTCGCTGCGTCCAGACAATCGCTGTCCTCATCGGTGCGGTCGTCCGAGAAGGCGCCCCAGGCTCAACGGAGGCAGTCGAGGCCTATAGGTGGCGGCACGACCAGCCGAGAGCCCGGGTGCTGACACGAAGGAGGGGGGTCATGGTAACTCCCTTGGCCAGCGACCGAGGTTCCGCCACACTGGTGCAGTGATGCCACCACAGGTGGGGCCGCGGAGGCTCTGAAGACCTATGGGTCCCGCTACAGACGGCTACGGTCCGAGGAGAGGAACGAGGCTGGCCGTCGCCCGGTATCACCTTCGCGCCACCTTCCGTAGGGGCTGGACGGGCTACTTGTCCATAGTCCTCCTCGTCGGACTGGTTGGCGGCGTGGCGATGGGGTCGATCGCCGGGGCGCGACGTACCCAGTCGACGTTCCCTGCCTATTTAGCGGCAACAAAGGCCTCGAATCTCCAGCTCCAGACCTCGAGCGTCACGGATCAATTTGGTACCGCCAAGTTGAGCGGGAAGCTCGCACGCCTCCCGCACGTGCAGCATGTCGCCGATGCTCCGTACCTCCTCGTGATTCCTCTCGGACCCGACGGGAAGGCCCTCCCCTCCGCATTCAACGACAACGACGTGGCGGAGCTCGGCAGTGTCGGCGGTATGTACTTCAGCCAGGACCGGGCGACGGTTGCACAGGGGCGGATGGCCGATCCGACGAGCACGCACGAAATGGTCGCGACCGCCGAAGCCGCCCGGCTCTCCGGCTGGCATCTCGGCGAGACGGTCCCCTTCGGTGCGTACTCTGTCCAACAGGCCAATACGGCCAGCTTCAACCCGCTGACCGATGAGCCGCATCTGCGCTTCTCCGCCAAGCTCGTCGGCATCGTCGTGTTCTCGAGCCAGGTCGTGGATGACGACGTCGATCGCTTTCCGACCATCGTGCTCATGACCCCGGCCCTCACCAGGCATCTGAGCGCCAGCGCGACCTATCCCACCTATGGCCTCCGACTCGACACCGGCAACTCTGCCGTGCCGAGTGTCGAACGAGAGATCGTCAACGCCCTTCCCCCCGGCTCCACCTACAGCTTCCACCTCACGTCGGTGGTCGAGGGCCAGGTGGAGCGGGCGACCAAGCCCGAGGCGATCGCCCTCGGCGTGTTCGGTGTGATCGCGGGCCTGGCCGCCCTGCTGATAGGCGCTCAGGCCATCAGCCGGCGATTGTGGGCGAACCGAAGCGACCTCGATGTCCTACGATCCCTGGGCGCCGATACAGGGACGATGGCGGCCGACGCGATGCTCGGGCCGCTCTGCGCGGTGTTCCTCGGCGCCCTCCTGGCGGTGGGCGTCGCCGTGGCGTTCTCGCCCCTCATGCCGATCGGTCCGGCCAGCCAGGTCGATCCGTCACCGGGGATCGCCCTCGACTGGACGGTGCTGTTGCCCGGCATCGCGGTGCTCGGTCTGGGTCTCGGCGGCCTCACCATCGTCCTCGCCTTTCGCGGGGCCACTCGACGCGACTACGAACGGCGGGAGTCCGTGCGGAGGTCGGGCATGGTCGAGGTCGCCGCCCGGTCCGGGTTACCCGAACCGGCGCTCGCCGGCCTGCGCTTCTCCCTCGAGCGAGGCCGCGGTCGCACTGCCGTGCCCGTCCGCTCCGCGCTCACGGGTGCCGTGCTCGCGGTGGCAGTCCTGGTCGCCACCCTCACCTTCGGGAACAGTCTCGCAACGCTCGACTCCCACCCCGCCCTCTACGGGTGGAATTGGAGCTACGCCATCAATTCCCCTGGGGGCGATAAGGTCCCGCCGGTTGTGGGCCATCTCCTCAGTCGGGATCCGGAAGTGGCGGCCTGGACCGGGTACACGTTCGGCAACGTTCAATTCGACGGCCTCACCGTCCCCGCGCTCTTGACCCGGGCCCACGCCGACCTCGGGCCGCCGATCCTCACCGGACACACCGTCGACGCGAACAACCAGGTGGTGCTCGGCACGGCGACCCTGGCCGCTCTCCACAAGAAGCTCGGTGACACCGTCATGGTCAGCTACGGCGCCCCGAAAGACGCACCCGTCTACGTCCCTCCGTCACCCATGATCATCGTCGGTACGGCCACCATGCCGGCGATCGGCGCCAGCGGTCATCTTCACACTTCCATGGGGACAGGGGCCCTTCTTCCGACGGGGCTCGAGCCGGTGGCGTTCAAACGAGCCCTCACGCAGCCCGACCCCAATTTGAACGGTCCGGACATGGACGTGGTGCGGCTCAGGAGCGGAGTGACGCTCACCGAGGGCCAAGCGTCGCTGCAACGCGTCGTGGATGCCGCGGACAAGACGATGGCCGCCGATCCCAACGGTCAGGGCGACACGTACGGGCTCCTGTCGGTCCAACGCCCGGCCGAGATCGTCAACTACCAATCGACGGGCGCCACTCCGGCATTACTCGCCATTGGTCTTGCGGCCGGTGCGCTGGTGGCCCTAGGCCTGACGCTTGCCGCGTCGGTCCGGCGGCGGCGTCGGGACCTGGCGCTGTTCAAGACATTCGGCTTCACCCACGGTCAGCTTGCTGCCGCCGTCGCCTGGCAGGCGTCAGTGGTGGCGGTCATCGGAATCCTCGTCGGGGTGCCCTTGGGGATCATCGTCGGTCGCTGGCTGTGGATCGCCTTCGCCAAAGCGATCGATGCCGTACCGTCTCCGTCGGTATCCGTCATCGACGTCCTCGGGGTCGTCCTCGGAACGCTGGTCCTCGCGAATCTGACAGCGCTCATTCCGAGCCGCATGGCGGCACGCACCCCCACGGCCCTGGTGTTGAGGGCTGAGTAGGCGTGCGCGAGGGGTGCAGGGAAAAGCTCGAACACCAGAGCAGGTCGCACCACGTCTCTCATGATCCGGATTCAGCGTCTTGGTGAACGTCAAGAGGCAGTGATGCCACGCTGGCGACCTCTGTCGGCGGCCCTGGAAGCACCCGGACCCTTGACCTCGAGGGGAGGCATCACGAGAATCAGTTCCATGTCGAGCGACGAGATCGATCGGTACTTGGCGGCTCTCGAGGAGCCGAAACGGGGAACCCTGCAGAGACTGCGGCAGACAATCCTTGAAGTAATCCCAGAGGCCGAAGAAGGAATCTCATATCAGGTCCCGGCCTTCCGAGTCGACGGGAAGGTCATCGCCGGGTTCGCCGCCTTCAAGAACCACGTGAGCTACCTTCCTCACAGCGGCTCCGTGCTTCCCTCCCTTCAAGACGAACTTGCACGCTACAAGACCTCCAAGGGGGCACTTCAGTTCCCGGTGGACACACCGCTGCCGAAGCCCCTCGTCGAACAACTCATCCGGGTGCGCATCGCGCAAGCGTTCCCCGAGGAACCCGACAGATGAGAGGGCTCGCTGCGAAAGAGCGCTTCCGCGGGCACCCCGTCCCGTCGTGAGGAAATAGAGATGTAGGTCACAGCGTCCCTGTGCGGGCGTCGAAGCCGCCCTTCTGTCAAGATTGCGAGAACGACGACGAAGGAGCTCCAGTCGAAAGTTCCATGGCCCTCGCCGTCCGAACATTTTGCGGTCAGTCGGGACGACCGGGTCAGAATGTCGCCATGTGTCCTGAGACCATCGAAATCGTCGATGCGTCGGCGACCGGCAAGGTCCCCGATGCCGCCGAACTCTTCTTCGAATACATGGCAGCGACGCTGCAGGAGGTCGGCTGGTCCGTTCCAACGGGACCTTCCGAGCTACCCGAGGAGTGGCGGTCCGAAGTCGAGCATCTGGCCTCCGCCTACCCCCCGCCTGGCGCACTCCTCGTTGTCTACCGTCGCAACAGCCCCATAGGTGCCGTGGGCATGCAGATGAGGGACTCCCACGTGGCGGAAGTCAAGCACCTCTATGTCCGACCCGACGAGCGAGGCGGAGTCGGAAGACAGCTCATGGACGCCCTCCGCAGCAGAGCCAAGGAGAATGGCCTTCAACGGCTCGTGCTCGATGTGTTGATCAGCAGGGACAACGCCATCAACTTCTACCGGCGACTGGGTTATGTCGATACAGAGCCGTACAGGGTCGAGCCGGTACCGGTGAGATTCCTCGGGCTGGATCTCACGGAACCTGGGCTGCCGCCACGGCGCCGTGAGGGACTAAGCAGCTGCGAAGCCACGTGTGAGGAAAGGGCCGAGCGTTGGTCCCACTCGCGAGACCAGGACCGAGCTCACGGCGCGGCGAGCAGGGATCGCGGAGAGCCAATGTCGGAACCGGTGACGGCCTCTCCGTCGCAGCCAGTTCGGCTGACCCCCCGTGGTCGGAGTTTCGGCGGTATTGGCTAGGCTCGTTTCTCCGAAACAGTGACCACATTATGGGGTCGAAATTGTCCTCACGTTGTGTGGGGTCAGATCGAATGACTCTACCGGGGTTGCCTGGCAAGCGGGTAGGGAATACTTGTGCGATTTGGCTTCCATAAAAAGCGACGCCGTCCCGCACACGCACGCCCTCGGGCTGCGCACGCACGCGCACGTGCCGCTCCGTCTCGGTGGGTCCACAGACTGACCGGGGTCGCGGTGGCGACGGCTCTCGTGGCCACGGGCATCTGGCTCGACCCGGATCTCGCCTCGTTTCGGAAACCGGCCACCGCCGCTGCGGGCTCGTCCGACCGCCCAACCGTCGCCGTGGTGGGTGACTCCATCACAGCGCTGAGTCAGCAGTCGATCGCGACGTCTTTGAGGCAGGCGGGTTATGAGCCCTCCATTGAAGCGGTGATCGGCATCGAAGCTGGGCAGGCCGAGCCCTTGGTCGAACAACTCGCCGAGCAGAAACCGAACGACTGGATCATCGAGCTTGGCACCAACGATGCCGGGCGCGACAATCCGTCGTGGGCTTCGCCATTTCTTGCCGAGTGGAATCAGGTCCGCTCTTCCGGGTGTGTGATCTATCTCTCCGTTTCATCACACGCCGGGCCGATTGCAGCTCAGATCAACGCCTCTCTCGAAGGACTGGCCCGCGCCCATGCCAACGTTCATATCTTGGATTGGGGCAGTCTCGAATACGGGAACTCCTCTTGGATCGAACCGGACATGATCCATCCCACGCCCGCAGGTCAAGCCGAACTCGCTGCGCTCGAAACTCAGGTGCTGCGCCGTTACTGCTGAAGGACCTGGGACGAGCGTCGGCTTTCGCCCCTCTCGCACGGTCGGCTCCGAGCCACGACGAGCCTCCGAGACCAAAGGCGATGGCGCGACCGTGCGCTCAGCCGATGCAAGGGCCTTTGGAAACGAGCGATTCCGATGGGTGCACGACACCAGCCGGCATCGCGAACATCACGCTGAGGCGCTTCCTAATCACGGGATCCATGCCTCGAAGGACCCAGTCCCGACGGTTGAGGACAGTGGACGACTCACCCAGCTCCGACCGCTGCCAGAGGGGCGCGTCGCATTCATTGGTGCCGTAAGGTTTCCCGGATCTCCGAGTTGTCTGCGGACCGTGCTCCGCCAATGCGAAAGGAACGATGGCTTTGCTCTTCAGATGTCACGAAACCTCGTGATGCGTGACGACGTTCGCGGTGCGCTCGCAATTGGTCCCTCCTCGACCATGGAGGAACGCACGATCGACATCACCACGACAGGCAGGAGCTCAAGGAGTCCCAGACGGATCGAAATTGTCTTCTACCGGATTGATGGTTCCATTTACCTGAGTGGGATCCCGGCGCCGCGTCGCCGAGACTGGTTGGCGAATCTGACCGAGGAGCCGCGCTTCACGTTCCATCTCAAACATGACGTCGTGGCCGACCTGCCCGCGGTCGCCACAGTGATCACCGATGAGTCAGAACGTCGCAGACTGCTCGCTCCGCTCGTCGACCAATTCAACGAACGTCGGAGAGGCGAAAGCGAGTGGCCACGAGCTGAACTCGACGAGTGGGTCCGGAGCAGCCCGCTCGCAAGAGTCGACTTCGTTGAGGTTGATTGACCATTCTCCGTTCCGGTGACGGAGAGCAACGCGAATTCAAAAGCTCCAGCGTGTTTGGCTGAAGCTTGCCCCTTTGCCAAATCCAAAGCCGGTCTCGGGTTTGACGCGATAGACCAGAACCTCCGCTCGCCGAATGGCGTCGCCCAGGCCGGCCCACGTTCCATCTGGTGCGACGAAGTGCGCTCCGTACTTCGACTCGTAGGTGTCGGCGACACGTCCAAGCTCGACATCGTCGCTCACGCCTTCCGCCGTTCCTTCGATCACGAGATCGAGGCCGTCGAGATTGCTCTGCCCCGTCGTAAGGACGCAATGAACGTTGACTGAGAGGTTCTTTGCTTTTCGTTCGTCTGGTCCAGTGCAGAAGTAGAGAGCGCCTTCGAGCCATATTCCCAACAAGGGCGTGACATGTGGGCGGCCGTCAGGTCGAACGGTCGAAAGCCAGTACAGCTCAGCGTCCTGCAGCTCGTCCCGAGCCTGAGACCATTTCGTCGGTGTTGCATCCGGGCTGCTGAAAACGCTCAGTTCGGTCACCGGAACTGGTTCAGCCATCTCGCTCTCCGATCGTTTGCCTTCGGGCGAGCGAACAGCGTCGCCCGGCGGGTCGGCGCCGTCCATGGTTTCACATGCCCCAAGGCGCCGTGAGGGCTGGAGGTACCGCGACCTCACGCGCCAACGGAGTTCCAACACGTCGATCCCACCTGGGAGAGAGCAACTGCAGGACTCATCCGATCCGGTACGCGTCCCGGTGCCAGCGACAGGCGGCCAGCCAGGGACGCCAATGACCGGTCGAACCTACGAGCTGTATGCCCGTTCCGCTGCCTGCACGTCAGCGACCAAGTTGCCCAAGGTGAGGTTGATGTCCTGAAAGTGGTATCCCCATGTGGGACCGGCGATCTCGTTGACAAGCGGGCGAGTATCTCCGCTCGCAGCGACGGGTGTCACCTGTAGCCAGCTCGCACCACCCTCGGTTTCGCAGGTGCCCACGTTCTGCTGCGGGTAGTAGAGCCAGGGCGTCCCCACCGATGGCGCTGGCGGCGTCATTGACGGGATCGGCAGCGGAGCGGCCACCGGCCAGTAGGTCTCCAAATCTGCCGTGCCTCCGCCGATGTCGGCCGGGTTGACACATGCGACGTGCACCCCGGTCGTGGCCGTCTGATCAGTATTGAGGCTGATTCCCTGCCCGGGGCGACCGAAGTTGGCGTTGGCCGGGGGCTCGGAGGGAAACGACGAATAGGCGATGACGCATCCGCTCTTCTTGGAAGCAGTGCACAGGGGGAGGTTCTGGAACGTAGCTCCGACCGTCTTGCCCGTCGGGACGGTGACGTTGCCCCCGGCAATGATGGCCGCCACCATCAGCTTTCTGACCTTCGGGTTCTTGTCCACCTGGGCCTCGAGCAACTTGATCAGCATCACCGACCCTTGCGAGTGACCAATGAAGATGATCGGATGGCCGTCCTCATAGTGGGCCAAGAAATCCCTCCAATCCGACAGCACACTGTCGTACGCGACCTTGTACGCCCCCGGATCAGAGGAATTTGCCAGACCGAGTCCGTGCACCGTGATCTGGCGGTACATGGGAGCCCAGACGTTGCACACGCTGGAAAACCGGGCCGCCTGGTCCATGGCGATTGAGGTCTCGGGGGGTTGGACTGTCAGGTCCGCATTGGTCGTGCTCTCAATGCTGGCCGTCGGATAGAGGTAGAAGCAGTCGTAGCGATGGCCATCGCCAGCGGCGTCAGCCTGGACGGATCGTGTGCCCGTCGACGTAACGGTCGTCGTAGCCATACTCCCGTCACATGGATTGTCGACCAGGCCGGGACGACACAACCACACAGTCCCGGCCGAGTCGGTCTGGGACACGGTCGTCGTCGTCGCTGAGACCAATGACGCGGATGCCAGTACCGGCAGACCGCTCGCAAGGAGCGAGACAATGCCGACGACAATCAGCGAGGCAAGTGGGCGGCCCCATCGTTGATTCGCCCGTGTCTGATCACGTGCTCGGCTCCCTATCAAGGGCAGAACGTTACTGCGAATGAGCCGCTCCGGACGCTGTGGAACGCCTGGCACTTGGCTGTAGGGCACTGTCCCCGACGTGGCGCCTGGTGAACCTATCCCGGTCGCGTCGCCCCGACATACAGCAAACTTCCGAAGCTCGCGCCGGGGGTCGTGGGGAAGGCTTCGGCGCGAACGGCGGCACCGCTGTAGGGCGCGTCGACCATGACGTTCTGACCGCCGACGACGCCCACGTAGAGTCCGACGTGGTCGATGGAAGCCGGGCCGCCGCCGAAGAACACGAGATCACCCGGGGCGAGGGCGGAGCTTGGGCCGAGTTTCGGAGTGCTGTCGTACTGGTCCTGTGCCACCCGGGGCAAAGAGACGCCTGCCGCTGCGTAGGCCGCTTGCACCAGCCCCGAGCAGTCGAAACCGACGCCCGGCGTCTCGCCACCCCACACATAAGGTGTACCGATCTGCGAGAGAGCCCAGGACACTGCCACGGCGCCCGCACTGTCAATCGAACCCGTTTCGGCAGTGGCCGCGGGGGAGGAGGAGGCATAGGTCTGGGCCAATGCCAGTACTTGGGCAACGTAACTGGCCGAGTGGTTGTAGGTGTAGACGGCGCGGGACACGTCGGCACCACCAGCCCCACCGTTGGCACAGAGGAGACGGACCGCCGCATCGACCGCGTCGGTCGGGTCGTAGGGACTCGGGGGGATCGCTCCGCCGGGCAGCACCGGCTCGTCGTACTCGGCAAAGGTCGATGGCTCGAACTGCATGATGCCTTCGGCCCCGGCACTGTTGGCACCGCTGTGCACGCCCGGCAGGTCGGACTCTCCGTTGTCCGACTCCACGGTGCCGATGGCGGCCGGGATCGTCCAGGGCAGCCCGGGACAGGTTGCGGCCGCCTGCTGGTAGAGCGCCAGCATGGCGGGAGGGATACGCGCCGCTGCAGCCGAGGATGCCGCCGGATGCACGTCGCCGACACCGAGGACCGACATGGCCGACGCCAGCACCGCCGTCCCCACGACCGCGGCGGCCAGGCCCATCGACAGGACCACGGCGAGGACGCCCCTCATCGGGCGTTCCCGCCTCGGACCCCAACCGTCGTGGCCACGCCGGGGAACGGTCGGCCTCGCGTCGCCACGGGCACGTCGAAGGCACCCTTTTCATACAGCGGTCGCCACCCGTCAGAGCGTTGCCACTTCGGACTGCACCCGAACCGGCGGCCCCGAACCGGCAGCTTCGGATGGCAATCTGCGTCTCACCCGCGCCATTGTCAAGGCTGCTCAGCGCCGCGACGGTGCACGGGTTCGGCTAGCTCGCTCGGGCGGCTGGCCGAGGGAGCCAGCCGATTGGGTGAGGCAGTAGTAGATCTTGATCTTCGGCGCCACAACCGAGCCCTGTCCGGGCCGCGCGGGAACGCGCGGACAGTGCGCCGCCACGAACGCCGCGGACGCCGAGGCAGCCGGTGAGGCGACCAGAGCGAGGTGGAATCGGCCGTTGGCCACCATCGTCCGCACCGTCGCCGCCGAGGGCGACGGCTGGGTGCCGGTGTAGCCGCCGAGCGGCAACACCTCCTGCCCGGTGGCGTAGATGTAGGGCGCGGCGACGGCGGAGGTCTGCGCCGCCATGAGGTACGTCGCGCTTCGCCGCGCCGTCTCGATCGTGGCCAGGCCCGGCGGCGAGGACTGCGGTGCGAAGGTGTGCAGTAGGAAGGTCGTCACGCCGGGCGGCTCGAAGGGGGTGTCGAAGGGACCGAGCCTCAGAGCCACGACCGACGCGCTGGCGACGGACGGCACGAGCACGAGGGCCAGCGCGCCCAGCGCGGCGGCGGTCATGGCGATGGAGGATGAGGCGCGCGCGTCGGCCTCGCTTGGTCCGCCCAGTCCGCGCTCTATCCTGTCGTCGTACCGGCCGCCACTCCGCTGCCCCCAGGCCAGCCACGCCAGCAGCGCGACGGCCACGAGCCCGACGGCCACCGCAGTGGGGGCCAGCCACGGCGGGAGTCCCGTTCCCTGGGGAGGGAGCAACCACCTTGCGTAGCCCACGGTGACCAGCACGGTCCCGGCGCTCACCAGGACCACGCTTCGACGGTCACGGTGCGCCCAGGCCAAGGCGCCACCGAGGCCGAGGAGGCCGGCCACGGCCGGGGAGAGCGCGCCGGCGTAGTACGAGTTCATGGTCGTGCTGACGCTGAACACGACGACGAGCACCACCAGCCATACACCCCACAGCAGCGCGCCGGCGCGCCAGGGATCGGTGCGCGGGGCACGGCGTCGCACCACCACGATGGTGATCGCCGCGATGAGCGCGGCAGGCAGCAGCCAGCCCGTGTTGCGCCCGTAGGACCCCGTCAGCAGACGGTTCCAAGCCGGCGGGGGAGAGGCCTGCGCGAAGAGCGCAGTGCCCAACGTGTCGCCGAGCAACTCGTTCGGGGAAGACGACGGACCCACTCGCGAGAAGCCGTTGTACTCGAAGACCTGGTGGTAGATGGAGTTCGTACTGCTGCCGTCCGAGTAGGGGCGTTGTGACGCCGGGGTCAGCGCCACGAAGGTCATGTACGACAAGGAGACGACCAACACCGTGCCCCCGAAGGCAGCGACCCGGCCGAGGCGTTGGCCGATGGGCCCCCGGCCGGCGACCAGGTAGGCCATGCCGAGGGCGGGCAGAAACAGCCAGGCCTCGAGCATCTTGGCCTGGAAGGCGAGAGCGACCCAGACGGCGGCCATGACCGCGCTGCGCCAGCGGCTGCTCAGGATCAGCGTGACCGTCGAGTCGGCGGCCAGCACCACCAGCAGGATCATCAGGCTGTCGGGGATGTTGCCCCGGTCGAGGGTCATCGTGGCCGGGCTGGCGGCCAGGACGAAGGCGGCGATGAGCGCGGCCGCGGGTCCGGCCAGACGCCGCACGGCGTGAAAGAGCACCAAGACGGTCAGCGCGCCCTCTACCGCCTGGGGCGCCATGATCGCCCACTCATGGAAGCCGAACAGCCGCACCGAGAGCGCTTGGACCCAGAAGGCACCCGGGAGCTTGTCCACGCTGATCGTGCCGGCTGGGTCGAACGAGCCGAACAAGAAATCGTGCCAGTTCTGCGACATTGAGCGTACGGCCGCGGCGTAGTAGATCTCGACAGTCGCGCCGACCTGCCAGCTATACGCCAACGCCGCCAGCGCGACAACTGCCAGGAGTCCCGGCCGTGCCCAGGCCGGTTGCTCGGGTGGCGAGCGCCAGAACTGCAGGCGTAGGGCCCACGGCACGGGTTCGGGACTCGATCCGTTGTCGGGCATGGCGGGCCGAGGGTAGTGCAGGCCGAAGCGAACGCGTCGGACGCCGGTACTTTGCGGACGGGCTCGCGGACGCAATGACGCTACGACGGCCACCGAGAGCATTACGAAGCCATGGTCTGAGGTCTCGTCCACTTCACCATGGCGTGCGTACTTCGCGGAGCCGGACGTGAGCACTGATCGATGACGGCCGTCCGCGTGACCTTCCCTAGAAGCGGTCCCGCTGTTCAGCATGATGCCTTCGGCCCCGGCCCGGCCGAGAACTCAGACTCGAAGCCTGTTCTGAAGCCCTGACACCGCTCGGGCTCGTGGTATCGAGGTGATCTTCGAAGAGACGTCAGTCGCCATCTCGAACGACAACGATGTAAGGCGGATGACAGGCGGGTCGCCGCTCTCACCCAGAGCACCAGCTGATGCCGAAGCTCTGTGTCCCGTCATCCCGACCGAGGCGGACGCTCGGTCAACGTGGTTCGTTGCCACTCGAGACAGGCCACTTCAGCGTTCCCATGGAGCCAACCTCCGAGTGGCGTCGGGGCTCCACGCCGAGATTGGCGGCAATCCCGGAGAGATCCTTCCTGGTCGCGTCCACCAGATCGACCACCGTCGACGGACATCGTTGGCGAGCAGGGTCACTGCATCGACAACGTTCGTGTGACTCGTATCGATCTCGATGTCGTAGCGAACGCCACGATGAACTGAGGCCGCCTGCTGGCGAGCTATGCCCGGTGGCCGATCACCTCGCTCCCGCTCTCTGATTTCTGCGGTGTCCGGATCACAGTGCACGGCCACCCAGTGCGTAGGGAGATCGCCCAGCGCTTCGTTCCACCGGCATTGGTCATCGACACCATCGAGCAGCACTTCGTCAAGGATCACGTCGATTCCGTCAGAGACGAGAGTCGCCATCGACCGCCGGAATCCGGCGTACAGCCTCATGAAGTCAGCCCCGCGGTGGATCTTGCCGTCGATGATCTGGATTCCCGCCGGGTCACCGACCATCTCGGCAGGAAGGGTCCACATCATCGCATCGATCCCGAAAAGGAGCCACCGACCGTCGAGGCTGGACTGGAGCTTCCGGGCCAGCGTCGTCTTCCCTGCGCTCGATCCGCCGTTGAGAGCCAGTAGGCGTCCCGTAGGAACATCCCCACTCATGTCAGGTGCGACGCTAGTTCTCGCGAGGAAGACGCACTCGCCACCGTCTTGGCGTTGCGTGGGGTCGATACGACTCTCGGACTGATTGGGAATGACCCGTACCAATCGGCCCTCGACCCGGCGTGGAGCGTCGTCGAGCGCGGAGGCGCCCTCGTCGGCGGCAGCTCGGATTTCGATTAAGCCACCTGACGCACCAGCTCCTCGAGTTGATCGAACGAAGTTTGGAGGCCACCCTCCATCCCCGACTCGATGGCGGCGTCGCGGTGCTCCTTGCTGGGGTAGCGGGCCAGAATCTTCATTGTGGTCACGCCGTGGGATTCGTCGAATGTGGTCGTGCTCACGGCCTCGGCATCGGGCACCAGTTCGAACACCTCGGTCTTGACCAGACGGTGCGGACGATCGATCTCGCGGTACTCACCGCTGAAGGCCACCTCGAAGCCACCGTTGGCCGTCATGACCCAGCGCCAGCGACCTCCGATGCGCAAATCGATGTGGGCGTCGGTCACGTTCCCGCGGTCTCCGGCCCACCAACGCTTCACGATGTCGGGCGTCGTCCACGCGTCGAACACCAGTTCCGCCGGAGCATCGAAGACCCGAGTGATGAGGATCTCGTTGTCGGAGGGCAACGTGACGACGGCCGAGCCGTGCCGGTTGCGGATCGTGCTGGTCATTGTCGCTTCTCCCTTTTCTGAAGCTCGACGAGCACATCGTCGAGCCGGTCCAGTCGGTTGTTCCAGGTGGACTCGAAACTGCGGATCCACTCGTAGACGGGTTGCAATGCCGGCCCGTTGACCCGGTACCAGCGGTGCCGGCCATCGATCCGGACCGAGACCACCCCAACCGTCCGGAGCACGGCGAGGTGCTTGGAGACGTGGGGCTGACTCCGACCGAGCCGATCGACGAGGTCGCTGACGGTGGCCTCTCCCGGGCCGAGGGCGTCGAGGAGTTCTCGCCGGCTGTTCTCAGCGACGGCGTTGAACGCATCTGTCGTCGTCGCAGTCCGGGCCACAGATGACATCATATCCCCATATCGGTATATGTCAACGACGTCGACCGTGGGACCATCGTCAATCTGAGGTTGACGGGGCGTCCTCGTCAATGTAGGGTTGACGAATGCCGCCCGCGCCGACATTGCAAGAGCTGATCGACGGGGTTCGCGCTGATGTACCGGGCGAGAATGCCCTGCACCAGCTCTCGCAGGCGTCGAGAACAGCCGCCGACCTGGAAGAGACGACCGATGCACTGCTCGGGCACTTCGTCGATCAGTGCCGTCGAAGCGGCTGTTCGTGGTCGGAGATAAGCGGCGCTCTCGGCGTGAGCAAGCAAGCGGCCCACAAGCGGTTCTCCATCGACATCGCGGGATTCGAGCGGTTCACGGAGCGGGCTCGCGGCGTCCTGAACCGATCGGTCGAAGAGGCACGTGAGCTCGGTCACGGATTCGTGGGCACCGAGCACCTTCTCCTCGCACTCTTCGATTTTCCCGAAGGTCTGGGTGCGCAGATACTCGCGGCGGGCGGGATAACCAGGACCACGGTCGAGACAGCCGTCCTGGCTCAGGTCAAGCGAGGATCCGGATCCGACGAGGGAAAGCTTCCCCTCACCCCGAGGGCGAAGGCAGTGCTCCAGAACGCCGTGGCGGAGGCCTTGCAGCTGGGCCATAGCTACGTCGGAACCGAGCACCTTCTCCTCGGCTTGTTCGTCGACGGCGACGCGATCGCCGCCAAGGTTCTCTTGGGCCTCGGAGCGACCTCCGACGACGTCAAAGCCCGGATACGGGAGTCTTCACTCTCGCCATAGGGTTCCGCACCTCAGTCGTCCGTCCGCCAACTGGGAGCAGCGGGAGTGGTCCGGCACCCTTCCAGGCAGAGGATCGGTGACAAGGGGCATCGGTGGATCTAGCGTTCGTGGATCAGACAGAGGTTGCCTGCCCACTCCGACGGTCCGACGCCAGCACCACCCCCTTCGTCCGCCCGCACATCGCCGAGGCTCTCGCAGCGCCTCTCGGGCTTCTGGGAGCTCCATGCGATCCGTTTCATCGTCGGAGCAGGGCTGGCCCTCGGCCTGTTGGCAGGATTGGTCCTTTGGCATCGCGATGCGGTGAGCGGTGGAGGGGGAACGGGATCCTTCCTCTTCGACGTCGTCCTCATAGGGCTGGTCTTGTGTGCACCCCTCGCAATGTTGGCTCTCGTACTGGTCGACAAGGCCGTCGCTGTTCTGGGTGGGCTGTTCGTCGTCCTCGTTGGCAACTTCTTCTACCGGGTGTCGCAGAGGCGAAACGGGGAGGCCGCCGACGCCGGTGATATCGAGGCTCGGGCACGGGTCGACCGGTGGAAGAAGTGGCAGAAGAAGTGGACGCGATGACCCGGCCGCCCACGCGGTCGGTGCCTCCCCGGATGGCGGCCCCCGGACAGCCGCAGCGCCCAACGCCGGGCGGGGTGGCCGGCCGCCCCGAGCACGGCAAAGACGAGCTCGTCATACTTGGTGGATGCAAAGCACCATGCAGGACGCCCCGCTCCTGATCAGAGACATCTTGCGCCACGGGCAGCAGGTCCACGGTGACAGCACCGTCGTGACCGTGGAGGAGGGTGGGAGCCGCCGGGCCACCTTCACCGAGGTGGCCATCCGGGCGGAGAAGCTGGCCGCCGCCCTGAGCCGCCTGGGCATCGAGCAGGGCGACCGAGTCGGCACCTTCTGCTGGAACAACCAGGGCCACCTCGAGGCGTATCTCGCCATCCCCGCCATGGGCGCGGTCCTGCACACGCTCAACATCCGCCTCCCGGCCGACCAGTTGGCCTACGTCGTCAACCACGCCGAGGACCGCTGCATCATCGTCGACGCCTCGCTCATCTCGTTGCTGGCCGCCATAAAGGACGACTTGAAGACCGTCGAGACCATCATCGTGGTGGGGGAGGGGGACACCTCTCCTCTCGGCGAGACCCTTTCCTACGAGCGGCTGCTCGCCGCCGAGCAGCCGGGCTTCGATTGGCCAGAACTCGACGAGCGGTCCGCCGCAGCCATGTGTTACACGAGCGGGACGACCGGCAACCCCAAGGGTGTCGTGTACTCGCACCGTTCCATCTGGCTCCACACCATGGCCGAGCAGGCGGCCTCGTCGGTCGGCATGACCGAGACGGACCGCATCCTCATCATCGTGCCCATGTTCCACGCCATGGCCTGGGGCACCCCCTACGGCGCCTGGCTGGCCGGGACCGACATGATCATGCCGCAGATGTACCTCATGGGTCAGAGCCTGGCTGACGTGATCAACGAACACCACCCGACGCTGGCCTGCGGTGTGCCGACCATCTGGAACGGCCTGCTGGCCCTCGACACGCCCATCGACTTCTCGACGGTGCGCGGCATCACGGCCGGGGGCGCGGCGGTACCGCAGTCCCTGATCGAGGCGTTCGAAGAGCGCTTCGGCGCCACCATTATTCAGGGCTGGGGCATGACCGAGACGAGCCCGCTCGCCGCCTTCGGGTTGCCGCCGGCGCGCCGCCACGACGGGCACGACGACATGTACTACAAGGTCAAGGCCGGACGCGTGGTCGGCGGGGTCGAGGTGCGCGTCGTCTCCGAGGGCGGGCTCGTGCTGCCCAACGACGGCAAATCGGTGGGGGAGTTCGAGATCCGCGGTCCGTGGATCACCGGCTCGTACTACAAGGACGAGGACCCGGCGAGATTCCACGACGGCTGGCTCCGCACCGGCGACGTCGGCACGCTCGACGTCCAGGGTTACATGACCATCTCGGACCGCACCAAGGACGTCATCAAGTCCGGAGGCGAATGGATCTCCTCCGTCGAGCTCGAGAACGCCGTGATGGCCCATCCCGACGTGTTCGAGGCGGCCGTCATCGCCATCCCCGACCCGAAGTGGTCCGAGCGCCCCTTGGTGGCGGTGGTGCCGAAGCCGGGTCGCACGCCCGCCCCGGCGGACCTGGTTGCCTTCCTCCTGGACCGGGTGCCTCGTTGGTGGCTGCCAGACCAGTGGACCTTCATCGTCGAGATACCCAAGACCAGCGTCGGGAAGTTCGACAAGAAGGTCATGCGGGCCGCCTACGCCGACGGCGCCTACACCGTGAAGACCACGCCACTGCCCAAGTGAGCCCCTCGAACGAGGCGGTGGCCGAACTGGCCGACCGGTTGGACGGCCTGCTCGAGGAGCTGAGCGACATGGCACTCGATGCATTACGGCTCGCCTCGGCCGGCGACCCCGACTCAGCCGAGACGGGGGAGGCGCTCGCCCTGGAGCGACGGCTCCTCAAGGCCCGTCGGGCGCTCGAGCGCTCCGTCTCCGCCCTGCGCGAACGGCCCCGATCCGACCGCGACCCGCTGGACGACGGCGCCGACTGAGACGGCCGGCCGGGTGCGGGCGTTCGTGGCCGCCTGGCCCGACGACGTCACGCGTCAGCGGCTGGCCGCGCTCGAACTCGGACACGGGAGGAACCTGCGGCTGGTGGGCCCGACCCGCTGGCACGTGACACTGCGGTTCCTCGGCGACGTCGACGGGGAGCAGCTCGAGGCCCTGCGGGACGCGCTCCATGGCGCCGTCCGGCACCAGCCCGGGCCGGTCGACTGCCACCTCGGCCCGGCCACGGCCTGGTTCTCGCGGGTGCGGGTGCTCCAGCTCCCGGCCCACGGGCTCGACGAACTGGCAGCCCGAGTGCGGCGCGCCACCGAGCCGATTCTGGCGGGGCGCCCGGGTGGCGAACCGCCCTTCAACGGCCACCTGACCCTGGCCCGGGTCAAGGGCCGGCTGGGCCCGCAGGCCCAGGCCGAGCTGGCAGGGATCCCCTTCGCGTCGACCTTCCCCGTGGCCCACGTCGACCTGGTCGCCTCCGAGCCCTCACCCGAGGGGCACGTCTACACGACGCTGGTGCGCGCGCCCCTCGGCGCACCGGCCTGATTCAGCCCGGCGTCCCGCCGAGGTAGCTCGTGATGGCCTGGGCCATGGCGGCGGCGGCGCCCTGCTGGAAGGAGGGGGTCACGAGCAGGGCGGCGTCGGTGGCGTTGCGCATGTTGCCGCACTCAATGAGGACCTTGGGCACCGTCGTGAGATTGAGGCCGGCCAGGTCGCTGCGAGGCTGGAGCCCGTCGGCCCCGTCGTAGGTGCTGACCGGCATGGTCGTGCCGGCCACGAACGCGTTGCGCAGAGTGGCGGCGAAGGCGGCCGAGGAGGCAATGACGCCGTCGTTCGGGCCGTCCGCCGTCGGCTCCAGCACGGCGAAGCCCCGCCCGTCCGTCGGCCCGCCGTCGGCGTGGATGTCGATCGCCACATCCGCGTGCGCGTCGTTGATAATCGCGGCCCGCGTCGTGACGCAGGGACCGACGCCGTCGTTGTCGGGGCGTGTCAACACCACCGTCGCTCCTTCCGCCTGGAGATCGGCCTCCAGGTAGGCGGCGACGTTGAAGTTGAACTGCGCCTCGGTGTAACCGCTGTCGGTCGCCGTACCCGTGGTGTCGCAGGGCTCTTCCCCGGTGCCGTTGAACACCGGCTGGTTGATCACGCCGGGCGCGCTGTAGTTGAGTCCGTTGTGCCCGGGGTCGATCCCGACCACCTCGCCGGCCAGGGGCTCGGAACCCACCGCCAGGAAGTACCCCGCCTGCGGGCCGGCGGCGGCCACGCCCACGACGGGGCCGGGCAGCGTCGTCCCCCCCAACGAGCCGAAGTACCCGGCATCGCCGTACGTGAACACCCCGCCGTCCCGCGCCACGAGCCAGTAGCCGCCGCCGTCCCTGGTAGCAGCCACGCCGGTCACCGGCGCATTGAGCACGAGGGATCCAGCGGAGCCATGGAAGACCGCGTCGCCGTAGCTGAAGATGCCCCCGTCGCCGCGCCACCAGCCAGTAGCCGCCGCCGTCGGGCGTGGCCGCCGTGCCGACGATGGGCGCGTTGAGGTGCAGCGAGCCCGCCGAGCCGAAGAAGCCGGCGTCGCCGTAGCTGAAGATGCCCCCGTCGGCCGCCACCAGCCAGTAGCCGCCGCCGTCGGGCGTGGCCGCCATGCCGACGATGGGCGCGTTGAGGTGCAGCGAGCCGGCCGAGCCGAAGAAGCCGGCGTCGCCGTAGCCGAAGATGCCCCCGTCGGCCGCCACCAGCCAGTAGCCGCCGCCGTCGGGCGTGGCCGCCATGCCGACGATGGGCGCGTTGAGGTGCAGCGAGCCGGCCGAGCCGAAGAAGCCGGCGTCGCCGTAGCTGAAGATGCCCCCGTCGGCCGCCACCAGCCAGTAGCCGCCGCCGTCGTGCGTGGCCGCCAGCCCGACGACGGGGGCGTTGGCATTGGCCACCGCGTTGGCGCCGATGCCCGTGGTGCCGAACGGGACCACCGAGTTGGCCGGGGGAGTGGCGGCGCCCACCGGAGATCCCGTCACCGGGAGGACGAGGCCTGCCAGCGCGAGCAGGGGCACCAGGGCGGCCATGCCGCGTCGGGGCCCGGAGCGGTTCACCCGGTGCACTCGTTGACGGCGTTGATGAGCTGGCGTAGCCGGGCGTAGTGGAAGCGGTCGAACCGCAAGGCCAGCCGGGGCAGATCAGGGTGGTCCTTGCGCTCCGGGGGGAAGGGCCCGGTCGTGCGGATGTTGCCCCGCACGACAATGTCGGCGAAGCGGCGGTTCAGGTCGGCCACTTCGGCCTTGCTCGGCTGCAATTGCATGCGGAGCACCAGGAGGTCCCCCACCCAGCGGATGGAGTGGTAGTTGCGATAGAAGCCCAGGACCTCTTCGCATGCCTCCTCCAGCGTATTCGTCACCTTGAACAGCGCCAGGTCCTCCGGCGAGACCCACCCGGCCTCAATGGCCGAATCGCGCACGAACCGCAGCCACGAGTGCCAGTAGGTGCCCCCGGGCGTCTCGACCATGACCACGGGCGCCGGCTCGGCCTTGCCCGTCTGCAGCAGGGTCAGCAGTTCGAAGGCCTCGTCCTGGGTGCCGAAGCCACCGGGGAGGACGGCGTAGGCGTGGGACTCCTTTATCAGCATGAGCTTGCGCGTGAAGAAGTACCGCATCTCGACCAGCTTCGGGTCCTGCGCGATGAAGGGGTTGGCGTCGCCCTCGAAGGGCAGGCGGATGTTGACCCCGAAGGCGTGCTCCCGGCCGGCGCCCTCCAGCCCGGCCGCCATGATGCCGGGTCCGGCGCCGGTGACCACCATCCAGTCCGCCGCGGCCAGCTTGGCGGCCAGGTCGCGGGCGAGGATGTAGATCGGGTCGTCGGGCTTCGTTCGGGCCGAGCCGAACATCGTGATCTTGCGGATGTGACGGTACGGGCGGAAGACGCGGAAGGCCTCGGCCATCTCGGCCAGCGCCACGTTGGCGATCTTGAGGTCGCCCACCGACGTACCCTCCCGCGCCAGGTCCCCCAGGGAGCCGATCATGTCCTGCAGCTCGCGTGCCTGCGCCACCGAGAGTTCGTGACCGGCGAACAGGTCGTCGAAGGCGTCCTGGCGCGCCGACTCCTCCGTGTCGTCGATCACGCGCCCGCTGACGCGTACAGGGTGGAGCGCTGCACGAGTGGCCGACCGAGGGGCGCCACAATGGCCTCGAGCTCCTCCACGCCCATGCGCTGGCCGTGCTGCGCGCCGGCCGCCCGCGAGATGTTCTCGTCCATCAGGGTGCCCCCCAGGTCGTTGGCTCCGGCCCGCAACAGCTGGCGCGCCCCCTCGGCGCCCATTTTGACCCAGCTCACTTGAATGTTGTCGATGTCGCCCGCGTAGGCGATACGCGCCACCGAGTGCATCAGCACCGTCTCGCGGAAGGTCGGTCCCCGCCGCGCCTTCTTCTGAAGGTAGATCGGGGTGGCCATGTGGACGAAGGGCAAGGGCACGAACTCGGTGAACCCACCGGTCTCGCGCTGCAACGCCCGGGTACGCAGCATGTGACGGGCCCAGCTCACCGGCTGCTCGACCGAGCCGAACATGATGGTGATGTTGGAGCGCAGGCCGACGTTGTGCGCGGTGCGGTGCGCCTCCAGCCACTCCTCGGTGTTGATCTTGTCCGGGCAGATGAGGGCGCGCACGTCGTCGTCGAGGATCTCGGCCGCCGTGCCCGGCAGCGTCTTGAGGCCGGCCTCCTTCAGGCGGGCCAGGTACTCCGCCAGGGGCACCTCCGAGCGCCGGGCGCCCTCGGTCACCTCCAATGCGGTGAAGCCGTGGATGTGGATGTCGGGCGAGCCGGCCCGCACCGCCTCGAGCACGTGCAGGTAGTAGTCCCCGTCGAAGTTGGGGTGGATGCCGCCTTGCAGGCAGACCTCGGTGGCCCCCTCGTCCACGGCTTCGACCACGCGTCGGGTGATCTCGTCGAGCTCCAGCAGGTAGGGCGCGCCGCGCAGATTGAGTGACAGCGGCCCCTTGGAGAAGGCACAGAAGCGGCACTTGAACGTGCAGACGTTGGTGTAGTTGATGTTGCGGTTGCGCACGAAGGTCACGTCGTCGCCGGCGATGCGGCGGCGCAGGTCGTCGGCCACCTCGGCCACCCGGCGCACTTCGGGGCCGCGCGCGCCGAACAGCGTGACGATCTCCGCCTCGCCCACCTCCTGGCCCAGGGCCACGCCGGCGAGCACCTCCGCGACGGCGCCGCCCTCGGCGGTGGCGCGGGGTGGCGACGCCTGGTCGAGCAGCGGGGGCGGCGGTTCCTCACCCCCCGAGCACCACGACCCGTCGCGGGCCAGCGCTTCGGCGTCGGAGGCGTCCAGAACCGGAAACTGCAGCGCGGGGTCGAGCCAGCGGGCCGGGTCGTGGGCGAAGGTGGGATAGATGGTCAGGCGGGGCGCCAGCGTGTGGCCGGCCGCCTCGGTGGCCTCGCGCAGGATGTCGAGCGCCGGCCAGGCCCGCTCGGGGTTCACATGGTCCGCCGTGACGGGCGAGACCCCACCCCAGTCGTCGATGCCGGCGAGCAGCAATGGCCCCAGGTCGTCGGAGAGGTTGGGCGGCGCCTGCACGTGGACGTCGGGCGGGAGCACCAGACGGGCCGCCGCGATGGCCCACTGCAGGTCCTCCGGCGGGCACGGCGCCGCCTTGGCCATGGCCGTGCCGGGCTTGGGCAGGAAGTTCTGCACGATCACCTCTTGCACGTGCCCGTGCCGGGCGTGCGCGTCGGCGATGGAGCGCAGGGCGGCCAGCTGGCCGCTCCGGTCGTCGCCGATGCCCACCAGAATGCCCGTGGTGAAGGGGATGGCGAGCTCGCCGGCGAACTCCAGCGTGGCCAGCCGCCGGGCCGGCAGCTTGTCGGGCGCCCCCCGGTGCGCCGCGAGGCCCTCGGCCAGCGATTCGAGCATCATGCCCTGGCTGGCCGCCACCGGGCGGAGCGAAGCCAGCTCGCCGGCGTCCAGCGCGCCGGCGTTGGCGTGGGGGAGCAGGCCGGTCTCCTCCAGGACGAGGCGGCACATGGCGGCGAGGTAGTCCACCGTCGAGCCGTAGCCCTGGCCGGCCAGCCACGCCGCCGCGACGGGGTAGCGCAGCTCGGGCCGCTCGCCCAGGGTGAAGAGAGCCTCGTGGCAGCCGGCGGCCTTGCCGGCCTCGGCGATGGCGAGCACCTCCTCGGGCAGCAGGTAGGGCGCGGTGACGCGGGCCGGCGCCTTGGCGAACGTGCAGTAGCCGCAGCGATCCCGGCACAGCATGGTCAGCGGAATGAAGACCTTGGGCGAGTAGGTGACCCGGCGCCCGTGCGCGCCGTCGCGCACCACGCGGGCGAGCGCCGTCAGGTCGTCGAGGGGCGTGCGGAGCAGATCGGCGTCGGAGAGCATCAGAGCCAATCTAGGGGGCGTCGGCGCGCGCGGCGCCGTCGACCAGCCACAGGTTCCGCCCGGCATGGACGCGGGAGGCGGGCAGGTCGTCGCCGCGGAGGAGCGCCGCCACCGCGGCGGCCTTCGACGCACCGGACACGGTGAAGACCGCGAGTCGGGCCGAGTTGATGGCCGGCAGCGTCAGGGTGAGGCGCGGATGCGGGTTGACGCCGTTGGGGTCCTCGGTGGCCAGCACCAGGACGCCCGGCTCGGCGTCGAGGGTGGGGGCGTTGGGGAAGAGCGAGGCCGTGTGCCCGTCCGGGCCCATGCCCAGGTGGATCAGGTCGATCCCCGGGCCGGTCACGAGGTCCGACATGGCGCGCTGGTACGCGGCCACGCACTCGCCGATGGGGCCGACCGTCGGCATGGGCGAGAAGGAGCCGACACCGCCCACCCGATCGATGAGGGCCTCCCGAATGAGACGCTGGTTGGCGTCCACGTCGTCCGGCGGGACCACGCGCTCGTCCCCGACGAAGATGTCGACCACGCCCCAGTCGATGCCGCCGGCCGTGGCCAGTACCTCGTAACAAGCCTGGGCGGTGGGGCCACCGGAGAGCACGAGCGCGAAGCGCGGCCCGGGGCGCGCCGCGAAGGCTTCGCCTACCGCGTCGCTGAAGGCGAGGGTGACGTCGTCGACGGGGGTGATCACCTCTACGGGGTGGGGGTCTCGGTCTCCAAGCCCTGCTGGCCCGATTCGAGCGTCACGGCATGGCCACCGAACTGGTTCCGCAGGGCAGAGAGCATCTTGAGTTGGAGCGAGTCGGGCTCCTGGGAGGCGAAGCGGGTGAAGAGCGAGGTGGCGATCACCGGCGCCGGCACGCCGCGGTCGATGGCCTCCTGCGCCGTCCAGCGGCCCTCGCCCGAATCGACGACGACTCCCTTTATGTCGTCGAAGCCGGCTCCGGGCCGCAGCGCCCGCTCGGCCAGATCCAACAGCCAGCTGCGCACCACCGAGCCGTAGCGCCAGATGGAGGCGATTTCGTGCAGGTCAAGGTCGAACTCGTCGGCCTTGCCCATGATCTCGAAGCCCTCGGCGTAGGCCTGCATGAGCCCGTACTCGACGCCGTTGTGCACCATCTTCACGAAGTGCCCCGCGCCGACCGGTCCCACGTGGGCGTACCCACCCTCGGGTGCAAGGGTCAGGAGGGCCGGCTCGACGACCGCCACGGCCTCCTTGGTGCCGCCGACCATGAGGCAGTAGCCCTCGGTGAGGCCCCACACGCCGCCCGACGTCCCGGCGTCGACGAAGCCGACCCCGCTGCTCTCGAGCTTGTCCGCGAGCACCTTCCACTCCTTGTAGTTGGAGTTGCCGCCGTCGATGATGACGTCGCCCTTGGAGAACAGGCCGGTCAGCTCCTCCACGGTGGAGTCCGTGATGTGACCGGCGGGCAGCATGACCCAGACCGCCCGCGGGGAGTCCAGCTTGCTCGCCAGGTCGGCCAGGCTCGTCGACGCCTCGGCGCCCTTGCCGGCGGCTGCCTTCACTGCGTCGGCGCTCAAGTCGTACGCCACCACCTCGTGCCCGCCCTTGAGCAGGCGCTCGGTCATGTTGGCGCCCATCTTGCCCAGTCCGATCATGCCGATCTTCATGCGCGCTCCTCTCGGTTGTGCTGCAGGCTCAGAAGGTAGCGGCTTTGTCGGTGAGCGACTGCACCAGCTCGTCAAACGACTTGGCGAAGGAATTGACGCCCTCGTCCTCGAGCGTCTGCTCCACGTCGAGCATGTCGATGCCGGCGTCCGCCAGCCGGGCCAGCGCGCGGTCCGCGCCGTCGGGATCGGCGTCTGCCGTCCGCTTGAGCGTGCCGTGGTCCTCGAAGGCGCGCAGCGTCGGCTCGGGCATGGTGTTCACCGTGGCCGGCCCGATCAGGCTGTCGACGTAGAGGAGGTCGGGGTAACCGGGGTTCTTGGTCGAGGTCGACGCCCACAGCGGCCGCTGCACGCGGGCGCCCTTGTCCCGCAGCGCCTCCCAGCGCTCGCCGGCGAAGGTGCGGTGGAAGTGTTGGTAGGCGCTCTGCGCCTGGGCCACCGCGGCGGTGCCGCGCAGGCCGAGGATGGCGGCGTCACCCTTCTCCCCGCCGGCCAGGGTCTCGAGGCGGCGGTCGACCTCGGTGTCGACCCGGCTGACGAAGAAGGATGCGACGCTGGCCACCTTGGAGAGCTCGTCCTCGCGGCCGGCTGCGACCAGCGCCTCGAGCCCTTTCAGGTACGCCTCCATGACCTCGTCGTAGCGGTCCAGCCCGAAGATCAGCGTGACGTTGATGCTGTGGCCCTCGCCGATCAGGGTCTCGATGGCCGGGACACCCTCCTTCGTGGCCGGCACCTTGACCAGGAGGTTGGGCTGGGCGATGCGCTGGTGCAGATCGCGTGCCGCCTGCAGCGTCTTTGCGGTGTCGTGGGCCTGCGCCGGTGAAACCTCCAGCGACACGAAGCCGTCCTCGCGGTCGCTCCCGTCGTAGAGCGGCCGCAACAGGGCGAGCGCGTTGGTGATGTCGGTGATGGCCATCTCCCAGTAGGCGCCCTCGACCGTGTGGTCCTTCATGAGCGAGCGGAACTGGTCGTCGTAGGTGTCCTGGCTGCTCATGGCGTTGGCGAAGATCGTCGGGTTGGACGTGATGCCCCGCACCCCCAGTGCGAGCAGCTCGGCCAGCTGACCGCCTTCCAGCCAGTCGCGGCGAAGGTTGTCGAGCCAGGGGCTCTGGCCGCCGATCTCGTAGAGGTCCTGTAGTCGGGTCATGTGCACCGCTCCCTTCGTCGCGCTCCATGGCGCCGGCGGCGGACCACCGGCGTCGGGTCAGCCACCCAGTTCGACCAGGAGGGTCCGGGCCCGTTCCACCACGTGCTCGGCGGTGATCCCGAACTTCTCCATGGCGACCTCCCCTGGCGCCGATGCGCCGAAGTGGTCGATCCCGATGGCGTCGTCGGCGTACCGGTCCCAGCCGAAGGTGGCGCCGGCCTCAATGCTCAGCACCGGCAGCTCCGGTGGGAACACCGTGTCCTGATAGTCGTCGGGCTGCTGCTCGAAGAGGTCCCAGGACGGGAACGACACCACCTGCGCCGGCACCCCCGCTCGGGCCAACGTCGTGGCGGCCGCGACACAGTGCTGCACTTCGCTGCCGGTGCCCACCAGGACGATCTGGGCCGGCCCGTCGCTGTCGACGAGGACATAGGCACCACGGGCGACGCCGGCGGGTGCCCGCTGCGCCGTGGAGGCCAGGACGGGAACGTCCTGGCGGGTGAGGATCAGGCCGACCGGCCCGTCCGCCTCGACGGCCAGGCGCCAGGCCTGGGCCGTCTCGTTGGCATCGGCCGGGCGGATCAGGCTGAGTCCGGGCATGGCCCGCAGCGAGGCCAGATGCTCGATCGGCTGGTGGGTCGGGCCGTCCTCCCCGAGGCCCACGGAGTCGTGGGTCCACGAATAGATGACGTGCGTCCCGGTCAGCGCGGCCAGGCGGACGGCGGGGCGCATGTAGTCCGAGAAGGTGAAGAACGTCCCGCCGACCGGCAGCACGCCCCTGTGTTGGGCCATGCCGTTCATGGCCGCTCCCATGCCGTGCTCGCGGATGCCGTAGTGCACCTGGGTCCCCCCGGGCGTGGCGCGCGACTGGATCTCGGCGCCCTTGACCTTGACGCCGTTGTTGCCCGTCAGATCGGCCGAACCGGCCAGCAGGCCCGGCAGCTTGGCCGCCGTCGCGTCGATGCACCGATTGATGGCGTGGCGGGTGGCCAGCGGGGTGCCGGCTTCGAATCCGGGCAGGTCGTCGGCCCAGCCGGCCAAGCCTCGCCCGGCCTGCGCGGCGTCCCAGGCGGCCCGGTCGCCCTTCCAGGCCTGGAAGCGTTCGGTCCAGGCGGCATGGTGCTCCGCGCCTCTGGCGATCTGCTGGCCGTAGAAGGCGCGGACCTCGTCCGGCACCCAGAAGGTCTGGTCGGCCGGCAGGCCCAGGATCTCCTTGGTCACCTTGATCTCCTCGGCGCCGAAGGGAGACCCGTGGGCCGAGGCCGTGTCGGTCAGCTTCGGCGAGGGCCACCCGATGTGGCTGCGCAGCACCAGGAGGGTCGGCTTGGCGTCGGGCTCGTCGGCCGGGGCTTCGAGCGCCTCCCGGATGGCGGCTTCCAGCGCGTCGACGTCGTTGGCCATCTCGCCGAGGTTGCGCACCCGCCAGCCGTACGCCGCGAAGCGCTCGGGGACGTTGTCGTTGTAGGCCAGCTCGGTCGGGCCGTCGATCGTGATGTGGTTGTCGTCGTAGAAGGCGAGCAACCGGCCGAGGCCGAGGTGCCCGGCCAGCGACGCCGCCTCGTGCGAGATCCCCTCCATGAAGCAGCCGTCGCCGGCGATCACATAGGTCCGGTGGTCACACACGTCACTGCCGAACGTGTTCCGCAGCCAGCGCTCGGCGATGGCCATGCCGACTGCGTCACCCACCCCCTGACCCAGTGGCCCCGTGGTGACGTCGATCCCCGCCGTGTGCCCGGCCTCGGGGTGCCCGGGTGTGCGGCTGCCCCATTGGCGGAACTGGCGCAGGTCCTCGAGCGAGAGGTCGTACCCGGTCAGGTGCAGCATGGCGTACTGCAGGATGCAGGCGTGCCCGTTCGAGAGGACGAAACGGTCGTGGTCGGGCCACTCGGGGTGGCGCGGGTCGTAGTGCATGATGCGCGTCCAGAGCACGTGGGCCAGCGGGGCCAGCGCCATGGCGGTGCCGGAGTGGCCCGAGTTGGCGGCCTCCGGCGCGTCCATGGCGATGCCGCGCACGACATTGATGCCGAGCTCCACCAGCCTCGGGTCCTGCACGACCGGAGCGGATGTCTGCGACGCCATGATCAAACCCTAACCGTCCCCTTCCGGCGGCCGCGAGGCCGTCACCTACTCTTCACGTTCATGGCTTCCCGCATGCAAGTGCCGCCAAACAGCGACTTGACCCTGGGGATGACATGCGCCGACAAGACGGTGCCGGGCCGCTGCGTCTGGCGCATGCGGGCGGACGAGCGCTTCGCCAACCCCGCCGGCATCATGCAAGGGGGCTTCCTGGGCGCCTTCGCCGACTCGTCCATGGGTGCCGCCGCCGTCACCTACGCCGAGGGACGTCGCGTCTTCTGCTCCAACGCGGAGATGAAGATCAGCTTCCTGGGCGCCGTCCCACCGGGGGCCGACCTGACCTGCACCGCAGTGGTCGTCTCAGGTGGGCGCCGCGTGGCGTTCGTGGAGGCCAGCGTGACCGCCCGCGTGGAGGACCAGGAGGGGGAGCGGTTGGTGGCCCGGGCGTCCTCGACCTACCTCTACAAGGACCGCGACTGAGGCGCCCCTCCCGGCCGGTGTTTGCGTAGGACCGGCCCAGAGACCAGGATTGTGCGTTCATGACACCATCGTCGGACAACGGCAGTCACGGGCTACGCAATGCGGGCGACGACGCCTATCAGCTGACCGTCGACTACCTCAAGCAGGAGGTGGTCGAACCCCTGCGGGGCCTCGGCCGCTTCCTCTACATGGGAATCGCCGGTTCGTTCTTCCTGGCCTTCGGGCTCCTGCTCATCCTCCTCGGGGTGCTACGACTCCTGCAGACCGAGACCGGGACCGCGCTGGAGGGGGATTGGTCGTGGGTGCCCTACGCGGTGACCGTCGTGCTCGGCGTCGTCGTGATCGTCGTGGCGGCATTGCGGATACAGGCCGGACCGGGACAGGCGAAGTTGCCCGAGGTCGTCGCCCGGCGTGAAGCGAGAGAGATCGAAGGACAGGAGGGAGCGAGCTGATGGCAGGCACGACCACGAAGGCGGGAAGCAACGGGCGCCTCATCACGCGGGAAGACCTGCAGGCGGCGTACGCGCAGGTGATGGGCGAGGGCGAGGCCACGGCGCGCGCGGCGGCGCCGCGCGGACTGGCCGTGGCGGGCGCCGTCGGCATCCTCCTGTTGACGCTGGCCTTCCTGGCGGGCCGCCGACGCGGCCGGGCCAAGTCGGCCGTCGTCGAGATCCGGCGGCTCTGACGTGGATCTGCTCCTGCGCCGGTTCCTCCGTGCCGGAGTCCGGCGCGGCGTGGCGGGCAACTGGTACTGGTTCCTGCTCGCCGGCGCCACCTTCTTCCTCCGCCGCGTCCTGAACGACCGGTCGAGCCCCGTGTCGAGCGTGAAGGTGTCGCCGGGGGAGCAGGTGCTCATCACCGTGCGCGACCGCAACACCGCTCCCACCGCCGAAGCCTGAGGCCCGTGCCGGGCGCCCTGGCGGCGGGGGAGCGGGTGCTCCTCATCGACCCCAAGGACCGCCGCTACCTGCTCACGCTCGCGACGGGTGCCACCTTCCACACCCATGCGGGCGTGTTGGCCCACGACGACATCATCGACGCCGCCGAGGGCTGCCGCGTGACCGGCTCGACGGGGCGGAGCTTCCTGGTGCTGCGGCCGACGCTCAGCGACATCGTGCTCAAGATGCCCCGGGGCGCCCAGGTCATCTACCCGAAGGACCTCGGCGCCATCCTGATCGCGGCCGACATCGGGCCGGGCCAACGGGTCCTGGAGGCCGGCGTCGGCTCGGGAGCGCTCTCCATGACGGTCCTACGCGCCGGGGCCTCCATCGTCGGCTACGAGCTGCGGGAGGACTTCGCCGAACGCGCACGGGCCAACGTGTCGGCAGCACTGGGCCCCGATACGCCCTACCGCGTCGAAATCCGGGACGTGACCGACGGCATCGAAGAGAGCGGACTGGACCGGATCCTGCTCGACATGCCCGAGCCTCACAAGGTGGTCGCCGGCGCCGCGGGGGCGCTCCGCCCCGGGGGCATCCTGCTGGCCTATCTCCCGACGATCAACCAGACGGCCCTGCTGCGCCAGGCGCTCGACGAGGACGACGTGCCCTTCGGCCTCGCCGAGACACAGGAGGTCATGCGGCGTACCTGGCACGTCGAGGCCCGCTCGGTCCGCCCCGACCACCGCATGGTGGGGCACACCGGCTTCCTGACCACGGCCCGTCGGCTTGACGGCTGACCATGGACCAGGGCGTCGCCCCGTACATCGTGGGCATCCCGACCGCGCAACGCCCCCTCTTCGACCGGCTCCACGCCATTGTGCTCGCCGAGCACCCGACGCCGAAGCGGCGCTCTCCGACGGGATGCCGGCCTACCGGGTCGGGCGGCGCCGACTGAACCTCGGGGCGTGGAAGTGCGGCGTGTCCGTCTACGGCTGGCGGAGCGATCGCGACGGCGGGTTCGTGGCGCGCCACGCGCACCTCTCGAGTGGCAAGGGGACGATCCGCATCCGGCCCACGGATGCCGAGGCGATCTCCGACGAGGAGTTCAGGGCGTTGCTCGGCGGCGCGCTCGAGCCCTGAGGAGCTGTCAGTCGCGCTCGATGAAGATGCACTCTCCGGGACATTCCTCGGACGCCTCGACCACGGCGTCCTCGAGGTCGGTCGGCACCGCCGCCATCCCCGCCGAGCCACCGGGCTCGTTCTTGACGTCGCCTTCCTCCTTCACGTAGGCCAGGCCATCGTCGAGGAGGGTGAAGACGGCAGGCGCGATCTCCTCGCAGAGCCCGTCGCCCGTGCAGAGATCCTGGTCGATCCAGACCTTCATGTACCTGTCTCTCTCCCTTGTCGCAGCCGTCCGACGGGCCACGAGGACCGTAGTGAGGCGCCCCGCGGACCGTCAATCTGGCCTCGCCGGTACCCCAGCGTACCCGTCCGGGCCTGCTGACCCGGTGCATCGGGGGTGCGGGAGCGGTGCAGCGCCGATGCGGGCAGCGCGCGCCGAGGTGAGGGCTAGGGTGACGAGCAGTGACCGCGACTCCCGACGAAGCCGCTGCCCAGGCTGAGGCGCTGCGCGCCGAGCTGGCAGACGCCGAGGACGAGATCCACGCGCTCCGCCGCCGGTTGCAGGAGAGCCCCGGCCGGGTCCAGGCCCTGGAGGAGCGTCTCCTCGAATCGAAGGGCCAACTGGCCCAGGCGACCTCGCAGAACGAGAAGCTGACCTTCACGCTCCAGCAGGCCAAGGAGCAGCTGGCCGCCCTCCGCGAGGAGGTCGAGAAGCTCACCCAGCCCCCGGCGGCCTACGGCACGTTCCTCGGGATCAACGAGGACGGGACCGTCGACGTCTTCTCGAGCGGCCGCAAAATGCGGGTCAGCCTGCACCCCGACATCGACCCCGGGGCGATCCGCAAGGGCAATGAGGTCGTCCTGAACGAGAGCCTCAACGTGGTGCTCGTGCGCGACGGGGAGTTCTCCGGCGAGGTCGTCACCCTGAAGGAGCAGCTCGAGGACAAGCGGCGCTGTGTGATCTTCGCCCGGGCCGACGAGGAGCGGGTGGCCGAGCTCTCCGAGGACATGCAGGGAGTGAAGCTGCGCGCCGGCGACTCGCTGTTGATGGATACGCGCACCCAGCTCCTCATTGAGAAGCTGCCCAAGCTCGAGAGCGAGGAGCTCGTCCTCGAGGAGGTGCCCGACATCACGTACGCCGACGTCGGAGGTCTGGACACCCAGATTGAGGCCATCACCGACGCCGTCGAGCTGCCCTACATGCACCGCGACCTCTTCGTGGAGTACTCCTTGCCGGCCCCCAAGGGCATCCTCCTGTACGGGCCGCCCGGCTGCGGCAAGACCCTGATCGCCAAGGCGGTGGCAAACTCCCTGGCCAAGAAGGTCGCCCAGAAGACCGGCAACGACAACGTGCGCAGCTTCTTCCTCAACATCAAGGGACCGGAGTTGCTCAACAAGTACGTGGGGGAGACCGAGCGCCAGATCCGCCAGGTCTTCCAGCGCGCCCGCGAGAAGGCGGACGAGGGCATGCCCGTCATCGTCTTCTTCGACGAGATGGAGTCGCTCTTCCGGACGCGGGGCACCGGCATCAGCTCCGACATGGAGTCGACCATCGTCCCGCAGCTTCTGGCCGAGATCGACGGCGTCGAGTCGTTGCGTGACGTCATCGTCATCGGCGCGTCCAACCGGGAGGACCTGATCGACCCCGCCATCCTGCGGCCCGGACGACTCGACGTGAAGATCAAGATCGAGCGCCCCAACGAGGAGGCCGCCGGCCAGATCTTCAGCCGCTACCTCAAGCCCGATCTGCCCCTCGACGGCGAGGAGGTCAAGCGGCTCGGCGGCGGCGACCCGTCCAAGGCGGTCCAGGCCATGATCGAGCGCACCGTGGCCGAGATGTACCGGGAGGACGACGACAACCGGTTCCTGGAGGTCACCTACCAGAACGGCGACAAGGAGATCCTCTACTACCGCGACTTCGCCTCGGGCGCCATGATCGAGAACATCGTCCGGCGGGCCAAGAAGCTGGCCATCAAGCGGGTCATCGCCGGGGAGCCCGGGGGCATCCGCACCGCCGACATGCTCGAGTCGATCCGCCAGGAGTACAAAGAGAACGAAGACCTGCCCAACACCACGAACCCCGACGACTGGGCGCGGATCTCGGGCAAGAAGGGCGAGCGGATCGTCTACGTCCGGACGCTGCTCACGGAAGACCGTGAAGTGCACGGAGGCCGCTCGATCGAGCGGGTCGGTACCGGCCAGTACCTCTAGAAGTTAGGGTCGCACCGTGGCCATCATCAAGGTCTGCGGCATTGAGACCGAGTACGGCATCCTTTCGCCCGGACCCGAGCAGAACCCCATTGCGGCGTCGTCGGTGCTCGTCAATGCCTATGCGGCGGACGTGGAGCAGCAGATCGGCTGGGACTTCGAGGACGAGACCCCTGGCAACGACGCCCGTGGCTTCGCCCGCGAGGGGTCCCTGGCGCCCATGGTGGAGACGCACCTGGCCAACACCGTGCTGACCAACGGCGCCCGCTTCTACGTGGACCATGCCCACCCGGAGTATTCGAGCCCCGAGTGCCTGACGCCGCTGGAGGGCCTGCTCTACGACAAGGCGGGCGAGGAGGTGCTGCGCCGGTCCATGGTCGCCGCTGCGCTCCGCATCCCGGACCAGCCGGCGCCGATCGTCTACAAGAACAATTCCGACGGCAAGGGCAACTCCTACGGTTGCCACGAGAACTACATGATGGACCGGGCGGTGCCCTTCGCCAAGGTGATCGACGGCGTCGTCCCGCACTTCGTCTCGCGGACCCTCTTCACCGGCTCGGGCAAGGTCGGCACCGAGACGGCAGCCCTCGATCCCGACACGGTGCACTACCAGCTGTCGCAGCGGGCCGAGTTCTTCGAGGAGATCGTCGGACTGGAGACGACGCTCAAGCGCCCCATCGTCAACACGCGCGACGAGCCGCACGCCGACCCCAAGCGCTTCCGCCGGCTGCATGTGATCGTCGGCGACGCCAACCTGTCGGAGATCGCGACCTTCCTGAAGCTCGGCAGCACGGCCATCGTGCTGGCCATGGTCGAGGACGGGGCCGCCCCGACCCGCGACCTCTCGCTCTCGGACCCGGTGCGCGCGCTGCACCAGGTATCGGCCGACCTGACGCTGACCCGGCCGCTGGCCCTCACCGACGGCTCGTCGGCCACCGCCCTCGAGATGCAGTGGGAGATCTTCGGCGCCGCCCGCAAGTACGCCGAGGAGTGCGGCCTGGCCGCGCTGGGCGACGACGGCGAGGTCGGCGCGCTGGTGCTGGAGCATTGGGAGGCGGTGCTCTCTGGCCTGGAGTCGGACCCGGCGTCGCTGGCGGACACCCTCGATTGGGTGGCCAAGCGGGAGCTCCTGCTGGCCTACCAGGACCGGCACGCGTGCGGCTGGAAGGACCCCCGGGTTGCGGCGCTGGCGTTGCAGTACCACGACCTGCGGCCGGACAAGTCCGTCTTCCGGCGCCTGGACATGCGCTCACTGGTGACACCGGCCCAGGTGGCCCACGCTGTCGGTGAGCCGCCCACGGGGACCCGGGCCTGGTTCCGCGGCAAGTGCCTGGCTCGGTGGCCCGAAGCGGTCGTCACGGCCAACTGGGATTCCCTCGTCTTCGACGTCGGCGCCGACCCGTTGCGACGCGTCCCTATGATGGACCCCCTCAAGGGAACAGCCGAGCACACTGGCGAACTCCTGGCGCAGAGCACAGGACCGTCCGACCTGCTCACCCGGCTCAACGCGTAACGAAGAACGCTCGCACCACAAGACGGGACACGAAACGATGGCAGAACAGGAACAGAAGAGAAAGGGCTCGGGGGCGCGGTCGACCGAGGCCGAGACCGAGGTCGAAGAGGCCGCCCCTGCGACCTCCGAACGCGGCGAGAAGATCAAGGCCGAGCTCGACGACCTCCTCGACGAGATCGACGAGGTACTGGAGGACAACGCAGAGGAGTTCGTGCGCAACTACGTGCAAAAGGGGGGGCAGTAACCCCCCGTGGCGCTTCCTCTCTTCCCCCCGGAGCGTGATCCGGGTCCGGACTTCGTCGGCCTCCTCCGTCTCACGTCGGGCCCGGCCGACGCGCCGACCCGTGCCCTCGAGCCGCTGACCCCGGTGCAGGCGCCCCACGGCACCACGGTGGTGGCGCTGCGTTACCTCGACGGCGTGGTGATGGCGGGCGATCGCCGCGCCACGGCGGGCAACATCATCGCCCACCACGCCATGCAAAAGGTCTTCCCGGCCGATCGCTTCTCGGCCGTGGCCATCGCCGGGACGGCCGGGATGGCCATTGAGATGGTCCGCCTCTTCCAGGTGCAGCTCGAGCACTACGAGAAGGTCGAAGGTGCCACCCTCTCGCTGGAGGGCAAGGCCAACCAGTTGGCCCAGATGGTCCGTCAGCACCTGCCCTTGGCCATGCAGGGCCTCGCCGTGGTCCCGCTCTTCGCCGGGTTCGACACGGCCCGCAGCGCCGGTCGCATCTTCAACTACGACGTCACGGGCGGCCACTACGAGGACACCGACTTCCAGGCCACCGGCTCGGGCGGCCGCGACGCCCGCAGCACCATCAAGCTCGGCTGGCGGGAGGGCCTGGGCCGCGACGAGGCCGTCGACCTCGCCATCCAATCGCTCTACGACGCGGCCGACGAGGACTCCGCCACCGGTGGTCCAGATCTGGTCCGCGGCATCTACCCGATCATCGCCGTGGTCGACGCAGCGGGGTACCGGGAGGTGCCCGAGGACGAGGTGGGCGAACGCTTCGCCGCGTTGATCGCCCGCAAGCAGGCGGAGCGCGCATTGTGAGCATGCCCTACTACGTGGCCCCGGAGCAGGTCATGAAGGACCGCGCCGAGTACGCCCAGAAGGGCATTGCCCGAGGCCGCTCGCTGGTCGCCACCACCTACGACGTCGGCATCGCCATCGTGGCCGAGAACCCGTCGCGCACCCTGCACAAGATCAGCGAGATCTACGACCGCATCGCCTTCGGTGGCGTGGGCAAGTACAACGAGTACGACCAGCTCCGCGTGGCCGGTGTCCGCCATGCCGACACCAAGGGGTACGCGTACAGTCGCGAGGACGTCGACGCCCGTTCACTGGCCAACCTCTACGCGCAGTACCTCGGCAACGTGTTCACCCACGAAATGAAACCGCTGGAGGTCGAGATTTTGGTGGCCGAGCTGGGGGAGGAGCAGGACCAGCTGTACCACATCGCCTACGAGGGGACGATCACCGACGAGGACCACTTCGCCGTGCTCGGGGGCGACGCGGAGACCATCGCCGAGCGAGTGGGCGCGGCGTGGCAGGCCGAATGGGACCTGGCCACAGCGGTCAAGGCGACTACGGCGGCGCTGGCCGGCCCGGACCGGACGCTGGGGGCCGGTGACCTGGAAGTGGCCATTCTGAGCCGGGGAAACGGGCGCCGCACCTTCCGGCGCATCGACGAAGAGGAGCTGGCACAACTGCTGGCATAGGCAGCAGTACGGTTGGCCTGGTGGAACGCCGCATCTTCGGCATCGAGAACGAATACGGGGTCACCTTCACGCTGCGCGGGCAGCGTCGCCTCAGCCCCGACGAAGTGGCGCGCTACCTGTTCCGGCGCGTGGTGTCGTGGGGGCGTTCGTCGAACGTCTTCCTGGAGAACGGCGCCCGCCTGTATCTCGACGTCGGCAGCCACCCCGAGTACGCCACCCCCGAGTGCGATCGCATCAGCGACGTCGTCGTGCACGACAAGGCGGGGGAGTGGATTCTGGCCCAACTGGTCACGGGAGCGCAGGCGCGCCTGCGCGAGGAAGGAATCCGCGGCGAGGTCTACCTCTTCAAGAACAACACCGACTCTGTCGGCAACTCCTACGGCTGTCACGAGAACTATCTCACCGAACGAAACGACGAGTTCAACCGGTACACCGAGGTGCTCATCCCGTTCCTCGTCTCCCGACAGATCTATGCCGGCGCGGGCAAGGTCCTGCAGACGGCACGGGGCGCAGTGTTCTGCCTCAGCCAGCGCGCCGAACACATCTGGGAGGGCGTCTCCTCGGCCACGACGCGCAGCCGACCCATCATCAACACGCGCGACGAGCCGCACGCCGACGCCGAGCGCTTCCGTCGCCTGCACGTGATCGTCGGCGACTCCAACATGAGTGAGTACGCCACGTTCCTGAAGGTCGGCACCACGTCCATCCTCCTGGCCATGCTGGAGGACTCCTCGACGGTGTTGCGCGACCTGACGTTGGAAAACCCCATCCGCGCCATCCGGGAGATCAGCCACGACATCACCTGCCAGCGCCGGGTCCGGTTGGCCAACGGCCGTGAGATGCGGGCCCTGGACATTCAAACCGAATATCTCGAGCGGGCACTGAAGTTCCGCGACCGGCGTGGCCTCTCGCCCGAGGAAGACCGCGCCCTCGACATGTGGGAGCACTGCCTCAAGGGCCTGGAAGCCGATCCGACCTCCCTCTGGCGCGAGTGCGACTGGGTGGCCAAGCACCGGCTGGTCGAGCAGGTGCGGGCTCGCCACGACGTCTCGCTGGCCCACCCCAAGGTGGCGATGGTCGACCTCATGTACCACGACGTCGACCGGAGCCGGGGGTTGTTCTACAAGTTGCAGCAGCGCGACCAGATGGATCGGACCTGCACCGACGACGCCATCACCGAAGCGATGACCAAGCCGCCCGAGACGACTCGGGCCAGGCTCCGGGGCGCCTTTGTGAAGCGAGCCAAGGAGCGCCGGCGGGACTTCACGGTGGACTGGGTCCATCTGAAGCTGAACGACCAGGCCCAACGCACCGTGCTCCTGAAGGACCCCTTCAAGTCCCACGACGAGCGGGTCGAGCGGCTCATCCAGTCCTTGTAGCGGCACCGTAGAGTTGAAGGCACATGTTGAATCTCGACCCAGGCAAACTGCTCGTGATCGGCGTGGTCGCGATCATCCTCCTGGGCCCGGATCGCCTGCCCCAGGTCGCCCGCCAGCTGGGCGGGGCATGGCGTTCCTTCAACGAGTTCCGGCACCGGATGGAGTCCGAGGTGCGCAACACCATGCCCGACCTGCCTCCGACCTCGGAGATCGCCCGTCTGGCCCGCTCGCCGTCCGCTCTGCTCAACCATCTGTCGAGCATGTCGTCGGACTCCGAGGAGGAGCCTGACGGCTCCTTCGCACCTCCCAACCTGACCAGCGAGAACGGAACGGCAGGAGCGGTGGCCGCAGCCGCTCCGGGTGAGGTGACCGAGGCCGAAGGCGAGCCTGCGGGCCGGACAGATCTGCGCGCGGTTCCCCCGCAGGAGCCGGCAGCGCCGTCCACGCCGACGCCGATGCACGTCGAGCGTCCGGCTCGGGCTCCCCAGCCGTCCGGCGTCGTCGTCCCCGGCGACCCGACGCTGAACTGAACGGCTCAACCGTGGTGACGCTTCCGTTCACGGGCAAACGTAAGAGCCGGCCGTCCCCGGACAACATGACGCTGGGGGAGCACCTCGGCGAGCTCCGCCGCCGCGTCATCATCTGCGTCATCGCCTTCGTGGTCGCGGCCACCATCGCCGTCTTCGCCTACGAGCCGATCCTCAACTTCCTGTTGCGCCCGCTCTGCAGTGTTGACGCCACGACAGCGCACCACACCGCCAAGGGGAGCTCGTCACTCCTCATCGCCTCGAACGGCAGCTGCAACCTCTTCGTGACATCGCCCCTCGACGGCCTCACACTCCGCGTGAAGATCGCCCTCTTCGGTGGTCTCGTCTTGTCGTCGCCGATCATCTTGTTCCAGATCTGGCGCTTCGTGACGCCGGGTCTCAAGGCGACCGAGCGTCGCTACGCCATCCCGTTCGTCCTGAGCGCCTTCGTGCTCTTCCTTCTCGGGGCGGCCACCGCCTACGTCACCTTGCCCCACGCGCTGGGTTGGTTGAAGTCGGTGGGTGGGCCAAACCTGCAGGCGATCTACGACCCGATCCCGTACCTCGGCCTCATCCTCTTGATGATGACGATCTTCGGCCTGACGTTCGAGTTCCCCGTCGTCCTGGTCTCACTCGAGCTGGCACACGTCGTGACTCCGGCGCGCCTGCTCCGTTCCTGGCGCTGGGCCGTGATCATCATTGTGGTGGTCGCTGCCGTCTTCACGCCCAGCTCAGATCCCTTCTCCATGTTTGCGCTCGCCGTCCCCCTCGTCGTCTTCTACTTCCTCTCCATCGGCATCGGGAAGCTGCTCGGGCGTTGACCGCGTTCCCGTGGCCCGTCCAAGGGGCGGCCGGGGCGGCCGGGGCGGCGGAGTTCAAGGCCGACCTGCCCTTCGCCCTCGATGACTTCCAGGACGAGGCGTTCCTCGCCTTGGACGCAGGACACTCCGTCCTGGTGTCCGCACCCACCGGGTCGGGCAAGACGCTGGTGGCGTCCTATGCCGTGCACCGGGCCCTGGCGGCAAAGGGAAAGGCCTTCTACACGACCCCGCTCAAGGCACTCTCGAACCAGAAGTACGCGGAGCTCGTGGCCTCCTACGGAGAGGAGCACGTCGGGCTGCTGACGGGGGACACGACGCTGCGCCCCCGGGCGCCGGTGGTCGTCATGACCACCGAGGTGTTGCGCAACATGCTGCTCGCCGGTTCCGATCTACTCGAGAGCCTGCACACCGTGGTGCTCGACGAGGTCCATTTCATTCAGGACCCCTACCGAGGCGGCGTGTGGGAGGAGGTGCTCGTCCTGTGCCCGGCCGAGGTTCGCTTCGTCTGCCTGTCCGCCACCGTGAACAACGCCGACGAGCTCGGCGGATGGCTGCGCTCGGTCCGCGGCGACACGTCGGTCATCGTCGAGCGGCAACGCCCGATTGTGCTCCGACACCATTTCGCCGCACACCGGCGCGCCGACGAGCAGACTCTCCTCTGCCCCCTCCTCCTCGACAATGGCCAGCCCGGAGGTGAAGGTCTGCGGATCGACCAGGCCGTGCGCCGGGCCCTGCAGGGAGGTCGATCGGCCCACTGGCAGGGGCGGGGGAGGGGACCGCGCCTGCCCTTCCGCGCGCCCCGGCGCACCGAGATGGTCGAAGAGCTCGGTGCCCTTGAGATGCTGCCGGCCATCGTCTTCATCTTCAGCCGCGCCGCCTGCGACGACGCGGTGCATCAGGTCGTGCGCGACGGCGTTCGCTTGACCGACTCGGCCGAGCGCGCCGCCATCCGCGCCGTCGTCGAGCGCCGGGTGGAACCCCTCGACGACGACGATCTGCGCGTCCTGGGTTACGACGAGTGGCTCGAGGGCCTGGAGCGTGGTGTGGCGGCGCACCACGCCGGGCTCGTCCCCGTCTTTCGCGAGACCGTGGAGGAGTGCTTCGCGGCGGGGCTGCTCAAGGTGGTCTTCGCCACCGAGACCCTCTCGCTCGGGATCAACATGCCGGCCCGCTCGGTCGTCATTGAGCGCTTCACCAAGTACGGGGGCGCCGGCCGGGCCACGCTGACGTCAGGGGAGTACCTGCAGCTGACCGGCCGTGCGGGCCGTCGTGGACTGGACGAGGAGGGTCATGCCGTCGTCGCCTGGTCCAGCGAGACCACCTTCGCCGAGGCCGCCCGGGTGGCCTCGGCCCCTCCGCCGGACCTGCGCTCGGCCTTCCGCCCGACGTACAACCTCGCCGTCAACCTCGTCTCGCGGTTCGACCGTGACACCGCGAGCGCGGTGCTGCAGCGGTCCTTCGCTCAGTGGCAGGCCCGCACGCCCGATCTGCTGCTGCAGCAACTCGACCATCGTGTCGCCGTGCTCGAGCGAATGGGTTACGTGGAGGGCTGGAGCGTGACGCCGTCTGGCCGGAGGCTGTCCCGCATCTACCACGAGGCCGATCTCCTGATCGCCGAGGCGCTCGGGGTCGACGTCCTGGCCGGCGCAGAACCCGCCGTCCTGGCCGGCGTCCTCTCGGCCGTGGTGTTCGAGCCTCGCCGGGCCCGGCGCGTCCCCGGACAGCCCGGCCCGCGGAGGGAGAAGCAGCGTCGTCCGCTGCAGGACCGGCTGGGCGACAAGCGGCGGTCCGAGCTGGCCTGGCGTTGCGACGCTCTGGCCGTGTTGGCCGAGCGCATCCGTGCCACCGAGGAGCTGCATCTCGTTCCCCGCACCCGCCAACCCGCGCCGGGGCTGGCCACCGCCGTGGCCTCCTGGGCCCGGGGGGCGTCGTTCTCGACCGCCCTGGCGGTCGCCGCCCGTGATGTGGGGGAGTTGGCGCCGGGCGACTTCGTCCGGACGATGAAGTCCGTGGCGGACCTGGCCCAGCAGGTCTCCCACTCCGCCGTGGACACAGAGGTGGCGGCGGCTGCCCGTGAGGCCGTCGAGCTCGTCCTCCGGGGCGTGGTCGCCGGGGGCCTGCCGGGCCTCTGAGCCCATCCGCGACCGCCGCGTCACCCTCGTTCTATGGTTACCCGGGCATGTTCCCGTACTCCGAAGAGCGGTTCACGGCCGACGAGGAAGCCGTGCTCCGGCGCTACGTCACCAATCTGGATCAGCCGGTCTTTGCCCTGGTCAACCTGCCGGAAGTGGTCAAGGGGGCCCTCTTCGCCCGCTACTCGCGATCACCGAAGAGCCTGCGCAGGCTCTTCCTCGACGAGTTCGTCGGTGAGCTCGACATCACAGGCGACGCCACCGTCGACGCCACCGTCGGACTGGCGCGAGCGGAGCAGCTCTACGAGAAGGTCTTCGTCGAATACGGCGACGACTCGGTGGCCCAACTCGGGGGCGTCCACCTTGCGTGCGAACAGGCGTCCAACGTCCTGTCCAAGGTCATCGAGTGGGGCCGTCTCATGGCCTATCTGGAGCAGTCGACGCGCTACATCGCCTACAACCAACGGCTCGAGAACGGGCAGTACCGCTACTTCCGACCTCCGGAGATCCTCGATTCGTCACACGGGGCCCGCTTCGTCGGAGAGATGGATCGCGTGTTCGACACCTACGGCGCGCTCCTGCCACAAATGCAGGCGTGGGTGGCGGAGCGCTTCCCCCAACAGGCCGGTGACAGCGACTTCGTGTACCGCCAGGCCACCCGAGCCAAGTCGCTCGACGCGCTGCGCGGGCTCCTCCCCGCCGCGTCGCTCTCGAACATAGGGATCTACGGGACCGGGCAGGCCTACGAGCAGCTGTTGCTGCGCATGCGCGCGCACCCGCTCCCAGAAGCACGTCACTACGCCGACATGATGTTGCACGAGTTGCGCAAGGTGATTCCGTCGTTCCTGCAACGCGTCGACGTCCCGGCCCGCGGTGGCGAGTGGTCCGACTACCTGGCCGCAACCCGCGACCGCACGTCCCGCGTGGTGTCGCGCCTGTGGCCCGAGCTCGGCCAGATGGAGGGGCCCGCGCGCAGGCGAGGCAGAGCCCGAGGTCACGCTCCTCGACTTCGATCCCGACGGAGAAGAAAAGGTCCTGGTGGCAGCCTGTTTCTCACAGTTGGGGTGCGGTGAGCGGGAAGCCGGCCGCCGCGTCCGCCTCCTCGGTCATGACGACCGCGTCGCCCTGTTGGCGGCCTACGTGGGTGATCGGCGTAATCGCCGGCATCGGCCCGGGCGCGCCTTCGAACGCACCGACTACCGGTTCGAACTCGTCACCGACTACGGCGCGTTCCGCGACCTGCAACGGCATCGGATGCTCACCATGGAGTGGCAGCGACTCGGGATCGCACTCGGCTACGACTTGCCCGAGCTCGTCGCCGATGCGGGGCTCGCCGATCGTTACGACGAAGCCATCGGCCGGGCGGAAGAACTGTACCGATCGTTGGTTCCGGACTTCCCCGAACAAGCGTCGTACGTGGTCGCTCTGGCGCATCGCATCCGTTACGTCATGCAGTTCAACGCGCGTGAGGCCATGCATCTGATTGAGCTGCGCTCGGGTGCCCAGGGCCACCCCGCGTACCGACGGGTGGCGCAGCAGATGCACCGGGCCATTGCCGAGGTGGCGGGACACCGCGCGCTGGCGGAGGCGATGACCTTCGTCGACCACGGGGCCACCGACCTCGAGCGCCTCGAATCCGAACGCCGGGCCGAACGTCGCCGGTCGGAAAAATCTGCAACGCATTGACCAGGAACTACCGTCGTTCTCCCTGGTAGCGACACCCTTGCGTATCTTGACGACCCCACCCCGGATTTGCCTAGTGTACGGCGCAGTCCCCGACGCCCCTGAGGACGCTGCAGATGCGCAACAGCGCCGCTGCACAGCTGCAGGTGGGGATGTGCCGTGAGAGGCGGTGGTTGGCCCTGGGGGTCGAGTAGAGAACGTGTTGCTTGCCTGGCGACCAGGCCTGCGAGATGGCGCCAAAGACCCCAGGGCCCTCCCGCCCCTCCCACCGGATTTCGTCATCGGGGAGGTTGGCGGGGGATCTCCTCCAGAGCGATCGAACGGTCTCGCGAACCGTCTATGCTCCCGCGGCACAATGCCGACTAAGAAGAAGGCCAAGGCCGAAGAAGCGGTGGCAGAGGCCTCCGAATCAGACGATGTGGATGCCGTCGAAGAGGACGAGCTCGACGTGGACATCGACGATGTCGACGAACTCGAAGTCGACGCGCTCGACGACGACGACGACGTGGTCGTCGACGTCGACGTCGACGAAGAGGACGACGAAGAGGACGAGGTCGCCGAGATCCTGACCCCGTCTCCCGCCGCGGTCGTCGAGAAGTCCGGTGACGGCGACGACGAGGAGGAAGAGGAGGAGCCCGAGGACGAGGATGTCGAGGCGAGTCTCGATGTGATCCTCAAGGAGCGGCTGGTCGTCGAGGACGAGCCCGAGGACGAGGAAGCGACCGACCAAGAAGACAAGACGGAAGGAAACGAGCGGGTCCTCCCCAAGCAGCCTGACGAGTTCGTCTGCCGTTCGTGCTTCCTGGTCAAACATCCCAGCCAACTGGCAGACCAGAAGAAGATGCTCTGCCGGGACTGTGTCTGAGCACAGTGGCTCCGGAGGCGGGCAGTCCCACACGGGCCCGCTGCGCCACACCTTCGATGTCTGTTTCGTTGCTCCGATCGGCGTCGCGATGTCGGTAGCCGAGGAGATCCCTGAGTTGATCGCCGAGGGGCGCCGCCGACTCGAGTTACAGCTCGGCAACGCGCTCTTCGTCGGCCGCTTCGTGGTGAGCCAGAAGCAGCGGGAGCTCTCGGCGCGTCTCGACGGGCTGTGGGGCAACGGCGCACCGACGAAGGCGCCGAGCACGAACGGCTCGGCCGAGCCTGCACCGGCGTCGCCCGGCCCCGAGCGACCACAGCCCGATCCCGCTGCCGCCGCCATCGTCGGCGGGGCGCTGGCCGACTATGACACCCTCAGTGCCTCCCAGGTGGTCCGCCGGCTCGAGAGCCTGGGTCCGGAGGAATTGGATGCCGTGCGGCGCTACGAGGCCTCCACGCGCAATCGCCGGACAATTCTCAATCGGGCCGGTCAGCTGCTCGACGAGCAGTCGAACGGGCCGTCAGCGGGTTAGGAGCGATGGAGCTGGCCCGTCCAGCCCGCGCCGAGGACCGTCAAACCTGCACGCGCCTGCTCTCCCGGGCCCTCGTGGCGGCCGAGTCGATGCGAGGCGGCGCCGCCCTCGTCGGAGAGGCCACGACCGTCTCGCTTCTCGAGCGATGGACCCGGCCGGGGGACAGCACCCTCTTGATGGTGGGGGAGTACGAGGGGGCGGTGGTGGGTCTGCTGGCCGTCACGACGGCGCAGGGTCCCCGCGGCACACGCAGCGGCCTCATTGAGTGCTGCTACGTGGAGACGGCGGGCCGAGGCGTGGGCGTCGGGACGACGCTGATGGACGCCGCGGTGGACTGGTGCAGCGAACAGGGATGCGACACGGTGGATGCGCTGGCGCTCCCCGGCGACCGGACGACCAAACAGCGCTTGGAGGCGTCCGGGTTCACCGCCCGCCTCCTGACGCTCAGCCGCCGGTTGGACTGAACCGGCGCTCTGCGTTGACCCGTCGCGGCGGTGGCGGCGGAATCCGGAGCCCGAGCAGCCTGGCCAGAGCCGGCACGGCACCGGCGGCATTGCGAGCGGCCTGCTTGGCCACTTCGTCGTCGGGGATGCCGGCCGGCTTGACGGTCCGTCGCACCGGTGAGGCCACGACCGCGTCGAGCAGACGCATCCAGTCTTCGGGGGCCAGGTCGGCCGTCATGGCCTCCCCGGCGGCGGCCGCCAACCGCACGGCCAGCTCGGCCGGGCAGCGGGTGCCCGGCTCGGGCGGCCGGATGGAGGCTTCGACGGCCTGTTGCACCCGGCCATCGTTCAGCGCGTTGGTGATGCGGGCGAGCCACTCTTCCCGCAGTGCCGTCGTCCGCTGGTCCAGCGACTCCTGGAGCGCCCTGGCCATGGTGCGCCCCTCCTCGTCGAGGTTGACGGTGCGCGAGGCGGCCACGACGGCCCGGAGCTCACGCAGCCGGTAGTCCTTGCCCGTCGCCTGGGCGACCGAGGCCCGGTCCTTCCAGTCGGCCAGGCGAACCGCCGGCAGCAGTTCATCGGCCATGGCCAGGAGCGCCTGAGACGCCACCGGAGGCTTCCCCGCCGCCTTGTTCGAGGCGTTCTGCGTTTCGATGGCCTGCCGGACCGCCTGCAAGCCGCCGCGCAGGAGCTGCTCGGCCACGGGGATCTGTTCTGGCCGCAGGGCCGCCAGCATGGCGTTGCGGTGCACGGTGGACGTCGGTGCGACCGGGCGCTCACCGCGCGCCGGGCGGCCGTCACCCTCGCCGGGACGTCGGCTGCCGGGGCGACGCGGTCCACCGCCACCGCGCGCCGGTCGGTCACCGCCGCCGCGCTCGTCGCGCCGTGCATCTCCATCGGGACCGCGACGCCCGCCGCCTCGGCGGTCTCGGTGCTCGCCATCGTCATCGCGCCGTCGCTTGTCCGAGCCCGGAGCCAAAATGACCGAGACGTCCGGCGCGCGCCTCGGCGTGCCCTTGACCTCAATCCGGCCTTCCGTCTTCTCCGGCGAGCGGGCGGGCTTGGCCGTCGTGAGCGCCAGGATCTCGATGCCTTCCAGGCCGGTGTCGACCTCGGCTCGAAGGACGGCGCCCACGGCCTCTCCCGGTGGCACCAACGCTGCGTCGACGGTCCCCTTGGGCTGGCGCGCACCCGCGGCGCGCCACGTCCATGATCCGTCGCTCGTCTGGCTCGTCAATTCGATGTCGATGCGGCGTGACATGCGGCGGACACGCTACCTCGCCTGGCACCCCTGCCCGATGCCATGCCGCGATCGACATCCCATAACATGGCCCGGGACGTCCGCTGGGCTGCGGGAGCCGCCGGGACGGGCCACCCCACCGTGCAGCGGTGCGGGCACGTCACGTCCCCTTCAGGAGGATCCACATGAGTGAGGACACCGAGCAGCCAGGGTCGGATCCCACTGCCGGCACACCCGAAGCACCCGTTGCGCCTCCCTCCGAGGCGACCGCGGCACCGGTCGAGGCCACGGGCCTCGGAGCGTCGCCGGTCGGCGCCGAGCCGGCGGCAGAGCCCAGCGGGGACAGCAGCGGGGAAACCGCGGCGAGCGCCGCAGCGGCCGCGGGGGACGTGGACGCCACCCAGCCGGGACCGCATCCGCTCCCGTCGCCCGGCGCAGGCTCGTCGTACCCTCCGCCCCCGCCCGCCTCGTGGGCACCGCCGTCCGCCGACACCGGACCACCCACCCTGGCCACCCCGACGGCGGTCCCCTTCTCGTACCCCCCTGCGGGCGACGCCCCCTACCCCGCCTCGACGCCTCCGGGAGCGGGCCGCGGCACGCCGGGCAAGCTGCGGGCCTGGCTGCCCGTGGCCATCGTGGCGGCCCTCATCGGTGGCGCCATCGGTGCCGGTGTCACGGCCCTGGCGGACAACAACGGCAACGGCAACGGCGGCGCCAACGTGACCATCCACGAGAGCAGCGCGGCACCCGGGGCAGCCGTCCTGAGCGGCAATGTCACCATTCCGCAGTTGGTGGACAAGGTGATCCACTCCGTGGTCTCCATCGACGTCAAGTCGAACGGGGAAGAGGACGAGGGCACCGGGATGATCATCACCTCCGACGGTGAGGTGCTCACGAACAACCATGTGATTGAGCTCTACAGCGAGGGCGGCGACAAGGGCACCATCACGGTGACCGAGTACGGGCAGACCAAGGCCCTGCCGACGACGCTCGTCGGCTACGACCAGACCAAGGACGTGGCCCTCCTCAAGATCAACGACGCCTCCAACCTGCCGACCGTGACCTTCGGCGATTCCGGCAAGGCCGTCGTGGGTGACTCCGTGGTGGCCATCGGGAACGCGTTGGGTCTCGCCGCGGGCACGCCCACGGTGACCCAGGGCATCGTCTCCGCGCTCGGGCGCTCCGTGACCGCCGGGGGAGAGGGCACGCAGACCGAGACCCTGCAGAACATGATCCAGACCGACGCCGCCATCAACCCAGGCAACTCGGGGGGACCGCTCATCGACACATCGGGCCAGGTCATCGGCATGAACACCGCCGTGGCGGGGACCTCCAGCGACGGCACGTCGTCGCAGAACATCGGCTTCGCCATTCCGGCCGCCTCGGTCGAGGCGCTCATCTCCGAGCTCGAGAAGGGCGGACAGTCCGGGAACGGCGGAGGCTACCTGGGCGTCGACATCACGACGCTGACACCGGCGTTGCGCCAGCAGTACGGCTTCACGCCCACCTCCGGAGCCGTCATCCTCAGCGTGGTGTCGGGGTCTCCGGCCGACAAGGCGGGCCTGGTCCAGGGCGACGTGATCGTCAACATCAACGGCACCAACATCGCGTCGTCCGACGACCTCCAGAAGGTGGTCATGGACGCGAAGCCGGGGCAGTCGGTCTCCATCACCTACTACGTGGGGGACAGCAAGCGGACGACGACGGCCACTCTCGGCAGCCAGGCCGAGGCCCAGCAGCAGCAGTCGACCGGGAACTCCGGGTCGTCGACCAATCCCTTCGGTGGGGGTGGCTTCCCCGGTTTCGGGAACTCCGGAGGAACGCCTTAGTCGACGACGGCGCCCGGCGGGATGTCGAAGTTCCGGTCGGGATGGGCGGGCGGCACGTTCATTGAGCCGTTCGGAGTCCACCCGCTGGCCTCAATGTCCTCGAGCACGTGGGCCATGTTGTACGTGTCCTCCTCGTAGGAGAACTTCCCGTCGCCGGCGTAGATCAGGCGCGAGTAGCCCGATTGCCGGTAGGGCGTCCCGTCGGGCCTGGTCCTCGGCATGATCTGGGTCCACTTGACCACGACGTCGTTGCCCTCAATGGCCGTGAACTCAATGGGGAACTTCCAGTCGTCCATGCCGAGCATGGAGTCCACCAGCCAGTGCGCGATGGCGTCGCGACCCTCGATGCGGCCCCAGGCGCCGTCGATGTACACGGCGTCCTCGGTGTAGAAGTCGGCCAGCACGCCGAACGCGTCGGGCTCGAGGCCCTCGTCGATGCGCTCACGCAGCGCGTGGTAGCGCTCCACGGTCGCCTGCACCTCGTCACGCGGAAACGGCATGGTCGTCCCTCCCTCTCCTAGTTTCCGACGGCTCGGTAGGCGATCTGGCACGACTCGAGCTCCGCCAGCGCGCCGGCCCGGTCCGCGAAGCCCTGGACCTCCACCGACTTCTCCGGCTCGAGGTCCTTGTAGATGCTGAAGAAGTGGGCGATCTCGTTGCGCAGGTGCGCCGGCACGTCATCGATGTCGTTGGCCCCGTCCCACTGGGGGTCGTGCACGAGGACGCAGATCAGCTTGGCGTCCACCCCCTTCTCGTCTCGCATGGAGAACATGCCCAAGATGCGCGCCCGCACGACACAGCCGGGGAACGTGGGGTCCGTCACGAGGACGAGCGCGTCGAGCGGGTCCCCGTCGCCGGCCAAGGTGTCGGGGACGAAGCCGTAGTCCGCCGGATAGGCGGTGGCGGTGAAGAGCCGGCGGTCCAGCCGGATCACGTGCTGCTCATGGTCGTACTCGTACTTGTTCCGGCTCCCCGTGGGGATCTCCACCACGACATCAATGGCCTCGTCCGGTGCGGGGCTCACGAGGGGGAGGGCGCTTCGTGTCTGTGCGCCGGGTCGATCGGGCTCATGATGCCGACCCCGTTGCCGTCGGGATCGCTGACGACCGCGTAGCGGGCGCCCCAGAAGGCGTCGTAGGGCTCCTGCTGCACCGGCACGCCCTCGGCGGCCAGGGAGGCCACCAGGCCATCGACCTCGTCCCGCGTCTCCACCTTGAAGCCGAGGATGGCGCCGCTGCCGCCGGACCACCCCTGGTTCCACTTGGTCGCGAAGCTCTCGCTGTCGAGGTCGACATCGAGGGGAGTGGTGTCGTCGTGGCGGGCCGAGACGTGATGGGCGTCCCAGACCGGGTCGGGGACGTCACCGAAATCGAGGCCGAGTCGCGAGTAGAAGGCTCGGCTCGCCTCGACGTCGTGCACCACGAGGTTCACCTGGTCGAGCCGGATCGCTGCCACGGTGCCACCGTACCGCCCTGTTCCGGTCCGTCGCGGCGCCGCACCCGCGACGGGCTCAGCCGCCTGCGGTGAGTCCGCCGCCGCCGGCACCGCTGATGCGCTGGCGGAAGGTGCCCGCGCCGCCTCCGAAGCCGCCGGGGAAGGCGCCGCCGCCGAAACCGCCACCGCCGCCGAGGGCGTTCGTCAGGTCGGTGTTGGACGAGGGAACGGCCTCGGCATAGTCGGCCAGCACGACGCTCTGCCCGTCGTGCAGGCCGGCCACGACCTGGGTGTAGGTGTCACCCACCATGCCCACCTTGACGACCTTCCGGGTCAGCACGCCCTTGTCGAACGTCAGGACGAAGGAGCGGGTGCCGACGGTCTCGACGGCCGAGGTGGGCACGGCCACCACGTTGGACACCGACCCGGTGTCGATCACGACGTTGGCCGTCGAACCGGTGAACAGCGTGTCCGAGGATGTGGGCAGGTCGACCACGACCGGGTAGCTGTACTCCCCGTCGCTCGATTGCACGGGCCCGACCTGGGAGACGGTACCGTCGACAGAGCCGTTGGTGCCGTCCACCTGCACGGCGGCGCTCTGACCCACCTTCACCGACGGGACCTGCGAGCTGTCGAGGGTCCCCTCGACCTCGTAGGACTTGGTGCCGATGATCGTGATGATGTCGGTGCTGGAGTCGGCGCTCACAGTGCTGCCCGCAGCGATGTCCACGGAGACCACGGTGCCGCTGATCGGGCTGTTCAGGGTGGCCTCGTTGAGTGACTGCTCGGCATTGATGAGATCGGCCTCGGCGGAATCGATGGCGGCCTGGTCCGACGCGATCTGCTCCGGCGTATCGCTGTCGCCTCCCGTTGCGCCCGATCCGGTCGAGCCGGAGCCGGTCGACCCGGACCCGGCGGAGGTGGTGCCGCTGCCGGTGTTGCCGGTGTTCCCGCCCGCCGCGTCGAGGGCGTGGCCGCCCTGCGTCGGTGTCGAGCCGGAGGTCGTCGACGTGCCGCCGCTCGAGGACTGGGCGTCGAGCGCCTGGCCGAGTGCGGTCTCGTCCTTGGACACGGCGGACTGATCCTTCGACACCTGCTGCTCGTCCGACGAGACCGTCTGGAGTGCGGCCTCGCACGTGGCCTGGCCGGCCGCGGTGCCGGTGTTGGCGCTGGTGCAGTCGCTCTGGGCCTGGGCCAGGTCGGCCGCCTCCTTGTTCTGATCGGTCGAGAGGGTCGACTCGTCGCCGGTCAGCGCGGTCTGATCGGCAGTGACGGTGGCGTTCTGGCCCCCCGTCGTGCCGCGTGACGGCGCGGTCGTGGTCGTGGTCGTTGACGAGGGGGTCGAGGTCGGCGTCTTGGCGGCGGAAGCGGCGGAAGCGGCGGAGGCAGAGGCAGAGCTGGTTTGGCTCTCCTCGTCCTCGACCAGCTTGGCCTGATCGGCCGCCACGGTGGACTGGGCGGACGAGACGGACTCGCTCAGCGCGGTCGTGTCGAGCGTGCCCAGCGTCTGACCCGCCGTGACGACCTGTCCGGGCGTCACCGTGACCGTGGCGACCTGGCCGGCCACCTGGAACGAGGCCGCAGCGTCACTGACCGGTTCGACGTTCCCGACCACATTGAGCGTCGTGCCGATGTCGGCCCGGGTCACCGTGGTCATGCGGTACCCGGCACTGCTATTCCCGACCTCGGCCCACGCGGCCGCCCCGCCGCCGAGCACCACGACGGCGACCACCGCGCCGATGAGGACAGCGCGCCGGTGACCGGCACGGCCCCAGCCCGAGCGTGCGCCCGAGTTAGGCACCGGCACCCCCGCCACCACCGAAGCCACCGCCGGGGCCGCCAAAGCCGCCGCCGCCGAAACGACCGAACCCGCTGCTGCAGGTACCGCTCGTCGCCGTGATCCGCACCGTGGTCGCCGTGACCGACCCGTTGGTCGCCGCCGGTCCGAAGGCGCTCACGCAGTCACCCACGGCGAGGTCGGTCGACGCTGCGGTCTGGGTGGCACTGACGGAGGTTGTGCTCGACGTCGTGATCTTGAGTGTCTCTGTCTTCGTCTTGGGCGCGGTGGGCTTCTTCGTCGTCGAGGAGGACTTGGTCGCCCCCCGAGCGAACGACCCCGGACTGATGCTGATGCCCGACACCGTGACGGTTGAGCCGCTGACACCCGTCACCTTGCCCGAGGCGATGGCCAGGTTGGCCAGGGCCTTGCGGAAGTTGGAGGACCCGCTACCGCCGAAGCTCGGACGCGTCCCGCCACCCTCGGCGCCGCCGCCGCCCGCACCGGGGGCACCGCCGGCGCGGAAGCCACCCCCGCCGGGAAACCCTCCGCCCGCTCCTGCACCCGCACCTGCGCCACCGGTACGAGCGCCCAACGTGCACGAACCCGAGGAACTGGCCGTGCTCACCGTGATGGTGCGCGCCGCGATCGTCGTCTTGGATTTGTTGGATGGCGTCCCACTCACCGTGACGCAGTCACCACTGGCCAGCGCGTTGACGGCCTCGGTCACGGTCTTGGAGAACGTGGTGGTCGTGCTCCAGTTCACGGTGGTCTGACCGGAACTCGCGTTCTGCACCTCCATGCTCGATCCGGCAAGGGCGGCCACGCTGCCCGTGGCTCCGATGGGGGCATTGGCCGGCGTCGTCGCGGCTCCCGCCGCCGAGGCCACTGCGGTGGCGGCGAGCAGCGCCGTGGCGCCCGTACCGGCCAGGCGCATGAGGCGCCGACGGTTGCTGCTCCGGCTGATCAGTGACTGCATCGTCCTCTTTCCTCTTTCTCTTCCTTGTGTCGTGGTGCTTGGCGTCGTGGTGCTTTGTGTTCTTTGCATGGGGATCACTCGCTGCGGAGGGCGTCGATCGGTGCGAGCGTCGCCGCCCGGCTGGCGGGGTAGACCCCGAAGAGGACGCCGATGGCCAATGCGATGGCCAGCGCGCCCACCGCGGCCGTGGGACTGATGGAGATCGGGTCCCCGATGAGGCCGGGGAGCCACACGACGCCGAGCAGGCCCGCCAGCACACCCAGCAACCCGCCGACCAGTCCGAGCACCGACGCCTCCACCAGGAACTGGCGCCGGATGACCCTCGGGGTGGCGCCGAGCGCCTTGCGCAGCCCGATCTCGCGGACGCGTTCGGTCACCGACACCAGCATGATGTTCATGACGCCGATGCCGCCCACAATGAGCGAAATGGCGGCGATCCCGCCGAGCAGGATGGTCAGCGTGTGGTCCACCGATGTGTTGGCGGCGATGAGGGAAGCCTGCGAGGTGATCGTGAAGTCCGCATCGGCCGTGTCCGTGATGCCGTGCAGCTGCAGCAGGAGGTGGTCCGCCTCCTGATAGGCGCCGGGCAGGTCGGCCGACGAACGGGCCTGCACGGCAATGGAGCTCACCGAGTTGCGTGAGGTGCCGCCGAAGATGCGCTCGGCTCCCGTCGTGATGGGGACGATCGCCGTGTCGTCGGGGTCTGTCGTGCTCGACGACGAGGTGGACGAGCCGGTGGACGTGAGCACGCCGACGACGGTGAGCGGCACGCCGTTCACGTCGACGGTCTGGCCCACCGGGTCCTCCCGGCTGAAGAGCTCGGAGGCCGTCGTCTCGCCCAAGACGACGACGGCGGAGAGGTCCTTCACGTCCTGGTTGTCGAGGAAGCGGCCCTGGGCCACCGTGCGGCCACGCACGGTGAGCCACGAGGGCGTCGTCCCCTGCACGGTCGTCGTCGCCGTCTCGCTGCCTGCCGTCAGGACTTCCGAGGACGAGGTGATGCCGGCCACCGCCTTGATGTCCGGGGCGTCGATGGGGGAGGCCAGCGCGGCGACGTCGGACGTGGTCAGGGTGGACGCCGATCCCAACGCCTCGCGGATGCCCGAGGTCGAGGTCGTGCTGCCCGGGGTGATGGTCAGGACGTTCGAGCCCAGCGCGTTGATCTCCGAGGTGACCTGCCCCGAGGCGCCCTCACCCAGGCCCACGGCGATGATGACGCCGGCAATGCCGATCAGGATGCCCAGGACGGTCAGGAAGGAGCGCAGCCGGTGGCTGCGCACGCCGTTGACGCCGGTGCGGACTGTCTCGAGCCAGCTCACCGGACACTCTCGAGGTAGCGCGGGTCGTTCTCGGTCAGGAGGCCGTCTCGGATGCCGACGACGCGACCGGCGGCTCCCGCCACCTCCACGTCGTGCGTGATGAGGACGAGCGTGCGGCCGGCATCGTGCAACTCGCCCATCAGGCGCATGACATCGGCGGCCGACCTCGAATCGAGGTTGCCCGTCGGCTCGTCGGCCAGAATCAGGTCCGGCTCGGTGACCAGCGCCCGAGCCACCGCAACGCGCTGCTGCTGGCCGCCGGAGAGCTCGCCGGGCCGGTGGTTGACGCGGCCGGCCAGGCCGACGCGGGCCAGGGCCTCCATGGCCCGGTCCTTGCGGATGGACCGCGGCACACCGGCGTAGACCATCGGGAGCTCGACGTTCTGCCAGGCCGTCATGGACGGCAGCAGGTTGAACTGCTGGAAGACGAAACCGATGCGCCGGTTGCGCACCTCGGCCAGCGCGGTCTCGCTCATGTGGCTGACGTCCTCACCGGCCAGGTGGTACTGACCGGAGCTCGGGACGTCGAGACAGCCGAGGATGTGCATGAGTGTCGACTTGCCCGAGCCCGAGGGCCCGATGATGGCGACGTACTCGCCCTGCTCGATGGAGATGCTCACGCCCCGGAGCGCGGCCACGCTGATGGTGCCGGTTCGGTAGACCTTGGTCACCCGCTCCAGTTCGATCACGGTGTCCCGCACAGGGGGCGTCCCCTGGGGGTCAGTGACGGTCATCCACCCGCTCCCGCGCCGGTGAAGCCACCGCCACCGGTGAAGCCACCGCCGCCGCCGAAACCGCCCGCACCGGCCCCGCCGAACCCGCCCGCGCCTCCGCCGAAGCGACCTGTCGTCCCGGAACCGCCACCGAAGAGGCTGCCGGCTCCGCCGCCCGGTGCCTTGAAGGTGATCTCGCGTTCGAGCAGCTTGTCCCCGGCCTTGACCCCGCTCGTGATCTGCGTCTCGCCGCTCTCAGCGGCGCCGACGGTCACGTTGGTGACGACGTGGCTCCCGTTCACCACCTTGGTCACGGTGGCTTGGCCGTTGGTGCCGTAGGAGATGGCCCCCGTGGGCACCTCCGTGACGTCGTTGAGCTGCTTCACAATGATGCTGACGTCGGCGGTCGCTCCCGCAAAGAGGCCCGTGGGATTTCCCGTCACGTCGATGACGACCGGGAAGGTGGTCACGTCGGAGCTGGCGGTGCCGATGAGGCTGATCGATCCGACCGTGCCGTAGACGGGCGTGGTGTCGCCGCTCGGGGTGATGTCGACCTGGTCGCCGTCGGCGATCTCGCCGATCTCGGTGTCGTCGACGGTGGCGTTGACGATGTACGAGTCCGTCCCGATGACCACGATCTGGCCGGTGGACGAACCCGAACCGCTGCCGGTCGAGGCCGCGCTGCTGGCCGCGCTGCTGCTGGCCGCGCTGCTGTTGTTGCCTGCGGAGCCCGAGGCGGAGCCGGAGCCGGTGACCTGCTGGCCCGTGGTGAGATCCACCGAGGCCACCGTGCCTGCGATCGTCGAGGTCAATGACGCGTCGTTGAGGTTGGTCTGCGCCGTGGACAGCGAGGACTCCGCCGATGTCACCGACGCTTCGTCCGAATCGATCGAGCTGGTCGAGGCGCCAGAGGCCTCGTCGCTTGCCAGTCTGTCCTCGGCTGCGGTCAGTTGGGCCTGGGCCGCGGCCACCTCCTCCGACAGGGCGGTGGTGTCGACTGTGGCCAGCACCTGCCCGGCGGCCACGGTCTGGCCGGCCTTGACGTTGACACCGGTCACGGTGCCCGAGACGGCGAAGTTCAGATTCGCCTGGCTGGCCGGCTCGAGCGTTCCCGAGCTGGCCACGGTCTGCTGGATGGTGCCGGTGGTGGCGCTCACGGTGGCCGTCGTCACGGTGAGCCCCGTCGCCGGCGTCGAACCTGATGTCAACCACAGCGTCAGACCCACGGCACCGGCGATCAGGACAACCACCACGGCGACAATGGGCCAGCGGTACCGGCGCCAGACCGAGGGCGGCTCGACCGCCAGGACGTTCTCGTCGTCGAGCGGCAATTCTTCTGTCAGATCCACTGGGTTCTCCGGCGCGACCGCTTCCGTTTTCGCCATGAGGCCAGTTCAGACCGCTGATTTCACAGTAAGCAGAAACCCAGCTGTGAGCCCGCTTGGGGTTCTCTTTAAATGCGAGGTAAAGGTGCAGGTCACAAAGCTCGAGCTCCCGTTCGGCCCTCAGAGGCCGCACGGCGGAGGCCGACGGGCTCCCCGGTCTGCGGCGCGCCGTGGCCCTGACCACGCTCCGCTGCCGATCCCACCCGACGCGGTGCCCCACCGCACGGCATACTGCCGAACCGTGGGCAGGGGAGTGGGTGGCTGGTCGAGGCGGAGGGCGGGCGGGTGAGACAAGTTTGCGTCCACGGCCCCAATGACGTTCGACTCGACGATGTCCCGGTGACGCACCCGGGCCCTCGCGATGCCCTCGTCCGTGTGGCGGCTTGCGGGATCTGTGGCACCGATGTCTCCTTCGTCCACATGGGCGGCATCACCGGGCGGCCCATGGCGCTGGGTCACGAAATGGCCGGTGTAGTCGAGTGGGTCGGCAACGACGTCGGCGGCGTCGCGGTGGGTGACCGGGTCATCGTCCATCCCGGAGACGATGCGTTGGGCCGGCTGGGCAGCGGCGCACCCGAGGGCGGGCTCACGCCACTGCTCCTGGTGAGGGAGGCGGCCAAAGGCGGGCGGCTGATCCGCGTCCCCGACGGCCTCGACCTCCGCGTCGCTGCGCTGGCCGAGCCGGCCGCCGTCGGCATGCAGGCGGTCAACCAGGGCGAGGTGGCACCGGGGGATCGGGTGGCGGTGATGGGGTGCGGCCCGATCGGGCTCTTGGCGATCGCTACGTTGGCCGACAGGGGCATCCGCGATGTGGTGGCCGTCGACACGAGCCGGCGACGTCTCGAGCTGGCCCACCAGTTCGGAGCCGCCCACGTCGTGCACCCGCTCGAGGTCGATCTGTGGGACGAGCTCGCACGCGTGCACGGCACTGCGCCGTTCATGTTCGGACCGACCCCGGCTACCGATGTCTTCATTGAGGCGTCCGGATCGGATCGACTCCTCGGCGAGATCCTCGAACACGGGCGACACGGCGGACGGATGTCCCTCGTCGCGCTGCACTACGCGCCCGTTCCGACGAACTTCGTTCAGGTCCTCATGAAGCAGTTCACCATCAGGGGCTCCTTCGAGTACCCCCCGAGGTTCGAGGACGCCGTTGAGCTCCTGGCGCGACACGACCTGTCGGATCTGATCACCCACACCTTGCCGCTCGAGCAGTTCGACCAGGCGTTCGCCCTCCTAGAAGGTTCGAAGGAGTGCGGAAAGGTCATGATCACCTTCGGCGGCGACGCATGACCAACGGGCTCCGATTCGACTTCGGCGGCACCTCGGTCCTGGTGACCGGCGGCACGAGCGGCATCGGACACGCCATTGCCTCGGCCTTTTCCCGCTCCGGCGCCGACGTCGTCGTCACGGGGACGCGTCCCGATGCCGGGCACTACGACATCGACCTGTCCTCCTTCTCCTACCGGCCGCTCGACGTGCGCGACCACGGCGCGGTGGAGGAGCTGGCGACCACAGTCGACACTCTGGACGTGCTGGTCAACAACGCCGGGGCCAACTTCCCCGACGGGCGGGACGAGTGGGACCCCGACGGCTTCGCCGCCGCACTCGACCTCAACGTGGAGGGAGCCATGCGCCTGACCATGGGCCTGCGAGCGGCGCTGGGCGCCAGCGCCATGGCGGGCGGCGCCAGCGTGGTCAATCTCGTGTCGATGACGGCCTTCCGTTCGACCACGATCGTGCCCGGTTACGCCGCGGCGAAGGCGGCCCTCCTCACCCTGACCCGGAACTTGGCCGCCCACTGGGCCGGTGACGCCATCCGGGTCAACGCCGTGGCCCCGGGTCTGATCGACACCCCGATGACGGCACCGATGCAGGCCTTCCCGCAACTGCTGGCAAGCGAGCTGGCCCGGGCGATGCTCCCGCGCCTGGGCACGCCCGAGGAGGTGGCAGCGGCCGTCCTCTTCCTCTCGAGCGAGGCCGCGGCCTTCATCACCGGTGGGACACTGGCCGTCGACGGCGGCTATCTCGCCAACTGAAGAGGGCTCATGGGCGACGTCATAGAGATCCACGACCTGGGCGCCCCCGTTCTCAACGACGTCCAGCGGATGGCCATCGACTACGGGGAGTCCAGGACGACCGTTCTGACGATCGAGGCCGTGTGCGACGCCGCCCGGAGGCGGACCGGCCTGGCCGACTTCGGGAACGAGGACTTCGCGGAGAGGCTCGGGCTGCAGCTGGCCGAGATGGACGCCGACGAAGAGCGCACGGGTATCGGGAGGCTCGTGATGTTCGGGGACTGCGTCCGAGCCGCCGCCAACCGTCTTCTTCTCCACGACCTGCTGAACCGGCATCCCGAGATCCTCGAGGTCCCCATCACGCGGCCGGTCATTGTGGTCGGGCTGCCGCGTTCGGGGACCACCCACCTCGTCAACCTGCTGGCCGCGGACACTCGGTTCCGTTCGATGCCGCTGTGGGAGTCCTACGAGCCGGTCCCGAACCCCCGGGAGCCGTCGCAGGTGGACGGGGTCGACCCGCGCTGGAACCGTTGCCAAGGGACCTGGGAGGCGATGCAGGCTGCAGCGCCGCTGGTGGCGGCCATGCACCCGATGGAGCCCGACCACGTCCACGAGGAGATCGAGCTGCAGATGCCCGACTTCTCGAGCTACACCCTCGAGTGGGTGGCCCGGGCGCCACGCTGGCGGGACCACTACCTGGCCCACGACCAGTCCCCCCACTATGCCTACATGAAGTCGGTGCTCCAGGTTCTGCAGTGGTTCCGTCCCAAGGAGCGCTGGGTCCTCAAGTCACCGCAGCACCTCGAGCAACTCGGGCCGCTGCTCGCGACGTTTCCCGACGCCACTGTCGTGGTGACCCATCGCGACCCGGTGGCCGTCGTCCAGTCCACCATCACCATGGCCTGCTACGGCGCCCGCACCGCGTACCGCACGACACGGCCCGCGTGGTACCGCGACTATTGGACTGAGCGCATCGGCACACTGCTCGATGCCTCGTTGCGCGATCGGCACCTTCTGGCGGAGGATCGCACCGTGGACGTCTTCTTCGACGAGTACATGGCGGACGAACTCGGCACGCTGGAGCAGGTCTACGACTGCGCCGGCATTGCGCTCACCGAGCGGGCTCGGACCGAGATCTCGGACTACCAACTGGCCCATCCCCGGGGGCGAGAGGGGAGGGTCGCCTATGACCTCCGAGGTGACTTTGGCGTCACGCCGGAAGAGGTGCGAGGGCGCTTCGGTGCCTATCTCGAGAGCTTCCCCGTTCGGATCGAGGTCTGATGCCCGCCCAGGATCCGGTCGACCGCCTCATCGACACGCGCCCGGGCCGCGAGCTCATGGTCCCCGCCTATGACGACCCGGCTCACGCGGTCGCCGAGGGCATCTATCGCTCGGGTGGATGCACGGCCGCCTACCTCGTGCTCACGGACCGCGGCCGGATCATCGTCAATGCCGGCATGGGTTTCGAGGCGCCCCACCACAAGAGGGTCTTCGACGCCGTCCGGCCCGGCCCGACGCAGGTCATCATCACCACCCAGGCCCACGTGGACCACGTCGGCGGCGTGGATCTCTTCAAAGAGGAGGGCACGCAGTACATCGCCCAGCAGAACAACCAGCTCTGCCAGGCCGACGACGCTCGCATCCGCGCCCTGCGCATGCGCACCGCCGGCATCTGGTTCGACACGATCGGGACCGATGCGCGCCGCATCGCCGCCGAGAATCCCGGCGTGTCGATGCGACAGGCCGAGCCGGTGCCCGATGTCACGTTCGACCAGCTGCTCGAGCTCGACGTCGATGGCCTGCGCCTGGAGCTCCACGCCGCGGTGGGGGAGACGATCGACAGCGCCATCGTGTGGCTCCCCGAGCGTCGCACCGCGCTGATCAGCAACCTGTTCGGGCCCCTCTTCCCGCACTTCCCGAACCTCAACACCCTGCGAGGGGACCGCTACCGCTTCGTCGAGCCGTACCTGGAAAGTGTCCGTACCGTGCGCGCCCTCCGCCCCGAGATCCTCATCACCGGCCGCCACGACCCGATCGTCGGCGAAGATCTCATCGACGCCAGCCTGGCCCGGCTGCACGGTGCCGTGGATTTCGTCCACCACCAGGCGCTCCAGGGCTTCAACGCCGGAGTGGACGTCTGGACGCTGATGGAGCAGATCACGCTGCCCACGGAGCTCCGTGTGGGCCAGGGCTACGGCAAGGTCTCCTGGGCCGTGCGCACCCTCTGGGAAAGCTACGTCGGCTGGTTCAAACTGCAGTCGACGACGGAGCTCTACCCCGACAGCGCCCACCGGGCGCTGGCCGAACTGGCGGAGGCGGCCGGCACCGAGGCCACGCTGAGCCGGGCGGAGGGCGCCCTGGCCCGCGGCGACGCTCCGCTGGCCATCAGGCTGGCCGAGACCATCATGGTGGCGGAACCCGACTCACCGCGCGCCCGGGCCGTGCTCGTCGCCGCCCATCGCCGTCTGCTCGACGAAGGCGGGGACACCAGCTTCTGGGAGAACGGATGGCTGCGAACGCAACTCGAACGTTGGGGGAGTCACTGACCTATGGACCATTACCACGTCGGCATCGTCGTCACGGACATGCATGCCGCGAGCACGAAACTGAGCGCTCTCCTCGGCGTCACCTGGGGGCCGATCATGCACCTCGATGCGACCGAATACCGGGACGAAGCCGGCAACGACGTGGTCTTGCCCACGACCATGCGGTATTCCACCGGGACGCCCTGTCTGGAACTCATCCTCGAGGTACCCGGTTCCGTCTGGGTCCGCAACGAGGCCAGCAACCTGCACCACATCGGCTTCTGGAGCGACTCCCTGTCCGATCAGAGCACGGCCTTCAGCGCCGCCGGCTGTCCGCTCCAGTTGTGCGGCCGGGCGGGCGGCCAGGCACCGACGTCCTTCGCGTACCACCGGGACGACGAACTCGGGATCCGCGTGGAGCTGGTCGACGGCTCCATGCGTGACGTGATGCAGTTCCTCTTCGAACCCGAACCACCCGCGGGCTGATCGGCGGGTCGGGCCCGTCGCCCCAGGTCACAGTTCCGGACCACTTCTGTCTGTTCCGGACTGTCCGCCGATAAGGTTCATTATGTTAAGTTAGATGTGGATCTGAGGAGGGTGGCGCCGGACCGGCGCCGACGTCACTCCTCCGGTACGGGACCGACGCGGGTGACGAAGCCGGCGCAACCCGCAGGGATCTGATCCCGGACGTTGCCCGGCACCGCGCTGTGGATATCGATGAGCAAGCTGGCACGCACCGACCAAGCAATGGCCCCTGCGGTACAGACATCGATGTGCGGAGGCTCCAGGGGGCCTGCAGAGGCCGGATCCGAAGAGTCGTACGGCACGGTGCCGCTGATCGGGTCCCCGCCGAGTCCCGGAGCGCCCAGCGGGGGCAACAGATGACGACGCGCCGCGCCTGCGAACGGCCCACCCCCGAGGCCGACACCGCGGAAAGAGGTCTTGCTTTGGGCGGGGGAATTGGGTAAAGTGACAGCCAGTAAGGCCCCTCGGTTAAAGGTTCAAAGTGCGGCTGGACGAGAAGGCGAACAGCCAGGTCAGGGTCTTGTTTTAGTGTTGCAAATCGTGTAGTGTCCCCGGAATGTCCGGGGATTTTTGCGCGGGCGCTTTTGCGCGTGTCTTGGCGGAGGGCGAGCGCTGATGAGCGTGGCCTCTCCCCCGTCGGATCCTGAGGTCACCGCCGAGCAAGCGGCGCTCGACCACGCACTTTCCTCCCTGGCCGCGATGCGGCAACGCGCCGAGAGACTGCTACGGGACCTGATTGCCGCAGGAAACCCGGACCTCGACTACGTGGCCGCGCTCTCGCGCCGGGTGTCGCTCCTGGCGGACAGCCCACGACCGCTGCTCTTCGGGCGCATCGACGAAGCGGGCGGCCAGACCTGGCATATCGGGCGGCGCCACGTGGAGGACCCACGATCGGACCCGGTGGTGATCGATTGGCGGGCGCCGGTCGCCGTGCCCTTCTATCGGGCCAGCGCCAAGGATTCCCTGGGCCTGGCCCGACGACGCCAGATCATGGTCGACCGGAGGGCGGTCATAGCCGTGGCGGACGACCTCTTCGGTGTCGCCGGCGACGATGGATCCAGCACCCGGCTCCGTGGCGGGGACGCCCTGCTGGCGGAGCTCGAGCGGGCCCGGACGGGCGAGATGCTCGACATCGTCGCCACCATCCAGGCCGAGCAGGACGAGATCATCCGGGCCCCGCTCGACGCCCTGCTCACGGTGCAGGGGGGTCCCGGCACCGGCAAGACGGCCGTCGGCCTGCACCGCGCGGCCTTCCTGCTCTACAACCACCCCACCCTGAGCCGAGACGGCGTGCTCGTGCTGGGCCCCAGCCGAGCCTTCCTGCGCTACATCGCACAGGTCCTGCCCGCGCTCGGAGAGGAAGCGGTCGTGCAGACGACCATCGGCGACATCGCCCCCAAGGCGAAAGTGCGCGTCGTCGAGCCGATGGAGGTCCGCCGGGTCAAGGCGGACGCCCGGATGGGCCAGCTCCTGCATCGGGCGCTCCAGGGCCGCCGACGTCCCCTCGAAGAGGACGTCAGGCTGCGCGTACGGTTCGCTCGGGCCACCCTCGGCCGGGAGCGGATCAACGCCCTCGTCGCCTCCATCGTCGCCCGCCCGGGTCCGTACAAATCGGGTCGGCTGGCGCTGCGGGCGCGTCTGGTCAGCGAGGCACGATCCGCCTTCCGCTCGTCGGGTCGGCTCGGCGCCGACGAGGCCTGGTTCGAGGGTGAGCTCACCTCGTCCGAGGAATTCGCCACGCTCCTGGACACGCTGTGGCCCACCGTCTCCCCCACCACCCTGGTGCGCGACCTCCTCTCCTCGCGCGGGCAGCTCGAGCGCGCCGCCCGCGGCGTCCTCTCCCCCGACGAATGGCGGGTGCTGCTCAGGCAGCGGGGCACCACGGTCTCGACGACGGCCTGGAGCGTCGACGATCTGGCTCTCCTCGACGAAGCCGCCTTCCTCATCGGGGGTCGGAGCCGCTCGTACGGGCACATCGTGGTGGACGAGGCCCAGGATCTGACCCCGATGCAGTTCCGAATGATCGCCCGACGCTCCCCCTCGGGTTCGATCACGGTCTTGGGCGATCTGGCTCAGGCCACAGGACCGTGGACCTACGAGAGCTGGGACGAGATCCGCTCGCATCTCCCCGACGCTGCCGTGCCACACCATGACGAGCTGACGCTCGGTTACCGGGCCCCGGGCCGAGTCCTCGAATTCGCCTCTCGGCTCCTGCCCGTCGCCGCCCCGGGTGTGCGACCCACCTCGTCCATCCGGGCGGGTCGGAGCGACCCCGTCGTCCGCACGGTGCCCGAGAGCGAGCTCGCGTCGGCCTCGCTGGAGGAAGCCATTGCGCTGGCCGACGACCACGCCCTGGTCGCAGTCGTCGTGCCGGAGGATCTCGTGCCCGAGCTGACCCGGCTCGCCCGACGAGACGCCCGGGTCGGGCTGCTCGAACGTGACGCCATGACCCGGCCGATGACCATCGTGGCGGCCCCCGCGGCCAAGGGCCTGGAGTTCGACGCCGTCGTCGTGGTCGAGCCCGCCGCCATCGCCGGCGACGACCGACGCGGGCTCCGCCTCCTCTACGTCGCCATGACCCGTCCGATCCAGCACCTCACCATCGTGCACGCCCAGCCGCTCCCCGTTCCCCTGCTCGGCTGACCACCGCGCCTGTCCCCTACCATCGGGCGTATGGCATTCGACGTCGACGGCAAGGTCGCCCTCATCACCGGAGGGAGCAACGGCATCGGTGAGGGCGTCGCCCGGCACCTGGCGGAGCGCGGGGCCCGCGTTGTCGTCGCCGACATCGACGTCGCCCGAGGAAAGTCCGTCGCCGACGAGCTCGGAGGCCGGTTCATTCAGACCGACGTGACTGATGCCGCGGCCAGCTCCGCCGCGGTCGCGCTGGCGGTCGAAGCGTTCGGCGGGCTCCACATTGCGCACCTCAATGCCGGCGTCACCTCCTGGTGCGGCATGGGCGACGACTTCGACCCCGAGGCCTACCGGCGGTCCATGGCCATCAACCTCGACGGGGTCGTCTACGGCATTGCGGCAGCCCGTCCCGCCATCAAGGCCAGCGGCGGCGGGACGATCGTGGCCACGGCATCGATGGCCGGCCTGGTGGCCACGCCCTTCGACCCGATCTACGCGGCCAACAAGCACGCCGTGGTCGGCCTGGCCCGCTCGCTGGGTCAGGTCTACGAACCCGACGGAATACGCATTCATGCGCTGTGCCCGTCCTTCGCCTACACCAACATCATCAAGGGCTCCGAGCAGACGCTGCTGGACATGGGGTTCCCGATCATTGAGGTGGCCGATGTCGTGGCGGCGTTCCAGCGCATTCTCGACGCCGACTCGACGGGCCAGTGCTGGTATGTCGTCGCCGGGCGGGACAGCGAGCCCTTCCAGTTCCGCCGTGCCCCGGGCCCGCGTCTCGACTGAGGAAATGCCCGGCGCGGTGCGCGCCGGTGGCTACGATCCTCACAACGGCGATGGGTCCCGCCGGGGGCGATGCCCTGAACCGCCGAACCGACATGGCTGATGGCTCCTGAGCGGCGGCATGGGAGGCCCGGCCATGGACACAGACCCGCAACATTTGTTCGACACCGACCAGGCACGAGCCGAACCGGATCTCCTCGACGACCCATCGCTCCCCTCGATCGCCCTGTCGGTGTCGACGCTGGCGGCCGTCTTCATCGGAGGCGCCGTCGGCACCATCTGCCGCTACCTCCTCGAAGCGCACCACCCCATCGCCACGGGTGGCTTCCCCTGGGTGACCCTGGTGGTGAATCTCTCGGGGTCCTTGGCCATCGGGTTGTTGATCCCGCTGACCGAGCATGTCGGGCCGCGGATGCCACTGGTGCGCCCGCTCCTCCTCATCGGCTTCCTCGGAGGCTGGACCACGTATTCCACATTGACCGTCGAGACCACGCTGCTGGCCAAGAACGGTGACCTCCTCACCGGGGGGGCATATGTGGCGGCCACGGTCGTCGGCGGCCTGCTGCTCGTCGTGGCGGGCCACGCGCTCGGACGCCGCCTGGTGCCGGCATGAGCACCCACGGGCCCACGCTGGGGCTCGCGCTCATCGTCGCCCTGGCGGGCGGGGCGGGGGCGACCCTCCGCGCCGTGGTGATCCACCACGTCGGCATCCGGCGGCCCGACCCGCTGCCGCTCGGTACGATGCTGGTCAACGCTTCGGGCTCGCTGCTTCTCGGGATCCTGACCGGCCTCTCCCTTTATCACGGCCTCGGGACCCACCTCCTCGCCATCATCGGTACGGGGCTCTGCGGTGGCTACACGACCTGGTCGACCGCGAGTTGGGAGACGATCCACCTCCTTCACACCGGCCACCGCATCACGGCCGTGCTCTACACCGTGGGCGGACTCGGGGTGTGTCTCGCGTGCGCCGCGGCCGGCATCGCACTCACGGCGTGGGCGTGAGCGTGCCGGCCGTCCCCGCCTCGTGGGCGGCCGGAGGTCGACCGCGCAGACCCGAGGCCGTCAGTCGGCGAAAGCCTCCGGCGGAGGACACGAGCAGACGAGATTGCGGTCCCCGTAGGCCTGGTTGATCCGCGCCACCGGGGGCCAGTACTTCGCTGCTGTCTGCCCGGAGGGAAAGACCGCCGTCTCGCGGTCGTAGGCGCGCTCCCACGCCGAGACGAGTCCGGCGGCGGTGTGCGGCGCCCCGCGCAGAGGGCTGGCCTCGGCGGACCAGCGACCCGCCGCCACGTCTCTGATCTCGCCCCGGATGGCGATCATGGCGTCACAGAAACGGTCCAGCTCGGCCAGGTCCTCGCTCTCGGTGGGCTCCACCATCAGCGTTCCCGCCACGGGGAAGCTCACGGTCGGTGCGTGGAAGCCGTAGTCGATGAGGCGCTTGGCCACGTCGTCGACCGTGACGCCGGTTGCCTTGGTCAGGGGCCGCAGATCGAGGATGCACTCGTGGGCCACCAGGGCGTGCTTCCCCGTGTAGAGGATGGGATACGACGGCGCCAGGCGGGCCGCCACGTAGTTGGCGGCCAGCACGGCCGACTTGGTGGCATGGGCCAGGCCCGCCCCCGACAGCATGCGGATGTAGGCCCAACTGATGGACAGGATGCCGGCGCTGCCGAAGGGCGCCCCACTGACCGGCCCGATCCCTTCCCGCTGGGCCGGGCGCGGGTGGAGGGGATGCGACGGTAAGAAGGGCACCAGGTGAGCGGCGACGGCGACCGGTCCCACGCCGGGCCCTCCCCCGCCGTGGGGGATGCAGAACGTCTTGTGCAGGTTCAAGTGCGAGACGTCGCCGCCGAACTGTCCCGGCTCGGCCAGCCCGAGCAGGGCGTTGAGGTTCGCCCCGTCGATGTAGACCTGGCCCCCGTGCCGGTGGACCAGGGCGCACATGTCCGTGATGCCCTCCTCGTACACGCCGTGCGTCGAGGGGTACGTGACCATGATGGCGGCGAGGCTCTCGCTGTGCTCTTCGCACTTGCGGCGGAGATCCTCGAGATCGACCGTGCCGTCATGGAGCGCGGCGACCACCACGACCCGCATGCCCGCCATGACCGCCGAGGCCGCGTTGGTGCCGTGCGCGCTGGAGGGGATGAGGCAGACGTTGCGCCCCGCGTCGCCCCGTGAGCGGTGGTAGGCCGCGATGGCCAGGAGCCCGGCCAGCTCCCCCTGGCTCCCCGCGTTGGGCTGGACCGACACCTTGGCGTAGCCGGTGACCCGGGCCAGCCACTCCTCCAACTCGTCGATGAGGGACAGGTAGCCCGGCGCTGTCTCGAGTGGGGCGAAGGGGTGGATATCGGCGAAGCCGGGCAGGCCGACGGGCTCCATCTCGGTGGTGGCGTTCAGCTTCATGGTGCACGAACCGAGCGGGATCATGCCGCGGTCGAGCGCGAAGTCCTTGTCGGAGAGGCGGCGCAGGTAGCGCAGCATCGCCGTCTCGGAATGGTGTTCCGAGAACACGGGATGGGTGAGGATCGGACCCCGGCGCAGGAGTGCTTGGGGCAGGGCGCTGTCGACGTCGCCCCGGACATCCTCCACGTCGGCCGGGGCGCCGAACGACTCGAGTACCGCCGCGACGTGGGCCGGGGTCGTGGTCTCGCCGCACGAGACGCCGACATGGTCCTCGTCCACCAGCCGCAGGAGCACGCCATGCCTGGCCGCGGCCGCCACGATCGCCCGCGCTTGACCGGGTGCCGCGACGACCACCGTGTCGAAGAACGCCCGGTGGACGAGCGAGAAGCCCGCTCCCTGCAGACCGCGGGCGACCTGGGACGTGCGGCCGTGGACGCGGCGGGCGATGCCGCGCAATCCGTCGGCGCCGTGATAGACGGCGTACATGGAGGCCACCACGGCCAGGAGGACCTGTGCGGTGCAAATGTTGGAGGTGGCCTTCTCCCGGCGGATGTGCTGTTCGCGCGTCTGGAGTGCCAACCGGTAGGCGGGGCGATCCTCGGCGTCGATCGAGAGCCCGACGAGGCGGCCGGGCAGATCGCGTTCGAGCCCGCCCCTGATCGCCATGAACGCTGCATGTGGGCCGCCGTACCAGAGAGGCACGCCGAACCGCTGGGACGACCCCACGGCGACGTCGGCGCCCCACTCCCCCGGCGGCGTGAGCAGTGTGAGCGCCAGCAGGTCCGTGGCCACCGTCACGAGAGCCCCCTTGGCGTGGGCCGCCGCAGTCAATGCCTCGAAGTCACGGATGCCGCCCGAGCACCCCGGGTACTGCTGCACCACGCCGAAGTAGTCACCCTCCGGCGCACCCGCGTCGAGGTCGACCACATGGAGCGTGATGCCCAGCGGCGCGAGCCGGGTCGCCAGCACGGCGATCGTCTGCGGCAGGCAGTCGGCGTCGACCACCACCCGGGTCGATTCGCTGGTGGCGCGGCGGCGCATGAGCGTGACGGCCTCGGCCACGGCCGTGCTCTCGTCGAGCAACGACGCGTTCGCGGTGTGGAGGCCGGTGAGGTCGCTCACCATCGTCTGGAAATTGAGGAGGGCTTCCAGGCGTCCTTGGCTGATCTCGGGCTGGTAGGGCGTGTACGCCGTGTACCAGGCCGGGCTTTCCAGGACGTTGCGCCGGATGACGCCCGGCGTGACCGTCCCGGAGTACCCGAGCCCGATCATCGGCTCGGCGACGGTGTTGGCGGCGGCGAGCCGGCGGAGCTCGTCGAGGACCTGCTGTTCGGTCACGGCGGGGGGGAGGTCCAGCGTCCCGAGGCTCCGCACGCTGCCGGGCACGGCGGCGTCGACGAGCTCGTCGAGCGTCTGGTACCCGAGGACCTTGAGCATCCCTTCCTGCTCGTCGTCGGAGGGGCCCACGTGACGAGGGAGGAATTGCTCGAAGGGCTCGAGCCCCTCGGATGGCTCGCCTGGACGCTGTTCGCTCACGGGGATCTCCTCACGTGTTCAGCGCCTCGCGCCGAACTGGTCGGACGTCCTCCCCGCTCTGTCACTGGACCTGAGAGCCTCACCGTGCCCTGTACACGGCTTCCACCTTCGGTGCGGACCAGGGTCGTCCGCTTTCCAGAGTTGCCTCACCGAAGCGGTATGTCGGCCTGAGAGTTTCTCGGGGAGAGTTGCTCCTCCGGCGTCCCCCCGACTACGTGCTGCGGGGACTCTGGCGCTCCGGTTCAAACGGCGTATTCAGTTGTGCGGCCCACTATACGGCACAGGCTCCGAGGGCCCGGTCGGCGGGGGGACGAGCTCGTCGCTCTCTTCACCCTCGCGGATCGGCCACAGCGGCGGGCGCACCAGACGAGCCGGGAGCTCACGCCCGCGCTGGACGATCGTGATGGCGTCCCCTTCGAGCAGACGCGCGTCGGCATCGACGAAGCCCAGCCCGATCCCCCGCTCGCGCATGGGCGAGAAGTTGCCGCTGGTCAGGATGCCGACCTGGTCCGGACCCTCGCAGAGGAGCGAGCCGTCGCGCAGAGGCTGGCGACCGTCCGCCACGATGCCCCGGAGGCGACGGGCGGGACCGTTCGCCTTCTCCTCCTCCAGCGCGGCGCGACCGGTGAAATCCCCCTTGTCCCATCCGATCACCCAGCCCAGGCCGGCCTGCAGCGGCGTGATGCCGGGGCCGAGCTCGTGGCCGTGGAGCGGGAGCCCCGCCTCGAGGCGCAGCGTGTCCCGTGCTCCCAACCCGGCCGGGACGACCCCTTGGCCGAGCACGGCCTCCCAGAACGCACGGGCCTGGCCGGCGGGCACCGCGCACTCGACACCGTCCTCGCCGGTGTAGCCCGTTCCCGCCACCAGGCAGGTCGCGCCGCCCCACTCGAACCGGTCGACAGCGAAGCGGTGGACCGCGGCGGCCTCCGGGGAGACCCGCGCCAGCAGGGCACGGGCCTCCGGTCCCTGCACTGCGATGACGGCCCGCTCGTCTGTCACGTCGCTCCCGCCGATGGCCGCCACGACGTCGGTGGTGTTCGAGGCGTTGGGCATCACGTCGAACCGCTCCTCGTCGACCCACCACACGATGATGTCGTCGACCACGAAGCCGTCGTCGTCGAGGAGATGGGTGTACTGCGCTCGCCCCGGATGGATCCGGGTGAGGTCGTTGCTCAACGAGTACTGGAGATGGTCGAAGGCGTCCGGTCCCTGGACGCGCACCGTGCCGAGATGGCTGACGTCGAAGGCGACTGCCGCGCTGCGGCAGGCCCGATGCTCGGCCACCGTTCCGCTGGGATAGGCCAGGGGCATGTCCCACCCGCCGAACGGGACCATTTTGGCCCCGAGTGCAAGGTGCTCCGCATGAAGCGGTGACCTGCGCCACGGGGCGGCGGCCTCATCGTCGGCGTGCACCCAGTCAGACTAGGCGGCCCCCGACAGCAAACCATGTGACGCGACGAGCGAGGCGAAGTCGCGTTGGTACACGATGGAGATCGGCACCTCGGGATAGAGCTCACGCATGCGCCGCACCTTGCGATTCTTGCGCGTCACCAGCCGCTGGTCGGCGGTGGTGAGCTCGATGAACACGCCGCGACAGGGCAGATAGAAATCCGGGCGGAATCCGGCGACGGGGGAACCGCTGCTGTCCCAGGCCAAAGGGAACTCCACCGGCTCGTACTCCCACCGCTCACCCGACAGGTCGAGGAGGGTGGCGAAGACGCGCTCGGAAGGATGGGCGAAACGGACCTGCCCCGCAGGCACGCACGCCGGATGGTGGATGCGCCCGACACGCGCTGGGTCCGTCGGGGTCACTCCCCCGAGGCCCGCGCGACCTGTACTCGGGTGGGCCGCTCCTTGGCGGGGGCGGCCTTCGCTGCGGCGTCGAGACTCACGATGTCAGCGTCCAGCTCCTCGACCACTCCGGCGAGCGGCACGATATTGAACACGCCTTGGCCCCCCGCCAGCAGGTCCACGACCTCACCGTTGGAACGGGCCAGGACCGAGCTGGTCCCGGTCAGGACCAGGTTGGCCGACGCCAGGTCCGAGCCCAGATCCTCCCGCAGGCACTCGACTGCTCGCCGCGCCGACTGCAGCGAGACTCCAGAATCGAGCAACTGCTTGATCACCTTCAGCTCGAGCACGTCGGAATAGGCATACACCCGTCGGGATCCACTGCCCTTGGCAGTCGCCACCGAGGGTTGTAGCAGGCCCGTCCGGGCCCAGTAGTCGAGCTGCCGGTACGAGATCCCCACGAGCCCACACACCTGCGGCCCATGAAACCCCCCGACACGGGTTATGGCGTCGTCGACCATCACACCTCCCAGCAATCCCACTCCAGCGCTGCCACTCCAACCGGACACTGTAGTGCACGCAGGACGACACAGCAGTAGTTACGAGTGCGTCATTCGGGAGGAACTTCGGAGGTCGAGCGTTCCTGGGGCCAGACCACGACGGAGCCGAGCACCGAGAGCCCGACCCGGTGCCCGGGCTCGAGGGGCGGGCCCCCGCTGACTCGCACGACGAGGTCGGGCAGGCGCCCACCCTCGGGCCGGACCCGCACCACGGCATCGTGGCCGTAGTACTCGTAGCTCTGCACCGTTGCCACCACCCCACCGTTGAGGGATTCGTCGAGCCTGATCTGCTCGGGCCGGACCATGACCCGGGCCAGCCCGACCGGGGCGGCACCGTTGCCGACCGCCACGGCGAGGTCTCCCAATGCGGTCGCCGCCCTGGCGCCATGGACCTCGCCCTCGAGGACGTTCGACTCCCCCAGGAATTGCGCAAGGTCGACGTCGCCGGGCCGGCCGTACAGCCGCGCCGGGGTGTCGACCTGGGCGATCACGCCGTTGCGGAGCACCGCCACCTGGTCGGCCATGGACAGCGCCTCGTCCTGATCATGGGTCACCAGCATGGAGGTGGTGCCGGCCTGCTTGAGCACGGCGAGGACGTCGGCCCGCACGGAGGACCGCAGGGCCGCATCGAGCGACGAGAAGGGCTCGTCCAACAGGACGACCTCGGGCCCGACCGCCAGCGCCCGGGCGAGGGCGACCCGCTGCTGCTGTCCTCCGGAGAGTTGATGCGGATAGCGCCGGCGATACCCCGACAACCCCACGAGCTCGAGGAGCTCGTCGACCCGGCCGCGGCGATCCGGGCCACGGGGCAGCCCGAAGGCGACATTCCGGCCGACACTGAGGTGCGGGAACAGCGCGCCCTCCTGCGGGACGTAGCCGATGTGCCGCCGCTCGCAGGGAACGAAGCGACGAGCGGCGTCCTCGACGAGGTCCTCCCCGATCCGGATGACGCCGTCATCGGGCCGTTCAAATCCCGCCACGATCCGTAACAACGTCGTCTTCCCGCTCCCCGAAGAACCGAGGATGGCGGTGAACGAACCCGTCGGAACCGACAGATCCACCCCGCGCAGAACGGGTTGGGGCCCGAACGCCTTGGTCACGCCCGCGATGCGGAGGTCCTTCATGCGGATACCAGTGTGGTCGATGCGTCGAGCGCGCCTTGCCCAGCGGCGGCCATCCGGGCGGGCTGGCGGTCGAACCAGCGACCGAGCACGTAGCCGGGCACCGCGGCAATGAGGATCATGACGCCCGCATAGAGGGCCGCCTGGTAGTAGGACACGTTCGACTCGTAGGCCCAGAACTGGGTGGCAAGCGTCTGCACGTTCGTGGGGTGGAGGACCAATGTGGCCGTGAGCTCGGTCGCCGTCTCGAGGAACACCAGGGCGAAGGCGGCCACCAGTCCGGGAGCCACCAGCGGCAAGGTGACACGCCACATCACGGAACGTCGGCTGACGCCGAGCGAGCCGGCCACCTCCTCCAGCCCGACCGGTGCGCGGGCCACGGCGGAGCGGACCGCCACGACCGCCAGCGGGAAGAACATGATGGCGTAGGCGACCACGAGCAACGAACTGGTTTGATAGAAGCGCCCCTGCAGGAAGTGCTCGGTCACGTAGGCGAGGCTCAGCGCGATGACCAGGCCGGGAATGGCGAGGACGACCAGGTTGGATCGCTCGAGGCCGAGTACCGTCCGCCGCGGAAATCGGACCGACAGCAGGGCGATCGGCACGGCGGCGAGGGTCGCCAGCACGCCGGCTGCGGCCCCATAGCTGAAGGTGTTGATCGTCGCATCGGCCAGGGAGGAGGCGGCCGGCAGCGTGCTGCTCCCACCCTTGATGAGGAGGTAGATCACGGCTCCCACCGGGACGCCGAGCGCCAGTCCGACCAGCAGGGCCACTCCGGCGAACACCAGCGGTCGGAAGCGACCGAGGGGAAGGGGTCGGAGCTGACGAGCCGCGCCGGCGCCGAGTCGCGCCGTCCGGCCCCGGCCTCGGACGCCGCCTTCGCCGGCCAGGAGCAGGCCGCCGAGCAGTACCAGGATGACGGAGAGCGCACAGGCCGCCGGCTCGTTGAAGCCGACCTGGAACTCGTTGTAGATCTCGGTCGTAAGGGTCTGGTAGCCGAGGATCTCGAAGGCGCCGAATTCGGCCAGCACGACCAATCCGACGAGGACCGCACCCCCGGAGATGGCCACGCGCGCCTGACCCACGGTGACGGTCCAGAACGTCCGGACCCGGCCCAGGCCGAGGCTGCGTGCCACCTCCTCCTGCGCCGGGTCCGCAGAACGCAGGCTGGCGGCGACGGGAAGGAAGACCAACGGATAGACGGCCAGCGTCATCACCAGCACGGCAGCCCAGAAGCCGGCGATGGAAGGAAAGATGGCCTTCCATCCGAAGCTGACGAGGAAGTCCGGGATGCCGAGTGGAATCACGACGAGGATGGCCAGCAGACGGCGACACGGAATGTCCGTCCGCTCGACGAACCAGGCGGCCAACGTGCCGACGACTGCACTCAGCGCGGTCACCACGACCACAAGCGACACCGTGTTCCAGATCAGTGTCGCGGTCAGGCTGCGGAACAGGAGCTGGTGCAGGTCAGCCCACCCGACTTGGACGGCCTGCACGACGAGAAACACGAGCGGCAGCAGTACCGCCACCGACACGAGCACGGCCCCCGTCGTCAGGATCGGCGGCAAGCGGCGCCGGCCGCCGCGAGGAACGGGAGCCGGGTCGCCCACCGTCACAGCAGTTGCGCCTCCTGGAGCAGCCTGATCGCGCCGGCCCCCGTGCCCAGTTCGGAGATGGTGATGCCGTTCGGCTGGAGCTGGTCGAACGGCGTCTCGGGCTTCGCGGTCGTCACCCCGGACGCGATGGGGTACTCATAGCTGTCGCTGTGCCCGATGATCTCCTGGCCCTCCTTCGAGGTCAAGAAGGCCAGGAAGCGCTGGGCCTCGGCCTGATGGCTCGACGACTTCAAGATGCCGGCACCGGACACGTCGATCACGTATCCCGGGTCGTGGGGGGCGAAGTAGGCGATGGCCGAGTGGAGCCCCGACTCGCCGACCTGCGCTTTTTCACGGTACCAGTAGTACTGGTTGATCACGCCCAACGCCACCTGCCCCCGGTTGATCTCCGAGACAAGGGTCTCGTTGTCGGGATAGCTGTGACTGCCCGCGTTCGCCTTGACCGCCTCCAGCCACCGCAAGGCGGCCGCCTCGCCATGGCTCCGCGCAATGGAGGTCACGATCGGTTGGAAGTCTGTCTCGGACCCGGCAATGCCGATTTTGCCCTTCCACTGCGGATCGGCCAGATCCATCACCGACGTCGGGAGTTGACCCTGGTCGAGAAGTGACGTGTTGTACCCCATGACGCTCACGCGGGCCGTCACCCCCACCCACTTGCCGTCGGGCGAGTTGAAGCGGGACGGCGTGTTGGCCAGGGTGGACGGTGCCACGGTGGCCAGCAGGCCCTTGGATGCCAGCTCCTGCAGGGGTGGCGAGTTCTCGGTGAAGTACACGTCTGCGGGTGAGCGTGAGCCTTCCGTGACGATCTGGTCGGCCAGGACGTCCTCGTCGTCGTTGCGCACGTTGACCGTGATGCCGGTCTGCTTCTCGAAGGCAGCGATCAGTGCCTCCGTGGTCTGTTCGTGTTGCCCGGAGTAGAGCGTCAGCGCGTTCGCAGAAGGAGCAGGCCCAGAGGTCGCGCAACCCGTCAGCACGACGGCGGCCACCATGACCGCCAGGCCAATCAGCGCCCCTCGCCCGCGTGCGGTGGCACTCCTGCTCCCCGCCCTCTTCCGTCGCATGCGACCTTCGCCTTCCGACCCGTCTGTACTTAGGAAACCCTAAAGTTAGGGTTCCCTAATACACAGGTCAAGTCCGGAGGCCGGTCACGATCCGGCCAGGGCACCTCCGGCGAGGTCGGCCCTGCCTTCCAGCGGGCTGGAGGGCTCGGCATGGAAGCGAACGGGAATGCGCCCGGCTCGCCGGGCTTCGGCCCCGGCTTCGACAGCGAGGCGCATCGCTCGCGCCATCGTCACCGGCTCGTGCGCCCGATTGACCGCCGTCGCGACGAGGACACCGTCGCAACCCAGCTCCATGGCCAACGCTGCGTCCGACGCCGTGCCGATGCCGGCGTCGAGTATCACGGGGATCTCGACGGCGGCGCGGAGCAACGCGATGTTGTGGGGGTTGCGGATCCCCAGCCCGCTGCCGATGGGCGACCCCAGCGGCATGACCGCGGCGCAACCGACCTGCTGCAGGCGAAAGGCCAGCACGGGATCGTCGGTCGTGTAGGGCAGCACCACGAACCCCTCTTCTGCGAGCTGCTCTGCTGCGGCGAGAAGCTCGACCGCGTCCGGAAGCAGTGTGCGGTCGTCGCCGATCACCTCCAGCTTGACCCAATCGGTGCCGAACGCCTCCCGCGCCAACTTGGCCGTCAGCACCGCCTCTGCGGCCGTGGCGCAGCCCGCCGTGTTGGGCAGCACGCGCACCCCCAGGTCCCGCAACAGGGTCAACAGGGAACCGCGGCCCGCGGCCTCGACGCGCCGAACGGCGACCGTGGCCATGGCGGTCCCCGACGCACGCAGCGCAGCGGACAGCACGTCGAGGCTGGTCATGCCGCCGGTCCCGAGGATGAGACGCGAGCCCAGCACGTCACCGGCGATGCACAGGCCACTGTCGGATGGGACGGGCGCCGCAGGACCGGCGTCGTTGCGGGTCACCGGACGACGATACCCCGCTGCCCGCCTATGGTGGCTCGGTGACGGACCCGACACCACCCACGGCGTTGACCGTCGCCGGTTCAGACTCGGGCGGGGGCGCCGGCGCCCAGGCCGACCTGAAGACCTTCGCGGCCTTGCGCGTGCACGGCACGTCCGCCCTGACGGCGGTGACGGCCCAGAACACGACGGGCGTGCGCGGCATCGCGGTCCTGGAGCCGGCGTTCGTGCAGCAGCAGATCGAGACGGTCCTCGACGACTTCGCCGTGCGCGGTGTCAAGACGGGCATGTTGGCCACCGCCGGGATCGTGCGCGTCGTGGCCGACCTCGCCGCCCGTGGGCTCCTGGCCAATCTTGTCGTGGATCCCGTCCTGGTGTCCTCGACCGGACACCGGCTGCTCGAGGCCGACGGTGTCGACGCCTACCTGCACCTGCTCCTTCCCCACGCCTTGGTGGTCACGCCGAACCTGCGTGAAGCGGCCGTGCTCGGCGATACGGATGTCGAGTCCCTCCGTGCGCTCCAGGCTCGGATCGCCGTGGCCGAGCGGATCAGGGCGACGGGGGCCCGCTACGTGGTGATCAAGGGTGGTCACCTCACCGAGTCGGCGGACGACGTGGTGGTCGGGCCCGAGGGCATCCTCGTCCTGCCCGGCGAGCGGGTGGACACCGGGAACGACCACGGCACAGGTTGCTCCCTCGCCGCCGCGGTGACCGCCCACCTGGCCAGGGGCGCGACCGTGCTCGAGTCGATCTCGCAGGCCAAGGCCTTCGTCGCACGGGCCCTGGCCGACGGTGCCGCCTGGCGCCTCGGCGCCGGGCACGGCCCCCTCGACCATTTCGGGTGGTCCGGACCGCCATAGGCTTGGCGCGTCATGACCGATGTGCTCGAACCGCGGCGGCCGCCCTCGCCCACAGGGATCTCCATGCGACCGGCCATGATCGTTCTCGGCCTGGCCGGGCTCATTCTGGTGGTCTTCGTGACGATCGGCGTCGTGTCCACCCAGTCCCCGGCCGCGGTCAGCCACTCCCATTCCGCCGTCGGTGTCCCCGGTGTCACTTTGCGGGCGGTGCCTGCTGCCGGGTTGCTCTCGCCGATCGTCAGCGCCGGGGAGCCGCCCAACAACATCCTCAACGCAGTCGCCGTCCCGGTCGGGTCGGTTCGGATCTCGCACCAGGACAACAGCGCGGGGGCGGGTCAATACGACTCCCAGGTGACCTTCGGGTCCGGTGACTCCCAGGCGGCGCTCCTGGCCTTCTACGCCGCGGACATGAAGCTCCAGGGTTGGCAGATCTCCGACCAAGGGGCGGCGAGGAACGACCCGGGCGCCCTCCAGGTTCTGGGCAAGCTCGCGGGCTCGGACGGCTACTACTGGGAAATGGGGGCGACCGTCAACGCGACGACGTTCAGCTCAGGCGGTCCCGCCCGCGGGACCACGCACTTCACAGTGCGGCTCTTCCAGGTACCGGATCCCGAGTAGGTGTGCCCGGGCGCGTGCACCGGCTCGCGGATGCTCAGTTCTTTGCAGAGCCGATGGATGCGTCCGCCGTCTCGAGCGGCATGCCCTCCGCTCGGGGCGCTGGCTGCGCCAGCAGATAGGCCCACACGAAGAAGTTGATCGGGTAGAGCAGGTAGCCCACCCGCGGATCAGGAGCCAGAAGGATCAGCGCGGACATCACGACACCGGCGATCATGCAGACCTCGGCCGCCGTCCCCGGCGTGTGGCGGTAGAGGTGACGGGTCAGGAAGACCGCCAAGACGATGCCGACGGCGAGCGGCAGGGCCCGACTCAGCGACGGAAATTCGCTCACCAGGACGTGACCGGGCAGCGCGCTGGCGGCCGTGGTCGGGATCTTGCTCAAACCGAGTGGGAAGAGGACGACGTCGTCAATGAGTGCGAACGGGCCGCGTAGCGCGAACGGGAAGATGGTCGGCACGGCGACCACGACCATCCCGGCCAACATGGAGAACGGACGCCGCTCGCCGTTGCGTCCCCGCGCCGCGAACAGCGCCAATGCGGCCAGTGGCCACGCGGTGAACTTCATGGCCGAGGCGATGCCGAAGACGACGCCCGACGCGAAGGGTCTCTGGCGCTGCGCCAGGACCATGGCCAGGAGCAAGAAGGCCACGACGGGGATGTCATCCCCGCCGGTGGCCAGCGGCAACGACGCGACCGGGAGGATGATCAGCGCCTGAATGGCCCGGATCTTTCGTCGTCCGTCGGCCCGGCAGAGATAGAGCGCGACGGCCGCGACGCCGAGCGTCGTCAGACAGAAGAAGATCCGTGCGTCACTCAGTCCGTTGTTCGGCCAGATCTCGCTCGGAATGCCGGCGACGGCCATGAGCGGCAGGTACGGCAGGAATCCCTCGAAGTCCGGCTGTCCCGGGGGGTGGTACCTGACCGGATGGTGGAGGCGCACGGGCACGACGTACGGATCGGTGCCGTGGACGAGGTCCTGCCCTCCGACCTCGACGGTGACGACCTCGGGCTGCTGATGGGATCCGGCGACGTGATCGAACCGCCAGAGGATCTCAAAGCCCATCGGGATGGCGAGGGATCCGGCGAACACGCATGCCGCGATGACGATACGGGTCAGCCACGCGCGCCGGTGTTGGCGCTTGGTGAGCGCAGAGCCGACCTGGCGCCGACGGGCCCGACGCACGGCCCAGGCCAGGACGGCTGACGCCACGGCACCGAACGCGAACGGGAGCAACGCCATGCGCCCCCACACCTGGTACAGCGCATTGGTCGACGTGGCGATCGTCAGGAGGGCGAACAGGGCACTGGCGCCGTACAACCACGCGTCACCGACCTCAGGCGAGATCCGCTTGATGCGCCCCCATGACCGTGACCACCGATCGGCCCAGGGTGTGGCCCAATTCGGGACGGCTATGGGGGAATCGTTCAGCATGGCCTCGCAAAAGCCTCGCACACAGGCGAAGGGGGTGAAGGAACCCCTGGGCGATCCTAAAGGCGGAGTTGCGCGACGTAGAACGCCAATTCAGCCTCCAGGCAGGCCGTCAAGGTGTCCGCCCGCCGGAATCCATGTCCTTCCCCCTCGAAGAATTCCAGGTCGCAGCGGGTCCCTGCGGCATGGAGGGCGGCCCGCATGCCCTCAGCCTGCGCGGGTGGCACCACAGCGTCCTCGGTCCCCTGGAGCAGGAGCACCGAGCCGCCCATGGCGTCGGCGCGGTGGACGGGCGAGCGCTCCTCATAGCGCGGGCGCGCCTCGGGCAACGGCCCGATCAGCCGGTCGTTGTAGTGGGCCTCGAAATCGTGCGTGGTGGCGACGAGGCCCAGCAGGTCCGTGACGCCGTACCACGAGACGCAGGCGGCGAAGCCCTCTCCGGCGGCCAGCGCGTTGAGGGCCGTCATCCCTCCCGCGCTGCCGCCCCGGACGGCCATCCGCTGCGGGTCGATCTCGGCCCGGTCCGCCAGGTACCGCGCCGCGTCGAGGCAGTCCTCGGAGTCGGCGATGCCCCACCGACCCCACAAGGCGCACCGATAGTCCCGCCCGTAGCCCGAGCTTCCCGCGTAGTCGACGCACGCCACGGCAAAGCCGCGGGTCGTGAAGAACTGCAGCGTGAGGTCGAGTCCGGCCTGGCAGGACGACGTCGGTCCCCCGTGGCACCACGTCACCAGCGGGGGCGCGCTCCCCTCCGGCCCGCGCGTCTCGCGCAGGGTGGGACGGAACAGCGTGCCGTGCACCGCACGGCCCGACCTGCCGGTCAGGGTGAAGGGCTCCCCCACCGCGACGTCCCCGTGGCCGAGGACCACCCCGGCTTGGGGACCCACGGGGCGAGCGCCCGCGTCGGGACTCCACGCCCAGACGGTGGATGGCGTGTCGGGCGTGCTGCCGATCAGGGCAACGCCATTGCCGTGCGCGCACAACGCTGCGATGGAGACGCACGGTTGCGCGAGCGCCGGCGACCCGGCCTGAACCAGGGGCGGCAACGTCACAAGCGCGTCGCGTCCTGCGCCCGTCATCCGTGCGACCAGCGTCCCGTCGGGCAACTCGGCCATGGTTCGTTGGCCGAGCACCCAGTCCGGCCCGTGAAACTCGGCTTCGATCGCCGTCAGGGGAACGGGCTCCTCCGTCGCGCCGACGCGTCCCGAATGGACGTAGGGCTGCCACCACCCCTCCCGGTCCGAGACGAACCGCAAGGACCCGTCGTGGCACCAGTCCGGTTGGCCGACCGATTCCCCCCTCCCCCCGGCGACGCGCTCTGCGGGACCCGTGGCCCGCAGGACGTCGTGGTCGTGCGCAGTGCAGGCAACCCGGCCGAGGGGCAGGACCAGGACGGTCGAGGCGTCCCACGGCATGTCCGGATGATCCCAGGCGACCACGGCCAGCCGGTCCCCGGCCGGATGGACTCGGGGGGACCCGAAGAAGTCGTGCCCGTCGAGCACGACGGTCTCGCAGGGTGAGCCGGTCAGTGTCGAGAGGGCGACCACGCACCGCACCGGCCTCGCCGATCCCTCGCGATGGATCTCCCGCACCGCCAGCACCCACCGGCCGTCCGCGGTGGCGCTCAACCCACCGTGATTGTGGACTTCGCCCGCCGGAGGTGGCCCACTCAACGCCACCGGCGCGACCGCAGCGGGCGCAGCCCCCGCTCCGTCACAGAACCAGACCCGTTGGTCCGACTGGTCGACGTAGGCGAAGGCGCCGGACCTTCGCCCCGGAACGAGGCTCAGCGCGCCGCCGCCGTACTCGTTGACCCGGCTCCGAATGCTCACCGTACCCGGCGAGTGGTCGGCCCAGCCGTCCGCATCGGCCCGCACCACCAACGTCCGGCCCGCCTCAGCCGGGCGGGACTCCAACCAATAGACCGCCTCGCCGTCCGAGCAGACTTCCGACAGCGACACCTTGGCGCGCGCGACGTCGCCAGGCGCGAGCGGCGAAGCCCATCGCCCATACGCTGCAGTCGTGGTCACGGTCCGAACGTACCCGTTGCAGCCCGTCCCTCCAGAACGCGTCGGTAGCGCGCTCTACAGTGAACCCGTGCATTTCCCGGCCTACCTGCTCTCCAAGGCGGGGGCGGTCATCCGGCCCGCCGTGGTCGAGTTGGCCGACTCCGACCTCCCGGAGGGCGAGGTCCTCGTCCGGGTCGAATGGTCCGCCATCAACTTCAAGGACGCCATGGTCACCCGGCCGGGAAACCGCGTGGCCCGGGTCTTCCCGCTCGTCCCCGGCGTCGAGCTGACCGGCAGCGTCGAGGAGAGCACGACACCCGACTTCACGCCGGGACAGCGCGTCCTGGTGCAGGGCTACGAGCTCGGCGTGGACCGTCACGGAGGGTTTGCCGCCTATGCGCGCGTGCCGGCCGACTGGGTGGTGCCGCTCCCCGACGGCCTGACCTGTCGCACCGCGGCAATCATCGGGTTGGCCGGGTGCACTGCCTTGTTGTCGCTCCGTCGTCTCGTCCATCACGGGACGACGCCCGACGACGGGCCCATTCTCGTCACGGGCGCGTCCGGTGGCGTCGGCAGCGCCGCCGTCGCACTGCTGGCCCATGCGGGGTTCGAGGTCGTGGCCTCATCGGGCAAGTCGGCGGAGCACGACTATCTCAAGGAGCTCGGGGCCTCCCGCGTCGTCGGCCGCGAGTTCACCGAGGACGACGGTCGCACCTTGGGGCCCCAGCTCTGGGCGGGAGTCGTCGACTGTGTCGGTGGAAGGGCACTGGCCGAAGCGCTGCGTACCGTTCGTTACGGGGGAGCGGTCGCGGCGAGCGGTCTGACGGGGGGCAACGATCTCGCCACGACCGTCTATCCCTTCATCGTGCGTGGTGTCGCGCTGTTGGGCATCGACACCGTGGCGACGCCTATCGAGGAGCGACGAGCACTCTGGAACGACATGGTCGACGCGTTCCCACTGCAGCACTGTGAAGAGATGGTGAACGAGGAGATCGGCCTCAACGGCCTCACGGCCGCGCTCGACCGGGTGCTCGATGCCGCGGTACGAGGACGCATCTTGGTCAACCCCGCCGCCTCCTGAAGGTCAGGAGCCGGCGTAGACCGGTGAGACCTTGATGGTCCCGTTGCCGCACGGTCCGATGGCCAACTGGAAGCTCGGTGAGGCCGTCGTCGACCCCGGCATGGTGACAGTGGCAGCCTCGGAGGTGGGACAGCTCGTTTCGGAGCCAACCGGCACGTCCGAGTACTGGTAGGCGAATTGCGCGCTGGAAGAAGGCGCCAGCGAGAACAACGATGGTGGAGCGTTCGCCGCGCTCGAGATCGTCACCGACAGCCCGTTCACCATCGTGACGGTGAGTGGGGCGCCGCTCCCGGAGAAGAGTGCGACCGACGGGTAGCCGTTGACGGTGCACGGCGCGGTTCCCGTGTTGGTGACGGTGACGGTTCCGGTGATCGTCCCCGCCGCACCTTGGCCCTGCCCGGGCGACGCCGTGACGTGGGCACAGGGGGACGAGGTCGCCACTGCCATTGTCGTGGTCGTCGTCGAGGCAGCGGTTGTCGTGGTGGTGGACGACGAGGTCGTGGTGGCGGCGCGCGTCGTGGTCGTGACGTGCTTCGGCGTGCTCGGACTGCTGCTGCACGCGGCCAGTGTCACGGCGGTGCCCGCGACAAGCGCGAGCACCCAGCGCCGCTGCGTCACGCCTCGAAATCCTCGGGGCGCACCGAGTCGAGGAACTGCCGGAACTGGCCCACCAATTCGTCGGGCGTGTCGTCCTCCTCTTCCTCGGCGTCGATCGCCAGAATGATCCCCTCGGACTCCATCAGCTCGTCGGACACGAACAGGGGCGACTCGGTGCGCACGGCCACCGCCACGGCATCGGACGGACGGCTCGAGACGATGGTCCGCTCGTCCCCGCGCACGAGGTGCATTTCGGCATAGTACGTGGACGCACGCAACTCGGTGATGATGACTCGTTCGACGCTGATGTCGAGGGCACCGAGCATGTCCTTCATCAAGTCGTGGGTCAGAGGTCTCGGCATGGTCACGCCCTGGAGGGCGTAGGCGATGGCCGTTGCCTCCGGGCTCCCGATGAAGATCGGCAGCGTGCGTCCTTCACCCTCGGTCTCCTGGAGCAGGAGCACCGGTGTGTTCGATTGCAGGTCCACCCTGACGGCACGAAGAAGCACACGGACCATGACTGAAATGTAGCGCCCGATCCCGGGCCTGCGTCACCCCCCCAGGTGGCGCCGGAGAGCCTGGCGGAGGAGGGTGGCCCGCATCGATTGTCCCAGCGCAGCCAGCTGATCGGCCCCATCGACGGCTCGCTGCCGGGATTCGGGGTTCCGCTGGCGTAAAAGAGGGATCACGACCTGCTCAATGAGGCCCAGCTCGCGGTCGGCGGCGTTTCGGTAGAGGCGCAGGTGGCGCGGCTCAATCCCGAAGGCCCGGAACGCTGCCGTCAGGTTGGCCACGGTGAGGGCATCCTCGTCGTAGGTCTCGATACCCGCCACCGTCACGCACTCCACGAGGCCGAACCCCTTGAGTCCGGCCAGCTCTTCGAGCGAGAGACCACTGGCCGCACACAGCTCGTCGGCTGACAGGCTCGCACCGGTCACCATGGCGGAGACGTCAACGGGCGCGATCCCCGCGGTGCCTTCGCTCGACTTCACATCGCCCTTGCGCGTGCGTGCGTTGCTCTGCGGCGGCACGTCGCGAGGGTTCACCGGCGGGTCCGCCTGGCGCGGCAACGCCGTCCCGTTGGCGCGCCCCGTGGCGGTCGGTGTCGCGGCGGTCGGCGTCGCGGCGGTCGGCGTCGCGGCGTTCGGTGTCGCGGCGGTCGGCGTCGCGGCGGTCGGCGTCGCGGCGGTCGGCGTCGACGTTTTCCGACCAGCACTCTGGGACGTGGCGGCATCGCCGGCCCGATCGGCGGCGGCACGTCGCGGCGCGGTCAACACGCCTTCACGTTGCGCCACAGGTTCGGCCGCGACACTCGATCCGACATCGGCCTCGGCGACCACCTGCAGTCCAGGGCCTGCCTGCTTCTCCTCGGGAAGTCGAGCAGCGCGGCGCGACGCGTCAGCGAGAATACGCGCCATCGCCTCCTCGTCGGCCTTGGTCGGCTGGTCGTGCGCGTGACCCGACGTCACTCCGGCGACCGCGACCGCGTGCGCGGGTTCGGCCTCCTTGCCGTTGGGGCGCTCCTCCCCGAGGTCCTCACCGAGGTCCCCGTCAGCCAGACGGTCGCGGATGACCTTGAGCGGAAGGAAGTGCTCGCGCTGCTGGCGCAGGACCCAGCGCAGCCGCTCCACGTCGTGGTCGAAGAATTTGCGGTACCCCGAGGGCGAACGCTCTGGGTTGACCAGGCCCTGGCTCTCCAGGAAACGGATCTTCGAGATGGTGACGTCGGGGAATTCCTCCCGCAAGAGGGTCAGGACGTCGCCGATGGAGAGGTAGGTGCGGCTGCTCACTCGTTGCCAGCCACCAGGTAGACGAGCTTGAACTTGCCGATCTGTACCTCGTCGCCCGGGGCGAGCGGGACCTCGTCGATACGCTCACGGTTCACGTACGTCCCGTTCAACGACCCCACGTCCCTTACCGTGTACCCCGCAACGGCGGGGGTGATCTCCACGTGACGCCGCGACACCGTGATGTCGTCCAAGAAGATGTCGCTCTCCGGATGGCGCCCGGCCTTCACGACGTGCTCGCCGAGGAGATAGCGCGCGCCGATGTTGGGGCCGCGGGTGACGACAAGGACGCCGGCGCCATGCGGCACCTCGACCGAGGTGACATCCGGGTAGTCGTCCGTCGTCTCCCCTTCGTCGGTCGGGTGGAGTGTGATGGTGGCGTCATCGCCGTCGGCGAGCAGCGCGTGACCGCACGAGGAGCAGAAGTTGACGCCCTCGGGATTCCGGTGCCCGCAGTTGTGACAGAACACGCCGTCCACGGTACCCCACCCCACGAGTGACTTCTCCTGCCCCCATCACACCCCCGAAGTCCAGGTCAGTCCGCAGTCAGGTCACCGTAGGCGACCGCGTCGAGGAGACTGCCCGGATCGGCATCCGTCGCGAGCTCCAGTTCGCAGAGCCAGCCTTCGCCGTAGGGATCCTGGTTGATCCTCTCGGGCCCCTGCGTCAGCGAGTCGTTGACCGCCGTCACCGTGCCCGCCAGCGGCGCATAGAGCTCGGACACCGACTTGGTCGACTCGACCTCGCCGAGCTGTCCCCCGGCCTCGACTTCGGTCCCGACGGTCGGCAACTCGACGAAGACGATGTCTCCCAACGCGTCCTGGGCGTAGTCCGTGATGCCCACGCGGACCTTCGTCCCCTCGACGCGGACCCATTCGTGCTCCGCCGAATATCGAAGGTCCCCGGGGATGTTCATGAGGGGCGACCATACCGGACCACAACCGGTGGCCGCAGCCCTGAAGGTCAGGAGAGCATCCCGGCGATCCGCTCGACGTAGGTGGCCACCAAGGCCTCGGAGGAGGCCTGGTCCGATCCCTCGGCCCAGATGTGCGTGATCGGCTCGGCGGGGTCCGGGACCACGAGGGCCCACCCCTGGTCGGACACCACCTTGATGCCGTCCACCAGGACCAACTCGGCCCCTTCGTCGGTCAGCTGCTCCATGAGGGTCCGCATGATGAGGCCCTTCTGCTCCATCGGCGTGGGCACCTCGCCTTCCGTGATGGGCATCGACGGGGTGGCGTCGACGATCTCTGCCAGGGTCCTCGGACTGTCCTCGAGCAGCGACACCAGCCGGGCCAGGGCGGCCGCGGCGTCGAAGGCCGGCAGGAAGGCCGGGAAGACGTAGCCTCCTCGCCGGTCGGAGGCGAACGAAACCCCGCCTGACGCGGCAGCCCGCAGCAGCCCCGAGGGCGACAACGGTGTCTGCGTGAGCTCGACGCCACGCTCTCGACAGCGGCGGACCGTGCGATCGCTGACGGTGACCGGGAGCGCCACCCGTCCCGACTCTCCCGCCGCGGTCGACAAGTCGACGAAAGCCATGATCGCCTCGTCGTCGGAAAGCACGCGGCCCATCCCGTCGATCAGGGTGAGCCGCTCGCCACCGGCATCGATGACGGCGCCGAGGTCAGCTCCCGAGCCGCGCACGGCATCCGCCACCCGGGCCTCGCTCGCCGCGCGGTCGACCGCGATCATGCCCGGTGTCTGTGCATAAGGGTTGATGCTGAGCACGTCCGCACCGACCTTCGAAAGCAGACTGGGCATGACGAAGTTGGCCGCGCCGAACGAGAGATCGAGGACGAGCTTGACCTGGTGCCCGACGACCCGCCGCAGCTCGAACGCCTCGACGACGTCCTCGGTGTAAAGCTCGATCGTCCGGGGCGAGAAGTCGATGTCACCGATTTCGCCGGCGGTCACGCGTCGGAATTCCTCACGGTGGTACGTGCGCTCGACCCTGCGCTGATCGCTTTCGGAGAGGTCGATGCCGCGCTCGTCGAAGAAGCGGATGACCACCGACTGCGGGTCGTCCGCGCTGAGCCGCACGGTGAGGCCGGCCCGGTTGCCGCGCATGCGCACGTGGTGCCGCGTCACGGGCACCGTCGCCAACTCCAGGTCGTTGACGTTCACACCGACGGAGTTGCACCCGACCATGAGAGCGCGTTTGAGGACACGGGCGACCCGGCTGGTGTCCCGCGAAGCAGTGATGAACGAGCCTTTCTCGAAGCCCGACGCCCAGGCCTTGGCCAGCCGGACCGCCAACTCGGGGCTGATGTCAACGTTGGCGATGCCCTGGACCCCCTCGGGTCCGAAAAGGGTCCGCGACCCTCCCGACTCCCACACAATTGAGGCGTTGACCTGGGCCCCGGCCTCCACGACCTTGTAGGGGTACACCTTGACGTCGCTGCGGACCTCGGCATGGGCGCCAACCAGGCAGCCCTCTCCCACGACCGCTCCGGGCTCGATGCGAGCCCCGACCCGGAGGTCGCACGACCGCCCCAGCACGGCCCCTTCCACGCGACTGGCGGGCCCGAGATAGGAATTCTCGCCGATGACAGAGCGCTGCAGCTCGGCCCGTGCCGCCACCTGGGCGTTGGCACCCAAGGTCGTATAGGCCCCCAGCACGACGTCCTCGTCCACCGTGCAGTTCTCCCCGATGAACGTCGGCGAATCGATCCGGACCGACGGGTCGATGGTCGAGCCCTTGCCGATCCACACCCCGGGGCGGAGCTCGAAGCCGGCCACGTCCACATCGACCTTCCCGTCGAGGATGTCCTCGTGCGCCTGGAGGTAGGCGGCGGTCGTGCCGACGTCCTCCCAGTACCCGTCGGCCACGTAGCCGTACAGCGGCTGGCTGGCCTGGAGCACGGATGGGAACACCTCCCCGGAGAAGTCGACGGAACGACCTTCGGGGATGTGGTCGAAGATCTCTGGTTCGAGCACGTAAATGCCGGTGTTGATGGTGTCACTGAACACCTGGCCCCAGCCGGGCTTCTCGAGGAAGCGCTCGATCGTCCCGTCCTCCCGCGTGATCACGATGCCGAATTCGAGGGGGTTCTCGACGGCACAGAGCGCGATCGTGGCCAGTGCCTCGTTCTTCTCGTGGAAGTCGATCACCGATGTCAGGTCGATATCGGTGAGGACGTCACCGGAAATCACGAGAAAGCGCTCCGTCAGTTGCTCGCGTGCATTACGAACCGATCCTGCGGTGCCGAGGGGTGACTCCTCGGTGGCGTACACCATCGAGACCCCGAGCTCGCTGCCGTCGCCGAAGTAGCTCCGGATCGCGTTCGGGAGAAAGGCGAGCGTGACCACGATGTCGGTGATGCCGTGGCGCCGGAGCAGCGACACGATGTGCTCCATCATCGGTCGTCCCACGAGTGGGAGCATCGGCTTGGGCAGGTTGGAGGTCTGCGGGCGCAGACGGGTGCCCTCGCCGCCGGCCATGATCACGGCCTTCATACGGTGCTCTGGCGTGCGGCGCGGCCTTGACGCAGCGCTTGTCGGGCTGGTCCGATGTAGCTCCAAGCCGCCCACCAGGCCAGCGTCAGCCCGATAAGCCCCGTCACCCACCCGATGACGCGGATCGGTTCCTGCCAGGTCGCTGTCCCATAGCCAAGGAGGAACGTGGGGTACGCGAACATGAGTCCGAATGTGCCCGCCTTGCCCACCCACAACACGTCGATGCGCGCTGCGCCCAGGCTGGCCAGGAGCAAGACCATCGCCGACACCAAGACCTCCCGGGCAATTGTGGCCAGGCCGAACCAGAGGGGCACGGCGCCGTAGACCATGATGGAGATCACTGCCGTCCCCACCAGGATCCGGTCCGCCGTCGGGTCGAGCACCTTGCCGAACGTGGACACCTGGCCGTAGCGCCGTGCCACGAACCCGTCGACCCAGTCGGTCGCACCGAGCACGGCCAGAAGGACGGCGGCGGCCGTCTGGCGGTGGGCGCCGAAGAGCAGCCACAGGTACAGAGGGATGCAGAGGAGCCGCACGAGCGTGATGACGTTGGGGGCTGTGAGGATCCGGTCCAACCCGTCGTCGTCCACGCCAAGAGTCTAGGGAGTGCCCCGCGGCGACCTCGTCTGACCTGTGCCAGAGTGGCGCAGTGCCGCGCTTCGAACCGTTCCAGGGCCTGCGCTACCGACCCGCGGTCGCACCACTTGACCAGGTCATCGCCCCGCCTTACGACGTGATCTCGGCGACGGAACGGGCGCGCCTGGCCTCGCGCCATCGGGCCAACGCGGTGCTGGTCGAACTGCCTGAGACCGATCTCTCGGGTCGACGCGACCGCTATGCCGTGGCCACCGAATTGTTCACGCGATGGCAGGCCGAGGGGATCCTGGTCGCCGATCCGCTCCCGAGCCTCTACCCCTACCGGATGACCGACCCGTCGGGGAGGACCACGACCGGTGTCATCGGCGCCCTGGGCCTCGGTGAGCCGGGCGCTGAGAGCGACATCCTCCCCCACGAGCAGACCCTCCCCAAGCCCAAGAGCGACCGGCTCGACCTGCTCCGGGCGACGCGGGCGAACCTGTCTCCGATCTGGGGTCTCTCCATGGCCACCGGCGTGACCGCCACCTTCGACCCCACGGACGACGACCCTGTCGCCGACGTCCACGACGACGACGGCGTCCGACACCAGCTCTGGGTGTTGCAGGACGCCGACACCGTCGCCGCGGTCGGGGCCGCCCTGGCCACGGCCCCCGTCGTCCTCGCCGATGGGCACCACCGCTACGAGACCGCCCGCGCCTACCAGGCCGAGTGCCGCCAGGCCAACGGTGGTGCGCCGGGGCCCTACGACCTCGTGATGGCGCTCGTCGTGGAGCTCTCCGAAGAGCAGCTCACCGTCGGCGCCATCCACCGCACCGTCAGTGGTCTACCCGGCGATTTCGACCTCGTGGCCGCCCTGGCTCCCTGGTTCGACGTCGTCCGGGCCGGCGCGGCCGACGACCGGACCCTGGGCGCGCTGGCCGACTCGCGCTCCCTGGCCCTGGTGACGGGCGGTCAGGCCTACCTGCTCCTCGCCCACGCCGAGGTTCAGGAACACGCGGGCAACGACCTCGACTCGAACCTCATGGCCGGCGTGCTCGCAAGCCTCCCACCCCACGAGGTCATGCACCGCCACAGCGTGGCCGAGGCCATGGAGGCCCTGCGCGACGGCGAAGGCCAGGCGGCCTTCCTCCTCCGGCCGGTCACCGTGGCGCAGATCGACGAGTGGGCGAACGCTCGGCGTCGCATGCCTCCCAAGACCACCTTTTTCAGCCCCAAGCCCCGGACCGGCATGGTGTTCCGGTCCCTCGACCTGCCCTGAGGTGACCACGTGCACGACTCGGTGACCGTCCACATGACGGCGTCGCCCCAACAGGTCTGGGACCTCGTGAGCGACGTCACCCGGATCGGGAGCTACAGCCCCGAGACCTTCGAGGCCGAATGGATCGAGGGCGCTACCGGGCCGGCTGTCGGCGCCCGGTTCCGGGGTCACGTGAAGCGCAACGGCATCGGGCCGATCTACTGGACGTCCTGCACCGTGTCCGAGTGTGAGCCGGGAAAGACCTTCGCGTTCGGCGTGGGTGGTCCCGGCAAGCCCCCGTTGAATGTGTGGCGCTACGAGATCGCACCGGCCGAGGGCGGCTGCGACGTCACCGAGTCCTTCACCCTCAGCCCGACGTTCGGCCTCCGCCTGTACTGGGCCCTGTGGGGGTGGTCCCGAGGCAAGGTCAATCGCAAGGGGATGCGCACGACCCTCGAGCGGATACGGGACGAAGTGCAAGAGAAACCTGCGGCCTAGGCGTGGAGGATCGCCCCGGCGCCCTGCTCCACCTCGAACTCGGCGACGCGTCGCCCGAGGGCGCGGCGCGCCGAGCGGAGGAATTGGCGGGAGGCGAGGGCGCCGAGCGGGTGACGTGGTGGGAGAACGGCGCCTTCGAACGGACCGATCTCCCCATGCGCATCCGTGACGGCCGGTCGCTCGTCGTCGTCGAGGCGACTGAGCGCTACGCGCCGCCGCCGCCGACGCCCGAGGTCTCGCATTCGCACTGCTTTCGCCGTCACCCCCGTCCGAGCCAGGGCATCCTCACGGGCCGGCCGACCCTCGGCCTGATGATCGTCTGGATCAGCCCGCGAACCCCGGACCTGGCCCGCCGCCTGCGCGACTGGGGGGACTTCGTCCACATCCGCCACATCGCCGCAGCCGCCATCCCCGGCTTCACCCAGATTTCGGTCTACCAGAACACGGCCGAGACGGATCCCCTCTACATGCACTTCTACGAGTTCGACCGCGCCGAGGCCGAGGCCACGTTCGCCACCATGACCAGCTACGTGGCGCCCCGCCTGGGCGGCACCGAGAGCCCGGCCTATGCGGAGTGGTCCGATTGGCGGCCGCCGGGCGGGCGGCTGTTCTACTGCAACACGTTCACCCGCCTGGGCGAAGTGGTCAGCTGACTACTCGACCGTCCAACTCGAGCCGGACCGGAGGAGTGCCGCCACGTCGCCCAGCCCGCGCTTGCCCTGGGCCTCCGTGATCTGCTCGGACATCTGCGTCCCGTACTCGGGGCGCTCGACGGCCCGGAAGACGCCGATCGGGGTCGGCTCGTAGGGGCCACGAGCCAGCCGGGACAGTGCGAAGGCGAGGCCCGGATCGTCGCGCTTCTCGTCGTGCACGAGCAGGGCGTCGGGACCCACCTCGGCCACCGACACGATCTCGAGGCTGCCGTCGGCCCGCTGGATCACGCCGCGTTCCCCGCCCTCGGTGCCGAAGACGATCGGCTGGCCGTGCTGCAGTGGGATGAGCATGGTGGCCCGGGCGTCGCGGCTGGTGATCTTCTCGAAGGCGCCGTCGTTGAAGACGTTGCAGTTCTGCAGGACCTCCACGAAGGCGGCCCCGTTGTGCTGGTGCGCACGCCGGAAGGTCTCCTGCATGTGGGCCCTGTCCATGTCGTGGGTCCGGGCCACGAAGGTGGCCTCGGCACCGAGTGCCAGCGACACCGGGTTGAACGGCGTGTCGACGGACCCGAACGGAGTCGACTTGGTGACCTTGGCCACCTCCGACGTCGGGGAGTACTGACCCTTGGTCAGCCCGTAGATCTGGTTGTTGAACATCAAGATGTTCAACCGGACGTTGCGGCGCAGCGCGTGAATGAGGTGGTTGCCGCCGATGGACAGCGCGTCCCCGTCGCCGGAGATGACCCACACGTCGAGGTCCGGTCGCGAGGTGGCCAGCCCGGTGGCGATCGCGGGCGCCCGGCCGTGGATGGAGTGCATGCCGTAGGTGTTCATGTAGTACGGGAAGCGGGCCGCGCAACCGATGCCCGACAGGAACACGGTGTTCTCGCGCCGCACGCCGAGGTCGGGCATGAGCATCTGGACGGCGGCCAGAATGGAGTAGTCACCGCAGCCCGGGCACCAGCGGACCTCCTGGTCGCTGGTCCAGTCCTTGCGGGCGGTCACGGGGATGGCAGTGGCGGTGGCGCCGTTGGACTCGCTCATGACTTCCCTCCGAGCAGCGCCGTGATGGCTGCCTCGATCTCTCCGACGCGGAACGGCACGCCCTGCATCTTGGACATGGTCTGGGCATCCACCAGGTACTCCGCCCGCAGGATGCGGCTCAACTGGCCGAGGTTCACCTCGGGGACCAGGACCTGCGAATAGCGGTGCAGCACCTCCCCCAGGTTGGACGGCAGGGGGTGCAGATGGCGGAGGTGGACGTGAGCGGCCTTCATGCCGCGGGCCCGGATCCGCTTGACGCCTGCCGCCACGGCGGCATAGGTGGAGCCCCAGCTCACGAGGAGCAACTGCGCGTCCCCGGTCTCGTCGTCCACCTCGGTCAGCGGGATGTCGCCGGCGATCCCGGCGATCTTGTCGCGACGGAGGTGCACCATGCGCTCGTGGTTGACACCCTCATAGGAGACGTTTCCGGTGCCGTCCGCCTTTTCCAACCCACCGATACGGTGCTCCAGACCCGGAAGGCCGGGCGGGGCCCAGGGGCGGGCCAGGGTCTCGGGGTCACGCACGTACGGCCAGAACGTCTCGGTCCCGTCGTCGTCCACGTGGTTGGGTTGGGTGGCGAACCCGGGCTCAATGGCTCCGAGCGCATTGAGGTCGGGCAGGCGCCACGGCTCGGCGCCATTGGCCAGGTAGCCGTCGGAGAGCACGATCACAGGCGTGCGGTACTTCACCGCCAGGCGGACAGCCTCGACGGCGATGGCGAAGCAGTCGCTGGGCGTCTTGGGCGCCAAAATGGGCAGGGGCGCCTCGCCGTGCCGGCCGTACATGGCGTGCAACAGGTCGGCCTGCTCGGTCTTCGTGGGGAGCCCGGTGGACGGGCCGCCGCGTTGGACGTCGACGATCACGAGCGGCAGCTCGAGGTTGATGGCCAGGCCCACCGTCTCGGACTTCAGGTCCAGTCCCGGACCGCTCGTCGTCGTGACGCCGAGGGCACCGCCGAAGGCGGCGCCGAGGGCGGCGCCGATGCCGGCGATCTCGTCCTCGGCCTGGAAAGTGCGGACGCCGAACTCCTTGCGCCGGCTCAGCTCGTGGAGGATGTCGGAGGCGGGCGTGATCGGATAGCTCCCCAAGAACAGGGGCAGGCCGGCCAGCCGGGAGGCGGCAATGAGGCCCCAGGCCAGCGCCTGGTTGCCGGTGACCTGGACGTACTCGCCCTTCTCGAAGGTGGCGGGGCGGACCTCGTAGTTGGACTCGAAGAGCTCGGCCGTTTCGCCGAAGTCGTACCCGGCACGGAAGGCCCGGGTGTTGGCGTCCGCCACCTGGGGCCGGTTGCCGAACCGTTCGCCGATCCACTCGACGGTGGGCTCGACCGGACGGGTGTACATCCAGCTGATCAGGCCCAGCGCGAAGAAGTTCTTGGAACGCTCGGCGTCGCGGGGCTTGACCCCTGCCTCCTTGCAGACTTCCTGGGTGATGGAGGTCATAGGGACCTCGTAGACCGTGTACGCGGCCAAAGAGCCGTCCGTCAGGGGGTTCTCGGCGTAGCCGGCTTTCGCCAGGTCACGCTCCTCGAAGGAGTCGCTGTTGACGATCAGCACCGTGCCCTTGGCCATCAGCTCGATGTTGGCCTTGAGGGCCGCCGGGTTCATGGCTACCAGCACGTTCGGCGAGTCCCCGGGCGTGAGGATGTCGTGGTCCGAGATGTGCACCTGGAAGGCGGACACCCCGTTGACGGTGCCGGCGGGGGCTCGGATCTCAGCGGGGAAGTCCGGGAAGGTGGACAGATCGTTGCCCAGCAGGGCGCTGCTCGTGGTGAAACGGTCCCCCGTGAGCTGCATCCCGTCGCCCGAGTCACCGGCGAAACGCACAATGACCTGGTCCAATACCTCTGTTTCGTGTTGCGTTCCCGATGCCACGGGCTGCCTCGTCTCGTCTCATGGACGTCGAGAGTCTTGGCTCACTCCAGCGGGCCAGCCCGCTCCGCCGCGACGGCGCGCGGCACTCTGCGTCCGAATTGCTCGTTGCAGACAATCCTAACCCCGGCCCGCAGGGGGTCATCTTCATTCACTCTTCATGTAGGGCTGGGCGCCATGAGGCTGACGCCCGGGATCAGGCGATCGTGACGTCCTTGTCGAGGTACACGTCCTGAATGCTGTGGATCAGGGCGGCACCTTCGGCCATCGGCCGCTGGAAGGCCTTACGGCCGACGATGAGGCCCATGCCACCGGCCCGCTTGTTGATGACGGCGGTGCGGACGGCCTGGGCCAGGTCGCTGTCGCCCTTGGAATCGCCGCCGGAGTTGATGAGGCCGATGCGGCCGGCGTAGCAGTTCACGACCTGCCAGCGGGTGAGGTCGATCGGGTTGTCGGTGGTCAGCTGGTCGTAGACGAGCGGGTCGGTCCGACCGAAGCCCACGGCCGTGTAGCCGCCGTTGTTCTCTGGCTGCTTCTGCTTGATGATGTCCGCCTCAATCGTCACGCCCATGTGGTTGGCCTGGCCCGTGAGGTCGGCCGAGAGCTCGGTAATTGACGCCGTCCTTCTGGAACGCCGAGTTGCGCAGATAGCACCACAGCACGGTGAACATCCCGAGGCGGTGCGCCTCCGCAAAGGCCTCACCGACCTGCTGGAGCTCACGGTCCATGTCGTCAGAGCCGAAGTAGATGGTGGCGCCCACCCCGACCGCACCGAGATCGGAGGCCTGCCGCACGGAGCTGAACATGATCTGGTCGTACGTGTTGGGCACGTGCAGGAACGCGTTGTGGTTGAGCTTCACGATGAAGGGGATGCGGTGCACGTACCTGCGCGAAGCCAGTCCGAGCGTGCCCAGCGTGGTGGCGACGGCGTTGCACTCGCCGGCGAGCGCGAGCTCCAGGAGATTCAGCGGATCGAAGTAGGCGGGATTCTTCGAGAAGCTCGCCGCCGCCGAGTGCTCGATCCCCTGGTCGACCGGGAGGATGGAGACGTAGCCCGTGCCACCGAGGCGCCCGTGGTCGAATACCCACCCGAGATTGCGCAGCACCGTGGGATTGCGGTCGCTGTCGACGAACACCTCGCCGAGGTAGTTCGGCCCCGGGAGGGTGAGATGTTCGGCCGGGAACGCCTTGGCCGTGTAGCCGAGGAGCTCGTCGGCTTCGTCGCCGAGAAGCGCCTGGAGATCGGTGCTCGATGTGCTCGTGCTCATGCGGGTCATGCTACCGGAGGGTCAGTGCGCTCCTTTGGGCCGACGTCGACCGGCATCCCATGTGTCACGCCCGCGTCGCCTGGAATTCATCACAATTCCGCTACCCCTGACGCATCGCGCCACGGTCCGGCCCATACGCTGCATGGAGCCAGTTGCGAGTGAGGCGACGTCTTGAGCGAGTGGAGGTCATGAACGTTCTCGAGTCTCGGGCCGGCGGGCCCCCGCGCCTGCGCCCGTGGGTGCTTCTGGTCGGCGCGGCGACGGCCGTCGCTGCGCTCGTCGCGGTACTCATCGTCACCGGTGGTTCGACACCGAAGCAGCCGGCTCATTCGAGCGCGAGCGGGTCTGGCGCCGGCTCGAAGGCCTCACCGAGTGCGCGCCCCGCCTCGTTCTTCTTGATGTCCACCACCCCCGTCGCTGGGACGCAGAACGTGGCGGCAAACACCAGCATCTCGCTGCAGTTCTCGGCCCCGGTCTCGCTGGGGCAAACGGCGCCCACGCTGACACCCGCCATCGCCGGCAAGTGGGTCCAGACGAACGCCACCACGCTGACCTACGCCCTCGACTCCCCCCTCATCCCCTCCTCGCAGGTGGTCGTCACCATCCCCGGCGGGACCAATGGCCTGCACTCGACGGGCGGGGCCACGCTGACCTCGTCGCATTCGGTGACGTTCGGGGTGGCCGCCGGCGACACCCTCCGGCTCCAGCAGCTCCTGGCCCAGCTGAACTACCTCCCGGTGGCCTTCACCCCCAGCGGCCCGGCCCCCACCAACGCCGACCTGGCCGAGGATCAGGCGGGCTCCTTCTCCTGGCGCTGGCCCAACCTGCCGGCGCAGCTGACCTCGCAATGGACCCAGGGCACCATGGACCAGATCACCAAGGCCGCCGTCGAGGCCTTCGAGACCCAGAACGACATAGGCGTGGACGGGATCCCCGGCCCCACCGTGTGGACCTCCCTGCTGAACGACGTCATCAACAACAAGCCGAGCGCCACTCCGTACGTCTACGTCCTCGTGAACAAAGTGGTCCCGCAGACCCTGACCCTCTGGAACAACGGGGTGGCCCAGTACACCGTCCCGGTCAACAGCGGGGCGCCGGGCGCCGACACGACCGACGGCACGTATGCCGTCTTCGAGCACGTGCGCTACTCGGAAATGAAAGGGACCAACGTCGACGGTTCCACCTACGACGACCCCAATGTCCCCTACGCCAGCTACTTCAACGGGGGCGACGCGTTGCACGGCTTCATCCGGGCCTCCTACGGGACCCCGCAGAGCAACGGCTGCGTCGAAATGAGCTACGCCAACGCGGCGCTGGTCTGGCCGCTCACGCCCATCGGGACCCTGGTGACCGTCATTGGGCCGGACCTCGGGACGGCGCCACCACCGACGACCACCACGACCACCGCTCCTCCCGCCACGACGACCACCGCACCGGCGGCTCCCGTGACAACCACGACGGCTGCGGCAGCAACGACACCGCCGACGCCGTAAGGGCCCGGGCGTGCGGCCAGTCCGGCCGTCCGACCAGATCCGTTGAACGGTCGATACCGACGAGGTGACTCGTGTGGGTATCGAAAGATCAGCCCTTGTCGGCGGCAGCCGGGCCGGTCTTGGTCGAGGTCGACGTCTTGGCCTTGGTGCGCCTCGGCGCCCTGGGCTTGCGCTCGGGACCGAGGCCGCGCAGGCGCTCCGCCACGTCGTAGGCCTCGGGGTCGGCGCGAAACACACGCTCGAAGTACTCCCGCGCCTTCGGGAGGTCGCCGGCCCGTTCGTAAAGGTCGGCCAGCAGGTACCACTGCCGGACGTGGCGCTCGGAAGGGTTGCGCAGGGCCTTGGACGCACCGGCCGTCGACAGCATGGCGATGGCCCCGTTCAGGTCGCCCGCGTCGGCCAACGACGCCGCCGCCACAATCCGCCCCTCGGCCAGCACGTCGGGATCGGGCGAGCTCTGCCGCAGTTCCGTCCACAGCGCAGCCACCTTCTTCGGCTTGTGCAGCGCCCGTTGGCAGTCCATCAGCACCGGCAGGTGCTCTGCCGAGTCGCTCAGCCGCCCGAACGCCTCGAGATGCCCGGCCGCCGAGCGCCAGCGACCGCACCGGTAGGCAGCGAGCCCGGCCAGCTCACGCACGGCGGCCACGCCGGGAGCTTCGTCGGCCACGGGCTTCATGGCTCGCATCGCATCTTGGAAGCGCCCGCGCTCGTAGGCGCCGTAGGCGGACTCGGCCCGCTCGACCAGGTGCTCGCGGTGGCGGACGGTCGCGACGTCGGCCGCATTGCGGATGTCGGCGGCGATTTCGGGAGGGAGGGAGTGGCGCTGCGTAAGGGTGGCGATGGCTTCGGTGGCGCTGCCCGCACCCGCGCCGCTTCGTGCCTTGCCCCTGCGGGTCGGCGCGTCGAGGTCCTGCCACTCCGGTGCGCCGTCGTCCCTGGTCCACTGCGCTTGTGGCTTGGGTCGGGGCGCACCGCGGCGGCGTTCCCGCTCGTCGGACTCGTCCCGCCCCCGCTCCTCCCCGTCGCGACGGCTGACCTGGTGGGCGCCCCGGCGGGCCACGTTGCCCCAGCCCGCGGCTTTGCGGGGCAGCGGGGGGCGCTCGTCACGGGTCGGCGGCGTGCTGCGGGAAACGTCCGTCCGCGGCGGGCCCGAACGGCCCGCACCCCTCCTGGGGCCCGCTGTCCTGGGGGAACCCGAACGCGCCGGTCCCGGCCTGGGGCCTTCGGCCCGCGTGCCAGCCGACCGGGGGCGACCACTCTGACCGGCGCTCTTTCCGGCCGATCGTTGCGGCGCCGCTCCCCCGCTCCGCCCGCCGCCGCCTGTGCCGCCTGTGCGGCCGGTCCCGCCTGAGCGGCCGGTCCCGCTCCCGCCTCGGCTCGGCGCGTCACTCCGGGTGCCGTCCCTCCTGACCGGACGCCGAGTCCCACCGCCGGCTCCCCCGGCACCGCCGGCGCCCCGAGATGCCGGTCGCCCCGTACCGCCCCGGCTCCCCTGCCCACCGCCACCGCCGCCGGACCGGGCCGGACGTGGAGACCCACCCGAGCGCGCCGAGGAGGCGCGGCGATTCGGCTGGGAGGAGTTCCGCGGCATCGGGTCATTCTAGATGCCCGGGTCACAGTCTCCCGAGTCGCTGCCGGCACCGGCGCACGGCGCGCCGTCAGGCGGGCGCGGCTCCCGGTCGGCGCCGACGGTCGCGACGCAGTTCGTCGGTGACGACGATCGCGGCTACCACCAGGCCCATGAGCAACGTGGCGACGGCGACTCCCAGCCCGCTGGCGGTGACACCGAGCACCACCACGACCGCGGACGCGACTCCCACCATGGTGGCCCGACCGGCCCACTGACGCCCGAGACGCCCCTGCAACACACCGGTCACGACGACGTACGCAGCGACCGGAACAGCGACGGCCAGCCCCGCCGTGGTCGCCATGGTCGACGACACGGCCCCGTTGGCGCCGCCCGCCGCCAATTCCAGACCGGCTCCCAGCGCCCCGAGGGACCCAAGAACGACGTAGTGGCCGTAGCCCCAGACGAAGGCGAGTTGGCGCGACATGCGCAGCCCCTCCTCGGCCGGGTTCTCGAAGTACCACCACCAGATGGAGAAGACGAGGAGCACGGACCCGACAACCACCGCCACGAGCCCGGCGGACACGCCGTGCGCCGAGCTCGCACCGTGGATGGCCACCGTCACCGCGGCGATGCACTCGCCGAGCACGATCAAGGTGAAGAGCCCGTAACGCTCGCTGATGTGGCCGGGGTGCCACGGGGTGCCCGCCCCGCTGCCCGCTCGCTCGGCCCAGGCGGGTACGAGCATCTCGCACACCGCCAGCACGCAGAAGGCCCAGAGACCGGCCTGCGCCGGGAGGAACAGGCGCAACACCCAGCCGATCTGCAGGACGGCGATGCCCGCCGCATACCGTAAGGCGGCCGGCCGGGCCGCGGGGTCACCCGAGGCGGCCCGGAGCCACTGCGCCACCATGGCGATGCGCATCACGACGTAGCCGATGGTCATGACCGTGTAGTTCCCGCTGGTGAAGGCACTCTCGACACCGGCGGCGAGGATCAGCACACCGATGATCTGCACGAAGGTGAGGAGGCGGTAGAGGAGGTCGTCGACGTCGTAGGCCGAGGCGAACCAGGTGAAGTTGACCCAGGCCCACCAGATGCCGAAGAACACAGTGAGGTAGCCGACGATGGCCGTGTGGAAATGGCCGGCCAGCAGGGCGTCGTGGAGCTGGTCGGCCGCCTGCGAGACCGCCACCACGAAGCAGAGGTCGAAGAGGAGCTCGAGCGGCGTCGAGGCCCGGTGCTCCTCGTCGATGTCCCGGGGCCTCATCGGGAGCACCCGTAACCGCCGACCGGTCATGTCCGCACCGCGTTCGGGAGGACAGCCCCCCTATCCGGCATCGTCCGCATGGGCGGCAGTATCGCAGCGGCGCAACCTCGCGTCGGCGACCAGCGCTTGCTCCGGGCACGGGCAGGGGCCAGAGGGGCCCCGAACGTACGAAACCCCCTCGAGCCGAAGCTCGGAGGGGGTTTCGTGAGAAATCCCGGCGGCGACCTACTCTCCCAGGGGGCCTCCCCCCAAGTACCATCGGCGCGGGCGGGCTTAACTGCCGTGTTCGGAATGGGAACGGGTGTTTCCCCGCCGCCATGGCCACCGGAAATCTTGCACTCGGCGGGGCACGACCACCCGATCACGGGCAGGGCCACGCCTGAGGCTGCGTTTCCGCAGCCCCTGAGCGTTCCAAAGCGAGCACGAGCGAGTAGGTCTCCAAGCCCTCGGCCGATTAGTACCGGTCGGCTGAATGCATTGCTGCACTTACACCTCCGGCCTATCAACGTGGTCGTCTAGCCACGGGCCTTACCAGGTTAACCCTGTGGGAGATTTCATCTCGAAACGGGCTTCGCACTTAGATGCTTTCAGCGCTTATCCCACCCGTAGGTCGCAAACCAGCCGTGCCCTTGGCAGGACAACTGGCACACGAGAGCTACGTCCGTCCCGGTCCTCTCGTACTAGGGACAGCCTTTCTCAAATCTCCTACGGCTGCATCGGATAGGGACCGAACTGTCTCACGACGTTCTAAACCCAGCTCGCGTACCGCTTTAATGGGCGAACAGCCCAACCCTTGGGACCGGCTTCAGCCCCAGGATGCGACGAGCCGACATCGAGGTGCCAAACCTTCCCGTCGATATGGACTCTTGGGGAAGATGAGCCTGTTATCCCCGGGGTACCTTTTATCCGTTGAGCAACGGCGCTTCCATAAGCAACCGCTGGATCACTATGCCCTGCTTTCGCACCTGCTCGACTTGTAGGTCTCGCAGTCAAGCTCCCTTTTGCCATTGCACTCGACAGCTGATTGCCAACCAGCCTGAGGGAACCTTTGGGCGCCTCCGTTACATTTTAGGAGGCGACCGCCCCAGTCAAACTACCCACCTGACGCTGTTCCTGATCCGGATCACGGACCGAGGTTAGAGTCCCGGCACTAAAAGGGTGGTATTTCAAGGTTGACTCCACGCTGGCTAGCGCCAACGCTTCAAAGTCTCCCACCTATCCTACACAAATAGTACCAAAACTCAACATCAAGCTGTAGTAAAGGTCCACGGGGTCTTTCCGTCCTGATGCAGCTAACGAGCATCTTTACTCGTACTTCAATTTCGCCGGGTCTGTGGTTGAGACAGTAGGAAAGTCGTTACGCCATTCGTGCAGGTCGGAACTTACCCGACAAGGAATTTCGCTACCTTAGGACCGTTATAGTTACGGCCGCCGTTTACCGGGGCTTAGGTTCAGAGCTTCGTCCGAAGACTAACCCTTCCCCGTAACCTTCCGGCACCGGGCAGGCGTCAGAGCGTATACATCGTCTTACGACTTCGCACGCTCCTGTGTTTTTAGTAAACAGTCGCTTTCCCCAATTCTCTGCGGCCCCCTCAGGCGTCAGGACGCGAAGTCCATCACCCTATCGAGGCCCTCCTTCTCCCGAAGTTACGGAGGAATTTTGCCGAGTTCCTTAACCACAGTTCTCCCGATCGCCTTGGTATTCTCTACCCGCCCACCTGTGTTGGTTTGGGGTACGGGTACCGTGTCAGCTCGCTAGAAGTTTTTCTAGACAGCATAGAATCAGTGACTTCGCCTGGGATGGCTCGGCATCGCGTCTCAGGATTAACAGGATCCGGATTTGCCTAGATCCCTCCCTACACGCTTACCCCAGGACAACCAACGCCTGGGCTCACCTATCTTCCTGTGTCGCTCCTTTGCTGTCCGCCCCAAGGTTTGTCGGCTCGACCCGAAGGTCATCCCCTTAGTACCCCTGGCTTGGAATGGGCGCGGACACGGTAGTACTGGAATATCAACCAGTTGTGCATCGACTACGCCTCTCGGCCTCGCCTTAGCTCCCGACTTACCCTGGGAGGATTAGCCTTCCCCAGGAACCCTTGGGCTTACGGCGGAGGAGTTTCTCACTCCTCTCTCGCTACTCATACCAGCATTCGCACTCGACCACGCTCCACGACGGTTCACACCGCCGCTTCTCTGCAAGATCGACGCTCCCCTACCACTCCCGTCTAAAGACGGAAATCCGCGGCTTCGGCTCTTGACTTGAGCCCCGTTACATTATCCGCGCAGGACCACTCGACCAGTGAGCTATTACGCACTCTTTTAAGGGTGGCTGCTTCTAAGCCAACCTCCTGGCTGTCTTTGCGTTCCCACATCGTTTTCCACTTAGTCAAGAATTTGGGGCCTTAGCCGGCGGTCTGGGCTGTTTCCCTTTCGACCAACGAAGCTCATCCCTCGTGGTCTCACTGCCGGGTTCTTGAGCATCGGCATTCGGAGTTTAGTTGGGGTCAGTAAGCTTGTAGGCCCCCTAGCCCATCCAGTGCTCTACCTCCGATGCTGAACACCCGACGCTGCACCTAAATGCATTTCGGGGAGAACCAGCTATCACCGAGTTTGATTGGCCTTTCACCCCTTGCCACAGGTCATCCCCCCAGTTTTCAACCTAGGTGGGTTCGGCCCTCCACGAAGTCTTACCTTCGCTTCAGCCTGCCCATGGCAAGCTCACTCGGCTTCGGGTCTACAGCATGCGACTCAACGCCCTATTCAGACTCGCTTTCGCTTCGGCTACCCATCGCTGGTTAACCTCGCCACACACCGTAACTCGCTGGCTCATTCTTCAAAAGGCACGCCATCACGGCTGACATCCACCTGGTGTCACCAATCTCACCCGAAGGGATCATGGCAACGGTGGAGCAACGACGCTTTGACTGTTTGTAAGCCAACGGTTTCAGGTACTATTTCACTCCCCTCCCGGGGTACTTTTCACCTTTCCCTCACGGTACTAGTTCACTATCGGTCGCCTAAGAGTACTTAGCCTTACGAGATGGTCCTCGCAGATTCACGCCGGCTTTCCCGGATCCGGCGCTACTCGGGTGTTCAAGCGGAGTCCAATGCGTTTCGTGTACGGGACCATTACCCTCTTTGGTTCAGCTTTCCTGACTGATTCCACTAGACATCGGATTTGTAACTCCGTGACAGGTCTGGTGCCCCGTCTCTCGAATCCCACAACCCCATACCGGCAACGCCACCAGGCTTTACCACCGGCACGGTTTAGGCTCTTCCCGTTTCGCTCGCCGCTACTCAGGGAGTCACTGTTGTTTTCCTCTCCTCGGGTTACTGAGATGTTTCAATTCACCCGGTTCCCTCGCCCCGCCCTATACATTCAGGCGGGTGTAATACCTCATGACAGGTATTGGGTTGCCCCATTCGGATATCCACGGATCGACGCTAGGTAGACAGCTTCCCGTGGCTTTTCGCAGTCGCCCACGTCCTTCTTCGGCTTTAGGCGCCAAGGCATTCACCGTTGGCTCTTTGTAGCTTGGAGAACAAAGATGCTCGTGCTCGCTTTGGAATTCTCAAGGGGCTGCACAGCGCACGCCGGGGTCGGGACTCCGTCACCGCCCTCCGTCGAATAAGCCAAAACGGAGAGCGGCCGGAACAAACTGCCCGACCAGGGCACGCACGGGGTGAGCGGTCACCGCCGGCACGCGCATGGCCTGAACGCGGGGTTGAGCAGCAAACGCCGGCCCTCCGAGGAGCTCCCGAAGGGCTCGACTCGACAAGCAGGCACCGCCCGGCCCCGGGCTCAGACGAGCGCCGAAGGGACATCACCGGGAACGACCCAAAGGGCCACTCCCTCAAAACGGAATAGTGAGAGTTCCGGACGCTTCCGCAGGGACCGATCCGTGAGTGGCGGGCTCCGACTCCCGAAGGAATCAAAGGCGGCCACTCTTCTGCCGGTGTACGAGAGCGCCCGAGTAACCAGTGTTCAACTGGGTAGTGATCGGCGAATCTTTCGATACACAAATATCAAAAGGACCGATAGCACTCCTTAGAAAGGAGGTGATCCAGCCGCACCTTCCGGTACGGCTACCTTGTTACGACTTCACCCCAATCACCGATCCCACCTTCGACGGCTCCCTCCTAAAAGGTTGGGCCACCGGCTTCGGGTGTTACCGACTTTCGTGGTGTGACGGGCGGTGTGTACAAGGCCCGGGAACGTATTCACCCCGGCGTTGCTGATCCGGGATTACTAGCGACTCCGACTTCATGGAGTCGAGTTGCAGACTCCAATCCGAACTGAGACTGGCTTTTGGGATTGGCTCCCCCTCGCGGGATAGCAGCCCGTTGTACCAGCCATTGTAGCATGTGTGCAGCCCTGGACGTAAGGGGCATGATGACTTGACGTCGTCCCCACCTTCCTCCGAGTTGACCCCGGCAGTCTCCTACGAGTCCCCGGCATTACCCGCTGGCAACATAGGACAAGGGTTGCGCTCGTTGCGGGACTTAACCCAACATCTCACGACACGAGCTGACGACAGCCATGCACCACCTGTGTAAGGCCCCGAAGGACACCGTATCTCTACGGCTTTTCCCTACATGTCAAACCCAGGTAAGGTTCTTCGCGTTGCCTCGAATTAAGCCACATGCTCCGCCGCTTGTGCGGGCCCCCGTCAATTCCTTTGAGTTTTAGCCTTGCGGCCGTACTCCCCAGGCGGGGCACTTAATGCGTTAGCTGCGGCACGGAAACCGTTGAATAGTCCCCACACCTAGTGCCCAACGTTTACGGCGTGGACTACCAGGGTATCTAATCCTGTTCGCTCCCCACGCTTTCGCTCCTCAGCGTCAATGTCGGCCCAGACCACCGCCTTCGCTGCTGGTGTTCCTCCTGATATCTGCGCATTTCACCGCTACACCAGGAATTCCGTGGTCCCCTACCGAATTCTAGTCATGACAGTATCGAGTGGCGGCTCCAGGTTGAGCCTGGAGGTTTCACACCCGACTAATCAAACCGCCTACGAGCTCTTTACGCCCAATAAATCCGGACAACGCTTGCACCCTACGTATCACCGCGGCTGCTGGCACGTAGTTGGCCGGTGCTTCTTCTGCAGGTACCGTCACTATCGTCCCTGCTGAAAGGAGTTTACAACTCAGAAAGCCTTCGTCCTCCACGCGGCGTTGCTGCGTCAGGCTTTCGCCCATTGCGCAAGATTCCCCACTGCTGCCTCCCGTAGGAGTCTGGGCCGTGTCTCAGTCCCAGTGTGGCTGATCGTCCTCTCAGACCAGCTACCCGTCGATGCCTTGGTGGGCCGTTACCTCACCAACTAGCTGATAGGCCGCGAGCCCCTCCCGAAGCGGAATCCATTTCCTTATCAGATCATGCGGTCCGATAGGGATATCCGGTATTAGCACCGGTTTCCCGGTGTTGTCCCGGTCTTCGGGGCAGGTTGCTCACGTGCTACTCACCCGTTCGCCACTCGCTCTTCATCAGTATTGCTACCGAATGGAGCGCGTTCGACTTGCATGTGTTAGGCACGCCGCCAGCGTTCGTCCTGAGCCAGGATCAAACTCTCCATCGAGACTCCGACCGGCCAAACCCCAAACAGGGAGCTCGACCGACCAAGAATCAGAGAGTCACCATAGTTTGACTCGAACTATTTGTGACCACAGGCTCCTTCACCCCGAGGGGTTCCAAGGCCTGTGTACTGCTTAATTGACGTACAACCCATCCGTTTGAGTCCGGATGAATTGCCCGCACTGGCTTTTGGCTCTCACTATTCCGTTTTCAAGGAGCGACCGGGCACGCACCAGTCCAGCCGGTGTTGGTGCCGGGTGTGCCGGAGGACTGTTCCGGACGAATTGCTTCGCCGGCGAGTCTCCTTCGGCTGTCGGAGGGCCTTGGGGAGGCCGTTCCGACGGGAATGTCACGATAGCAGACGCGCGACTGACCGTCAACGCGTCACGGGTCGAGATCCTGCGGGCATTGCCCCGGGGTTCCCGCCTCCACCGCCGATCGTAGCGGGACACCCGCCGTCGCCGGCGGATGCCCGCCCGAACGGCCCGGTTCCCGCTGCGGGCGATGCAACCCACCAAGTGGGCATGCGGAAAGCCACCCGGCCTCCCGCATGCCACCCGGCGCTCGAAGCTCAACTGGCTTTCCGCTTCCCGGCTGTCGCCAACCAGGCCGGGGAGCGTGCGCCGCCTGCTGATGCCCTCGATCCACCGCATGTCACCACCATGCGATGGCTGCATGATGAACCGGAGCTGTTGCACGGCTGTGACAGGGCGATGACAACGCGATCAGCCTGGTCAGACAGCTGGCGGTGCTGCTCCCCTCAGGCCCGGGAGACCGAGGCGTTGCCCGGCACCCAGAAGCGCCAGCGCTTGTCGGTCGCCTCCTTGATGCCGATCCGCGTCCCGCGGCCGGGACGACGGGGAGGCGGTGTCCCGTCGTCCCGCAGGCGGACCATCGCCGGCGAGCCGACCCCCGCCCCCCGGAGCCCTCTCAGGGTGGCCAGGAGGTCCGATCCGTTGTCCGCCCCCGTGATGCCGAGGGCCTGGCACAGCTTGGCCGGGCCGTTGCACAGATCCCGTTCCCGACGGGCAGCCCGCCGGGCCTCCCACATCTCCTCCACGCCCGCGATGGGCTCGAGCGCGCGGATCAGGACGGCGGCGGCCTCTCCCTCGGGCCCGCACACGACGTTGGCGCACCAGTGCATGCCGTAGGTGAAGTACACGTAGAGGTATCCGGGGGGCCCGAACATGATCGCGGTCCGCGGTGTCAGGCCCCGGTAGGCGTGCGAGGCCGCGTCGTTGGCCCCGTGATAGGCCTCGACCTCGACGATGCGACCGGCCCGGTCGCCCCGCACCAGCACCTTGTTCAAGAGCCAGGGAGCGAGGGCGACGGGATCACCCTCCAGCTCCGACCGCTCCATTGCGCCACCCTGGCCCACCGGGGCGGGGCGGCGCCACCCCCGGGGTGCCCAGGAACGGGAGAGGCGTCCAAAAGGGGAGGGCCGGAGAACCGAGCCGGACGGCGTTCCTCAGATGGGGGTCGGCGCGGTCATCCGGCGGAGGGCACCCGGCGGAGGACGTCCGTCGCGGTGCCCGAGCCGCGGCCCGCGGTGGCCAGACGGGCGCGGGCCCCGGGCTGCGGCTCCCCCGCTCCGACGGCCATCCGGCACAGCAATGCGAGCTCGTCCACCATCGCCGCGGTGAGGCCTGGCAGGTCCGGCACGGCGTTGGGAGACGCATTGATGCCGACGAAGAGGGATTCGCGGTAGCTCTGCACCGTGATGTTGAGCGCGACCCCGTCGATCACCGGCCCGAGCGGGTAGACGGCGCAGAGCTCCATGCCGGCGAAGTAGAGCGGGAAGTCCGGACCGGGCACGTTGGACACCATGAGGTTCCCGGGCCGAAGCTTGCGCAGGACGCCCGAGCGCACCCCGAGCTGGATCATCGGCTTGACGACCGCGGGAGGCACCGCCTCGGTCAGACGCGTCGCCATGGGGCCGTAGCCGACGGCGCGCTCCTGCCCCTTGCACGTGGCACTCGCCGCGGTCACCGTGCGCAACCGTTCCAGCGGGGTCTGCTTGTCGTTCGCGAGCGGGACGAACATGGCGGAGAGCTGATTGCCCAATGCCGGGGCCGTCTTCTCGCCACGGACCGAGACCGGCACGACGGCGACCAGCGGGCTCTCGACATCCTGGTCGTGCGACGCCAGGTGGGAGCGCAGCGCGCCCGAACAGACGGCGAGGACGACGTCGTTGATCGTGGACCCGAAACGCGTCTTGAGCGCACGCACCTTCGCCATGTCGAGCTCGGCGAAGGACACCGTACGGTCCGCGCCCACCGGCGTCTCGAACGTGTCGGGCGCACCCAGCGGGATCGACACCGGCCCGAGCCGGTCGTCGATGGCGCAGCGGGCCAGCCGCACGGCCGTGCGGCCGATTTCGCGTGCGGCACCCAGCCCCCGGAGGGGGCTGCGGATGAATGCCGGCAGCGCATCAGTCATCAACTGGGTTTGCGAGGGAAGACCGGCCGGGACCCACGGCGGGCAGGGTTCGGTGACGGCGCTGCCCTCCGGGGTGAGGTCGAGGAGCTTGGCCAGCATCTCGGCACCGGCGACGCCGTCGATCACCGCGTGGTGCACCTTGGCGATGAGCCCGATCCTGCCGTCGGCCATCCCCTCCACGACGTGCATCTCCCAGGGAGGCTGTTCGGGCGTGAGGGGACGCCCCATCACCTGCGCGACCTTGGCCCGGAACTCCGCATCGCCACCCGGGGCCGGAAGGGCGACGCGGTGCAGGTGGTTGGCCAGTTCGAAATCCGGGTCGTCCACCCAGCGCGGATGGTCCAGGCCGAGTGGGACGGGCATCAGGCGACGGCGGAACGGCTGGAGCGTGGGGATCCGCGTCTGCAGCACGGCGGTGACCCGTTCGAACGTGTACCCGCCGGGCAGTGCGGTGGGATCGAAGATGCAGGCGTAGGCGATCTCCATCGGGGTCTCCGGGGTGTCGGAGTAGATGAACATCGGGTCGATGCCGGTCATGCGCTGCATGTGTACGTCTCCACGTGGTGAGGGCTTCCGGTGGACTCGACGGTGGCTCCCGGACCGCCGCAGATCCCGTCTCCCCCCTCAGACCCTCGGAGGCGGTTTCCAGCGCACGTCATCGATCCGGGCTCTTCGTCGATGTGGCTCTGCCTGTCGATGTGGCTATACCTACAGCCTTCACCCTCGCCGCGGCCGACACAACCATTTGCGCCAATCTTTATGGTGCGTTCACCTGAGGGTTACCTGACATAGGGGCTGGGCCGCGCAACCGCCACCTGCGCCACCTGGGGCGACACGACGCGCTGACGCGCCGCGGCGTGCTGGTCAGGAGGTGGCTCCCGGCGGACGCCATTGGGCCAGCCGCGTCCGGTCGACCTCACGCCGCCGGACGAAGCGCTCGGCCTGCTCGCGGACGGGGCCCGGTCCGGCTCCTCCCGGGGTGCGCCGGCGAGTCACCGCCACCCCCGGTTCGAGCAGTTCCACCGCCGTCTCGCCCAAATCGGGATGGGCGGCCACCAGCTCGACCAGGGGCACGTGGCGCTCGAGCGACTCTCGCACCAGTCCACCGATCAGCGCGTGGGCCTGGCGGAAGGGCATCCCCTGCTCGACGAGCATCTCCGCCAGGTCGATGGCGGAGGCCGCCGGACCGTCGGCGGCCGACTGCATGCGCTCCTCGTTCCACGAGGCGGTCTCGTAGACGCCGCGCAACGCGATGAGGGCGCGGGTGACCTGCGTCACCGCGTCGAAGATGGGCTCCTTGTCCTCCTGCAGGTCGCGGTTGTAGGCCAGCGGCAGACCCTTGAGTGTGACCAGCACCGCGTTGAGGTGGCCGATGAGGCGACCCGACTTGCCGCGCGCCAGCTCGGCCACGTCGGGGTTCTTCTTCTGCGGCAGCATCGAGCTTCCGGTGGCGTATGCGTCGTCGAGCGTGCAGAAGCCGAATTCCTCGGTCGACCACAGGACGATCTCCTCGCCCATCCGTGACAGGTGCACGCCCAGCAGGGCCAGGTCGAAGAGCGACTCCGCCACGAAGTCGCGGTCGGACACCGCATCGAGCGAATTCTCGAAGCGGCTGTGGAATCCGAGCTCAGCCGCCACGTAGTCGGGGTCGAGTGGGAGCGACGAGCCGGCCAGAGCGCCCGCACCGAGCGGAGAGATGTTGAGGCGGTCGACGGTCGTGACGAGGCGATCGACGTCGCGAGCCAGGGCCCAGCCGTGGGCCAGCAGGTGGTGGGCCAGCAGCACGGGCTGAGCCCGCTGCATGTGGGTGTAGCCCGGCAGGTAGACGTCGGCCGCTTCGCGGGCCCGCTGGGCCAGCGTGTCCTGCAAGGCCATGATCTCGTCGGCCACGCCGATGAGCGACCGGCGGCACCACAGACGCAGGGCGGTGGCCACCTGGTCGTTGCGGCTGCGCCCCGTGTGCAGCTTGGCGCCGACATCGCCCACCAGTTCGGTGACGCGCCGCTCAATGGCGGTATGGACGTCCTCGTCGCCGGGGGCGAAGACGAACTCGCCCGTCGTGAACTCCTCTTCGACGATATCGAGGGTCTCCACCAGGGTGGTCACCTCGCTGTCGGTCAGGATGCCCGCCTTGCCGAGACCCTTGACGTGCGCGCGCGAGCCGGCCAGGTCGTCGTGGGCCAGCACCCGGTCGAAGGGCAGGCTGACGGTGAATGCCGCCACGGCGTCCGCCATGCCGGTCGAGATCCGGCCCTCCCACAGCGTCAATGCTCTCCCCTCACTTCCCCTGCCTCTGCCGGCGCCACTGTGTGGGCTCCCGGTTGCTGTGCGCCCGGCCCCTGCCGGGCTGACCACGTGGCGACCCCCAGGCCCCACAGGCGCACGAAGCCCTCCGCGTCCGCGTGCCGGAAGCTGTCCGACGCATCGTAGGTCGCCAGGTCGTGGTCGTAGAGCGCGACCGGGCTGCGGCGGCCGACGACGGCGCAGGTGCCTGGCGCGGCGAAGCGCAACCGCACCTCTCCGGTGACGTGACGCTGGCTCTCGGTGATGAAAGCCTGCAGCGCGCTGCGCAGGGGCGAGTACCACAAACCGTCGTAGACGAGCTCGGCCCAGCGCGGCTCCAGTCGGGCTTTCTCGTGGTGCACGTCCCGCTCCAGCGTGAGGTCCTCGAGGTCGGCGTGGGCCAGAATCAGAGCCAGCGCGGCCGGGCACTCGTAGACCTCCCGGCTCTTGATCCCCACCCGACGGTTCTCAATCATGTCGAGCCGGCCGAAGCCGCGGCCGCCGGCGACCCGGCCCAGCCGGCTGATCAGGTCGTAGGGACCGAGTGTCGTGCCGTCCAGGCTCACCGGGACGCCGGCCTCGAAGCCCACAATGACCTCGACGGGGTCGCTCTCGGTCACCCGCGTCAGCGTGTAGACGTCGTCGGGCGCGGGCGCCCAGGGATCCTCGATGGCCCCGCACTCGATCGCCTTGCCCCACAGGTTGTCGTCGATGGAATACAGCTTCTCCTTGGTGACCGTGATCGGAATGTCCCACTTGGCGGCCAACTCCACGCAGTCCTCGCGGGTCAGGCCCCAGACCCTCGCCGGCGCGTAGATCCCCAAATCCGGTGCCAGCGCGCGCACGCCGACCTCGAAGCGCACCTGGTCGTTCCCCTTGCCTGTGCAGCCGTGGGCGACGGCCGTGGCCCCGTGCGTGCGCGCCTGGGCCACCAGGTGGCGCACGATGACCGGACGCGAGAGGGCCGACACCAGCGGGTACTTGCCCTCGTAGCGCGCGTTGGCCTGCAGGGCCGGCACGCAGAACTCCTCGGCCATCTCCCGGCGGGCGTCGACCACCACGGCCTCGACTGCGCCGGCCGCCAGGGCCCGTGCCCGGATGGCGTCCCAGTCCTCGCCACCTCGGTCCGCCGATTGCCCGACGTCCACCGCCACGGCCACGACCTCGACGTCTTCGTGCTCAATGAGCCAGCGCACGGCGACGGACGTATCGAGGCCACCGCTGTAGGCCAGAACCACCCGATCAGACATGTTCAGTCCTCTTCTTCCTTCCCATTCAACGCGATCTTGCTGCCGACGACAATGCCTGCGACATCGCGCAGGCGGTCCGCCATCGGCCCACCCCCGAGCGTCTCCTCGACGACGACCAGCACCGTGTCGTCCCCGGCCACCGTGCCCACGACCTCTTCGAGCCCGCTGCGATCGAGCGCGGAGCCGACCACGTGGGCCGAGCCCGGGGGTGTGCGCAGCACCACGAGGTTCCCCGAGTGAGCCACCTCCACCACCCATTCGCCGAGCACGCGCCGCAGGTGGTCCTCCGGCGCTATCTGCTGGGCCGGCAGTTCGGGCAGCGCGTAGGCCGTCTCCCCCCGGGCAAACGCACCTTCACGGCGCCAAGGTCCTCGAGGTCGCGCGACACCGTCGTCTGCGTCGCCTCGATCCCCTGCCCGCCGAGCAACGTCACCAACTGGGCCTGGCTCGTCACCGGCTGGGTCTCCAGCAGCTTGGTGATGCGGTGTTGGCGCTGGTTCTTGGTCAGTCGGCTGGGTGCCTGCCCGCTCACTGCGAACCCTCCACGACCCAGGCCAGGACCCCTCGCATGGCGGTCCGGCGGTGGGCCGCCTGCCGCCAGACGAGTGAGTGCGGACCCTCGAGGACTTCGTCGGTGATCTCCTCGCCACGGTGTGCCGGCAGGCAGTGCAGGACAACGGCGTCGGCCGCCGCCTGCTCGACCAGGTCACGGTCGACGGTGAAGCCGGCGAAGGCGGCCAGACGGATCGCCCGCTGCTCCTCCTGCCCCATGCTCGTCCACACGTCGGTGTAGAGCGCGGCCGCACCCTTGGCGGCGCGGCCGGGGTCGTCGGTCACCTGCACCGTGCCACCCCGCCCCACGCGGTCACCGAACGCCTGCAAGTCGGCCAGCTCGTCCCCGGAGAAGCTGTAGCCCGCCGGCGTGGCGAAGCGGACCTCCATGCCCTCGAGCAGCCCGCCCTTGGCCAGCGAACGCGCCATGTTGTTGGCGTCCCCGACGTAGGTCAGCGTGCGGCCGGCGAGCGACCCCAGTGCCTCACGCATGGTGAGCACGTCGGCCACCACCTGGCACGGGTGCGCGGTGTCGCAGAGCAGGTTGACGACCGGGACGTCGAAGCCGCTCCGTTCCAGGGCGCCCGCCATACGCACCAGCATCGAGTGCTCGAACACCCGGGCGCACAGGACCCGGTGATAGCAGGCCAACGTGCGCGCGACGTCCTCCGCCGTCTCCCGTTCGTCCAACCCGACCTCGGCCGCTTGGATGTAGACGGGATGGCCGCCCAGGTCGACCACCGCCATTTCGGTGGAGTTGCGGGTCCGCGCCGACGGCTTCTGGAAGAGCAGCGCCACTCCCTGGCCCGCCAGCGGCGGGTCGGAGGGGGGCGTGAGCGCCAGTGCGAGCAGGTGCTCCCACTCGTCGGGGCCGAGGTCGTCGATGTCGAAGAAGTGACGCATGCGGTGCCGCTCCCCTACCCCGGTCCCTCGGACCCGGCCCGCGCCACGGTCAGTGCCTCGCCCAGGATCCGGAGCGCCGTGTCGATCTCGTCCTCGCCGACCAGCAGGGGCGGCGCCACACGAATGGCGTCGGGCCGCACCGGGTTGACCAGCAGGCCGTGGGCCAGGGCCCAGGCCGATGCCTCCTTCGCCACCGGCGCTGTGAGCTGGGCCGCCAGCAGCAGCCCGGCCCCGCGCACAGAGGCCACGCCGGGCAGCGTCGCCAGGCCGGCTCCGAGTTGTCCCCCGCGCTCGCGAGCACGCCCGCACACGTCCTCGGATTCCATGACGGCGAGCGTGGCCTTCACCGCGGCCAGGGCCAGCGGCTGGCCACCGAAGGTCGACCCGTGGTCGCCCGGACCGAACGCCGCCGCCACCTCGGCCCGGGCCCAGCATGCCCCCACGGGCATGCCGTTCCCCAGCGCCTTGGCCATCGTGACGACATCGGGTTCCAAGCCCTGAGCCTGGAAGGCAAACCAGTGACCGGTACGACCGAGTCCGGTCTGCACCTCGTCGAGCATCAGCAGTGCGTTGCGCTCGGTGCACAACGACCGCACCGCGCCGAGGTAGTCCGAGCTCGGGACGATGACGCCCCCCTCGCCCTGGAGCGGCTCGAGGAGAACGGCGGCCACGGTTTCCGGATTGAGCGCCTTGTCCAACGCGGCGACGTCGTCGTAGGGAACATGCACGAATCCCTCGGGCAGGGGGTGGAAGGGCGCCTGCTTCTCCGGCTGGCCGGTGGCGGTGAGCGTGGCCAGCGTGCGGCCGTGGAACGCGTTGTCGGCACTGATCACGACGTGGCGGCCGGGCCCGGCCCAGCGGCGGGCCAGCTTCAGGGCGCACTCGTTGGCCTCGGCCCCCGAGTTGGCGAAGAAGACCTGGCCACCGGCGTGGCCCGTGCCGCCGTTGATCAGCCGGTCGATGGTGCGCGCCACCTCTGGGGCCAACGTGTTGCCGTAGAGGTTCGACACGTGGCTGAGCGTCCGCGCCTGCTCCGCGACGGCATCGGCGACCGCAGGATGGGCGTGGCCCAGCGAGACGACGGCCAGTCCGGTGATGAAGTCCAGGTATGCGGTGCCGTCGGCGTCGTAGAGGACCGTGCCCTGACCCCGGACGAAGGTGGCAGGCGGGTCGGCGTAGGTGCGCATGAGGGACGCGCGCTCCGAGGCCGCGTCGGTCACGACGTCGGCCTCGCTCACGGCAGCACCATGGTGCCGACGCCCGAGTCGGTGAAGAGCTCGAGCAACAGGGCGTGAGGAACGCGTCCGTCCAAAATGTGCGCCTGGCCGACCCCGGCCCGGACGGCGTCAACGCAAGCCTCGACCTTGGGGATCATGCCTCCCTGCACCCCCCCATCGCGCACGATCTCGTCGATCACCGCGGTGGAGACCTGGTGAATCACTGTCGTGGGGTCGTCGGCCACGACCCGGAGCCCCTCGATGTCGCTCAGGAAGATCAGTTTCTCGGCGTTGAGCGCCTCGGCCAGCGCGCCCGCCACCGTGTCGGCGTTGATGTTGTAGGCCTGGCCCGCCGCGTCCGCCCCGATGGTGGCGACAACGGGGATCAGGCCCTCGGCCAGCAGCCGTTCGAGCATGATCGGGTCGACGACGGACACGTTGCCGACGAAGCCGAGGTCCGCGTGCCGCGGTGCGGCCGTGATGAGGTTGGCGTCTTCCCCGGACAACCCCACGGCAATCGGCCCGTGCACGTTGATAGCGGAGACGATGTCGCGGTTGACCTTGCCGACCAGGACCATGCGGGCGATGTCGAGCGTATCGGCGTCGGTGACGCGGAGCCCGTCGCGGAACTCCGTCTCCTTGCCGAGCCGCTGCATCAACTGACCGATCTGGGGGCCCCCGCCGTGCACGACGACGGGCAGCATGCCCACGGCGCGCATGAGCACGACGTCCTCGGCGAACGAAGCCAGCGCGTCGGCGGGAACCGCCGTGTCGTCCTCGGGTGCGTGCAACGCGTTGCCGCCGTACTTGACGACCACGATCTTCTCCCAGAAGCGCCGGATGTAGGGCAACGCCTCCACCAGCACGGAGGCCGTCTTGGCTGCCGCCGCCTTCTGGGCCCGGGTGACCTTGGGCGGCACGCTCGGCGCCTCGCGGGCCGTCACGAAGTCGTCCGGTTCTCGTCGATGTAGCCGTAGCCCAGGTCGGTCCCGAGGACGACCGACTCACCCGACCCGAGGCCCAGATCGCACTCGAGCACAATGTGGCGACCCGCCATGTGGGCGCCCACTGCCGCAGCGTCGTGGGGTACGCCCACGCCGCCGGCACACACCACGGTGCTGCCGTAGGCGAGCAACACCCGATCGATGTCGAAGGGTGTCCCAGCCGATCCGAGCTCGGAGATGATGCGCCCCCAGTAGGGGTCCTCCCCGAAGAGTGAACACTGCACGAGCATGGAGTCCGCCACCTTGCGAGCCGCCACGTGCGCGGCCTCATCGGTCACCGCGCCCCGCACATGCACGTGTGCGACCTTGGTCGCCCCTTCTGCGTCGTCCACCATCTGCTCGGCCAGGGAGCGGCAGGCCTCGAAAAGCGCCGCGGTGAGTGCAGCCGGAGACGGACGGGCGCCGAGCCCGTTGGCCAGCACCAGCACGGTGTCGTTGGTGGAGGTGCAGCCGTCCACCGTGATCGTGTTGAACGAGGCGTCGACGGCCTCCCGGAGGGCGGTCTGCAGGGTGGCGGCATCGACGGCGGCGTCGGTCGTGCAGACGGCGAGCATGGTGGCCATGTTCGGCGCCAGCATGGCCGCGCCCTTGGCCATGCCGCCCACCGTGAACCCGTCGCCGGCCACGACGACCTCCTTGGGCACGGTGTCAGTCGTCATGATGGCCTTGGCCGCCTCGGCCGCCGACTCCGGTCGACCGGTGCGCGCCATCACGATGGGCTCTATCTCCGGCATGACGCTGTCGATGGGGAACGGGATGCCGATGAGACCCGTCTGGCAGATCAGGATCTCCTCGGCGATGGCCCCGATGTCACCCGCGACCGCCGTACACAGCCGTTCGGCGGCTTCGCGCCCGGGGACCCCGGTGGCGGCGTTGGCGTTGCCCGACGTCAGGATGACACCGGCGGCCTTGCCGTCGGTCGCGGCGAGGTGGGCCCGGCTCACCTGGACCGGCGCTGCAGCCGCCAGGTTGGACGTGAAGACACCTGCGGCCGGCACGGCTCGCCCGTCGGCGGTGGCGACGACGGCGACGTCGTGGGCCTTGGCGGCCTTTATCCCCGCGTAGCCCCCGACGGCGACGAAACCCTGTGGCGCGTTGACGCTCACGGGTAGACCCCGGCGATCGGCAACCCTGTGGTCTCGGGCAACCCGAGCGCGGCGTTGGCACACTGGACGGCCTGACCGGATGCGCCCTTCACGAGGTTGTCGAGGGCGCAGAGACTGATCACCCAACCGGTACGCGGGTCCACGCGCGCCATGACGTGGGCCACGTTGGAACCCGCCGTGGCCTTTGTCGACGGAGGGCTGTCGGTCACCACGACGAACGGCTCGGCGTCGTACGTCTCGTGCAATGCAGCCATGACGGACTGCGTCGTCGGGGTTGTCCCTGCGATGGGCCGGGCGTAACAGGTGGCGAGGATGCCCCGCGTCATCGGGACGAGGTGCGGTGTGAAGACGACCTCCCCGTCGATGATCTGCTCCATCTCGGGCGTGTGCCGGTGGTCGAGCAACCCATAGGCGGTGAAGTCCTCGTCGACCGTCCCGAAGTGCAGTGATTCCCTGAGACCGCGGCCGGCGCCCGAGACGCCCGAGGCGGCGTCGACGACGATCCCGGTCGGCTCCACCAAGGCGTGGCGGACCAGGGGCGCCAGGGCCAGCCCAGCCGCTGTCGGGTAGCAGCCGGCGGCCGCCACCAGGGTCGCCCCGGCCAGGCCCTCGCGGAAGAGCTCCGGCAATCCGTAGACGGCGTCATCCAGCAGCTCTGGCGCGCTGTGCTCTTCGCCGTACCACCGGGGGTAGAGGGTGGCGTCCTTCAGCCGGAAGTCGGCGGCCAGATCCACCACCAGGCCCACCCGGCTTGCGAGCTCGGGCACGATCCGTTGCGATTCTCCATGCGGCAGGCCGCAGAACACCAGGTCGAGGCCATCGAATCGGGCGGGATCGCTGTCCTCGTAGACCAACCCCGGGTAGGCGGCGGCGAGCGACGGCGTGTGCAGGCCGACCGCCTCGCCGGCATGGGAATGGGCCGTGGCCACCGCCACCTCGAACTCCGGGTGGGCGGCGAGCAGGCGCAGGAGTTCCGAACCGGTGTAGCCCGACGCCCCGAGAATCCCAGCCTTCATCGCATGAGTATACATCTATCTGCATACTAATGCGACCCCATCGACACTCCGGATCTCCCGGTCCGGCCGGGCCGCTCGGTCACGACGAAGGGCCCGTCAGCCGTCCAGGCGCTTCTGCCAGAAGTTCCCTTCGCTGGCGATCTCGAATCCCATCATCTCGTTCACCGCGATCATCGGTGCATTGACGGCCGCGTTGCCGGTGATGATCAGCCGCACCTCGGGTGCCTGCCGAGTCAATGCCGCCGCGTTGGCGATCTTGACGGCCAGCCCCAGACGATGGCCCCGGTGCTCGGGGCGCACGACGGTCAGCATCTGCCAGGCCTGGCCCGGAGCATCGGCGGCGAGGAGGAGCTCGGTGCAGGCGACGAGACGACCCGTGGCGCGGTGCTCCGCCACCGCGATCAGGTAGCGGGCGCCGCGCGCGACGCGGAGGGCGTCGTTCTCGTGCACCCGATCGGCGTCCCACACTTCCTCTTCGTGGCCTTCGTCACCGTGCGGTTCGTCGGTGGACATGGACCGGAAGAGGGCGCACTGGTCTTCGAGGTAGCTCGCCGGCCAGGGTGCCTCGAAGGTCTGGACGCGGTACGCGGACGCATCGCGGGCCCGTTCGACTTCGGCTCGCAACTCCTCCAGATGTCCTGCCTCCAGCGGGACCGCAAGATGACGGATATTGCCGCTCAGCATGACTTCGAAACCGACCTTCGGTCCGAACCACAACGAGGCGTCGTCCGCGACGCGGTCGATCGGCGCGTCCACAATGGAGTTGAGGACGGCGCGCCCGCCCGCTCGCCCGCGCTCGGCCATGGCGTTGACGATGGCCGTCCCCACGCCGCGACGCCTCTGGGCCGGGTCGACCGCCACCGTGACTTCGGCGCTGCCCAGGTTGTCGCGCAGTGGCAGCTCCATCATGCCCACACCGAGGATCGGACCGTCGGACTCCCGCGCCGCCAGCAGATCGAACCGCTTCGACCGGCTGCGGTGCTGGGCGAAGGCACGGATGTCCGACAGCGTGAACCCGGTGAGGTCCGGCCAGAAGTCCCTGTCGCTGGCACGGAGGACTGCGGTCCATTCCTCCAGCTCGTTCTCGTCCGCTGGGTCGACGAGGCGTACGTCCATCGAACCACCTTGCCACGCTGGCGGTCGCTCAGCGCAGGGAAGCGCCGAAGCCGCGGGTCACGGCGTCGATGCAGCGCGTGCGCAACCCGCCCACCTCCTCGTCCGTGAGGGTGCGGTCGTCGGCACAGAAACGAAGCCGGTAGGCCAGGCTCCGGGCACCCTCGTCGATGCCGGCACCGCGGTACACGTCGAAGAGGTGGACGGATTCGAGGAGATCGCCCCCCGCATCGCGCAATGCGTCTGCAACGGCGTCGGCCGGATGACGGTCCTCCACCACGAAGGCCAGGTCGATGTCCGATGACGGGAACCGGCTGACGGCTCCACCCACCGTGATGCGGCGGGGCACCCGCTCGTGGTCGAAGAGCAGGCCGAGGTCGACCTCGAGCCAGCCGACTCGCCGGGCCGTCGTCCCGCTGCCCGATGGGCGGGTCAGGTCGAACCGTGCTGCGACCGCGGGGTCGATCTCCCCCACTGCGCCGATCGTGACCTCGTCCAAACTGCCGGCACGGGCCACGAGATGCGCCGAACGGGTCGGATGCAATCCGGGCAGCGGCGGCGTTCCGTCACCCGGCGGGACGAGGCGCACCCCGTCCAGACGGAGCGAGTCCGCCAAGACCTGCCAGGCGGCCACCGCCGCACGAGCGTCGTCATCCTGATTGGCGAAGACGGCCGAGAGAAGCTCGCGCTCCCCCGGCAATTCGGCCCGTTCGGTGCCGCCGGCCCCACTGCGTTCGACGATCCGCGCCAAGCCCGCGCCGGGATGGGAGAAGACAACGCCGACCTCGAACAGTCGCACGTCGGGCTGCCGCCGGCTGGCGTTGTAGGCCAGCGCGCCGAGCAGTCCGGGTAATAGGGAGCGGCGGAGGAACGGCTTCTCAGCGTCGAGGGGGTTGGCCACCAGGACCGCCGGTCCGATGAGGTCCACGTCGTCGTGCGCGCTCGCTGACACGAAGGTGTCGGTCCAGCCCTCCGTGACGCCCAGTCCCCGCATCACGTCTTTGACCTCACGCCGTGAGCGCTGCAATGGCGTCAACCCACCCGGCTGCGGCCACGTCGGTACCCGGCGCGGCACATTGGAGTACCCGAACGTGCGGGCGATCTCCTCAATGACGTCATCGACGCCGTAGGGCTCGGCCCGGACGTCGGGGCGATTCGTCGGCACCTGGACGGCCAGGACGCCGTCGCCCGCATCCCCTCGCTGCTCCAGCACCGTGAAGCCGATCGGTTCAATGAGGCGGGCGATCTCTGCGGGACCGAGTGCCACGCCGATCTGGCGGTGCACCCGGGCGATGGGCACCGAGACGACGAAGGGTTCGGGCACGTGGGCGCGCACGTCGAGCATGCCGTCGGCGACCTCGAGCCCGGGCACGCTCTCCGCCAGCAGCTGGCAGAAGCGCCGCACCGACGGCTCTATCACCCACGGGTCGACGCCGCGCTCGAAGCGCGCCGACGCTTCCGTGCGGAGTCCGAGGCGCTTGGAGGTGCGCGCGATGGCCATGGGTGTGAAGTAGGCCGCCTCGAGCAGCACCTCGGTCGTGGTCTGGGCGATCTCCGACGAGGCACCTCCCATGATTCCGCCGATGCCGACCGGGGTGCCCTCGGCATCACAGATGAGGCAGTCCTCGCCGGTGTCGCCGAGGCTCCGTCCCTGCTCCCCCACCCGGCGCTGCACCCCGTCGAGCGTCTCGACCGTCTCGCCCGGCCGGGCGCGGCGGACCGTCAGCCCGCGCCCGGGCAGCAGCGACAGATCGTAGGGATGCGTCGGCTGGCCAAGCTCGAGCATGACGTAGTTCGAGGCGTCCACGACGTTGTTGATCGGGCGCATGCCGGCCAGCAGGAGGCGCTGGGCGATCCAGCGCGGTGAGGGTCCCACGGTGACGCCGCGCAGGACGGTCACCGTGAGCCGGGGGCAGAGGTCGGCCGAGTCCACGGAGGCGCTCGCAGCCCGCTCCACTGGCCAGCCGCTCGCCGCCGGCGCGGGCGGTTCGGGCAGCGTGAACGGCAGCTCGAGGCGCCCCGCCAGGTCGCGGGCGATACCCGAAATGCACCAGGCGTCGGGACGGTTGCCTTCGACCGCAATGTCGAAGACGGTGTCGACCCGCAGTCCGAGCGCCTCCATGATCGGCGTCCCCGGCTCACCCGGCGACTCGTCCGCCAGGATCAGCAGGCCGGCGCCGTCATCGGTGAGTGCGAGCTCCTTGCCCGAGCACAACATGCCGTGGGACATCACGCCTCGCAGGGGTCGGGCGGAGATCTCGAGGCCGCCGGGCAGGATCGCCCCGACCGGGGCCAGAGGTACGCGGTCCCCCACCCCGAAGTTGGTGGCGCCGCACACGATCTCGAGCGGCTCGCCTGTGCCGCCGTCGACGATGGTCAGCCGGATTTTGTCGGCGCCCTTGATCGGGCGGATTTCGAGCACCCGGCCGACCACCACGTCACCCAGCCCCTCGCCGACGTGCTCGATCGCCTCGACGACGAGACCGAGGTCGTCCAGCGCGTCACGCAACACCCCGACGTCGTCGGGGAACGGGGCGAAATCACGGAGCCAGCTGAGCGGAGCGCGCACGGGGGACTTTCTCGTTGTGGGGCTTGGTCGTCGGGCGAAGGGGTCAGAACTGCGAGAGGAAGCGGATGTCGTTCTCCAGGAAGGAGCGCATGTCCGGAATGGCATGGCGCATCTGCGCCAGCCGGTCGATGCCGAACCCGAAGGCGAACCCCGACCAGACGTCGGCGTCGATCCCCACGGCGGCGAAGACGGCGGGGTCGACCATGCCGCAGCCTCCGAGCTCGATCCAGCCGGTGTGCGAGCAGGTGCGGCACCCCTCGCCCAGGCAGACGGTGCAGGTGACCTCGTACTCGGCCGAGGGCTCGGTGAAGGGGAAGTAGGCCGGACGCAGGCGTGAGCGCATGCCCGGGCCGAAGTAGGCCTCCGTGAAGGACTGGATCGTGCCGGCGAGATCGCCGAAGGTGATGTCCCGGTCGACCACCAGCCCCTCTATTTGGTTGAACACCGGGAGGTGCCGGGCGTCGGGGGTGTCGAGACGGAAGCACTTGCCCGGCATGACGGCGTGGATCGGCAGCGAGTCGTCGCGCACCGCCTCCTCCATCAGGTGGATCTGTACCGGCGAGGTGTGCGTGCGCAGCAGCACCGTCTCCGGCTCCCCGATGTCGAGGTACATGGTGTCGTACATGCCGCGCGCCGGATGCGCCGGCGGGATGTTCAGCGCCTCGAAGTTGTACCAGTCCGTCTCCGCCTCAGGGCCCTCGGCCACCGTGAACCCCATGCCCACGAAGACATCCTCCAGCTCGGCCCGGGCCTGGGTGGCGGGATGCAGATGCCCGCGTGCCGGCGCCGTGCGCACCTGGTCCGGGATGACCTCGGTCAGGTCGAGGCGGTCGGCCCGGAGCGCCTCGGCCCGCTCGGACTCCGCCAGCTCGGCACGGCGGGCCGCCAGCAGCGCCCTGAGCTGTGACTGGGCCGCACCGATCCGGCGGCCTTCTTCCTTGCGAGCCTCGGGGTCGAGGCCGCCCAGGGCGCGGTGAGCCCGGTTCAGCGGGGAGCGCTTGCCGAGGAGCTCCGTGTCGACCTGGTTCAGAGCCTCGGTGGATGCCGCGTCCTCAATGGCCCGCGCGCCGTCGGCGGTGATGCGATCGATGTCGAAGTTCTCGTTCTTGAGTGCCATGTCGCCGAATTCCCTGTCGTCAGTCATCAGATCGGGCCAATCCGCCGTCCGCGATGCTACGCGGCGCGGCACCGCCCACCCGGCGTTGGCGGAACGCCTCGAAGCAGACCACGGCGCAGGCCACGCCGACGTTGAGGGATTCGGCCCGACCAGCCATCGGGATGGCCAGCTTCCCGGACAGCGCGGCGACCAGCTCGGGGTCGAGCCCGGAGGACTCGTTGCCCAGGAAGAGGGCCGACGGTATCGACCAGTCGAGCCCGGCGTAGTCCTCGCCGTCGCGGACCACGGTGGCCAGCGTGCGGAACCCTGTGCTCGCGAGCTCGGTGGCGAGCTCACGCGGGTCGGGTCGCACCGCCAGGGGTACGTGGAACAGAGAGCCGGCCGAGGAGCGCACCGTCTTGGGGTTGTACGGGTCGACCGAGTCGCCGGCGTAGACCACCAGCGTCGACCCGGAAGCATCGGCCGCCCGCAGCACGGTGCCGGCGTTGCCGGGGTCACGCACGTCGACCAGGACGACGACGAGCGCACCCGGGTGAGCGGACCAGGTGTCTGAGCCGGCCGACGGCTCCTCGAGCATCGGGAGCACGGCGAGCACGGGCTGGGGCGTGACCGTGTCGGCGACCCGCTCCAGGACTCCGGCCGCCAGGGGGAACACCCGCACGCCGGCGGCTTCGGCACGCCGACACACGTCCTGGACGGTGCGGTCGCGGTCACCGTCCGGGGCAAGGTAGAGGGACTCGACGGCGACGCCCGCATTCAGCGCGCTCCGTATGAGCTCCGCCCCCTCGGCGACGAAGGCGCGCTCGCTCCAGCGCGCCGAACGCTTCTGCAGCAGCCCGCGCAGCCGGCGGATCCGCCGGTGCGAAAAGGCCAGCCGCTGGGTCAGGAAGCGACCTCGGCCACGGGCGCAGTGGACAGGGCGTCCTGCGCAGTGACCACGAGTGCGCCGAATGCCTCGGCGTCGCTCACGGCCAGATCGGCCAGGACCTTGCGGTCGACCTCCACGCCGGCCAGGTGCAGGCCGTTGATGAAGCGGCTGTAGCTCATGCCGTGCTGCCGGGTCCCGGCGTTGATGCGCTGGATCCACAGCTTGCGGAAGTCCCCCTTGCGGGCACGACGGTCCCGAAAGGCGTACTGCATCGAGTGCATGAGCTGCTCGTTGGCCGCCCGGTAGGAGCGGCTCTTGTTTCCGTAGTACCCCTTCGCCTGCTCGAGGACAGCGCGGTGGTGCTTGCGGCCGTGGACGGACCGCTTCACTCTGGCCATGGGGGTGCTCCTCTCATCAAGATCTCGGTGTGTCGGGTGGTGTGCGCCGGGGCGCGGTGGGATCGCCTGCGCTCAGATGCCCAGCTGCCGGCGCGTCGCCCGCTCGTCCGCCTTGGACACGTCGGACTCACGTCCGAGCCGCCGCATGCGGACGCTGCTCTTCGTCTCGAAATTGTGCCCCCGGAAGGCCTGGCGCCGGCGCAAGCGGCCGGAGCCGGTCACCTTGATGCGCTTGGCGGCGCCCCGGTCCGTTTTCATCTTCGGCATTGCGTCATCCCTCTTCGGTTGATGCTGCGACTTCGCTGATCCCGTTGACCTCACCGGCTGCCGGCGCACTTCCGTTCCCCTCGGCCGGGGGGTCCGCCGCCTCACCCGTCCCGTTCCCGGCTGCCTGATCGGCTGCCGCCTGGGGAGCGGCATCGGCGCCCGGCTTGTCGGTGCGCGACTGGTTGGTGGCCCTCGACTGTGCGGCCTGACGGGCCCGCTTGTCGGGGGCGAGCACCATGATCATGTTGCGGTTGTCGAGCTTGGGCTCTGCCTCGACCTTGGCGATGCCCTCCATTTGCTCGGCGATGCGGTCGAGGATCCGCTTCCCGTGTTCGGGGTGGTACACCTCGCGGCCTCGGAACATGATCGTGATCTTGACCTTGTGCCCTTCGCCCAGGAACTTGGCCACCTGCCGGGTCTTGGTGTCGAAGTCCCCCGGCCCGATCTTCGGCCGGTACTTCATCTCCTTGATCCCGACGTGGACCGTCTTGCGGCGGCTCTCCTTGGCCCGCTGGGCCTCGTCGAACTTGAACTTGCCGAAGTCCATGATCCGGCAGACGGGGGGATTGGCCATGGGGGCGACTTCGACGAGGTCGAGATCGAGCTCCTTGGCGATCGCCAGGGCCTCGGGGAGCGGTTTGATGCCTAGTTGCACACCGTCGGGGTCCACGAGCCGGACTTCACGGGCACGGATTCGGTCATTGATCCGGTGCTCTGTTGTGGTTTCAGCGACGATGCGTCATCACACCTCTCACTCGGGCCGGCGGTCCTTCCGCAAGCCAATCCGTGGAGCGAGGCCAACCAGCGGGCAGGGCCCGCGGGAGAGAGGCGATCGACCTGGCGCACGGTGATCCCCGCCTGGGCGGGGTGGTGGCCAGGTGGAGGCCGCTCAGTGGGGGCCCCGCTTCCATGTAGTCAAGGAGCATAGGGTACCAGCATGAGCAGCTTGTGGACACCGTCGGGAGAGCATTTCCCCAAGAAGGAGGGCGACGACACCGCTTCTCCGCCCCCGGGTCGGCCGGGCGACACCGGCGTCACGGTGACGTCACCGGAGGCCCCCCTCACCTCGGAGCAAGCGGCGGCCCAGGCCGAGGTCGACGCCATGCGGGCCCAGCTGGCCCACACTCCGGCAGAGGTGGTGGTGGCCAACCACTGCTACGGGCTCTTCGAGCTCGCCGCGATCTACCTCTCGCAGAACCCGCCCCAGCTCTTTCAGGCCCGCCTGGCCATCGACGGTCTCGGCGCCCTGCTCGACGGGCTCCGGGGCCGCCTCGGAGAGGCCGAACCGCCCCTCCTCGAGTCGCTCTCCCAGCTCCGACTGGCCTTCGTGAGCCTGGAAGGGGCCGAGAAGAGCGCCTCGGAGGGCGCCGCCAACGCCGGCCACGACCTGAACTAGGAGTGACGGGCCCGGTCCGCCGCGGCGGCGAGCCCCTCCACCGTCCGCTTGATGAATTTCCCCAGCTCGCGGCGGTAGATCCAGCCGCTGCCGGGCACCTTGGGCCGGAAGGTCGAGCGCCAATTGATGGTGGTGCCGGTCGGGGCCGGCGTCAGCGTGATGACCGCCCGGTAACGCCGTAGCGGGAGCCCCGCCTCGAGCTCGTAAGCGAAGACCTCGCCGGGACGGCACACCACCACACGCTCGCGGCTCTTGTGGCGGCCCGTGGTGAAGAGCCGCACGGCGCCCAGGCCCTCGGGCGACCCCGCTCCGGGGTCGATGAGCTCGAAGGACCCCAGAGGCGACCACTCGGGCCAGGTGGAGCCGTCCGCCAGGAGTGCGTAGACGGACCCGGGATCGGCGCCCGTGGTCACCGTCTCGTCGATCACCTGCTCCGGCATGGCCTGCCTCCCGTCGATCGGTTGCCTTCGGAATGTACCATTTGGTACATGCGTGGACAAACGAGTGAGGTCGAGACGGGCCGGGCGGAACGGGAAGGGACCCCGGCGGAGGCCGTTGGGGCCCGAGCACATCCCGCCCGGCAACGCCTCCTCGACGCGGTCGTGGCGCACTTCACGACGGAGGGGGTGGCCGACCAGAGCCTGCGCCGCATCGCCGAGGCCATCGGGACCAGCCACCGCATGCTCCTCTATCACTTCGGCTCCAAGGACGGTCTGTTGTTGGCGGTCGTCCGCGTGGTGGAGGCCAGGACCCAGAGTCGGCTGGCCGCGCTGAGCGCGGACGCCCCTGGCGAGACCGATGCGCTGATCCGCCGGATGTGGGACTACCTGGCCGATCCGGACCTGGCCGACTTCGAGCGCCTGTTCTTCGCGCTCTACGGACGGGCACTGCAGGGCGACGACGCCATCCGGCCCCTCCTCGACGAGGACGTGACGCACTGGCTCGACGCCAACGTGGCGCTGTCCGCCCGGTGGGGCGTGCCGGCGGACGTGGCGCGGGCCCATGCGCGCCTCGGGCTGGCGGTGACGCGGGGCCTGCTGCTGGATCTGCTCGCGACCGGCGATCGTGACGGGGTCGAGGCGGCGCTCGGGGTGTTCGCCGACCGCTACCGCGGGCAGTGGTGGGAGGATCAGAAGCAGACCGGCAGCAACGACCGCGCCTCGTAGACGCCGCGCTGCCCCGGCGTCACCGTGTAGGCCACGACGGTGCCGACTTCGATGCGTCGGCTGCCGTCCGCGATGGCCGTGGCGTGGAACCCGTAGCTCGTGCCGTCGTCGTCGTCGACCACGCCGAGACCGCGCGCCGGGTCGAAGGACGCCACCCGTCCAAGGTGGGGTCCTGCGGAAGGGACGGAACCGCCCACGTCAGTGGACGATCTTGGAGAGTGGGATCTCCAAAATGTCCGTGGCACCCTGATCGCGCAGCGCCGGGATGAGGATGTTGATGTCGGTCTTGGCCACCACCGCTTCGAGCGCGTAGGCGCCTCCACCCGAGAGCTCCGAAATCGTCGGCGCGCGCATGGCGGGCAAGACGGCGAGCACCTTGTCGAGGTTGGCCCCCTCGACGTTGAGCTTCACCAGCACCTTGCCCCGCGCCTCGAGCGTCCCCTGCAACAGCGTGTGGATCTGCTCCATGGCGTGACGCTTGGCGGGATCCGCCGCCGCCGCCGGGTTGGCGATGAGTTCGGTGTGCGACACGAGCAGCGTCTCGATGACGCGCAATCCCGCGGCGCGCAACGCGCTCCCGGTCTCGGTCATGTCGACGACGGCGTCGGCGATGTCGGGGACCTTGGCCTCGGTGGCGCCGTAGGAGAGTGCGATGTCGGCCTCGATCCCGTGCGCCTCCAGCGCCTTCCGGGTCAGCTCGGGGTACTCGGTGCTGACACGGAGGCGCCCGGGTCGACCGGCGACGGTGGCCGCCAGCTCGGCCAGCGAGTGGGCCGGCGAGTCGGCGCCGACGGCGAGCACCACCCGGGCCGGGTTGGCGGTGTTCTTCGAGTAGGCGAGCTTGCCGAGCGAGACGACCTCGCTCCCACGCTCCTCGACGCAGTCGCGCCCGGTGATGCCGAGGTCGAAGAGCCCGTCGGCCACGTACACCGGGATCTCTTGCGGGCGCAAAATGCGCACCTCGCTGATGCGGGGGTCCTCGATGGTGGCGCGGTAGGCCACGTCCGAGGCGCGGTTGACGCCGAGGTCGGCCTCCTCGAACAGTTGCATGGTGGCGCGTTCGAGCGAGCCCTTGGGCAGAACGAGGCGGAGCATGGGGCTAGATCTTCGCAGACGCGCCGGGCGTGGCCCGGCCCGCACGGCGTCGGTCGGGCATGCTGTGCCCGTGCCACCGCCCTACGACGCCCGCAACTTCCTGCAGCTCCTCGGTATCGACGTGCCCCTGCCCGACGAGGACCGAGACCCCGTGGCCCGCCTGACGGTCTCCCACGTGCTCATCGCCGGCACCGGTTTTCTGTGGGCCCCGGTGGTCATCGCCATGGCAGACGCCCTGTGTGCGTTCGGGGTGAGCCACCATTGGCCCGAGGGGGCCCGCAGCTTCACCACGGTGGACTGCACGGCCAATTTCGTCTCGAGCGCTCGGGAAGGCGAGCAGGTCATGGCCACGGCGGCGCCGCTGCATCTCGGGCGTACGACACAAGTGTGGGACGCCACCGTGACCAACGAGAGCACCGAACGGCTGATGGCGTCGTACCGGTGCACCCAGATCATCCTGTACTGAGCCGGTCTCGTTGGCCTGGCCGACCGGTCCGGTCGGGCCGCCCCGACCCGTCCGGTCGGCTCGCTCCGGTCGGGCCGCTCCGGTCGGCTCGCTCGCTCAGTCCGATCCCCGGAGGGCCGTCACGTCGGACAGGTCGGAGGCGCTCTCTGCCACCTGTTGGAGGTCGGTCTCGTCCACCCTGCTGCCGCGCCGGAGGCGCTCCCGCCAGTTGCTCTGGTCGTAGCGGGCCGGCTCGGACCGCTCCATGAACTGGCGCAGCACACGGACGAAGCGCGCCGGGTCGGTGTGGTGGGGGAAGTGTCCCGCCTCGTCGAACACCTCGAACTCGCTGCCGGGCATCACCGTATGGATCAGGCGGCCGTGGCCCAAGGGGATGATGGCGTCACGCCTTCCCCACACGATCAGTGTCGGGATGCCCTCGGCCAGATAGGCCCGGTCCACCATGGTGATCACTTGACCGTTCCAGTCGACACTCGAACGGAGGGTACGCAGGATGGCCATGCGGGCTTCGGTGTTCGGCAACGCGTCGAACACGGCCTGGATCTCTTCGGCGTCGCGTCCGAGCGCCGTGTCGAGGACCCGCAGTAACTCCGTACCGACGCGGCTGGCGAAGCGGATCGGCGCCAGGCCCAGGAAGGGCATGAGCAGTTCGATGCCGGGCACCGCCGCAACGCGCAGCAGCGGGCTGACCGTCCGGCCCACTCCCCCGCTGCCCACCAGGACCAGGCGCTCGCAGCGATCGGGAAATTGGTAGGCGAACTGCGCCGCCACGCCACCGCCCAGCGAATGCCCCACGACGGTGACCCGGTCGACCTCGAGCACGCTGAGGAGGTCACGCATGCCGTTGGCGAAGCCGGCCACCGAGTAGTCGGCCCTCGGCTTCTCGGAGCGGCCGTGCCCCAGCAGGTCCGGGGCGATGACGGTGTAGTGCTCGGCCAGCTGCTCGACTACGGGCCGCCAGCTGTCGGAGCTGTCGCCGATGCCGTGGATCAGGAGGAGGGCCGGGCCCGACCCGGCCTTGACGTAGGCCCGGCGGTAGCCGTGGATGGTGACGTAGCGCACCGTGAAGGCCCCCTCGCGCCGGACGCCGGGCCGGAAGCGGATCTCGGCCGGGTCGACCGGACCGTCGGCGCAGAGGTCGTCGGGGCTGCTCGGCGGTGTCGCGTCCGTCTCGGTCGGGTGTGTCTTCTCCGCCGTGGGCGCCGTCTCACCCATGCCGATCTCCCGTGCTGGTCCGATGCGCTCGTCGGTGCCACCGTAGGGCTCCGACGTGTCCGGGCAGTGTCGACCCTGTGAACTGCCGATGAATGGGGTCGCTGGGCTAGGACAATGGCGCGCTGCGGAGCAGGCGCACCATCCCGATGCCGGTCAGCGCCGCTTCTCGGCCTTTGTTGGTGTGGTCGGGCTCGGAGCGCTCCAGCGCCTGGTCGAGCGTGTTGGTGGTGAGCACGCCGAAGATCACGGGCACGCCGGTGGCCAGCTGCACCTGCTGAATGCCCGAGGCGCACTGCCCCGCCACGAAGTCATAGTGGCCGGTGTCGCCGCGGATGACCGCCCCGAGGCACAGGACGGTGTCCACCTTGCCGGCGTGGGCGAAGCCCCGGGCCACAATGGGGAGTTCGAACGCGCCCGGCACCCAGGCCACGGTGATGTCCCGTCGGTCGGTGCCCACCTCGTGCAATGCCTGCAAGGCGCCGTCGAGCAGTCGCAGCGTGATGCCCCCGTTGAACTCGGCGCAAGCGACCCCCACGCGCAGACCGGTGCCGTCGGCCGAGCCGCGCACGCTGGCTCCGACGCGTGCGGCCACGTCGTCGACCGCGCCATCGGGCAGGGCGACCAGCTCGGACTCGGCCATCAGCTGAGGACGGTGGCCGTCGACGTCACGCCTTCACTGTGGCACAGGATGACGTCACAGGACGTCGTCGAGCCCGTGCAGCAGGTGCCCCATCCGCTCGCGCTTGGTGCGCAGGTAGGCGATGTTCTCGGGGTTCGCCGAGGGCTGCAGCGGGACCCGCTCGGTGATGTCGAGGCCGAAGCCCTCCAGCCCTCCGTACTTGACCGGGTTGTTGGTCATGAGGCGCATGGTGGTCACGCCGAGGTCGACCAGCATTTGCGCGCCGATGCCGTACTCCCGGCTGTCGACCGGGAGACCCTGCTGCAGGTTGGCGTCCACCGTGTCGTGGCCCTCCTCCTGCAGCTGGTACGCCCGGATTTTGTGACCGAGGCCGATGCCACGCCCCTCGTGGCCGCGCAGGTAGATGAGGACGCCGCGCCCTTCCCTCTCAATCAGGTCGAGCGACGCCTGCAACTGCGGCCCGCAATCACAGCGCAGCGAGCCGAACACGTCACCGGTCAGGCACTCCGAGTGCACTCGAACCAACACGTCCTCCGTCCCGGCCACCTCACCCATCACGAGCGCCAGGTGTTGCTCGTTGTCCAGGACCGATTCGTAGACAAAGGCCCGGAACTCGCGGCCCTCGGCCGGGATACGCGCCTCGGAGACGAGCCGCACGAGCTTCTCGTTCTGCCGTCGGTAACGGATGAGGTCTGCGATGGAGATGAGGGGGAGATCGTGCTTCTTGGCGAAGGTCTCGAGGTCGGCCAGCCGGGCCATCTCCGACTTGTCCTCGGTCACGATCTCGCACAGCACGCCCGCTGGCGTCAGCCCCGCGGCGCGGGCCAGGTCGACCGTGGCCTCGGTGTGCCCGGCCCGCTTGAGGACGCCCCCGGTGCGGTAACGCAGCGGGAAGATGTGACCGGGCCGATTCAGGTCGTTCGGGCGCGTCGCGGGATCGCTCAGGGCCGCAATGGTGGCGGCCCGGTCCGCGGCGGAGATCCCGGTCGTCGTGCCGTGGCGGAGGTCCACGCTCACGGTGAAGGCAGTCCGCTGCGCCTCGGTGTTGGCCGTGACCATGAGGGGCAGTTCCAGCGCGTCCGCCCGCTCGGGCAGCAGCGGGGCGCAGATGACGCCCGAGGTGTGGGCCAGGAAGAAGGCAATGTTCTCCGGTGTCGCCGCCTCGGCCGCCATTACCAGGTCGCCCTCGTTCTCACGGTCTTCGTCGTCGACCACCACGGCCATGCCCAGCCGACCGATGGAATCGATCGCCTCCTGCACCTCCGAGAACGCCATCAGGCCGCCACCTCCACTCGAAGATCCTCACCCAGCTGCTCTATCGACACCAGCCTGCCCTTCCACACGTCCCCAATTGTGCCAGCCCCGGGGCCTGCGAAAATCGGCCGGCCGTCGTCGCCCCCGAAAAGCACCGGCGCCAGGTACAGCACATAGCGGTCGACCAGCCCGGCGGCGTGGAAATCGTGGGCCACCGTCGCCCCTCCTTCCACCAGCAGCTGGAGCACGCCACGGCGTCCGAGCTCGGTCAGCACGTCGCCCAGATCACCCGAGATCTCCAGGGCCGGGCGCACCTTGGCGCCAGCGGGTGCCCGGCCGAGCACGACCCGCAAGGGCTGTTCGCGCTCGATGCCGTCGTCGAGGCGGACCGTGAGCGCAGGGTCGTCGACCCGCACGGTGCCGGCCCCGACCAGGACGGCGTCGGAGTGGGCGCGGAGCCGGTGCACGTCACGGCGCGCCGCCTCGCCGGTGATCCAGCGGCTGGTGCCGTCCGGTGCCGCCGTCCGGCCGTCGAGGCTGGCCGCCAACTTCAGCACCACCCAGGGCTGCCCCGTCGTCCGGTGCTTGCAATAGGGGGCCAACTGCTCGGCGACCTCGTCGGCGGCCACTCCGACCGTGACGTCCAGACCGGCGGCGCGCAGCGCGGCGATACCGCGGCCGGCGACCCGCTCGTCGGGGTCCTCGATGCCGACGACGACCCGGGCCACACCCGCTGCGATGATGGCGTCGCTGCAGGGCGGGGTGCGACCGTGGTGGGCGCAGGGCTCCAGGGTCACATACAGCGTGGCTCCCCTGGCGGCCTCTCCGGCCGCGGCCAGGGCGGCCACCTCGGCGTGGGGCCCGCCCGGTGGTGCCGTCGCTCCGGCGAACACCGTCCCGCCGTCCGGGCCGCGGCCCGGTGGGACGACGACGCTGCCCACCCAGGGGTTGGGCGCCGTGGTCGAACGGACCGTTGCCGCCTGCGCCAGCGCTCGGCGCATGTGCTCCACGTCGTCCATGGTCAGGTCCTTGCCCGGGGTGGGTCCCCGGCCTTGTGCCACAATACTAGAACACGTTTCATTTTTTGTCGAGACTGGCAGGTCAGAGGAGCGGACAGGCGCTCTCAGGCCCGGTGGAGGAGCGGGATCAGGCCCGTCACGTCCGCAATGAGGGCCGTGGGGGCGGCCGCCAGCATGGCGACGTCGTCGTGGGCGCCGCTGAGGACGCCGATGACCGCCCCGGCGTCGGCGGCGTGCCCGGCCTCGAGGTCGCTGCTCGTGTCCCCCACCACCACGACCGCGTGCGGATCGTCCACTCCGAGGCGGGCCATGGCGCCGAGGATCAGGTCCGGCGCCGGACGGCCCCGGCCCACGTCGGCCGGCGACAGCGCAAGGTCGACTTCGGCGCGCCAGCCCAGGGCGTCGACCAACGCGTCGCGGGTCGAGGGCGCGAAGCCGGTCGTCAGACACACCTGCACCCCGGCGGCGCGGAGGTCGCGCAGCACCTGGAGCGCTCCGGGGATCTCGCGGACGTCGCCGGCTGCGACGATCGCCTCGTAGGCGGCGGCGAAGGCAGCCGTGGCCTCCCTCGCCTCGTCCTTGTCGAGCAGCGAGGCGAACACATCCGCCTTGGACCAGCCCATCGTCTGGCGCACCACAACCTGGGCCTCCTCGAAGAACCTGCTCCCCGGCGTGATGCCCACGGCCGCCAGGGCGCTCGTGAACGCCGCCTCGACAGCTCCGTCGTCGCGCACCGTCGTGCCGGCCATGTCGAGGCAGGCCAGCACGAAGGGGCCGATCACGGCGCCACCCCGGCCGCCCGCAGGGTATCGGCGGCGATGGCCGGAGAGCACGTCATACCGCGTCCGCCTGGTCCGGTCACCAGCCACACCCCCGCCTCGATCTCCTGGCGCAGACAGACGGCACCGTCGACACACTGCGCGTAGACGCCCTCCCAACGGCGCTGCACCCGGGGAAGCTCCGCCCCGAGAATCCGCTCCGCCCGCGCCAGGAGCTCACGCGTCGGGTCCTCGCACAGCGCGAAGTCGAACGGCTCCCCATACGCGTGCGTGTCCCCGATGGTCAACCCCCCGTCGGGGCGCTGCACCACCAGCAACTGCAGGTGGTGCGCCGCCGCCATGGGTGTCTGCTCCGCGAGCTGCGCCAGCGGCGCAGACTCGTAGGCCGGGTAGTAACGCAGCGTGTCGGCGTCGGCCAGCGATGTCGTCAACGAGCAGGCGAACGGCGCCGTCTGCACCATCTGCAGCCGGACGCGGCGCAGGCGGGACGCGAGCGCCGCCGTGCCGGGGAGGTGGTCGTAGGCGGCGCCGGTGGCGAGCACGATGAGGTCTCCCTCCCAGCGGGCCCCCGAGGCGTCGATGAGCGCGTGCCGCTCGACGGCGGCGACACGGTGACCGGGATGGAAGCGGTAGCGCGGGCCGTACGTCGTCGCCATGTGGTCGCGCAGTGCCCCCAATGCGAGACGGGGCTCGACGACCGCGTCCTCCCTGCAGTGCAGCGCGCCCTCGATGTCTCCCCGGACCGCCGGGTTGCGGGCACGCGCGTCGTCGGGCTCCAAGAACGAGATGCCACGCGCCGCCGCGTCGGGGTGCGCTGCGAACGATGCCATCACGTCCCGGGCCGTGACGTCGGTGGCGACGGTGAGCGACGTCATGGGGCGAAAGCCGATGCGCGGCACCGCGGCACCGATCTCCTCCCAACGCCGGCGGGCCCGGCGCGCCACCTCGAGCTCCTCCCCCGAACGGCGGCCACTGACCCAGATCAGACCGAAATTGCGCACCGAGGCTCCCGTGGGCGCCGCGTCGGCTTCCAGGTGGTCGACCTCGAAGCCGGCCTCCGTCAACTCGAGCGCGTGCCAGGAGCCGACGATGCCGCCCCCCGCGACCACCGCCCGGCCGGTCGTCACCCGTGACCGTCGGCGGCCGCGTCACGAGCCGAGGCACGGATGGCGTCGGCGGCCTCCCAGGGCCGGGGCTGCCCGAAGATGGCGCTGCCGGCCACCAACACGTTGGCACCGGCGGCAACGGCCACCGGCGCCGTGGTGGTGTCGATCCCCCCGTCCACCTCGATGTCGAGTGCGAGCGAGCCGGCGATCACCTCGGCGCGCACCTGCGCCACCTTCGCCATCACGTCGGCGATGAAGCTCTGGCCGCCGAAGCCCGGAAAGACCGTCATGCACAGGACCAGATCGACCTCGCCCAGATAGGGCCGCACCGCGTCGAAGGGAGTGTCGGGGTTGAGGGCCAGCCCCACCCGCAGCCCGAGGGCGCGCATCTGCTCGATGAGCTCGTCCGTATTGCCGATCTCGACGTGCACGGTGCATCCGTCCGCTCCGGCGTCGGCGAAGTCCTTCAGGTAGCGCCCCGGCTCAGTCATCATGAGATGGCAGTCGAAGAACAGTGGCGTGTGGTGCCGCAGGGAGGCCACCACCGGGGGCCCGATCGTCACGTTGGGGACGAAGTGCCCATCCATCACGTCGACATGGAGCCAGTCGGCGGACGGGGCCACCTCCCCCACCTGTTCGGCCAGCATGCCGAAATCGGCCGAGAGGACCGAGGGCGCGATGCGCAGCGTGCCGACCGGGCCCGGATTCCGGGCCGCTCTCGCTGTTGATCCCTCCATGGGCTCGGCTTCTCCGCTCAGGTGAAGCGGGCCCAGCAGAGGATGCGCCGGAACCCGTAGAAGTACGGCTCGCGCTCGCCGAGCTCTTCGATCAGTCGCTCCCGGTAGCGCTCGACGAACGCGTCGAACAGCTCCGGGCTGAGCCGCGTGCGGTAGGGGGTCAGCAGGGTCCCCATGACCCACTCGACCACCTCGCCCGTCGACTCGAGTTCGTGGCCGTAGACCTCCATGCGCACGACCTGATCCTTGGCCCCCAGTTCGTAGAGGAGGTCGGCGTAGAGCTCAGGTGAGAGAACGAACCGGCCCCGGTCCTCGGGGACGTCCCCGTAGAGCGCATCGATGAAGGGTGGCTCGTTGGCCACCGCCTGGGCGAGCAGATGCGAAGGATGGCGAAAGTTGGCCGGCACCTGGAAGGCCAGCTGTCCGTCGGGCCCGAGCGCCGTGCGCATACGCGCCAACAGATTCAGGTGGTCGTCGATCCACTGCAGTGACGCGTTGGCGAACACCAGGTCGAGGCCTTGGTCCAGCCAGGTGGCGATGTCAGCCTGGGCGAACGAGAGCCCGTCCGCCACGTGAGTCGACTGGGCTCGGGCCAACATGGCGGGTGACGAGTCGATGCCGACCGTCTCCTTGGCCGCCATCTCCTCGTGCAGGATCTTGGTCAGGTCCCCCGTGCCGCACCCGAGATCCACAATGCGGCCGCCCGGAACGGGGTGACACAGGGTGAGCAGGTCGTCGAAGGGTTGCTGGCGTTCCGAACGGAACCGCTCGTACTGGTCAGGGCTCCACCCGTCGATCGGAGTCACGGTCACCGTTCCCATGTCTAGTCCGTCCCGAGACGTTCGCCGAGCGCAGGGCGCACGCCGCGCAACCACTCCTCGGCTGACATGGGAGAACGGCTCTCGGGCTGCACCCGCCGCAACACCAGGCTTCCGCCACCCGTCGCGACGACCGGGCCGTCGAGGGAGCCCGGAAGCCGTTCGCCGGACCCGTGCCCGCTCGGAGCGAGCCCTGCCTCCAGCACGCGCAGCCGCGTGCCCCGGAACGTCGTCCAGGCTCGGCCGAGCCGGACGACCCGCTTGAGGGCGGTGGCCGTCGAGCTCCAGTCGAGATGGAGGTCGTCGGTGCTGATCTTGTCCGCCATGGTGACCTCGCCCTCTTGCGGCACGGGGGTCGGCAAGCCGGAGACACCGTGGGCCAGTGTCTCGACCACCAGCGCGCTGGCGACGGCCACCAGTTCGCGGCGCACCTCGTCGAGCGAGCTGTCGTCGTCCAGTGGCACGCGACGCACGGCGTAGACGGGACCGGTATCGAGCCCCGCCTCCACCTTCATGAGGCAGACGCCCGTCTGGCGGTCGCCAGCCAGAATGGCGCGCTCGACGGGCGCCGCGCCGCGCCAGCGCGGCAGGAGCGAGAAGTGCAGGTTCACCATCGGGATCTGCTCTAGGAGTCGAGCGGGGATGATGCGGCCGTAGGCCACCACCACCGCGAGCTCCACGCCGGCACTCGTCAGGTCGTGCATGTCGTGGCTCACGGCGACCCCGAGCTCGGTGGCCGCCACCTTGACGGGGCTGGGCGTCTCCGCCTTGCCGCGGCCGCGCCGGCGGTCTGGGCGCGTCACGCAGAGTGCGACGTCGTGACCCGCCTCGACCAGCGCGCGCAGCGGCGGCACAGCCATGTCGGGAGTGCCGAGGTACGCCAGGCGGGCCACCCGTTCACCGTAGGGCAGACGACAGCGCCCCGAGAAAGCGGCGACCTCCGTCGCCGGCGGCGCGGGCGGTTCAGCGCACGGTGAGCGAGGACGTCAGCGGGTGAACAGGTTGGCGAACCCGTCCGGATCGGACGCGGGCAGACTGAGCGTGCGGCCCCGCAGGATCTTGAGCGCTTCCTTGCGCTGGTCCTCGTTGAGACGCTCCACCAGGAGGATGCCGTCGAGGTGGTCGAGCTCGTGCTGGAACACGCGGCCCTCGAGCTCGGACGCCTCAATGGAGATCTCGTTCCCGTCGAGGTCGAGGCCGATCAGGTGCACCGCATTGGGGCGCACGATCTCCCAGCTGAGACCCGGCACGGACAGGCAACCCTCGTCGTAGGCCCACTCCCCGTCGCTCTCGACGATCCGCGGGTTGATGACCGTGCGGGCGCCCTCCCCCACGTCGTAGACGAAGATGCGGCGCTGCACGCCAACCTGGTTGGCGGCCAGGCCGGTCCCGGGCGCGTCGTACATCGTCTCGACCATGGAGTCGACGAGGCTGGCCACCGCCCCGTCGATGTCGTCCACCTCTTTCGTGCGCTCCTTCAGCACGGGGTCGCCGTACTGGCGGATGGTGAGGCTCGACATGGCCGCCATCTTACCGGCGGCCCGCACCAAGCCCGATCCGGGTCAGGAGCCGGCCGCGCCGTTTTCGCCTCACAGCGTGACCGGGTCCACCTCCACGCGGAGCCCTCGTCCCGGCGGCCGCGTCGTCCGGGACAGCAGCTCGCAGAGGGGGTGGTGCGTCTCCGCCCGGAGCAGGAAGCGTTCATCCCCGATCGGCGCGAGCGTCACGGCGGCGGCCGTGCCCTCGGCGCCCGGCACCTGGTCGAGCGCGGCGCGCAAGGCCTCGGCGTAGGCGGGGGCGAGGGCTCCCGAGACCACCGCCAGCGCCGAGAACGGAGGCAGGGCGGAGGTGCGGCGGATCGCCACCTCTGCGTCCAGCACCGCTGCGGGGTCGCCCAACGCGACGGCTTCGAGCAAGGGGTGATCCGGCACCCGAGTCTGCGCCTGCAGCCGGGCCCATTGCGCCCCCGTCCCGCGGGCGCCGACCAGCCGGCCGGCCCGGACGAACAGGGCCAAGGTCTCCTCCGTGGCCGAGAGGCGCGGCGCCAGCAAATGCAGGTCGATGTCGAGGAAGGCAACGGCGGCGGCGCGGCGGATGCGATGGAGCACCGCCTCGGTGCCGATCAGGACGGGCGCGGCGGGAACGGTGGGAGCGGGCGACGCCCCCACCCCCGAGCGTGGGCCCGCTACCTCCCCCACCTCGACGCCGAGGAGTGCGGCCAGCTCCTCGCGCAGGCGGCTCACCCCGGCCCGCAGGGTCTTCATGCGCAGTCGTCCGCAGGCCGCACACACGACCGGGCGGACCTCGTCACAGCGCGGGCACCGCAGCACCTCCTCGCCCCGCGGTTGGGCCACCGCGGCACCGCAGCGTGCGCAGCAGGCCAGCTCGCCACAGTGGCGACAGGCCAGCAGGCGCGCGCCACCCGTGCGGTTGTAGACGCAGACCACAGGGCCGCGCGCACGCGCCGCCGGGTCGTCGAGGGCCGACCGAGCCAGGCGGACGAACTCCTCGGAGAACATGCCGCTGCGCGGGTCCGCGCCGCGGCGATCAACGCGCTCCAAAGTGGGCCAGCCCGCCCGCTCCCCGGGACGGGTTGGCGCCACCGTCCGCAGACCGGCGTGGGCGGCCAACGCAACGGGGGGAACGGGCGACACCACAATGCAGGGCACGCCCTCGCGGCGGGCGCGCTCGGTCACGACGTCGACCGCGCTGTAGGTGGGCGCGCTCTCCTCCCGGTAGGCCGCGTCGTGCCCGTCGAGGACGACGGCGGCCGCCAGCCGGGGCAGCGGGGCCCAGGCAGCGGCCCGGCTGCCGACCACCACGGGCCATCCGGCGCGGGCCTGCTCCCAGCTCTGCGCCGTCGGGCACCCGCGACGCTCCAGCCGCGCCGTCAGACGTTCCGCCCAGCCCGCCGAGGGGACGAGCACCAGCACACTGCCCGGGCGGGAGCGCACGGCGGGATCGCCCACGACCGCCAGGACAAGGTCGATCGGGTCGGTGAGGGGCGGCTCGCGCACGAGTGTCAGGCCCCCCTGGGCCAGATCGAGCCCAGCGTGGGCGGGTGGCGCGGCACCGCCGGGGGGCGGAGGCGGGGCCGGGGGCGGGGCCGGATGCAGAGGCGGAGGCGTGGGCAGGGTGCGCACGATCGTGTCCGGAGAGGCGATCCGGAGAAAGAAGGAGGCGGGGCCGGCCCAGCGCCAGGCCGCCCACGCCGCCAGCTCCACCAGGGCCCGGGGTGGACCCCACCCCAACCACGACTTGAGCGGGAGGACGTCGACGTCGGGTCGAGTCCCGACATCCTCGTCGACGACCCAGCCCCGCACCGTCCGACCGTGAAAGGGCGCCCGCACCCGGGTGCCGACGTGCACCTCGTCGTGCCAACCCGACGGTACGGCATAGTCGAACGTCTTGGCCACGGCGGCCACCTCGGTGCGCACCCGCACCACGCGCCCTCCGTCGGCGGCGCCACCGTCCTGCCTCATGCGATCACCGCCTGCGGGCGACAGCTCCCCTCAGGGGAGCGCTCGCCTGCTCAGAGCCCCAAGGCGGTCCGCAGGTCGTCCACCCGCGGGGTGGCCTCCCACGTGAACTCCTTCTCCGAGCGACCGAAGTGACCGTAGGCCGCCGTCTTCTTGTAGATCGGGCGTCGGAGATCGAGATCGCGGGCGATGGCGGCAGGACGCAGGTCGAAGAGGTCACGCACCGCGTCGGCGATCTTCTCGGGGTCGACCGTTTCCGTGCCGAACGTCTCGACCAGCAGCGAGACCGGGTGGGCGACGCCGATGGCGTAGGCCACCTGCACCTCGCACCGCTTGGCCGCGCCGGAGGCCACGACGTGCTTGGCCACCCAGCGCGCTGCGTACGCCGCCGAGCGGTCGACCTTGGAAGGGTCCTTCCCGGAGAAGGCACCGCCACCGTGGCGGGCCATGCCTCCGTAGGTGTCGACGATGATCTTGCGGCCGGTCAGCCCCGTGTCGGCGTGCGGACCGCCGAGCTCGAAAATGCCGGTGGGGTTGACGAAGATCCGCAGGCCCTCCGTGTCCATGTCGGTCGGGAGCAGCGGCTCGATCACGTTCTCAGTGAGGTCGGGCCGCAACTGCTCCTCCAGGTCGATGCCGCCGGCGTGCTGGGTCGAGATCAACACGGTGTCGATCCGCACCGGGAGCCCGTCCTCGTAGACCACCGACACCTGCGTCTTGCCGTCGGGACGCAGGTACGGCACCGCTCCGGCTCGCCGAACCTGGGCCAGCCGCTCGGAGAGGCGGTGGGCGAGCCAGATCGGCAGGGGCATCAGGTCCGGCGTCTCGTCGCAGGCGTACCCGAACATCATCCCCTGGTCGCCGGCGCCCTGCGCGTTGAGGACGTCCTCGCCGGCCTTGCCGCTGCGCAACTCGAAGGCCGCGTCGACACCCTGAGCGATGTCCGGCGACTGCGCGTCGAGGGTCACCAGCACACCGCACGTCTTGCCGTTGAAGCCGTAGGTGTCGTTGTCATAGCCGATCTCGCACACCGTGTCGCGCACAAGCGCGGGGATGTCGACATAGGTCGACGTGGTGACCTCGCCCGCCACCACCACGAGACCGGTGGTCAGCAACGTCTCGCAGGCCACGCGGCTCGAGGGGTCCCCCTCCAGCATCGCGTCGAGCACGGCATCGGAGATCTGGTCGGCCATTTTGTCCGGGTGTCCCTCGGTCACCGATTCCGAGGTGAAGGTGGTTCTCACGTGGTACTCCGCTTCTCGTTGTAGTGGGCGATCACCCTATCCAATACGGCATTTGCCACTGCATCCTTGGAGGTCAGTGGGATTTCCTGCATGCCCCCGCCAGCCTCCAGGATCACGACAGCGTTGGTGTCGTGGTCGAAGCCCGCGCCGGGCGCGCTGACGTCGTTCACGACCAGGATGTCGACGCCCTTGCGGGCCAGCTTGCGACGACCCCGCTCCAACGCGTCGTGCGTCTCCGCCGCGAACCCGACCAGCACCTGTCCCGGAGGCCTTCGGGCGGCCAACCCGGCCAGGATGTCCGGCGTGGGCTCGAGGACGACCTCTGGGAGTCCCTCGTCCTTGGAGAGTTTCGTTCCCGCCGATCGCTTCGGGCGAAAGTCCGCCACGGCCGCTGCCATGACCACGACACGGGCTCCCTCGGCGGCGGCGCCGACGGCGTGCTCCATGTCGGCCGCGGTCTCGACGTCGATCCGCCGCACCGCCGACACCACGTCCGGCGGGAGCGGAAGCGACGAGGACGTCACGAGCGTCACCGTCGCGCCCCGCCGCGCCGCGGCGATGGCGATCGCATGCCCCTGCTTGCCCGAGGAACGGTTCGTGATGAAGCGCACCGGATCGAGCGGCTCCCGCGTTCCGCCGGCGCTCACCACGACCTGCGTCCCGTGCAGATCGAGTCGGGCCCCGCGACCGAGCAGCTCGAGCACGCGTCCGACAATCACGCTCGGCTCGGCCAGCCGGCCTTCTCCCGAATCACCACCGGCCAGTCGTCCGCTCTCGGGCGGGATGACGTCGACGCCGCGCCGCACCAAGGTGGCGAGGTTCTCGCGCACCGACGCGTGCTCCCACATTTCGGTGTGCATGGCGGGGCACACGACCACCGGCGCCCGCGTGGCCAGCAGCGTGGCGCACAGGAGGTCGTCGGACAGCCCGGCTGCATAGCGGGCGAGGGTGTGCGCCGTCGCCGGCACGATCAGCACCAGATCGGCCTGCTGGCCGAGCCTGGTGTGGGGAATCGGCGAGACCTCGTCCCACAGCGACCGCTGGACCGGCTCGGAGGCCAGGGCCGAGAACGTCACCGCGCCGACGAACCGAGTCGCTTCGTCGGTCAGGATCGGGGTCACATGCACCCCGGCGTCGACGAGCTGACGGCAGACCTCGACCGCCTTGTAAGCGCCGATGCCGCCGCACACGCCCAGGACGACGCGTGGTGCGGAGCGCGTGGAGTCAGACGGCACGGGCGAGTCCTCGGTTCCGGGATCTCCAGCCATGGGCGCTGTCCGCCGCGCCTTCCGCCGGTGCCTAGCTCGCTGCCGGGTCGTCGCCCCCGACGTCGAGCACCTCGATGACCTCCGCGGTCTCGGTCCCCTCGGCTGCAGCCTCGCCGTCCCCGAGCAGGCCGGCCTCGGCCGCGTCGGCGATGGCGGCTGCCAGCGCGGCCTCTTCTTCGGGGTCCGGGCGGGTGAACGTCGCCTTGCCGGCTGCGATCTCCTCGAACACGATGGAGACGGGCTTGCCCGACACGGAGGCAACCTGGGGTGGGACCACCTTGCCGAGGCCCTCGCCGAGGCTGTTGTAGTAGCTGTTCACCTGGCGGGCGCGGGCCGAACCGAGTGCGACCAGGGTGAACTTCGAATCCACCTTGTCCAGCAGTTCTTCGATGGGTGGGTCCATGAGCGTGTGGCGGCCTTGAGCCATCAGGATTCCTCCGGGTTCGCGGCGCAGGGGGCAGCCGATCGAGTCCGGTCAACTATAGCCGTCAGCTCGGCCAGGGCCTGACCAAGGTCGTCATTGATGACCGTGTGAGCTGCAATTTTGGCCCCGCGCTCCACCTCGGAGCGCCCGAGCTCCACCCGGCGCCGGATGTGCTCCGCGTCGTCCCCACGGGCCTTGAGCCGCTCCGCCTGCACCGCGGGCGACGGTGGCAGCAGCAGGATGACGGTGGCATCGGGACGCCGGGCCAGCACCTGCTCGGCCCCCTGCACGTCGATCTCGAGCAGGACGTCCGCGCCCGGAGGCGGATCCGGGATTGGCGTGCCCATCAGGTAGTCGAGGAACTCGGCCCACTCGTAGAAGCCGCCCTGGGCGACCGCCTCCTCGAAGGTCGGTCGGTCGACGAAGACATACGCGCTGCGCTCGCGCTCACCCGGCCGGGGCTTCCTGGTCGTCCAACTCCGGCTGAGCCACAGCGTCGGATCCTGCGCGATCAGCGCTGCTGCAATGGTGCCCTTCCCGGCCCCACCAGGGCCGATGAGCACGAAGATGTGCGGCGCGGTGATCTTGGGTTCAGCGTGCAGTCTCTTTGAGCAGCGCTTCGCGCTGCTTGGCACCAAGCCCTTGGAGCCTCCGGCTGTCGCTGATGCCGACGGTTTCCATCAGGCGGCGCGCTTTGACCTTGCCCAGGCCGGGCAGGGACTCGAGCACGGAGACAACCTTCATCTTCCCGATGGTCTCGTTGGAGTCGGCCTCCTGGAGGAGGTCCGCCAACGACAGGTTGCCCATCTTGAGCTTGTCCTTGACCTCGGCCCGCTCACGGCGAACCTTGGCAGCCTTTTCGAGTGCAGCTGCGCGCTGCTCTGGAGTGAGTGCGGGAGGTTGCGGCATGGCGAGACCATAGCGCCTCGGCCAGGGCCGTTCACCTATTTCCCCTCTTCAGCCCATCGCAGTCGCCAACTCACGGTTCAGCAAGCGTGCGCCGCGGCGCAAGTCGGCGGGATCCGGGCCCTCGTCGAGGAGCCCGCGGGAGCTGCTCGGCAGCACCGATCCGGGGCGACACCCGGCAAATCGGGCCGCCACGTCCGCGGGCCCGGCACCTTGGGCCCCCAGGCCCGGAGCCAAAATGACGCCCCCGAGCTGGGACAATGCGAACGCTGATCGCTCCAATGTGGCTCCGATGACCGCGCCTACCGTTCCGGTCGGGACGTCAGCGGAGCCGTTCAGCTCGGCAATCTCGGCCAGGAGCATGTCCTCGACCCCAGATCCGGCCCTGGTGACGGCCTGCTGGAGACTCCGGCCCTCGGGGTTCGAGCTCCGGGCCACCACCAGGACCCCCTTCCCGTTGGCCGCGCCGAGGTGGACCAGGGGCGCCAGCGCCCCCAGGCCGAGATACGGATGGACCGTCACGGCGTCGCCGGCGAGGGGGCTGGTCTCACCGAGCCAGGCATCGGCGTAGGCCGCCGCCGTCGAGTCGATATCCCCCCGCTTGGCGTCGGCGATCACGATGAGGCCCGCGGCAGTCGCGTCGGCGACGAGTCGCTCCAGTTCCGCCATTCCGGCGGACCCATGACGCTCGAAGAAGGCGACCTGCGGCTTGACCACGCTCACGGCGCCGGCGAAGCCCTCGACGCAAGCGGCACAAAAGGCGCGCAGACCAGCAGCGTCGTCGGAGAGGCCCCACTTGGCCAGCAGCGCGGCCGACGGGTCGATGCCCGCACACAGTGGTCCCGTCCTGGCGACGGCCGCCGCCACCCGATCTCCGAAACTGTCAGCCATTTCCTCCTCCTTCGTGCAGCGATGCAATAGGGACGCCCGAGGCGCCACGATCTTCGGTCAGCCGGTCAGCGGTGGCGGTGGCGGTGGCGGTGACGCGCCGTCGCACCCCCCGGCGGATGTCCTCCACCGTCGTGTCGTGGGCCTCGCACCAGCGCGCCAATTGGCGGAGCACCTTCCAGGGCGCCCGGGGATCTCGGAAGGTGGCGGTGCCGACCTGAACGGCATCGGCCCCGGCCACGAGCAGCTCCACCGCGTCGCGGCCGGAGAAGACGCCCCCCACGCCGACGATCGGTAACTCGGGGAAGGCCGACCGGCATTCCCACACGGCGCGTACCGCCACCGGGTGCACGGCGGCACCGGACAGCCCACCCCCGCCCGCTCCCAGGACGGGCCGTCCCGACTCGATGTCGAGGGCGAGGCCCAGCAACGTGTTCACGAGGGTCAACCCGGCGGCACCACCCTGCACCGCACCGGCGGCGATCTCCCCCAGGTCCGGCACGTTCGGACTGAGCTTGGCCCAGCGCGGCAACCCGCAGGCGGTGGCGGCGAGGACCCGCGCCGTGGCGTCGGGCGAGTGGGCGAACATGCGTGAACGGTCCTCGACGTTCGGACAACTCACGTTGACCTCGAGCGCCTGAATGCACGAACCGGGCGCCGACGACGCGGCCGCCGCCACGAGCTCGGCCGCCCTGGCGTAGTCCGACACCGAACGACCCCAGATGCTCACCACCACCCGCGCCCCGGAGGCCTGCAGGGCCGGGAGGACATCGGCCGCCCACGCCGCCAGGCCCGGGCCCTGCAGGCCGACGCTGTTCAGCATGCCCGAACCGACCTCGTGCACCCGCGGCGCCGGGTTGCCCGGCCAGGGTTCGACCGACAGAGACTTCACGACGACCGCACCGAGTCGGCTCAGGTCGCCGTACGCGGACAGCTCGGTGCCGTGTCCCGACGTCCCCGATGCCGTCAGCACGGGGTTGGGGAGGGTGAGGCTCCCGACGGTGGTGGCGAGCCTGGGCGCCCGGCGCACGTCGGGAGCGGCACTCACTGCGCCGTCCTCCCGGGTGTCGGTGCCGGATGGAGATCCTGCAGCGGGCGCACCCGCAGCGGATGCGCCCGAACGTCGGCAATCCCCGCCGCCGCGGCCCGCGCCGCCGCCAGGGTGGTGAGGCAGGGCACCTTGTGCACCACCGAGGCCGTGCGGATGTGCTGACCGTCGGCCCGTGGGCCCAGGCCGCGCGGCGTGTTCACGACGAGCTGCACCTTGCCCTGGGCGATCAGCTCGACCGCATCGGATGCCACGCCCTCCTCCCCCACCTTGGCCACCAGCGTGTCGACCACGAGCCCCTCCGAACGGAGGTAGCCGGCCGTGCCGAGTGTCGCCGCGATGGAGAAGCCGAGCTCGCTGAAGGCCCGGGCCACCTCCAGGCCCGCGGGCTTGTCGCGGTCGGCGAGGGACAAGAAGACCGTGCCCGCGTCGGGCAGGCGCGTCCCCGAGGCCATCTGGCTCTTGGCGAAGGCGAGTCCGAAGGTGCTGTCGACGCCCATGACCTCGCCGGTCGAGCGCATTTCGGGGCCGAGCAGGGTGTCCACGCCGGGGAAGCGGTCGAACGGGAGCACCGCCTCCTTGACGCTCACGTGATCGAGCACCGGCACCCGGCCGATCACGTCAGGACGGAGAAGGCCTTCCTCCCGCAGGTCCGCCAGCGTCTGGCCCACCATCACGCGTGCGGCCACCATGGCCAGCGGCACGCCGGTGGCCTTGGCCACGAACGGCACGGTGCGGCTGGCCCGGGGATTGGCCTCGAGCACGTAGACCAGCCCGTCTTTCACGGCGAACTGGACGTTGATGAGGCCACACACGTCGAGCGATTCGGCCAGAGCCCGGGTGTGGCGCTCGAGCTCGTCGATCACCTCGGCGCGCAGCGTCTGCGGTGGCAGGGCGCAGGCCGAGTCGCCCGAGTGCACGCCGGCTTCCTCAACGTGTTCCATCACCCCGGCAATGAGGATTTCACCCGCACTGTCGCGCACGGCGTCGACGTCCACCTCGACCGCGTCCTCGAGGAAGCGGTCCACCAGCACGGGGCGATCGGCGGTGACGCCGCCCTCGCGGGCCAAAGCGCCGGTGGTCATGGACTGCATGACGCGGCGCACGCCGTCGTCGTCGTAGACGATCTCCATGGCCCGCCCGCCCAGGACGTAGCTGGGGCGCAGCAAGACCGGAAAGCCGACGTTCCCCGCCACGGCCAGCGCCTCGGAGGTGGTCGTGGCCGTGCCACCGGGCGGCTGGGGAATGCCGCGCTCGTGACACAGGGCGTTCCAGCGCTCGCGGTCCTCGGCCAGGTCGATGGACGCCGGGCTGGTGCCGAGCACGAGCCCGGGTGGGAGCGAGCCGGCCAGTTTCAAAGGTGTCTGCCCGCCGAGGGAGACGATGACGCCCGCCACGGACCCGCCGGCAGCCAGCTCGGCGTCGAGCACGTTGGCCACGTCCTCGTCGGTCAGGGGCTCGAAGTAGAGGCGGTCGGAGGTGTCGTAGTCGGTCGAGACCGTCTCGGGGTTGCAGTTGATCATCACGGTCTCGTAGCCGGCGTCGCGCAACGTCATGGAGGCGTGCACGCAGCAATAGTCGAACTCGATGCCCTGGCCGATGCGGTTCGGCCCCGAGCCGAGGATGATCACGCGGGCCCGTGCGGAGGGGCGCACCTCGTCCTCTTCCTCGTAGGTGGCGTAGTGGTAGGGCGTGAAGGCCTCGAACTCGGCGGCGCAGGTGTCCACCGTCTTGAACGTCGCCCGCACGCCGGCGGACAGCCGCGCCGCCCGCATGTCGGCGGCGGTCGCTCCGCGCAGGTAGGCCAGCTGCGCGTCGGAGAACCCGAGCCGCTTGGCCCGACGGAAGTCGGCCGGCTCGAGTGCAGCGGCGGAGGCGATGCGCGCTCGCTCGCCCACGATGCGCGCCAGCTGGCGGACGAACCAGGGGTCGATGCCGGTCCGGTCCACGATCTCGTCAACGCCGACGCCGCGCCGGAGCGTCGCCTCCAGCTCGAAGATCCGTTCGGGCGTGGCGACGGCGATGCGCTGCACGAGCTCTTCGAGGGACAGCGCGTCCAGCGCCGCCTCGACCGGATCGGCGTTGAGGCCCGCCCGCCCCTGCTCGAGCGAGCGCAGGGCCTTCTGCAACGACTCGCAGAACGTGCGGCCGATGGCCATGACCTCCCCCACCGACTGCATGCGGGTCCCGAGGCGACCATCGGCCCCAGGGAGCTTCTCGAAGGCCCAACGCGGGATTTTGGTGACGACGTAGTCGATGGTGGGTTCGAACGACGCCGGCGTCGCCTTCGTGATGTCGTTGGGAATCTCGTTGAGCAGATAGCCCACGGCCAGGCGAGCCGCGATCTTCGCGATGGGAAAGCCCGTGGCCTTCGACGCCAGCGCGGAGGACCGCGACACCCGGGGGTTCATCTCGATGATCACGCGCCGGCCGGTCGACGGCTCCACGGCGAACTGCACATTGGAGCCGCCCGTCTCGACCCCCACCCGCCGCAGGCAGGCGAAGGCGTCGTCACGCATGGCCTGGTACTCCACGTCGGTCAGCGTCTGGGCCGGAGCGACGGTGATGGAGTCACCCGTGTGCACACCCATCGGGTCGAAGTTCTCGATGGAGCAGACCACGACGCAGTTGTCCGCGGCGTCGCGCATCACCTCGAGCTCGAACTCCTTCCAGCCGGCGATCGACTGCTCCACCAGGATCTGCCCGACCGGGCTGGCCGCCAGGCCTTCGGCGGCGAGCTGGCCGAAGTGAGCCGCGTCCTCGGCGATGCCCGTCCCCTTCCCCCCGAGGATGAAGCTCGGTCGCACCATGATCGGAAAGCCGATGTCGGCCGCGATCTCCTCCGCCTCCTGCAGGGAGTGGGCGAACCCCGAGCGGGGCACTTCCAGGCCGATGTCCTCCATGGCCGCCTTGAAGCGGTCCCGGTCCTCGGCGGTCGAGATGGCCTCGGGGCGCGCCCCGATCACCTCCACGCCGAAACGCTCCAGGACACCCAGCTCGACCAGCTGCATGGTGAGGTTCAGGGCCGTCTGCCCGCCGAGCGTCGGGAGCAGGGCGTCGGGACGCTCCTTCTCGATGATGGCGGTCAGGACCTCCGGGTCGAGTGGCTCGATGTAGGTCCGGTCCGCCGTGGCGGGGTCCGTCATGATGGTCGCCGGATTGGAGTTGGCCAGAATGACCCGGTAGCCCTCCTCGGTCAGCACCCGGCAGGCCTGTGTACCCGAGTAGTCGAACTCGCAGGCCTGGCCGATGACGATCGGGCCCGACCCGATCACGAGGATCGATCGCAGGTCGTCGCGGCGCGGCATCAGCGCACCCCGGCGCCGGCGCCGGTCGAGCGGGTGGGATGGGCCAGCATGAGGTCGCGGAAGGCACCGAAGAGGTAGCGGGCATCGTGGGGCCCGGGGGCGGCCTCGGGGTGGTACTGCACCGAGAAGGCCGGCGCTCGGAGGGAACGGAAACCCTCGATCACACCGTCGTTGAGGTTGACGTGCGTGGTCTCGGCGTCGGGGATGGAACCGGCCGCCACGGCATAGTTGTGGTTCTGACTGGTGATCTCCACCACGCCGGTCTCCAGGCGTTGGACGGGATGGTTGGCCCCGTGATGCCCGAAGGGCAGTTTGTACGTCGAGCCGCCCAACGCCGTGGCCAGGATCTGATGACCGAGGCAGATGCCGAAGATGGGGACGCGCCCGACCAGGTCGGCCACGGCCGCGGTGGGCCCGGGCAGGGCCGCGGGATCGCCCGGGCCATTGGAGAGGAACACGCCGTCGGGCTCGAGTGCCAGCACGTCGTCGGCTCCGGTGCCGGCGGGCACCACGGTGACCGTCCCGAGCGTGGTGAGCAACTGGACCATGGTGGTCTTGACGCCGAAGTCGTAGGCCACGATGCGCGGGCCCCCCTCGGCGCCGGCGTCCGTCCCGGGGCGGACGGTGACCTCGCTCGCGGTCACGCCCGAGACGAGATCCATGCCGTCGGTGCCGACGGCAGCCGCGGCGGCGGCCCGCAACTCCGCCTCCGGCGCCGAACCGAAGGCGCAGGGCATCGCCCCGGACTGGCGCACGTGGCGGGCCAGGCGCCGGGTGTCGACGCCGGTCAGGGCGGGGATGCCGTGTCGGCGCAGGAAGGGCTCGAGGCCTTCGGTGGCGCGCCAGTTCGAGGGCTCATCGGCCAGATCGCACACCACGATCCCCCGACAGTGCGGCACGGCGGCCTCGTCGTCGGCGGCGTTGGTTCCGTAGTTCCCGATGTGGGTGCTGGTGAAGGCGATGACCTGGCCCGCGTACGACGGGTCCGTGATCACCTCCTGGTATCCGCTCATGGCGGTGTTGAACACGAGCTCGCCCGTCGCCAGCGGCACCGCGGCCCCGGCCATCTCGCCGGTGAACGCCGTGCCGTCGGCAGTCACCAACAACGCGCGCGTCCTGTCGCCCTGACCGGTCAACGCCGCGCTCACCGTTGTGCCGTTGCGTCGATCACAACCGCCTCACCTCGCAACACCGTGTGCCGGACCGCGCCGGCGAACGTGCGGCCTGCGTACGGGGTGTTGCGACTGCGGCTGGCCAGGCGCGCCGGGTCCACCACGGTGACGGCGGCGGGGTCGAAGACACACAGATTGGCCGTCGCCCCCGCCTCGACCGGTCCGCCCTGAGCGCTGTGCCCGCCGACACGTGGGTCGGTCGCCGTCAGCTTGGCGATGACGGCGGGCTGCGCGCTCGAGCAGGGCGAAGATGCGCTCGGGTCCCATGTGGGGCGAGAGGACGTCCCACGCGATCGGCATTGCCGTCTGCAACCCCAGCATGCCCGGGGGGGCCTGGTCGAAAGGGACGTCCTTCGCCTCCGGTGCGTGGGGCGCGTGGTCGGTCGCCACCGCGTCGATCGTGCCGTCGCACAGGCCGGCGACGACCGCGGCCACGTCCTCGGCGGTCCGCAGTGGTGGGTTCACCTTGAACACGGGGTCGTAGCCCGCCACCAGGGCATGGGTCAGAACCATGTGGTGCGGCGCGACTTCGGCCGTGACCGGAAGGCCCTCCTCCTTGGCCCGGCGAATCAGATCGACCGAGCCCGCCGTGGACATGTGCAAGAAGTGCACCGGGGCGCCCGTGAGGCGGGCCAGCGCGATGTCGCGGGCCACCATGACCTCCTCGGCGGCGGCGGGCATACCCGGGAGCCCGAGTCGGCTCGACCAGCTGCCCTCGTGCATGGCGCCCCCCGCCGCCAGGCAACTGTCCTCGCAGTGCTGGGCCAGGGTGACGCCGAGGCCCTTGGCGTAGTCGAGGGCGCGCCGCATGAGCGCGCCGTCTTGCACGCCGGCGCCGTCGTCGGTGAACAGCGTCACCCCGAGCGCAGCCAGCTCGCCCAGCGGGGCCAGGGCGTGGCCGGCCCGGCCGATGGTGATGGCTCCAGCCACCGCAACGTCGGCGGTGCAGCCCGAGCCGAGCGCCAATACCTCGGCCGCCACCCCGGCGGAGTCGATGGCCGGCTCCGTGTTCGGCATGGCGACGACGGCCGTGTAGCCGCCGAGGGCGGCGGCCCGGGCGCCGCTCTCGATGGTCTCGGCCTCCTCGCGGCCCGGCTGGCGCAGATGGGTGTGCAGGTCGACCAGGCCAGGGCCGACCAGGCAACCTCCGGCGTCGAGCACCTGCGCACCGCGCGGCACGTCGATCGACGCGGCGACGGCGACGACGACGTCATCCGCGATGGCGACGTCGGCGCGGCGCAGTCCGGAGGCCCCCACGACCGTCCCGCCGCGGATGATGACCGTGGGCTCAGGCAACGGCCGGCACCTCTGCGATGCCCGGCAGCTCGCCACCGAGGATGAGGAACAGGATGGCCATGCGCACGGCGACGCCGTTCGCGACCTGCTGGGTCACGACCGTCCGTGGCAGGTCCGCCACGTCGGAGGCGATCTCGACCCCGCGCACCATGGGCCCGGGGTGGGTCACGATGGCGTGGTCGGCCAAGCGCTCGGCCCGGCGTGCGGTCAGCCCCCAGCCGGCCGTGTACTCGCGCAGGCTGGGCACGAAGGACCCGCTGCCCCGCTCGGCCTGCAGGCGGAGGAGCGAGACCACATCCGCGTCGGCGAGGGCGGCATCGAGGTCGGGTGCCACCTCGACGGGCCAGCCCTCGAGCGAGGGCGGCAACAGGCTGCCGGGTGCCACAAGGGTGACGTGTGCTCCCAGGGCGGTGTAGGCCAGCACCTCGGAGCGAGCCACCCGGCTGTGGCGGACGTCGCCGACAATCAGGACCCGCAGGTCCTCGAAGCACGCGGTGCCGAGCTCGTCGGGCGCGGCGCCCTTGCGCTCGGCCAGGACCTGACGCACCGTGAACACGTCGAGGAGTGCCTGCGTGGGGTGCTCGTGCCAGCCGTCCCCCGCGTTGATCACATGGGCCCGATCGACCCAGCGCGCCACCTGGTGTGGCGCCCCGGACGAAGAATGGCGGATGATGACAGCGTCGATGCCCATGGCCTCGACCGTCTCGACCGTGTCGCGCAGGCTCTCGCCCTTCTTGACCGACGAGCTGGCCACCGCCAGGGACAACACATCGGCCGAGAGGCGCTTCGCCGCCGTCTCGAAGGACAGCCTGGTGCGGGTCGACTCCTCGAAGAAGAGCGTCGCCACCACCTTGCCCCGCAGGGTCGGGACCTTCGGCACGGAGCGGCGTTCCACCTCGGCGAAGGCCTCGGCAACGCGCAGGACCTCCCCGATGCCGTCGGGTCCGAGGTCGGCCACCGAGAGGAGGTGCTGGCTGCCGGTCACTTGTCCTCCAGACTGCCGATCCAGACGCCGTCTTCGCCGACGTCGACCATCTCCTCGCGCCGCGTCGGGAGGTTCTTGCCCACGAAGTCGGGCCGGATGGGGAGCTCGCGATGACCGCGGTCGACCATCACGGCCAGCTGGATGGAGCGGGCCCGCCCGAAGTCGTTGAGTGCGTTGAGCGCGGCGCGGATGGTGCGGCCGGTGAAGAGCACGTCGTCGACGAGTACCACCACCTTTCCGGCCAAGTCGACCGGGATGTCGGTGACCGCCTCGGGGAGGACGGGCCGCAGCCCGATGTCGTCCCGGTAGAAGGCCACGTCGAGGCTGCCGACGGCCAGGGTGTCGACCGCCTCGATCTGGCGCAGGATCTCGGCCATTTTGGTGGCAAGGGGGACGCCGCCCGTCTGGAGCCCGACGAGGACGATGTCGTCGACGCCCCCGTTGCGCTCGACCACCTCGTGCGCCATCCGTGTCAGCGCGCGCAGCACGTCGCCCGAAGTGAGGACTTGGGAGTGGGCCACGAACACGCCCCCGAGGGGTCGCGTACTGACTGCGTTCGCGTTCGGCCACTGCTCCTCCTGCCGTGTGAGCCTCACGGGACTCACTTCACGGTCAGGAGCCAACTCTAGCGCGCCGGGTGAGGCCCGGGGCCGGTGAATACCCCAGCTTCCTCAGCCGGACGCGATGTCGGCGACGATGGTCGAGAGGATCCCGTTGACGAAGCGGCCCGATTCGTCGGTCGAGTACTCCTTGGCCAGCTCCACCGCCTCGTCGATGACGACGGCCGTCGGCGGTCCCTCGGGGTCCAACAGCTCGGCGACGGCCAGACGCAGCACAATGCGGTCGACGACGGCCATCCGTTCGAGCGGCCACCCGACCGAGGCGGCGGCGATGCGACGGTCGGCCTCGTCCCGGGTCTCCACCGCGTGCTCGATCAGCGTCCGCACGTAGCCATCGGGTGGAACGGGAAGGGCGTCGACCACCTGGAGCGGCCCTTCGCCCTTCAGCTCCGCCTCGTAGAGCAGGGAGAGAGCCCGTTCCCGTTGCTGGTGTCGGGGTGCGGCGTCCGTCATGTGCGCTGGCCTCGGCCCCGGCCGGATCCTGCGGTCGGTCGACGGGGCGCCCGGGCCCTCAGGCCCGGGTCAGGTACTCGCCGGAGCGGGTGTCGACCTTGATCACGTCCCCGATGTTCACGAAGAGAGGAACTTGGACGACGTGGCCGGTCTGGAGCGTGGCGGGCTTGCGGGCGCCCGAGACGCGGTCACCCTGCATGCCGGGCTCCGTCTCGGTGACCGTCAGCTCGACCGCCGCCGGGAGCTCGACCCCCACGATCTCGCCGTTGTACATCTGGACGTTCGCGGCGTCGCCCTCCTTCAGGTAGTCGGGCGCAGCGCCGAGGGCATCCGGCGCGACTTGCAGCTGCTCGTAGCTCGTCGTGTCCATGAAGACGTAGTCGGTGCCGTCGCGGTAGAGGAACTGCATGTCCCGCTTGTCGATGATGGCCTGCTCGAGCTTCTCATCGGCCCGGTAGGTGCGCTCGATCACGGCACCGCTGCGGACGTTCTTGAGCTTCGTGCGCACGAAGGCGCCGCCCTTGCCCGGCTTGACGTGCTGAAACTCGACGACGCTGAACAGGCCCTCGGGGAGGTCCAGGCTCATGCCGTTCTTCAGGTCATTGGTCGAGACTGCCATGAATGTCCTTTGTGAATCGGGTCAGGGGGCGGGCACCGTCCTCGGTCACCACCAAGGTGTCCTCGACGCGGACGCCGCCGTGCCCGGGGACATAGACACCGGGCTCAACGGTGACGACGAAGCCGGGAGCGAGGATAGCAGTGCCCAATTGGCTGACTGTCGGAGCCTCGTGGATATCGAGGCCGACGCCGTGGCCGGTGCCGTGCTCGAAGCGCTCGGCCCAGCCGGCGTCCGCGATGATCTGACGGCAGACGTCGTCGACGTCCTTGACCCCGATTCCCGGCCGCACTGCGGCGGCGCCGGCCGCCTGGGACGTCTGGACGACGGAGAAGATGCGGGCCAGCTCCCCTTCGGGCTCCGCGTCCACGCAGAAGGTCCGGGTCATGTCCGAGCGGTACCCCTCGAACATCGCCCCGAAGTCGACCACCACCGGGTCGCCCCCGCCGATGCGCCGGGGGCCGGGGTGGTGGTGGGGCTTGGCCGAGTTCTCCCCCGAGGCGACGATGGTGTCGAATGCCGTCCCCTCGGCTCCGCCGCGCCGCATGGCCGTGTCGAGCTCCAGCGCGAAGTGCTCCTCGGTGACCCCTTGGCTCATGAGCGGGAGCACCTCGAACAGGGCGGCGTCGGCAATGGCCGCCGCCCGCTCCATGCGGGCGATCTCGGCGGCGTCCTTACGCTCGCGTAGCGCCTCGACGGCGTTCGAGGTGGGGACGAGCGTGTCGGCGCCCAGGACATCGGCCCAGGCGCGCTGCCCACTCCAGGTGACGTTGCCCGCCTCGAGGCCGATTCGACCGGCGCCCGCACCCTGGAGCGCCGTGCGGGCCGCATCCCGTTGCTCGGCTCCGGTGCCGATCCTGACCTCGACCTCGGCCGCGCCGAATTGTCGCAATTGCTCAGCCGACTGCGTGCGGTAGCGGCCGTCGGTGGTCAGGACCGAAAGCTCCTTCGTCACGACAAGCACGGCGGCCGAACCCGAGAACCCGGTGAGATAGCGGATGTTGGGAAGCGTCGTGACGACGAGGGCGTCGACATCGTGCTCGTCGAACGCGGCTCGCAGGCGGTCCAGCCGTCCCGTCACGCTGATCGGCGGCAGGGGTGCGGTGGCCGGCGTGTACGGGTTGGCACGGGCGGTGGTCGTCACGACTCAGGATCCCTTCAGTAGTGCGGCTGCGGCGTCGATGGCGAGCTCGTAGCCGAGGCCGCCGAAGCCCGCGATGATCCCCGACGCCACCGGGGCCAGAACCGACGTGTGCCGGAAGGGCTCCCTTGCCGCGGGGTTTGACAGGTGCAGCTCGACGACGGGCCCCTCGAAGGCGGCCACCGCGTCGTGCAGTGACCACGACGTGTGGCTCAGTGCGCCGGCGTTGACCACCAGCGCATCGACACGGTCGCGCGCGTTGTGCACGGCCTCCACGAGGTCACCCTCGTGATTCGTCTGCAGGTGCTCGAGCTCCAGCCCGTGGCGCCTCGCCGCCGCTTCGGCCCGCGCCACATGCATGGCCAGGGTGTCCGCCCCGTAGACGTCCGGCTCCCGTTCCCCGAGCAGATTCAGGTTGGGGCCCGAGAGCAGGAGGACCAGGCTCATGTGCGGGCACCCATGGCCGCCAGGGTAGCGACCACGTCGGCCCTCGCCACACCGCGTACCGGCTCGACACCACGCGGGCCGTCCAGCACGAACGTCAGGTCCTGCTGCGCCTTCTTGTCCCGCTCCATGAACGCGAGGAGCTCCACCGCCTCCGCGTCTCCCGGCAGGTCGGTCGACAGGTCGAAGCTGCCCACGACCCTCCGGTGCTCCTCGACGCGGTCGGACGAGATGCGGCCGAGTCGCTCCGCCAGGAGGGCGGCGAAGAGGATCCCGACGGCCACCGCTTCGCCATGCCGCAGGTCCCAGTCGGGGTGGTCGGCCCCGGCGGCCGCCTCGAGCGTGTGGGCCAAGGTGTGCCCGTAGTTGAGGATCATGCGGCGGCCACCCTCGCGCTCGTCCTCGGCGACCACGGCCGCCTTGATGCCGGCACAGCGGGCCACCTGTTCCTCGATCGGTTGATCGGCCGTGGGGGCGTCGCCCAGGAAGGCGTACTTGGCGATCTCGCCCCGGCCGCAGGCCCACTCACGGGGGGGCAGGGAGGAGAGGGTCTCGGTGTCGCACAGCACGGCGTTGGGTTGCCAGAACGCGCCGACGAGGTTCTTGCCCTCCGGCAGGTTGACACCGGTCTTGCCGCCTATGGCTGCGTCGACCTGGGCCAGAAGTGACGTGGCCACGTTCACGTAGGCCGTCCCCCGATGGTAGGTCGCAGCCGCGAATCCGCCGACGTCGGTGACGATGCCACCCCCGACGGCGATGACGACATCGGCTCGCGAGAGTCCGGCCCGGGCGAAGCGCCGTGCGAGCTCCTCCACCGTGGCCAGCGTCTTGGCCCCTTCCCCGTCGGGGATACGACAGACCTGGAAAGGTACGCCGGGATCGATTCCCTCCACCCACCCCGCGTCCTGGATCGATTGTTGCGTCACGATCACGGCCGTCTTGGCCGTGGGAGGCAGGAAGCGCGCCACCTCGTGGCGGGCCCCCGGGCCGACGAGCACCGGGTAGGAGCGCTCGGCCAGGTCGACGGAGAGTGCGTGCACCGAAGCCTCCGGCCGCTACCGGGACTGGCCCGGGGTGGGCGTCGTGTCGGGGGTGGTGCCGGGGGTGGTGCCGGCCTCCACCTCGGCCGCCGCGTCCATGGCGTCGACGATCCGGTCCGCCACGGTGGGCGGGGAGAGGTCGTCGACGTCGAGGACGAGGTCGGCCACTTCTGCGTAGAGCGGGGCGCGCACGGCGCTGAGGCGTTGCACGGCCTCGGCCGGGTCGTCGCCCAGCAGCGGCCGGCCGGCACCGTCTCCCACCCGTGCAGCCAACGTCTCGGGCCGCGCCCTGAGCCAGACGACGATGCCGCCGGCGGCGATGAGCCGGCGGTTGTGCTCGCTCAGCACGGCGCCGCCGGCTACGGAGACCACCGACGGCGCGGGCTCCGCGCAGGCCGCACGAAGCACCTCTGCCTCGGCCCGGCGAAACGCCGCTTCACCGTCGCGGGCGAAGAGGGCGGGCACCGTCAGCCCCGTGGCCGACTGGACGTCGGCGTCGGAATCCCGGTAGTTCCATCCGAGCCGCCGGGCGAGGAGCTGCCCGGTCGTCGTCTTGCCGGCGCCCATCATCCCGACGAGCAGGATGCGGGGGGTCATCTGGCGGCGCTGTCGGAGCCGACGTCGGCTGACGGATTTCCCACCGCAGAAGACGGCGTCGACCCGAGCGCCGCCACGAAACCGTCGCGGTTGCGCACCAGCTCGGCCAGTGAGTCGCCACCGAATTTCCGCAGCGCCTCCGTGGCCAGCACGAGCGCGGTCATCGACTCGGCGACCACTCCCATGGCCGGCACGGCCGTGACGTCGGTGCGCTCGCGGAAGCTCACCGTCGACTCCTTGGTGACCACATCGACCGTCTCGAGCACGGGCCGGTTCAGGGTGGCGAGTGGTTTCATGGCGACCCGTGCCACCAGGAGCGCGCCGTTGGAGATGCCGCCTTCGATCCCCCCCGCCCTGTCGGTCGGACGGACGTAGCCCTCGGCCTCGTCGTACCGGATGGCGTCGTGCGCGTCGGAACCGCGGCGTGCGGCATTGTCCCACCCCTCGCCGATCTCGACCGCTTTGACCGCCTGGATCGACATCAGGGCCTGCGCCAGGTTGGCGTCGAGCTTGCGATCCCAGTGCACGTGACTGCCGAGGCCGACCGGGACGCCGTAGGCCAGGACCTCAGCGATGCCACCCAGGGAGTCACCGACCTTGGCGGCCGCCTTCACGGCTGCGACCATGGCCTTCTCCCCCGTCGCATCGAAGCACCGCACGGCGCTGGCGTCGACGGCGTCGAGATCGCTCGGTCCGGGCCGGGTGGCCCCGGGGTCGGTGGCCGCCTCCCCCAGTGCCACGATGTGGCTGACGATGGAGACTCCGAGATGGTGCAACAGCAGCTTGGCCAGCGTGCCGGCGGCGACGCGGGCGGCGGTCTCACGGGCCGAGGCCCGTTCCAGCACGTCACGGGCGTCCTCGAAGCCGTACTTGAGCATGCCGGGAAGGTCGGCGTGCCCCGGGCGCGGTTGGGTCAGCACCGTGGAGGGGGCGCCCGGCTCGGGCGACATCTCTTCCGTCCACTTCGGCCATTCGGTGTTGGCGATCTCTATGGCCACCGGCGAGCCCAGCGTGCGACCGTGCCTGATGCCGCCGACCAGCGAGATTTCGTCCGCCTCGAAGCGCATCCGGGGTCCCCGCCCGTAGCCGAGCCGGCGGCGGGCCAGCTCAGTGGCGATGTCAGAGGCCTCGACGGGCAACCCGGCTGGAAGACCCTCGACGATCACGACCAGCGCGCGACCGTGAGACTCCCCGGCGGTCAGAAAGCGCAGCACACAGCCACGCTACCGGAATGGCACCGCCGTCCCGGGCCCCTGTGGACCCTCGGTCCGCCGTTTCCGAAGGCCTATTCGTAGAAGGGGTTCTCGCCGCTGCCGTGGTCGGTGACGTCCAGCACGCGCGTGAGCTCGGGCACCTCTTCGAGCAGCGTCGTCTCGATGCCCTGCCGGAGTGTCATCTGCGACATGGCGCAGCCCTGGCAACCGCCCGAGAGCCGCAGGTAGGCGCTGCCGTCCTCGTCGTTGATGGCCACCAGGTCGGCCCGTCCGCCGTGGCTGGCGATGGAGGGGTTGACCGCCTGCTCCAGCACCGCGACGACCCGCAGGGCAAGAGGACTCGTGATGCCCTTGGCCAGCACCTCGGGCGGCACGCCCGGCGAGACCTCTTCGGGCGTCGGCACGTTGGGGTTGACCAGCACGAGGCCACCACCGTCGGCCTCCGACCACTCGAGCCGGGCACCCCGGAGACGATCGATGCTGCCGGACGGGATGACGATCTCGAGATCATCCTGGACGTGGCGAGCGTCGCCGTCGTCAGCGTCGGAGACGGCCTGGAAGTAGAGGTCGTAGATGAAGGATCCCTCCTGCACGCCCCGCACCTCGAGCCAGAGCGCCAAGCTGGCCGGGTCCGGTTCCTGACCGATCGCGTCCCGCACAATCTTGTGCGCCTCGGGGGTGAGCGTGACGACGGGCATGGTCGTCTGGAGATCGTCAGTAGTCGTGGCCATGAACGCCAGTCTACGGCCTGGTGCCTGGGCAGCGGCCCCACAGGCAGCGCCTCCTTGGGATGGCCCGCCGGATGGTCGGATTGACCAGCTCCGGAGGGTCCGGCGGCCCGGTCGGCCGCCCGGCACGACGGGTCGGGGCCGGGGTGCTGCATTCTCCGTGGCATCGAGGTTCGAAACGGACTACCTTGCGCAGCGGGGGTGACGGCGGTCAGTGACACGAGGCCTTCGCCACGGATTGACCGTCCGGAAGTTCGACGCACGTCGCGGTCGGGCCCGGGCTCGATTCCTCCCCCTGAGGACTTCGGGTCCGGGCCACAGACCGCGGTCCGACAATCCATTTGCGTGCACCCTGTAACGTGCCTGGCCGTGGCCACGACACCAACTGACTCACACGAATGGATCAGCTTCGAGGACGACGAGGAGGAGCGCACGTGGGTCTTCGACGTGACGTTCTTGACGAGCAACTGGACCTGCATCTTCGGTAACGGGTGCCAAGGAGTGCTCACGGGGCCAGCACCCGAGCTGGTCCAGGGCTGCTGCAGCTACGGCGCCCACCTGGTCAACAAGAAGGACGCCCGGAGGGTCGAGAAAGCGGCCGCCACCCTCACGCCGGAGGAGTGGCAGAACCACGGGACCAAGAAGAACGTGATCCACGTCAACAAGTCCGGCGAGACCGTGACCCGGCTGGTCGATGACGCCTGCATCTTCCTCAACAAGCCCGGGTTCGCCGGCGGCGTCGGCTGCGCCTTTCACATCGCAGCCGCCAACCGGGGTGTCGACCACATGACGCTCAAGCCCGAGGTGTGCTGGCAGCTGCCTTTGCGCCGGGAGGATGCCGTCGATGACGACGAGGGGCATGTCACTTCGGTCATCAGGCAGTGGGACCGCCGACACTGGGGCAAGGGCGGGCGCGAATTCCACTGGTGGTGCACCGAGTCACCCGACGCGTTCGTCGGATCGAGACCCGTGTACCGGGAGATGCAGCCCGAGCTCACGGCGATGGTCGGCAAGAAGGCCTACGACCATTTCGTGGAACTGGTGGAGGAGCGTGACCAACTCCGAACGAAAGGTGTGGCACTCCCCCATCCGGCTGTGCGGAACCGCCCGGACGACGGGGCGGCCAGCTAGTCGTTCAACGGGTCGTCGTCCGCGACGGCGCGGGTCGGCATGGAGCCGAGGATACGGTCGTACTGGTCCTCTTCGGCCAGACACCATGACGCGTGGACGTCATCTGGCTCTGCTCCACACTCGGCACATCGTCCCGTCGACTCGGTCGACGATCGCTTCAGACTGCGCGCTTCCTCGAAGCGCCGATGGCGTCCCTTTTTCACGAGAACTCCTTGTCACACGGTCCGCATCCTGGCGTTCCGCCCCCTTACGGCCGGACCGTACGGGCCAGATCGACCGTCTGCTCATTGTAGTGGTTGCGGGCGACATGCCCGCCCTGGCGCAGGTCAGGACGGATCCGGGGTGACGGGGGCGGTCCGATTCGGCACCGGGCGACAGGACGCGGCCTCGGGTGCGAGTCGTCGCTCGGGGACCGGACACCCTCTACGCTGAGCGCCATGCCTGGGTTCGACCCGCAGGAGATGGTCGCCCGGTTCCGGGCCCGGGCCGAGGCCGTCCGGACACGTGGGATGCCACCGATTGAGGGGCCCGAGCGGCAGCGCTTTCGCGAGCAGGCCCAGCGGGACTTCTCGGACTTCGCCATGATCGGTGACGCCGAGGCCGAGCTGGTCGACGGGATCCTGACCTTGCGCATCGACCTGCGCCCACCGGAAGAGTCGGGCGGGGGCTCTTCGGACTGAGGTCGGGCCGGGGCATGGCCCGGCGCGGGTGCCGCGGCGGGCCCGGTCGGCCCGTCAGGCGTGTCAGCCGCCGTAGTGCATGCGGGTGTCCTCCATGCGCAAGACCTCTGCGGGCTCTCCACCTACCGCGACGACCTCCCCGACACACCAGGTGTGGCTGCCCAAAAGATCCGCGCTCGTCAGGCGGCAGTCCAGGTACCCCGCGGCCGACGCCAGCACCGGGCGACGGTCCGGTCCGACCTCCGACACCGGTTGGCCCGACAGGACGAGGCTGCCCCCGTCAGGGTGACGCTCCACCTCCTCGACGGGCTTCACGAAACGGCGTACCACGTCCCGATCGGTGCGGGCGAGGAGTGAGACGCTGAACCCCCCGCCGGCCGCGACCAAGCGGGCCGTCACCGAGTCGCGCTCGAGCGCGACGCCCACGAGCTTGGGCTCCACGCAGACCTGCACCACGAGGTTCGCCGTCATGAGGTTGATCTCGTCGCCGGCGCGACTCCCGATGAGGTAGAGGCCGGTCGGGAACGCCCACAGAACTCGACGTCGGTGCCGGTCGAGGTTGCTGTCATCGGTGGCGCTGTGGTCGAGGTCGCTGTCGTCGGTGCCGCTGTTCTTGGTCATCCGAAGATCCCTCCGATGCCCGAATTCCCGGTATTGCCTGACGTCGTCGTTGTCACCGGCGTCTTCCCGTCGATCTGGCGGATGCGCTGGAGCGCCTGCTGGTAGAGCGCCTCCGCCTTGATGGCGTTCCGCTCGGACTGGGCCAGGAGCCTCTTGTTGCTCGTGCCCGCGTTGTAGCACTGGTTCGCTGCGGTGCCTTCGAGCCCATAGGCCTGGGTCAGGAGGGCTGTGACGTCAGGATCGGGTGAGGGCAGGCTCGAGTTGGCCATCTCGGCATCGTTGAGGAGCGTGCCACACGCCGCGTGCACCGCGCCCGTCCCGTTGGGCACGTCCTTGGGCACCCGGGCGTTGTCGGCCACGAGCGTGCCGATGTCCTCCCCCAGGGAGGTTCCGGTGACCCAGACCGACATGCGATGCGGGGCCGAGCCCCGCTGATCCTCGCCGGCGCACGAGGTGAGGGTGACGGCGCATCCGGTGATGAGCACGAGGGACATGACGAGGAAGCGACGCCTCATGTGGCCGTGACGACGTGGACCTCTTTTTTGCCTTTGCGGAGGACGAGATACCGGTCGTGCAGCAAATCGCCGCGCCCGAAGGTTCGCCCGTCATCGATCTGCCGGACGTTGTTGACGTAGACGCCGCCCTGTCCGACGGTGCGGCGCGCTTCCTTCTTGGACGTGACCAAGCCGGTGCGCTCGAGAAGGTCGACGAGGGAGAGGCTTTCGAGAAGATCCGACCTCGGGACACTCGTGCTGGGCGCATCCTCGGTGACGGCCAGCAGCATGCTCTCGCTGAGGCCTGCAATCTCCACACCGAAGAGTGCGGTCGAGGCCTCTTCGCATTTGGCCACCTCGGCTTCACCGTGGACGAGCCCGGTCACGGCCCGGGCCAACGCCCTCTGCGCCTCCCGCCGCTGTGGCTGCTCGGCCGTCACGTTGTCGAGCTCGGTGATCTCGTCGTGCTCCAGAAAAGTCAAGAACCGCAACAGCTCGCCCACCTGCTCGTCGGGTGTGTTGAGGAAGAACTGGTACATGGCGAAGGGGCTGGTCCGCGCGGGGTCCAGCCAGACAGTGCCCGACTCGGTCTTGCCGTACTTCGTCCCATCCGGCTTCACGATGAGTGGCGTCGTGAAGCCCCATACCTCGTCGCCGCAAACCCGGCGGATGTAGTCGACGCCCATGGTGATGTTGCCCCACTGGTCGCTTCCACCGAACTGCACGTCGCAGCCGTGGTCGAGATGCAGCCGCAGGAAGTCGTAGGCCTGCAACAACATGTAGCTGAACTCCGTGTAGGTGATCCCCTGATCCGGGCGGTCGAACCGGCTCTTGACCGACTCCTTGGTCACCATCTGGTTGACCGTGAAGTGCTTGCCCACGTCACGCAGGTATTCGAGCGTCGAGAGCGACCCGAGCCAGTCCGCGTTGTTGAGCAGCAAGGCGCGGCCGTCGTCGAGATTGAGGAACTGGCCCAGCTGGGGTCGGATGCCCTCCAGGTAGCCCTCGATCGTCCGCAGACTGAGCAGTTGGCGCTCGGCCTCCTTGCCCCCAGGGTCACCGATCATGCCCGTGCCGCCGCCGGCCAGGGAGATGGCCCGGTGGCCGGCCTCCTGGAACCGGCGCAGCGTGCAGAGTTGCATGAGGTTGCCCACGTGGAGGCTGTCGGCCGACGGATCGAACCCCGCGTAGACCGTGAGCCCGGGCTGGTCGAAGCGCTTCGGGAGATCCGTGTCCGTCATTTGGTGGATCAGGCCGCGGAAGGTGAGGTCCTCCGAGAGCGTGGGCATGCCTCGACTTTGCCATACGCAGGTAGGTTGAATGGCCGCATGGGTCACCGACGGGCTTCTCGAGCTGACCGGAGGCGCCCGTGACCGGCAGGGGAAACGGGACGCTCGCGCTCCCGATGTCCGGCACCTTGCCGCCCGACCTTCAGGGAACCCTGTTCCGGGTGGGGCCGGCGCGGCCGTGGGGGTCCGTCGTCGGTGCCGGCGCGCCTGTCGACGGAGGTCCGGTCGAGGGAGGCGACGATGGTGGTGCTGATGCCGGCAACCCGGAAGGCGCGGCGGGTGCCGACGCCGCTGCCGGCGCTCTCCATGCCATTGAGATCCGGGACGGCCAGGCGGTCTGGTATCTGCGCCAGGAGACAGAGGCCGATGCCGGAGTCTTCTGGCACGCCGGATCGCTCCTCGCCCTGCCCGAGGCCGGGATCCCGTTGCAGTACTCGCGGTTTCTGGAGCCGGAGGATTTCGGTGGCGGGTTGACCGTGCCGATCGCATCGCACGTCCACCGCGTGGCGGTCGACGGCAGCCGCGTCCTGTTCGGGGTGGACGGTGGGGGCGGGAGCGATGGCGATGGCGATCGCGATGGCGATGGCATCTTCCTGCGCATCGGTGAGTGGAACGCGGCCGGAGCTCTGCAGTCGGCCCGATCGGTGGAGTTGGAACGGGAGACCTGGCAGCACGACATCGGTGTCACGGCGGAACACGTGGTGTTCATCGAGTCGCCGACGACCCGTCTCACAGACCGCCACGGCGGTGCCGGCGCGGTCCCGTTCGGATGGGTGCCGGGCGCGGCGGGGTGGATCGGTGTGGTGCCACGGAGTGGTCAGGGATCGAACGGCGTGCAGTGGATCCGACTCGACCCTTGCTTGGTGACGCACGTGCTCGGGGCGTCCGATGCACCCGACGGGTCCATCGTCCTCTTTGTCTGTTGCTACGGCGTCCCCGAGGCAGGGCAGCCCGTAGACCTTTCGGTCTCGGTCGTCGGTCCGGCCGGCCTCGCACTCTCGGGAATCGGAGGGACGCTCGGTGTGCTGGAGCGGTGGCGCATTGTGGGCGATCGGGTCGAGCGCACACAGGTCGATGAGCGCTTCGTCGAGTATCCACGGATCGATGCGTGGTGCGAAGGTGGTCCCTTTCGGTACGGCTATTCCCTCGAGACCGCCTGGGAGGAGATGCCACCCTCGTGGGGCACGGGAACGCGCCATCCCGACCGTTGGACCAGGGAGGCCTCCCCGGTCGGCTTGCTGAAGGTCGATTTCGTCCGGGACGAGGTCGCAGCCTGGAGCCCGGGGGCCGGGCGGACACCCGGCGAGCCATTGTTCGTTCGTGCCGTGGACGGGCACGACGACAACGAGGGCTGGCTGCTCACCTTTGTCGACGATGCCAACCGTGGCGGGAGCGACATTTATGTCCTCGATGCCTCCTCACTGGGCCGGCGCCGTCCGGAAGCGGTGATCCATCTCCCGGCGCGATTGCCAGTACGCAGTCACGGAGAGTGGGTGCCGGCGGACCGCTATCGGTGACCGCCCCCGGGGGGTGCGAACGGCCCCTGCGGCGGTCTCCGGGTCTTGTGGGTCATTGTTGTACCGGGCGTCATACCGCGACCGTTCATCTTCCGCATGGCACCCGCCCTCCTCAAAGACGGACCCCGCCCCGGTTCGGTGTCGCGGCGGACCGACGCGCTCGTCTCGAGCGTCGCCCAGCACCACCGGGCGATCTCCGCGCATCAAAGTCAACTCCTGGCGGCGGTGGCCGAACTCGACCGGCGACGGGCCTGGCGGGTGGACGGCGCCACCTCCATGGTGGCCTGGCTCGTTCAACGGTGCGCCGTCTCGGCCGCCACCGCGCGCGAATGGGTGACGGCAGCGGCCAAACTCCCCTCTTTGCCCAAGATCGCCGATGCGCTGTCGCAGGGGAAGCTCTCGTTCGATCAGGTGAAGCCACTCGTCGAAGTGGCCAAGCCCGAGTCGGACGCCCGGTTGGCCGAACAGGCCACGCACTGGTCGGCCAAGCAGGTCCGGGAGCTCGCGCTCGCCTCGCGGAACCAGTCCGATGAAAGGTCGACCGGTTTCTACGCCCGGCGCTTCCTCCGCTTCGACGATCGACGCCGAACGCTCACGGGCACCCTTCCGGAGGAGCAGTACCTCGTCGTGAAGAGGTCGCTCATCGCCCGTGCCACGCGACACGGACGTGATCGCACTCCGTTCGACCAACGCATGGCGGACGCCTTGTTCTCCGTCTGCAAGGCCGATGTGACGGGAAGTGGAACCAGGCCCGAGGGTCTCCCCGGCTCGGCGCAGGCGGGCGGCGCGCGACGCAACCGCCCCACCGTCGTTGTCCACGCCGACATGACATTTCTGGCCGGAGCCGACGGCGGGGCCGAGCTCGACGTCTTGGGACCGGTATCGAGAGAAGTCGCCCGCCGGCTCGCCTGCGACGCCAAGATCCTGGTCTCGGCGGACGGGGTTGATGGCCGCAGCCTCAATCTCGGACGGACCCGGCGGGATCCCAGCGACGTGCAGCGGTTGGAGATCAGGCGCCGCGACAAGGGATGTCGCTTCCCCGGCTGCACGCACACCGAGTTCACGGATGTGCACCATGTCCGGCATTGGGTCGACGGCGGGCCCACGGATGTCGAGAACCTCGTGGAGCTGTGTGATCAGCATCATCGCTGCGTCCACGAGATGGGATGGACGATTTCGGGCAACGCCGATGTCGAGCTGACCTTCCAGGGTCCGACAGGGCGACGTTCCACCTCCACCCCTTCTCCGACTTCTACTGCAGCGCGAGACGGACCGCCTGGTTGATGGCATCGTGCAGCGCGACATTCTGCGCCCGGTCGGGTACCTTGACCCGGGCGAGGGCGGGCGTCGGCGCGGCCAAAGCCGACTCGAGCTGCGACAACGCCGAGACGTCGTGAACCGACAGCCCGAATCCACGCGCAACCGCGCCGATGTCGCTGGTCGGAGGTGTGCCAAAGAGCTGCTCGAACCTCCCCGGCTCGACCGAGGTCGCCTGCGGCAGGAAGGAGAAGATTCCTCCCCCACCGTTGTCGAGCACGACGAACGTGCAGTCCGACTCGGGCAGGTTGACCAGTCCCGAGACGTCGTGCAGGAAGGTCAGGTCGCCCAGAAGCGCCACCGTGCGGGTGCCCTCTCCGCTTCCGCTGCCCGACGCTGCGATTCCCAGCGCGGTCGACACCACGCCATCGATCCCGTTCACCCCTCGGTTGGCGAGAACTCGCGGTGCCACCGCGGTGGCTTCGGCGTACCACTCGAGATCCCGGATCGGCATGGAGGCCGCTACCAGGAGTGTCGCACCGGTCTCGGCCGCGTAACGGTGGACCACGCGGGCCACGAGGGGCTCGCTGAGTTCGGCACCCAGGACCTCGGCGATGGCGCCCTGCGCCTTCATTTCGCGCTCGCGCCACGAGTCGAGCCAGTGCGGATCCGACGGGGTCGCCGTCGCCGTGGCGTCGTCGAGCCACCGGTCGACTTCGTCGTGGTGGAATTCGGTCGCGACCCGCAGCGGATCGGCCCACCGCCGGAGGGGATCGACGACGACGACCCGTGCGCCGGCGGCGGACGCGTTCGAAACGTAGGACCCGAGGGCCCGGGAGAGCCAGGGGGCGCCGAGCAGCACGACGCACTCGGGGAGTGGAGGCTCCGTGCGGACGATGGCGTCGGCAGCGGCGATCGCCCCCTCCACCCGGCCGCCCGAGAGCGGATCGGCCAGGACAGGCCAGCCCAATCGGTCGGCCAGCGCGCCCACGCGGGCGGCGTCGGCCCGCTGCGACCAAGGCCCTCCCGCAATAATCACTCCCCGCCCCCGTAGGGGTTCGAACTCGGTACCGGCGGCCCCGTCCGTCCCCCCGGCGCGGCGACTGATCACCTTCGGACCGTGGCGTGCCGGAAGGAGAGCCGGGATCCCGGTCAGGGGTTCGCGGAACTCCAGATTGAGGTGCACCGGACCGGGGCCGTGCATACCGTCCAGTGCCTCTTCGAAGGCCCGGACGGCGAGCGGCCGCCAGGTCTCCTCCTGGCCTTCGGCAGGGACGCCCGGAGCGTACGACCAACGGGTCGCCGCGCCGAACAGGCCGTTCTGCTCAATGGACTGCGGTGCGCCGGTGTGATGCAGCTCGGGCGGTCGGTCCGCCGTGCAGACGATGAGCGGGACTCCGGCGTGGTACGCCTCGATCACGGCCGGATGCAGCTCGGCTGCGGCAGTGCCGCTCGTCACGCAGATGATGGAGGGCCTCCCGGTCGCCATCGCCAACCCCAAGGCGAAGAAGCCCGCACTGCGCTCGTCGAGGCGGACATGGATCCGCAGTCGCTCCGCCAGATGCAGGGCCAACGGCGTCGAGCGCGAGCCCGCGCAGATGACAGCGTCGGTGACGCCGAGGTGGACCCATTCGTTCACCAGGGTGGCGCTGAAGGTGGCCTGTACGCTCATGCGACGTGCCACTCCATGTCGACGTGCGCGGCTCGGGCTCCCCGCTGGTCCTCTTGCACGGCTTCACCCAGACGGGTCGTCTCTGGGGGCGCTTCGGCGACCTGTTGGCCGAGTCGCACACGCTGCTCGCGATCGACCTTCCCGGACACGGCGACTCCGGGACGGTGCGTGCAGACCTGCCGGCGGCGGCGGGTCTGGTCGCCGAAGCGGTGCGGTCCCAGGTCGGCGAGACACCGTGCGCCCTGCTCGGCTACTCGCTGGGTGCCCGCGTCGCGCTGCATGTAGTGCTGGGTGCCGATCTGCCGTTGCACGGCGTCGTTTTCATCGGTGTCACCGCAGGACTCGAGGACGCGGAGGAACGGGCACGTCGTCGCAGGTCCGACGACGCCATGGCCGATGAACTGGAGTCCTCCGGTGACGTCGTCCAATTCGTCGACTCCTGGCTGCGGGGACCCCTGTTCGAACGGCTCGCGTCCAGTGACGCGGCCCAACGCGCGGAACGACTCCGCAACACTGCGGACGGACTCGCCTCCAGCCTGCGCCTGTGCGGGACGGGCACGCAGGAGCCCTTGTGGGACCTGCTGCCGACACTCTCCCCTCCCGTCCTGGCCATGGCCGGGTCGGACGACACCCGCTTCGCCTCGCACGCGCTCCGCCTGACTCGACTGGTGCCGTCCGGCGTCGCGTCCTTGGTCCCGGGAGGGGGCCATGCCGTGCATCTGGCTCAGCCCGAACAGGCTGCCCGGATCGTGCGTCACTGGCTCGACGCGGTCGAGCCCAAGGTCACATGAGGCGATGGCGGGGATCGCCTCACAGGACCAGCCCGATCGCCAAGAGCAACCCGGCCAGGATCTGCAGGCGCGACGTCGTCCCCAACATGGGAAGGAGGGCCCGGCCCTCATTGTCGCTGAGGGCCAGCCGCAGCGGTGCGATGGCCACCGGGAGCGCCAGCAACGCCAGGAGCGCCCAGGGTCGGTAGCTCGAGAGGACCCCGATGGAGAGCGCCACGCCCATCAGGGTGAAGCAGTAGAACAGGCCGGCCCGCCTCCGTCCGAGGCGAACCGCCAGCGTCTTCTTTCCCGACTCGGTGTCCGTCGCGATGTCGCGCAGATTGTTGGCTTGCAACAGCGCGGCGGCAAGCAGACCCACGGGCACCCCGGCCCAGAACAGGAACCACCAGTCGTACTGGTAGGTGAAGAGATGCCCGGCCAGGGAGACGAGGAACGGTGCGTGCTGCACATAGGCCGAACCGGCCGTCGCCACAAGGCCGAAGAAGACGAACACGAAGAGCTCGCCAAAGCCCAGGTAGCCGTAGGGTCGTGGGCCCCCGGTGTACGCCCACCCTGCGATCCCGCAGACCAGGCCGAGCGGCACCAGCCACCAGGTCACCCGGGCCGCCAGGCCGAGGCCGGCCAGTCCGGCGATGCCGAAGGCGATCAGGGCCGCGACCTTGACCTCCCGCACCGTGGCCAGCTTGCCCGCCACGAGCCGAACGGGACCGACCCGATGCTCGTCGGTCCCGCGCACCCCGTCCGCGTAGTCGTTCACGTAGTTGGTCCCGATCTGAATGCCGAGCGCCACGATCAACGCCAGGACCGCGTTCAGCCACGACACCTGGCGGTCGAAGCCGGCGCACACTGTCGCATGACAGGCCCCGGAGGTCTGGGGGGTCGTGACCACGACGCGTCCGCTCGAGAGGTAGCCCGCCGCCGTCCCGACCACGACCGGCACGATGGCGGCCGGAAGGGTGCGCGGGCGCGCACCCGCCACCCACAACTTGAGGGGAGGGCTCATGGGCGACGCGGGAACCGCGAGAAGTCCGGTGCTCTGTGCTCCACGAAGGCGTTCCGGCCCTCCTGCCCTTCCTCGGTCATGTAGAAGAGCATGGTGGCGTCGCCCGCCAACTGCTGCACACCGGCCAGGCCGTCGTCGGCCGCGTTCATGCCCGCCTTGATCATGCGCAAGGCGATCGGAGAGAGCGTGAGCATCTGGCGGCACCAGGCCACGGTCTCACGTTCGAGATCGTCCAGCGGGACCACCGTGTTGACGAGTCCCCAGTCGAGGGCTTGCTCCGCGCCGTACTGACGGCAGAGGAACCACACCTCCTTCGCCCGCTTGAGCCCGATGGTGCGGGCGAGGATGGAGGAGCCGTAGCCTCCGTCGAAGCTCCCGACCTTCGGGCCCGTCTGGCCGAATCGGGCGTTGTCCGCCGCGATGGAGATGTCGCAGACCAGGTGCAAGATGTGCCCGCCGCCGATGGCGTACCCGGCGATCATGGCCACGATCGGCTTGGGGATCCGGCGCATCAGGATCTGGAGGTCGAGGACGTTGAGGCGGCCGATGCCGCGCTGGGCGACTTCGTCGTCACCGATGTAGCCGTCGTCGCCCCGGATCTTCTGATCGCCGCCCGAGCAGAAGGCGTCGGGACCTTCGCCGCAAAGGATGATGGCGCCCACGTCAGCGTCGTCGCGCGCCATGGTGAAGGCGTCGGTGAGCTCGAAGAGCGTCTGGGGGCGGAAGGCGTTCCGACGCTCCGGGCGGCAGATCGTCAGCTTTGCGATGCCCTCCGCCACGTCGTAGCGGATGTCCTGGAACGATCCGCTCGATTCCCATGCTGGGAGGGGAAGCGGGCGGAGGTCGTCGAGGGGATCATGAGGACTGCCTGTGACCACGGTCTGCACGGCGACCTACGCTACTGGCCGGTGCCTGAGCTCGTCGCACTCGACCTCCCCGGTGGTATCGGCTTCGTCGATGCTCTGCGGGCCATTTGGGACACCGGCGACGCCGCGGCTCCGCTCGATCCCCGCCTTCCCCCCATCGCGCGCCAGGTGTTGCTCGACGCGCTGCGCCCAACGCGGATTGTGGGCTCGGACGGAGAACAGCATGCGCTGACGGGCGGCGTCGGCGTCGAGGACGGCGACGCTCTGGTCGTCGCGACTTCGGGCACTTCGGGTCAGCCCAAGGGTGTCGTCCTCACCCACGACGCAATTGCCGCTTCGGCGGAGGCGACGTCGGCCCGACTCGGTATCGACCCCGACCGTCACGTGTGGATGGCCTGCCTCCCACTCGCCCACATCGGCGGCCTCGCCGTCGTCACGCGTTCGATCGTCACCGGCACCTCCCTGGTCGTCCTGCCCGGCTTCGAAGCCGACGTCGTCGAGGAGGCGGGCCGCTCGGGCAGGGTGTCGCACGTGTCGTTGGTGGCGACTGCACTCCAGCGTGTCGACCCCTCGGTCTTCACCTGTGTCCTGCTCGGCGGCAGCCGGGTCCCCGACCTGTTGCCCCCGAACGTCGTCGCCACCTACGGCTCGACCGAGACGGGCTCAGGCGTCATCTACGACGGTTGGCCGCTGGAGGGGGTGGAGGTGTCGTTCCGTCCCGTACCGCGCATTGGTCACGGCGGTAGTGGGAAGGGCGAGGACGTGGTCGATGGCGATGGCGATGGCGATGGCGATGGCGATGGCGAGATCCTGATCCGAGCGCCGATGCTGTTCCGTTGCTACCGCGGAGGCGACGACGGGAGGGTCATCGGCCCCGACGGGGCGCTGGACTGGTTCGCCACCGGCGATGCCGGCCACCTCGAGCGTGAAGGCAAGCTCGTCGTTTCGGGTCGCATCGCCGACGTCATCACGACGGGAGCGGAGAAGGTCTGGCCCGACGCGGTCGAACGTGTCCTGATGGGACATCCCGGGGTGGCCGAGGTCGCGGTCTGGAAGCGGCCGGACCCCGAGTGGGGCGAACGAGTGGTCGCCTGGGTCGTTCCCACCGAAGGTGGCCCCTCACTCGAGGAGCTCCGTCAGATGGTCACGGACAGCATGGCTCCTTGGGCGGCCCCCAAGGAACTCGTGCTCGTCGACGACCTCCCCCGCACGGCGGCGGGCAAGATTCGGCGGCGTGCGCTCGACTCGTATTGAGTCCTCGTCGTCGTTTCCGTCACCGTTGTTGCGTGGGGCCAGGTCTTCGACGACCCCGCTCGGCAGACGAGCACTGAGACGGGCCAGCTTGTCCGGGTTCGTCACGACGCGGACGCCGACGATGGAACCGTCCATGATGTCGAGGACGAGGGCCGCCACGACGACATCACCGTCCACGAAGACGGTCGCCGGCTGACCGTTGAGCACAGTGGCACGCGGGAGCCCGTGCACTTTCTTGGCCACGTGCAGCAGGAACCTCGAGCTCCGATACGGGCCGACCACGGGGCGCACCGCGGCGCGCACCTTGCCCCCGCCATCGGTCCAGACCACGATGTCGTCGGAGAGCATGGAGAGGAGCCCGGACAGGTCCCCGGTGGCGCAGGCCACCAAGAAGCGGTCCGTCAACGCCCGGCCCTGTCGCAGGTCGGCGTCGAAGCGCTGCCGTCGCTCCTCTATCCGCCTGCGCGCCCGCGCCCCGAGCTGGCGCGCGGCCGCCGGTGAGCAGACCAGAGAGCGGCCCACCTCCTCGAAGGGGTAACCGAAGATGTCGTGCAGCAGATACGCGGCGCGCTCGCGTGGTGTCAGCTCCTCCAAGAGGACGAGGAATGCGAGCGAGAGGGAGTCAGCCTGCTCGACCGCCGCCTCCTCGTCGACGACCACCGGCTCGGGCAACCACGGGCCGGTGTAGGTCACGCGAGTGGACCGGGCCGAATGGAGCTGGTCGAGGCAGAGGCGGGTGACGATCGTCACGAGATAGGCACGGACCGACTGGATTTGCCGGTCACTTCGGCGCAGCCAGCGGATGGACGCGTCCTGCACGACATCCTCCGCGTCGGCCGCACTGCCGAGCATGCGATAGGCGATGCCGAAAAGGAGCGAACGCCACTCCTCGAAGGCGGCCGCATCGGCCTCGACGTCAGGCGACGGCATCCGTGTCGACGATCCGGTTTGGGATCTCGCAGTTGTCCGAGAACCCCTGGCTGCGCAGACCGAGCCCCGCGTTGAAGCGGGACCGGAAGTTCTCGAGCGCCACCCACCCGGCGAGCTCGACGAACTCCGCATCACCTAGGTGGGCACGGATCCGGGCGGCCAGCTCCTCGGAGACCTCGGCCGGGGTCCCGGTCGCCGTCTCGGCGTACTCGAGCACCACCCGCTCACGCTCGTCGAAGAGACCGCTGGTGCGCCAGCCGCCGACGGCCCGCACTTTGGCCGGGTCGATGCCCTGGTTCATCCCTTCGTAGTAGCCGTAGTCGACACACCACGAGCATCCGATCTGCATGCCGGTGGCCTGCACGGCGAGCCAGCGCAGGGTGGGATCGAGCTTCTTCCAACCGAATTGTACCGCGGTCTCCAGGCTGCCCATTGCCACCAGGACGCCGGGATGATGCGATGCCGCTGCGGTGGGCTCGACCATCTGGCCGAAGCGGCGCTTGGTGTACCTGGCGGCCAAACGGGCCACCAGCCCTTGGGGGTGATCTTGCAACGGGACGTGAGCCATGGCTCTCCCTTCCTCTGCTCTCCGCATTCTCTGTCACTTCTCCAGACGGGACAGGACGCCACCGTGTGACACGGGCGCAGGCCGGCCGACGCGGCGCTGGCCGGCCGACGGCCCGTTGGGTCAGCCCACGCCCCCCGACGGTTGCGCTGTCGTGCCGCCGTCCACGACGAAGGTCTGGCCCGTGATCCACGACGCGGCGTCGGAAGCCAGGAACAGGGCTGCAGCGGCGATGTCGTCGGGCAGGCCAAGCCGGCGCAGTGGGATGTGGGCGGCGATGCGGTCCTCGCCGGGGCCCTCCCACAGCGCGGCCGCCAGCTTCGTCTTGACCAGGCCCGGGGCCAGCGCGTTGACCCGGACGTCGGGCGCCAGCTCGAACGACAGCTGCCGGGTGATGTGGAGTACCGCCGCCTTCGTCACGTTGTACCAGCCGATGCCCGGCTCGACCCCGAGCCCCCCGATGGAGGACATGTTGATGACCGAGCCCCTCAGGCCTGCCTTCACGGCGGCGGCCGTCCACACGAGGATGGCGAGCTGGTTGACCTCGAACGTCTTCTGCGCCCGCACAACGTCGATGTCGATCATCGGCCCGAAGTAGGGATTGGTGCCGGCGTTGTTGACCAGGATGTCGAGATGGCCGAAACGGGCCAGCGTCTCGGCCACACAGGATTGCGCGTCCTCGGGCCTGCCGACATGAGCCGCCGTCCAGGCCAACCGCTCCTCGGCTGCGCCGCCGGCCACGAGGCCCGCGGTGGCATCGGCCAGGTCGGCGGCTTTCCGCGACGTGAGCATGACGTTGGCGCCAGCCTCGGCGAAGCGAGCCGCCGTGGCCAGGCCGATCCCTCGGCTGGCCCCCGTGATCAGTGCCGTCTTCCCTTTGAGTTCGAGCTCCATGGCCCGAGCCTTGCACGGCACCGGCGGTGCGCCGGGGTCCGGGGCCGGAGCCCTAGCATCGCAGCCGTGAACCACCTGGCTGACGAGACCAGCCCGTATCTCCGCCAGCATGCCGACAACCCGGTCGCGTGGTTCCCATGGGGAGACGAGGCCCTGCAGAGGGCCCGTGATGAGGACAAACCCCTCTTCGTCTCCATCGGCTACGCCTCGTGCCACTGGTGCCACGTCATGGCCCACGAGAGCTTCGAGGATCCCGATGCCGCGGCGGACCTGGCCAAGTCCTTCATTTCGATAAAGGTCGACCGCGAGGAGCGTCCCGATCTCGACGCCGTCTACATGTCCGCCACCCAGGCCCTGACCGGTTCTGGCGGCTGGCCCATGTCCGTCTTCTGCACGCCCGACGGGCGCCCTTTCTACGCAGGCACCTACTTTCCGCCGGTGGAGCGTCAGGGGATGCCGTCCTTCCGGCGTGTGGTCCAGGCGCTCGCCGATGCCTGGACGAACGAGCGGGCGCAGGTGCTCGAACAGGCCGACGCCCTCGTGGGGGCCGTGCAGCGTGAGCTCCGCCTTGCGGAGGCGCTGAGCGAGGAGACGGGCGGTGGTGCCGCCGGTCGCGGGCCGGCGCTGCGCGTGGCGGGCGCGCCCGTGCGGGGTGGACCCGACCCCGATGTCCTCGTCGAGCAGGTGGTCGCCGGTTTGGCCCCGGGCTTCGATCCCGAATGGGGCGGGTTCGGTCCGGCGCCGAAGTTTCCCCGACCGACCCTGGTCGAGCTCTGCCTGCGGCGCGCCCGACGGGGAGGATCCGATGCGGCCCACGCCCGCCACATGGGCCTGCGCACCCTGGACGGCATGGCGGCCGGTGGCATCTACGACCACATTGTGGGCGGGTTCTGCCGTTACTCGACCGACGCCCAGTGGCTGGTCCCGCATTTCGAGAAGATGCTGACCGACCAGGCGCAGTTGGCCCGGGCCTATCTCCATGCATGGCAGGACGGTGGGCGGGCCGACTATCTCGGCGTGGTCACCGAGACACTGGACTTCGTGCTGCGGGACCTCTCCACACCTGAGGGCGCGCTCTTCTCGTCCTTCGACGCCGACGCCGGGGGCGTGGAGGGCGCGCATGCCACGTTCACAATCGGGGAATTACACGAGATCCTCCCGGCGTCGCTCGTGGGCCCGACGGCCGACTGGTACGGGATCACGTCCCACGGCAACTGGGAAGGGCGGTCCATCCCGGTTCGCCCCGTTGGTGCGGCGCTGGCCCGCCCACCCGAGGTGGAGGAGGCTCGTCTCCTGCTGGAGGGGGCGCGGGCGACGCGCGTCCAGCCGGCCCGGGACGAGAAGGTGCTGACCGAGTGGAACGCGATGGCGGCGGCGACGTTGGCCGAGGCGGCGGCGGCGACCGGACACTCTGACTACGGCCGGCGTGCCGAGGAGATCGGCGAATTTCTGTGGGCCTCCATGTACACAGGAGGACGGCTCATGCGGAGCTGGCAGGGCGGGCGGGCCCGTCATCTGGCCGTGGCGGCGGACTACGGCTGGCTCGCCGAGGCGTCCTTCCGCCTGTCCGAATGGACCGGCAAGGTCGCGTGGCGTGAACGGGCGGTCCAGGCGGTCCATCAGCTCCTCGACCTGTTCTGGGACGACGCCGCCGGTGGGTTCTTCAGTACCGGCAGCGATGCCGAGGCACTCGTGGTCCGCCCCAAGGAGTTCCTCGACGGTGCCGTGCCCGCATCGAACTCCATTGCCGTCGCCGCGCTGTTGCACGCCGACGCCTTCGTCGACGACCCGAGAGTCCAGGAGGCGATCGGGCGCACGGTGGGGCTGGCGGGGGCGCTGCTGGAACGGCATCCGGGCGCGCTGGCCGACCTGGTAGCGGCGACGCCCATGTGGGGCGGGCGCAACGAGGTCGTGATCACGGGCGAACGCCCCGACCTTCTCGCCGAGGTGCGCCGGAAGTGGCTCCCTGCCGCCGTCGTCGCGTGGGGCGAGCCGGATTCCGGCCCGCTCTTCGAGGAACGACCGCCGGAGCCCGGCCTCGCCTACGTGTGTGAGGGGCGCACCTGCCGGATGCCCGCCGCGGACACCGCTACCCTGGCTGGCCAGTTGGAGACACTGATCGGATGAGCGGCCCTTCCATGGACTCGGAGACGGACGGCAGCGTCGATGCCGCCGGTGGCATCCCTGATGGCGAGCTGGAACGCCCTGCCGAGCACGAGAGTCCCGATGAGGCCGGTACCGCCGTCGAGTCCCGCCGGGCGACGACGACGACCGATCCCGCGCGCCTCCTCCGTCGCTCGTCCCGCCGCACCGAACGCGTGCCGACGGCGGGTGGCTCCACCCTCCATCTCCTCGTGCTGTCCTCCACCATTGAGGACACCACCGTCGTCGACCTGGCCACGCGCACGGTCATGCGAGTACGGGTGCCGTGGCCCGAGGGGCACGGCCCGGACATCAGCACTTTCGACGTCGTAGAGGTCACGTTGGCGGACGATCCCGAGCGCGACGACCTGGCCCGACCGGAGGCAACCACCGTCGCCGACCTCCCCCGCCACGTCGGCACCCTCAGAGGCCGGCATCTCCGCAAGCTCCTGCGCCGCCTGGTGGCTGCCCCGGGCGGCCCCCTCCTGGGGTTCCCCGGGCCCTCCGCCCCCTACTGGGAGTTTCGGGGCTTCCGGCCCTCGGTGGCGCTCATCGAGCCGACGCGACGGCCCCAGCTGATCCGTCGACAGGCCGACGGCACGACCTGGGTCCGCTTCGGCTGGGACCGCGACGACGTCTGGCTCCCGGTGGAGGACCGCAACGCCGCCCGCGCCCTCGACGCGGCCCGACGCGAGCGACTGAGTGGGAAGAGCCTGGCCACGGCGCTCGGATTCGAGCCTCAGTATCTCCTGGTGACGGTCAGTCCCCCACGGGACGGCCACTGCTACAAGGTCTGCGCCGCCGTCCTCCCCCGGGGGTGAGGGGGAGGCTGCTCGGCCTGCGCCTGCCGCAGCCGGAACGGCCTCAGCGGCCGAGCTTGCCGCCGGCCAGGTCCTCGGCCATGGCCCAGCCAAAGGCAACCAGGCGATCGCCCCGGTCCGCCTTGAAGCTGTCGAAGTGCGTCTCCACACCCTCGGGGATCTTGACCTTGGGGGCGAAGAAGTCCAGACCACCGGCGACGGAACCGTCGCCCTTCAGGACGAAGGTGCGATCGTCCAGGCGACTTTCACAGCCAAAGCGCTTCGACAGGCGCCGCGCCCACGCGCGCTCCTCACCCGACGACTTGTGGCCCGGGAAGGGCACGACATCCTGCAGACCGTTGAAGGCGCGGAAGCCCTCGGGAGTCAGGAGGCGGGTCCCCAGCAGGACGTCCTCGTCCGGGAAGGCAAGCAGGGCCCGACGGTACTGGTCCGCCATGATGCCCTTGAGCGCCGCCTCGGCACGTGCCGTGCGATCGACCAACGCGAGCCCGACCAGCAGCGAGGGGGTCCCCCCGATGCGCTCGAGGGTGCAGAAGGAGTACCCCCGCAGCTTGTTCCCCTCCCGGGCCTGGGTGATGAGCACCCAGGCCTCGCGCTCTTTGGAGAGATAGCCGATGTCGAACCCGGGTGGCCGGTCCGCACAAAGATCCGCCATTTCGACCAGCTCAGCATCGCTGAGCGCAGTGCAATCCTTGGTGCTCACTACGATCGGCATGAGGTCAGTCTACTGGTTGTCTTGATCGCGTTCCCAACCGGGCCGACCTCCGGGGTGACGAGTTCAGCCCCCCCGGTCCCGCATCGGACCAGCTCAGATGGCGTTTCTGCTGCTCCGGCCCCGAGCTCAGGACAGGACGGCGCTCTGGCCGAGGAGGCGCTTCAGCTCCCCCACCAGGCCGTTGCGGCAGTCCACATTGAACTCGGGCGGGAGCCGCAACACCTTGGCCCCGACATGAAGCAACACCGGCGAAGGCCCCGGGTGCCCGCTCAGCACGTCCTTCAATCCGTCGACCTTGGCATCGGTCAGCACGCCGAGGGGAAGGGTGATGTGCAGGTCCTCCTGGCCCCTCTCCAAAATGGGGCGGGAGACCTCCATACACACGATCTTCGGCTCCTCCTCGCGAGTGTCGAGCCGGCCCCGCACGACCAGGATGGCGTCGTTCTCGATGAACGCGCCGTACTCGGCCATGGTCTTGGGAAAGACGAAGACCTCCATCGCCGCCTGCAGGTCTTCCAACACGAAGCGGGCCATGAGGTCGCCCTTCTTGGTGTAGGAGCGCCGCAGGTCGGTCACCACCCCCCCGACGGACCGGACCGGGGCGCGGTCGCCCACCGCCGTGTCGTCCTCCCGCATGTCCGACAGCGTGCAGTCGGTATGCCGGGCCATCGCCGCCTCGTAGCCCATGAGGGGGTGATCGCTCACGTAGAGGCCGAGCATCTCCTTCTCGAACGCCAGGCGCTGAGCCTTGTCGAACTCCGTCTCGGGGATCGCAACCTTGGCGCCGCCCCAGGCGGGGTCCGTCTGCTCGTCCTCGAAGGCGGCGAACAGAGACGTGATGCCCAGATCCTGCTCCTTGCGACGCTCGAGCGTGCGGTCGACGACTGATTCGAGGACCAGACACAGGCCCTGGCGGGGGTGGCCGAGCGAGTCGAACGCCCCCCCTTTGACCAGTGACTCCATGGTCCGCTTGTTCAGGACCACCGGGTCCACCCTGGCGCAGAAGTCGAAGATGTCCTCGAAGGGGCCGCTGGCGTTGCGCTCGGCCACGATCCGCTCCACCAGGCTCTCGCCCACGTTGCGCACGGCGGCCAGGCCGAAGACGATGGCCGGCGTCGGCTCGCTGCCCTCGTCGTCGTCGACGGTCCGGTCGGGCGCGAACTCGGCGACCGAGCGGTTCACGTCGGGCACCAGCACGTCGATCCCCATCGATCGGCACTCGGCGAGGTACACCGCTGTCTTGTCCTTGTTGTCCTTCACCGACGTGAGCAAGGCCGACATGTACTCGACCGGGTAGTGCGCCTTGAGCCACGCCGTCTGGTACGCCACGAGGCCGTAGCCATAGGAGTGGGACTTGTTGAAGGCGTAGTCGGCGAACGGCTCGATGATGTCGAAGAGCTGCGTCCCCAACTCCTCGCCGTAACCCTCGGTGATGCATCCGGCGATGAATTTCTCGCGCTCGGCGGCGATGAGCTTGCGGATCTTCTTGCCGCATGCCTTGCGCAGGTTGTCGGCCTCCTCGAGGCTGTAGCCCGCGAACTTCTGGGCGACCCGCATGACCGACTCTTGGTAGAGCATGAGCCCGTAGGTGTCCTTGAGGATGGGCTCGATGTCGGGGTGCAGGTACGTCAGCTCCTTGCGCCCGTTCTTCAGCTCGGGATAGTCCCGGTGCATGTTGGCCGCCATAGGGCCCGGCCGGTAGAGGGCCACGAGTGCCGCCACGTCGTCGAAGCTCGTCGGGGCCAGAGCCCGCAAGGTTTGGCGCATGGCTGCGCCCTCGAGCTGGAACACCCCGATCGACTCGGCGCGCCGCAGCATCTCCAGCGTCGGTTCGTCGGCCAGATCGACCCCGTCGATGTCGGGCCGCTCCCCCGTCTCGACCTCGATGAGATCGAGGGCCCGTTCCATGACCGAGAGGTTGCGAAGACCCAGGAAGTCCATCTTGAGCAGCCCGAGGTCTTCCACCCCGTGCATTTCGTACTGGGTGACGATGGGGGCGTCCTCGGGGACTCCGCCGGCCTCCGGCTTGCGCTGAATGGGAAGGTAATCGGTCAGGGGGTCACGGGAGATCACGACAGCCGCGGCGTGGATGCCGTCCTGCCGGCGCAATCCCTCGAGGCCGAGAGCGACTTCAATGACCTCCTTGGCGTCGGGGTCGGTGTCGCGCATCGTTCGCAGCTCGGCGGCGGCGGCGAACCCTTCCTCGTGCCCGTCGGTCTTGGTGATGCACGCATGCAGCGGCGTGTCACGGCCCATCACGAGTGGTGGCATCGCCTTGGCGATGCGGTCGCCGACGATGTACGGCTTCCCGAGCACGCGCGCCGCGTCACGGACGGCAGCTCGGGCCTTGATGGTCGAGAAGGTGATGACCTGGGCTACCCGGTCACTGCCGTACTTCTCAGCCGCGTACCGCATGACGTCGGCGCGGTAGCGCTCGTCGAAGTCCATGTCGATGTCGGGCATCTGCTTGCGGCCCGGGTTCAGGAAGCGCTCGAAGAGCAGGTCGTAGCGGATCGGGTCGAGGTCCACGATTTTGAGGCAGTAGGCCACACAGCACCCGGCCGCCGAGCCACGGCCAGGTCCCACCCGAATGTTCGATTCACGGGCGAAACGGATCAGGTCCCACACGACGAGGAAGTAGGCGGCAAACCCCATGTTGCCGATGACACCGAGCTCGTAGTCGAGCCGCTCCACCACCTCCGCGGGCAGCGAGGCGCCATAGCGCTCCCGCGCGCCCTCATAGGTGAGGTCGCGCAGATAGGCCGAAGCCCGCTCCTCGTAGGTCTCGCCCTTGAACCGGTCCGGCACCGGGAACTCCGGCAGGCTCGGCTTGCCGAGCTCAATCTGCACGTCGGCTCGCTCGGCGATCAGCAACGTGTTGTCGCACGCCTCGGGGACGTCGCGGAAGAGATGCCGCATTTCGGCGGCGGTCTTGAGATAGTGCTCGGTGCCCTCGAATTTGAAGCGGTTGGTGTCGGAGAGAAGGGCCCCGGTCTGCACACACAGGAGGGCGTCGTGGGCAACGGCGTCTTCGCGGTGGGTGTAATGGCTGTCGTTGGTGGCCAGCAGCGGCGCGTCGATACGCCGGGCGATCTCGATCAGCTGTGGATTCGTCCGGTGCTGGTCGGCGATCCCGTGGTCCTGCAGCTCGACGAAGAGGTTCTCCCGCCCGAAGATGTCCTGCAGCCGGGCGGCCTTCTTCTCGGCCCCCTCGACATCACCGGCCAACAGCGCCTGGAGGACCACACCGCCGAGGCACCCCGTGGTGGCGATCAGCCCGTCGTGATGGCGCTCCAGGAGCTCCCAGTCGACCCGGGGCTTGTAGTAGTAGCCCTCCAGGTACGCCGCCGAGGACAACTGCATGAGGTTGCGATAGCCCTCGACCGTCTCGGCCAGCAACGTCAGGTGGTAGTAGAGCTTCTGGCCTCCGTCGACATCGCCACCGGTGTCGTCGACCCGGCCCCGGCGCACCGGCCGCTCCAGACGTGACTCGCCGGCCATGTAGGACTCGGTGCCGATGATGGGCACCACGCCCTGGTCACGGCAGGCCTTGTAGAAGTCCAGGACCCCATACATGTTCCCGTGGTCCGTGATGCCGAGCGCCGGCTGACCGTCGGCCACGGCAGCAGCCACCAAGTCCCCCACCCGGGCCGCCCCGTCCAGCATGGAGAACTCGGTGTGGGTGTGCAGATGCGTAAACGACCGCTCCGACACCGGCCCTCCTTTCGCCACGTCCAGTGAAACTTACACCTGTGTCATTCGCCCCGGACCCAGCAATCTACCCCGCGGCGCGGAGGCGGCGGACCACCGATTCGGGCTCAGTGCGCTCAGAGGTAGGCGCCGGTCCGCCCGGACTCACCCGCCGAGGGCAGCCCGCGCTGGCGCATCTCCTCGAGCTGCGCCCTGGCGGCCATCTGCTGTGACATCAGCGTCGCCTGGATGCCGTGGAAGAGTCCTTCGAGCCAGCCGACGAGCTGCGCTTGCGCGATGCGCAACTCTGCGTCGCTGGGCGCGTCGTTGCCGAACGGGGGGGCCATCCGTTCGAGCTCGGCCACCAGGTCGGGCGACAGCACCTCCGACAGGTCCCGGATCGACTGCTCGTAGATCTCGCGGAGGCGCACCCGGCTCTTTTCGTCGAGCGGTGCCGACCGCACCTCGTCGAGCAGGGTTTTGACCATGGAGCCGATGCGCAAGACCTTGGCGGGCTCGTTCACCGACTCCGTCTGCCGCTCCTCCGCCGCCTCATCGCGGCTGCCACCGGCAAGGACCTCGTCCGGCGAGATGACACCCGCCGTCCCGTCCTCGGATGCCGTGGTCTCGGTTCTTTCGTCGTTCGTCGCGTCAGCCATGCTGCCTTCCGTCCCTGTCCGATCGTCGGTCTCGCCCGCCCGTAGGGTCTTCGTGGTGGTTGCGGGCCCATGTTGCCACCCGCGACCAGCCGCTCACGAGGTCCGCCAGCCCAGGAGGGGAATCGACATCTCGGCCGGCGTCAGGGACCCGTGCCGAGCCTTCAAGCGGAGCTCACCGGTGTCGGCGGGGTCGAGGAAGGCCGTGGGAGCGAACGGCACCAAGGCGACATCACCCAGCCGGGCCGCCACCTCGGGCGACGGCACGCCGCCCAGCCAGTCGTCCGCGATCATCTGCTCCCTCGTCCGCACCCAGGCCACATCGCCGTGGAGGGCCTCCGCCGTCGCCGCCACCTCCGCGAGGGCCCCGGGGCGGACGTGCAGCCAGCGGAACCGCCCTTCGCCGCTGATCAGGGTCACCGCCTCCATGATCTCGGGACCGATGAGCTCGACGGACCCGCCGACCTCCACCTGGCCATGATCGGCCGTCACCACGAGGACGCACCCCGGAGGGAGCGCGTCCAGCACATCACCGACCAGGCGATCGACGGCGCGGAGCTCGTCGTCGTAGAAGGGACCCAACCCTTCGGCGTGGGCCACCTTGTCGATGCCCTCGTAGTACGCGTACACGAACGGCGCACCGGCGGCCGTCACCTCGCGCACGGCCGTGACCAGCCCGGCCGGTGTGTGCCAGCGGTGCAGGTCCACGTCCCCGAGGTGGGCGGCGGTGAACCCGGTGGGTCCGAAGTCCTGTCGCGTGACGACGGGAACACGACCGCGCGCTCCCGGGAACGACTCGCAGGGCTGGAACCTCGACGCCGGGACCGACACCCGAGCGTCGACACCGTGCACCGACCACTGGAGGACGTTCATCACATCGCCGTGGAGCGCCACCCGGTAGCCGACCACGCCGTGCTCGGCCGGGACCCTCCCCGTGACAAGCGTCGTCAGGGCGCACGCCGTGGTGCTCGGGGCGACGGACGTAATGGGTCCCCCCACGCCACCGGCCAGGACCGGGGCCAGGGCGCTGCGCTCTCGCAGTTGCTCCTCGCCGAGTCCGTCGATCACCAGCAGCACCACCTGGTTCGCCCCCGCCACAGGCTCGGGGAACCACCCCGGCAGCGCGGTCGCGCCGGGGGCGGCCAACTCGCCCAGGAGTGTCGGCACGACACGGTGGAGGCCGGGTCCGTCCCAGTCGGGGAGGACCGGCTCGGGTTGGTCTGCGTGCCTCGCCGCCCCCGCGGGCGGGTCCGACGCTATCGCCTGGGCCTCTGCGCCGTCACTCACGGAGGGACACCCTAGGACGCAACCACCCCCTCCACCCACGAATGGGCCGGTAGGATCGTACGTTGTGAGAGTTTCCACTCGGGGTGACTACGCCAGCCGGGCGCTGCTCTCCCTCGCACTGCACGGGGCCGAGACACCAACCTCGGTCAGGGATATCGCGGTCCGGACCGCCCTGCCCCAGCCCTACCTGGAACAGATCCTGCTGGCACTCAAGGGTGCCGGTCTGGTCCGGTCGAAGCGGGGGGTGGGTGGCGGTTACGTGCTGGCCCGCCCGCCCGAGGAGATCTCCCTGGCCCAGATCGTCTCCGCGGTGGACGGGCCTATCGCTGCCGGCGACTTCGGCGAGCCCCACGAGAACGGCGCCTGTGACCACGAGGGTCAGTGCGTGCTGCTGGCCGTATGGGCCGATGTCGGAGAGACGATCCGGACCCATCTGCAGTCCTACAGCCTGGCCGACATGGTCACCCGGGCCCAGGGCGGCGTGGCCGCCTCCGTCTAGCCCGTCGCCCGGGTCATTCCCGCAGGTTCCACGCCTCGATCGCGGGCCAGTCGTGTTCCCACCCGAGCACGCAGACTGCCCCGGTCCGCAGGACGAAGAGCCTCCCGGCCACCGGCGGAAACCCGAGCCACCGTGCCGCCAGGACCCGAAGAATGTGCCCGTGTGCCACACAGAGGGTGTCGCCCCGGATCGCCCGGGCACGTTGAATGACCCGGTCGGCCCGGCGACCGACATCCGCCGCCCGCTCGCCTCCGGGCACGCCGTCGTCCCACAGGGTCCAGCCGGGCCGCATCTCCCGGATTTCCCTGCTTGTCAGCCCCTCATAGGCGCCGTAGTCCCACTCCATGAGGTCGGGGTCGGGCTCCCCGATGAACCCTGCCAGCGTGCACGTGTCCGCTGCCCGGACCAGCGGGCTGACCAGCACCTGCCCGAAGTTGGCGGGGCCGAACTCGCGGACCAGGGCGCCGGCGGCTTTGGCCTGCTCACAGCCCTTGGGGAGAAGGGGAATATCGGTGCGGCCGGTGTGTTTACCCTCCTCGGACCACTCGGTCGCGCCGTGTCGAACGAGCACCATCCGGCCGGGCATGGGCCGTAGACCAGCACGGGCCGGAAAGCGACGCAACTCGGCCCGAACACCCCGATGGAATGATCCGGGGGTCGGCACTGTTGTACCCGACAGGTTGATCCCGGAATCGCCCGGGTACGTACGACTGAGAGTGAGCGAAGAACGTCTGGAGCGATGATGAAGAGCGCGGTGAGCACGTCGGACACATTGGGGCTGATGTTGCGAGACTTGGACCAATTCCCGATGCCCGACCATGAGCAGCAGGTCGAGCTGGCGAAGCGTGTCGTGGCCGGCGACGATGCTGCGCGGAAGCAGATGGTGGCCGCCAACCTGCGGTTGGTGGTCCACTGGGCCCGGCGGTACCAGGACCGGGGGGTCGACATGGCCGATCTGGTCCAGGAGGGCACCTTCGGCCTGATGCGCGCCGTCGACAAGTTCGACTGGGAGCGCGGCTTCCGGTTCTCGACCTACGCCACCTGGTGGATCCGTCAGGCCCTGCAGCGCGCCGTCCAGCAGCACGGCCGCACCATCCGCATCCCCCTCGAGGTTGGTGAGCAGATTCAGCGCCTCGAGCTGACCAGGTCGGAGCTGGCCAGCACCTTGGGCCGCGCGCCCACGGTGGCCGAGTTGGACGAGGCAACCGGTCTGACCGCCGACGAGCGGGAAGCCCTCGAGGACGTGGCCCGCGTGACCGCATCCCTGGACCAGCCGGCGGCCCTCGAGTCTTCGACGACCCTGGGCGAGCTCGTCGCTCCCGACGACTCGGACTTCGTGGCCGACGTCGAGGAGACGATGGTCTACGACCGGGTGCGCGACGCGGTCGAGCGCCTGCCCGACCTGCAGCGCGACGTGCTCAGGCTCCGTTTCGGGTTCGGCGGTGACTCCCCGGCCTCGTTGCAGTCGACGGCAGAGCGCTTGGGCGTGGGCGTCCGGCGAGTGCGCCGAGCCGAAGAGGAGGCCCTGGCCGCGCTGTCGTTCGACGCGGATGTCGTGGGCATCCACGAGGCGGCTTGAGGCCCCTGCTCCTCTCGGGGAGCCGGGCCTGCAAACAGCAGGCCGCGGCACCCGCCAGGAGCTGATGGTCGGGTCGCCGGTCACCGCTCCGGGACCTCCGGCGACCTGCTAGCCCAGGTATGTCCGCAGGTCCTCGGGCAGTGGCGACGTGAACTCTGTGCGGGCTCCCGTGTCCGGGTGCAGGAATGCCAGCTTGAAAGCATGGAGAAAGAAGCGCCCGCTGCCGAGCCGCTTGTCCGGGGTCCCGTAGCGGGCGTCGCCCACCACGGGATGGCCGATGGCCCCCATGTGCACGCGGATCTGGTGCGTGCGCCCACTCTGGAGCGCGAGCTCGAGCAGGGTCGTCGGCTGCTCCCCCGTTCGCCGCTCCAACACCGTGTAGGTGGTGCGGGCCGGCTTCCCGGAGGCGGTAACGGCCATTTTAGTCGGCGTGCGGGACGAGCGGCCGATCGGAGCCTCCACCTCGCCGCGGTCCTCTGCCACGGATCCCGCCACCAGGGCGAGGTAACGACGCTCCATCGTCCGGGTCGCCAACTGGTCGACCAGCGCCCGGTAGGCCTCATCGGTCCGGGCCACGGCGAGGAGGCCCGAGGTGCCCTTGTCGAGGCGGTGCACGATCCCCGGCCGGTCGGGTGGGCAGATTCCAGCCGCGACCAGGTCGCCCAGGTCGGGGAAACGGGCCATCAGGCCGCCGACCAGGGTTCCCTCGGTGTGGCCGGCGCCGGGATGCACGACGAGGCCCGCGGGCTTGTCCACCACTGCGACCACGTCGTCGGCATACACGACGTCGAAGCGCACACCGGGCTCGGCTCTCACCCCCGCGTCGTCACGGGTCGGGAGCACGATGGTGAGGGTCGATCCTTCGCGGAGCACCTCCCGGCCCACCGTGACCGTGGAACCATCGACCCGGACGCGGCCGGTGGCGATCAGCTGTGCCGCGGCGGCCCGGGACACGTCGGCCACCATGGCCACACCGCGATCCACCCTGACCCCCACGAGAAGGGCGGGAACTTCCGTTGCGATGATCTCCCCGCCATCCCCCGGGTCCGGCCCGGGTTCCCCGCTCACGCGGCCTCTCCGACACTCGGCTCCATCGGGGCCCCACCGCCGAAGAGCAGGGCCACGATGATCACGATCACACCGATGGAGACGCAGGCATCGGCCAGGTTGAACGTCGGCCAATGGGAGAGCGTGATGAAGTCGGGCACCTGTCCGCCGGGGCCACCGACGATCCGCTCGCTCAGATTCCCGATGGCCCCCCCGAGGACGAGCCCCGATCCCACGGCCAGGGGCAGTGTGCGCACCTGGGCCACCACGAGTGCCACCGCCACGACGCCGATGCACAGGATCACGGTCACGAATACGGCGCGCCCGCTGAACAAGCTGAACGCAAAGCCCGAGTTGTAGGTGAGCGCAAGCCCAAAGGGACCCCAGACATGACGGACGCTATGGAGATGATCTGCGGCGAGTGACGTGGTCACCCGGTCCGCCACCACCACGATGACGGCGATGGCGAACGCCAGGACGCCGTAGCGGGTTAGCGCCGCGACAGCCCGCCGCTCTTGCACGCCACGCAGAGTCGGGCATACGGCAAGGCCCGCAGGCGCGGCTTGGGGATCGGCTGGAAGCAACGCTCGCAGTACCCGTAGGTCTTGTCGTCAATGCGTCGCAGCGCATCGTCGATCTCCTCCACCGCCAGCAGGGCTTGTCCAGAGAGCGCAAGGTTGCGCTCCCGGTCCACGGTCACGGTGCCGCCCTCACCCGATTCTTCGTCGAACTGGACATCACCGGGCTCGCGCTCGAGCGCCAGCGAGTCCGCCTCGGCGCGCAGGGACGTCGCCTGCTCCTGGTAGATCGCACGATCGGCCTGCAGCAGCTCGCGCACCTCGTCGAGGAACTTGGTGTCCTTGGCGTACGGGCCGGTCTTGGGTCGCACCGGGGGGGGCGCCTTCGGCTTGGGCGTGAAGGTCGTGCGGGCCGGGGCCGCTGCGCCGGCACCGTTGACCGCGGCCGCCTTCGCTCCCGAGGCGGCCTTCTTGGCGGCAGGCTTGTCAGCCACCTTCTTGGCCGCGGCCGGAGTCAGACCGGCCTTCTTGGCCGGCGCGGCCTTCTTGGCGGCTGGAGCCGCCTTCTTGGCCGGTGCGGCCGCCTTCTTGGCCGTCACCGACTTCTTGGTCGTGGCGGGCGCCGTCTTCTTGGGCGCGGCGGTGGACTTCTTCGGGGACGGCGCGGGCTTCTTCACCGTGGTGGCTGCCTTCTTCACAACAGGAGCTGCCTTCTTTTTTGTCGGGGCGGAACGCTTTGTCGCCGTTGCGTCAACCTTGGTCGAGGTCTTTTTGTTCCCGGCCCGTGAGGCTGTCGCGGCAGCCGATCGCGACGCCGGCGCCCGCTTGACCTGGGCACCTTTGCTCGCTGGGGTCATCGTTCCCTCCTTCGGACCACATGGGGTGGCCGGTTTCCCCGAAAGGGACCTCGTCCGGGGAGCGGGTGACGATACCGGACGGCGAGGGACAGGGGCAACAAGCCCCACCGGCCCTCAGGAGGGACTTAGACGGGTCGAGGCGATCCGGAGACCGTTGCGCTCTGCAGGTTCAGCGTCGGTGCACCGTCGTCCGCCTCCGGCAGCCGCTGCTGGGCGTCCTGGTCGTGCGGCACCGATGGCGACCCCGACTTCGGCTTCACGCCCATGAGCGAGTTCGCCGGCTGCACGTTCTCGTCCACCCACTTGAGGATCTCGGAGAGCGCGCCCCGGAGCCGGTTGCGCTCCGACTCGAGGTGGCGGGCCATGCTCTCGACGTCGGTCGCCAACTCGGTGCGGGTGGCCTCCAGTCGTGCGACCTCGTCGCGCAGCTTCTGGTGCGTCTCCGCCTGCAGTTGGGCTGCCGTGGACTCGGCAGCGGCAATGGCGGCCCGCGCCGTCTCCTCCGCCTGGGCGACGACGGTTGCGGCTTCCGCCTCGCTCTCTCGCTTGGTCTGGTCGACGAACTTCTGTGCCAACAGGAGAGTCCGCTGCAAGGTCTCGTCGGAGAGGGCGTTGGCCTCGGCGGTCGCCGCTGCCGCGGCGGCCGCGGCCGCGGCCGCCTCTTCGCTGTCGACCGCTGCCGGTGCAGCACGCTTGTCACGCTCGAGCTGTGCGATGCGCTCGCTGGCCTGGCGCAGCCGCTCGTTCAGCTGCCGGACGTGGTCTTGGAGCGCCTCGGCCTCCTGGGCCGCCTTGTCCAGGTACTCATCGACCTCATCGACGTTGTAGCCCTTCAGCCCGAGGCGGAATTCGACGGTGCGAAGCGTGTCGAGGATCGATGACGGAGCCTGAGAATTGTCCATGGTCACCGAGTCTAACGCTCTCCCACTTGCCAATTGGGCCAATTGCTTGTGGCGAAAATCAGTGCAGGAGCACGGGAATTAACACAAATTGCGCAACGAGGATGACGATCAGGAACGAGAAGTCCAACCCGCCCATCGGCTTGATGATCCGGCGTACCGGACGCAGCACCGGTTCGGTCGCCTGGTAGAGGAAGTACTGGATCCGAGCCAGCGTCGTCCCAGGCTGAATCCGGAACCAGCTGAGGATCGCGTACGGGAACATGATGAGCCAGATATAGGCCTCAATCAGCCACGCGATGAGATGAAAGATGCTCATCAGCCTGCGAGGCTACTGCGCTTAGTCGCGGCCGAAGCCGCGCTCAACCAGTCGTTGCCGCTCCTCTTCGGAGACCTTCACGTTGGTCGGTGCGAGCAGGAAGACCTGGTCCGCCACCTTTTCCATTTCGCCGCTCAGGGCGTAGGTGACCCCGCTGCAGAAGTCGATCATGCGCCGCTGCAGATCGCGATCAGCCATCTGGAGATTCACGATCACCGGCCGGTTGTCCTTCAGGCGATCCGCGATCTCCTTGGCGTCGCCAAACCGGGAGGGGGCGACCACGTGCACCCGACCCGAAGGAGCCGGCGCCGGCCCGGTCGGGTTCATGGTCGGATCGACCGGCATGGCCCGCACGGCCGAAGGCCGGGGCGCCACGTTGCTGGGTGCCGGCCGGGGCTGCTGGCTCGGCTGGGCCGACTCGCGCGGAATGGTGCGCACCCTGCTCATGCCGCCGCTGAACTCCTCGGCCTGCTCCTGGTCTTGGGACCGGGGCTCGACCCGGGACGCGGCCGAGAAGCCGCGTGGCGCGCGATCCTCCAAGTCGTCGTACTCGTCGTACTCGTCATCGAGCAGGCCGAGATACACCATGGTCTTCTTCATGAACGAGGGTGACATTCCTTCTCCTGTCCTCGGACAGCGTAGTGCCTGGTTGGCAACCCGGGCGGGTCCAGGCAGCCCAGAACCCGAGCTCCTTCCGCCGTCACGCTCGTGCTCAGCCTCACATCGCCTCCTCGCGGAGCTCGCTGACGGTGACTCTCCACCTCACGGTGCCGTCGCAGGGGGTCGGGCTCCGAAGAGGGCTCGCCCGATGCGAACCATCGTCGACCCCGCCGCCACGGCCGCCTCGAGGTCGTCGCTCATACCCATCGACCGTTCCTCCAGGCCCAGGCGGTCGGCCAGGCGCGCCAACGTCTCGAACGCCTGCTTCGGCGCCTCCGCACCCGGAGCAGCGACGGTCATGAGGCCCCGCACCTCGAGCCCGAGGTCGCCGAGCCGCGCCACCAGCTCACCCGTCGCCGCAGGGGTGCACCCATTTCGGCCGGGCAGGCCCGTCGTCTCGACCTGCACCAACACCTGCGCCCGCGGCGCAAACCGAGCGATCCGCTCCCCCTCGGCCTGGCGGGCGACGCTCTGCCAGAGACCAACCAAAGGAGCGAGCTGCGCCACTTTGTTGCGCTGCACCGCGCCCAGAAAGTGCCAAACCATGCCGGCGTCGGCCTGTGTGGCCGCCTTGGCAACCAGTTCCGCGGCATAGTTCTCACCCAGGTCCGTCAGCCCCGCGGCCCGCGCCGCGCGGACCGCCTCGGAGCCAAAACCCTTGGTCACACCGATCACCCGCACCTGGGCACGATCGCCACCGGCGCGCTCGATGCGCTCCCGGACCGCCAGCAGGCTCCGCGCGACTTCGTCGCTAGCGGAGGAAGGAGGGGACGTCGAAATCGTCGTCTCCCAGGTCGAGCCCCTCTTCCGACCCGGTGGCATCGGCGAAGATGTCCACGGGCTCGGGGGTCGAGAAGATCGTCGAGGCCAGGTCGCCCGCCTTGGTCGTCGGCACCGCGCCCTCTTCCCAGCGCTCGAACCCGGCGGCGATCACCGTCACGCGGACCTCGTCACCCATGGTGTCGTCGATCACGGCGCCGAAGATGATGTTGGCGTCGGGGTGGGCCACGGCGTGGATGATCTCAGCGGCCTCGTTTACTTCGAAGAGACCCAGGTCAGAACCTCCGGCGATGTTCAACACCATGCCGCGGGCGCCCTCAATGGAGGCCTCGAGCAGCGGTGAGGTGATGGCGGCCCGTGCCGCGTTGGCCGCCCGACCCTCGCCGATGGAGGAACCGATACCCATGATGGCGGTGCCGGCATTGGTCATGACCATCTTCACGTCGGCGAAGTCGGTGTTGATGAGTCCGGGCACCGTGATCAGGTCCGTGATGCCCCGCACACCCTGCAGGAGGACCTCGTCGACCGTCTTGAAGGCGTTGACCATGCTCGTCTTGTCGTTCGACACGGTGAGCAGCCGATCATTGGGGATGACAATGAGGGTGTCGACCTTCTCCTTGACGACCTGAATCCCCTTCTCCGCCTGCATGGCCCGACGCCTGCCCTCGAAGGTGAACGGCCGGGTCACGACTCCGATGGTCAGTGCGCCCAGGCTCTTGGCGATCTCGGCCACGACGGGCGCACCGCCGGTCCCGGTACCGCCGCCCATGCCCGCCGTGATGAAGACCATGTCGGCACCCTGGAGCGCCTCTTCGATTTCGACCCGGTGCTCCTCGGCGGCCAGTCTCCCCACCTCGGGGTCGCTGCCTGCACCAAGCCCGCGGGTGAGCTGGCGCCCGATGTCGAGCTTCAGGTCGGCGTCGCTCATGAGGAGCGCCTGGGCATCGGTGTTGGCCGCGATGAATTCGACGTTGCGCAGACCAGAGTCGATCATCCGGTTGACCGCATTGACACCGCCGCCACCGACCCCGACGACCTTGATCACTGCCAGGTAGTTGCCCTGGGTAGGCACGGTCGTCATGAACTCCCTCGTCCTCGGGTCGATCGCCGACCGGTCACTCGCTGGTGGTTTCCGCCAGACGTCGCCCGCGGGCTGTGAGGTGCGACCCATCCCTGAACCTCTGGGGAAGGTTGATGTTCACAGTGCGGGAACGTGGCCCCACCATACGGGTGGGCGTTCAGGCTGGTCAAGCATCCTAGGTCAGCCCGAGGTCACCGTCGGCGCATCGGGGACACTGACGTCAATGACATCGCCGTTGTGCAGCGTGGCCCCGGCCAGAATCGCGGAAACGTCCTCGTACTTGGCAGTGAGCTCGGACGTGGTGCCGATGTCGACCACCACCGGCGTGGTCAGGGCCAACTGCACCCAGCCGCCGGGCTCGACCGTGACCGCCGTCACCTGTCCGACGAAGGAGGCCGGCAGTGTGGAAGCGACACGAAGCCCCGCCGCGTCCTTGACCGGGAGCGCCGTACCGGGCGCGCCGGGGGGTTCGGGCGCCGTCAGCAGCAGGAGCCCCGCCGGGCGGGTGGCGGACTGGGCCAGCACCCGGCCGTCGCTGCTGAGGGTCGCCCACGTGCCTGTCGATGTGCTGGCGGTGAAGCGAGGTGTCTCCTCGGTCACAGCGATGTGCACCCCGTCGGGCCACGAGACGTGCACGGTGGCCGCGCGCACCCAGGGGAGCTCCTCCAGGCGGGCGGCCGCGGCTCCGGCATTGACGTCGAGCAGCGGCGGATGACTGGCGAGGCCGGCCTGGGCGACCACGTCGGCCTCCGTCTCGTGCACGTTGCCGGTCACCGTGACGGAGCGGGCCGAGAACAGGGGGGTGTGGAGCAGGAACCATCCGCCCACGAACAGGGCCACCACCCCGAGGGCCACGCCGGCGATGACCAGGCGGCGCCGTCCCCGCTCCTTGCTGACCGCTGTCCGGCGGGCCGAGATGCGCGGGTCCATGCGTCGACCACGCCCTGGTGGGGCCACCGGAGCCTTCCGCTCCTCCGTTCCCACCGGCGTCATGGCGTCGCCCCGCTCTTCCCGTCCACCGGACCATCTTTCCCGGCGCCGAAGCCGAGAAGGCGGACCTCGGCCCGCAGCACCACGCCGCTGTGCTCCGTCACGACGTCACGCACATGGCACATCAGGGCGTACACGTCGTCCGCCCGGCCGTCCTTGTCCGCCTGAATGAAGTTGGCGTGCTTCTCCGAGACGTGCGCCGTGCCGATCCGGAAGCCCTTCAATCCCGCCGCCTCAATGAGCCGTCCGGCCGAGTCGCCTGCAGGATTGGTGAACACCGAGCCGGCATTGGACCCACCGGGCTGGTTCTTGCGCCGCCATCTGACGATGGCGCTCACCGCCGCCTGCTCCTCTTCGACCGAACCCGGCCAGACGGCCAGCTCGGCCGCCACCACGACCTGGGTCGCCGCCACCGAGGAAGACCGATAGCCATAGGCGAGGCGAGAGACGTCGTCCGTCCCCCCGGCTTCACTGCTCAGGTCGATCCAGTCGTAGCGAACGAGGCACGACGCCATGTCCGACCCGTGGCCACCGGCGTTCATGCGTACCGCCCCACCGACCGACCCGGGCACGCCGACAGCCCAGGACAGCCCGCTCCATCCGGCATCGGCCACACGGCGAGCCAGCACCGGCAGCGCGACGGCCGCCCCAGCCCGCACCAGGACCGGAGCAGGGTCGCCCGGCGCCGCCTGGTCGTCCGACGGCAACGGCACCTCGATGTCGGCGAACCCGCCACCGAGGTGCAGCACGACCCCGCCGAAACCCTCGTCCGCCACCAAGACGTTGGAGCCGCGTCCTAGGACGAAGACCGGCGGTGGGACTGCCACAGCCGCGTGCTGGGCCCAGGCCCGGCGCACCGACGCCAGGTCGTCCGGACCCTCGACCTCGATATAGAGCGCCGCCGTCCCCCCGACGCCATAGGTGGTGAGCGGGCCGAGGGGCCTGTCTCTCGTGGCCCGGGCGCCGAGGGCACCGGCCAGGGCGCGCAAACCGTCGTCCGGCTTCACCACCGTGTCTCCGCCGTGGTCACCATCGCGGTGCGTCGAGCAGCTGGTCGGGCAACGTGGTGAGGTCGCCCGCACCCAGGGTCAGGCACAGGTCCCCAGGCCGCAGCTCGGCCGAAACGGTCTGACGGAGCTCCTCCCACCCGGCTACGTACGTGACCGGCAGCCGCGGGTCCTGGGCCCGAACGGCGTCGGCCACCAGGCGGCCCGACACTCCGGGAACGGGCCGTTCTCCCGCGCTGTAGATGTCGGTAACCACGAGCACGTCGGCATCGGCGAAGGCGGTCCCGAACTCCGGCGCCAGTGCGGCGGTCCGAGAGAAGCGGTGTGGCTGGAAGACGGCGACGACGCGGTCCCACCCACCCGTCCGGGCCGTGGCCAGGGCGGCGCGCACCTCGGCGGGGAGGTGGGCGTAGTCGTCCACGAAGGTCACGCCGGCGGCCTCGCCCCTGAACTCGAAACGCCGAGTCACCCCGGCGAAGCGGGCCAGGGCCGCCTGGGCCGCCGCGAAGGGTGCTCCGGCCTGGAGTGCCGCGACCACGGCCGTGGCCCCGTTCCGCGCGTTGTGCCGACCTGGCACACCGATGGCGACCGTTCCGAGCTCCCCGTCCGGGCCGCGCAGGGTGAAGGACACCGAGCTGCGCTGGAGATCGAGGCGTTCCATCACATAGGAGCATCCCGGGTCGGAGCCGATGGTGGTCGAACCGTTCTCCCGGCCGATCGCCGCCGCCTCGGGATCATCGGCGCAGACGACCGAGCCGTCACGCGCGCCGGCCACGAAGTCGGCAAAGGCGGCGCGCAACACGTCGAAGGTCCCGTAGAAGTCCAGATGGTCCGGCTCGACATTGGTCAGCACGGCCAGATCGGGCGCGATGGCCCGGAAAGTGCCATAGCTCTCGTCAGCCTCCACCACGAGCCACTCCCCCGTGTCCCACACGGCGTTGGTCCCGATCTCGTTGACGTCGGCCCCGATGACGAAGGAGGGCCGCATGCCGGCCTCGACCAGGATCAGCGACAGCATGGAGGCGGTCGTCGTCTTCCCGTGCGTGCCCGACACGGCCAGGCAGCGGCGGGTGGCACAGATGGCGGCCAGCATCTCGGAACGGGGCACGACCACAATGTCCCTGGCGCGCGCCTCCACGAGCTCAGGGTTCTCCGGCTGGACCGCGGGCGAGTACGTCACCGCATCGGCGTCCGCCAGGTTGAGCGGACTGTGGCCGACCGCCACCGCGATGCCGTGGGAGCGCAACCGCTCGGCCACCGGCGAGTCCTTCAGGTCCGAACCGGAGACCTGGTGACCCATGTCCCGCAGGACGAGCGCGATGGCGCTCATGCCGGCGCCCCCGATGCCCACGATGTGGATGCGCCGGGGTGTGCCGAGGTCGAAGGGCGCGACAGAGTCAGCGGGCATGGGTATCAACCAGTTCGGCGACGCGGGCGGCCGCGTCCGGGTGGCTGTTGTCCCTGGCCGCGTCGCGCATGGCGCGGAGGCGCTCGGGATCGTTCAGAAGCGTATCGAGCTCGAGAGCAAGACGCCGCCCGTCGCATTCCTGATCGGGGATGTGCACTGCGGCGCCCATGGTGACGAGTGCCTCGGCGTTGCGCGTCTGGTGGTCCCGTGGGGCCCCGGGCAGGGGGACCAGAATGGCCGCAACCCCCGACATCAGCACCTCGGCCACCGTCATCGCCCCGGCCCGGACCACACACACGTCAGCGGCATTGTAGAAGTCAGGCATGTCGTCCTCGAAAGGCACCACCCGGTAACAGAGGCCGAGCTCGTTCGCTCCGTCTTCTTTCACTGGCCGCGCGAACGCCTCGTAGTCGCGTCGCCCAGTGACGTGGTACACCGAGCGATCTGCGTGCGCGACCCAGTCTGCCGCCAGTTCGGCCACGGCACCGTTGACCCTGCGGGCGCCGAGCGAACCACCGGCACAGGCCACGGTCCGGCGCTCGGCCGGCAGGCCCAACGTCACCCGGCTGGCCGCCCGGCCCTCCGGTGTCCGCACCAGGGTGGCGAGCGCGGGCCACACCGGCGTGCCCGTGACATGGGTCCGCGGCAGGTCCGTCCCCGCGAAGGCCACAGCATTGGCCGCGGCGAACCGACCGAGCAGGCCATTGACCGCACCCGGCACCGAGTCGGTCGTCATGCACACGAGGGGCACCCTGGTGCAGAGCGCCGCCAGTCCGGCCGGGAAGCTGGCGTACCCACCGACGACGACCACGACGCGCGGGCGCCGGAGCAGGAAGGAACCAAGGGCGCGCAGGCAGGCCCAGGCCAAGCCGATCAGCGCGCCCGCGTTGGCCCACCAGGCGGCCGGACTCAGGCTGCGGCGAATCCCTCGGCCGTGGAGCAGGGTGTAGGGGAATTCGAGCGTCGGCCACGTTGTGGCCTCCTGCCCACGGCGGGAGCCATAGAGCTCGATCGACGCCGCAGGGTGACCCCGGTCGACGAGTGCGCGCGCGATCTGCAGCGAAGGGACGATGTGACCGCCCGTCCCACCGCCGGCAATCACTGTGCCGCGCCGGACGCTCACCGACCTCGGGCCGCGCCGGCAGTCCGGCGCCCCGAACCGGCGACCCCTAATGCGGTCGGCGCCTCGCCCTGCCGGGCGACGTTGATCAGGATGCCCGCCGCCGCCATGGTGATCACCAGTGACGAGCCCCCGAAGGATATGAACGGGAGCGGAATGCCGGTGACGGGCAACACGCCCACCACTGCACCGACGTTGATGAGGGTCTCTGCCCCGACCCAGGCCACCAGGCCCAGGGAGAGCAGCGCTCCGAAGCGGTCGGTCGACTGCACCGCGGCGCGGATGCCCAGCCACATGAAGGCACCCAGGAGGGCGAGCACCAGCAGCGCACCCACGATCCCGAGTTCCTCGCCGATGACCGAGAAGATGAAGTCAGTGTGCGCGTTGGGGAGGAAGCCCCACTGCGCCTGCCCACCACCGAGGCCGGAACCGACGAGGTGGCCCGACCCCAGCCCGATCAGCGACTGCATGACTTGGTAGCCCGAGCCGGAGCTGTGGGCGGAGGGGTCCATGAAGGACAACAACCGGGCCCTGCGGTAGGGCGAAGCCACCGCGACGATCAGGGCCAGGCCGACCAGGGCGGCCATCACCTTCATGACCGGCCCCAGGCGCACGCCGGACACGAACAGGAGGGCGAGTGCGATGAACCCGAGCACCATGGCGGTGCCCATGTCCGGCTGGGCCAGGATGAGCACACAGGCGAAGCCCGTCACGATGAGCAGCGGGCCGATGATGCGGCGGTCGGCGGCGTCCTCGTCGAGGCGGCGGGTGATGAAGTCGGCGGCGAACAGGGTGAGGGCCAGTTTCATCAACTCGGACGGCTGCAGCCGGAATTGCCCGAAGCCGACCCAGCGGCTCGAGCCCATCGCGTGGACACCCAGGCCGGGCACCAGCACCACGAAGAGCAATCCGACTGTCACCAGCATGATGAGAGGACTGAACCGACGAAGCTTGCGGTAGTCGAAGCGGATGGCCAGCCACAGCACCACGGCGCCGATCGCCATCCACATGGCTTCCCTGATGAGGATGGCCCAGGGCGTGCCGTAGGTGGAGATGGAGACGACTGACGATGCCGTGCCGACCATGACGAGCCCGACGAGGCAGAGCAGGACCACGTCGAGGAGCAGCAGCGTCGAAACCGAGAGCCGGCGGCTGCCGATTCTGATGCCCGTGCTGGCGGCGGCACCGGAGGCGGCGTGCGCCGATGGGCGAGGGGCGCCGCCCGACGCCTTGGCGGGGCGACGCGGCCGCGGTGCGGTGTGCCGTTGGGGCGGGGCGATGCTGCGCGTCGACGTCATGATGCCCACTCCTCCTGGGCGCGGGCGCGCCGCTCAGCCCGGTCCGACCCCCGATGCATGGCCGCAGTCTCCCCCACCGCGCAGCCGAAGTGGCGGACCGCGCCGCCAGCCCGCCTCATGACACGCACGCCGACACCCGGGCAGGTCATGTGAATTTCGCCACCGTGAGGAAGTCGCCGTAGAAGATGCCGAGGCCTAACGCGCAAAAGAGGCCGCCCAGAATCCAGAATCGGACGATCACGGTGGTCTCGGGCCAGCCCCCGAGCTCGAAGTGGTGATGAATGGGGGCCATCCGGAAGATGCGCCGGTGGAACACGCGGAAGCTGATGATCTGCATAATCACCGAGACGGTCTCCATGACGAAGAGCCCCCCGATGACCAGCAACAAGAGGTCGAGATTGAGGAGGAGACACAGGGCGGCCAGGCCGGCGCCGATCGCCAACGATCCAGTGTCGCCCATGATGATTTTGGCCGGCGCCGCGTTCCACCAGAGGAAACCGATGCAGGCGCCCGCCAATGCCACCGCGACCAGGGAGAGGTCGATGGCCGAAGCCGGGAGCACGTGGTAGATCACGTAGTGCCGGAACACCCAGTAGCCCATGATCGACAGCACGGCGAAGCAGAAGGTTCCGGCGCCGGCGGCCAACCCGTCCACGCCGTCGGTGATGTTCACCGCGTTGGACGAACCGACCATGACGAGCACGGCGAAGAGGACCCACAGGTATGGGCCCAGGTTGATGCCGATGGCGTCCGCCCGCGTGAACGACAGCGCCGTCGACGTATGGGCCCAGTGCACGGCCAGTTCGGCAAAGACGAGCGCGCACACGAGCTGGGCGGCCGACTTGCCACGCTTGTTCAGTCCGAGGCTCCGTCTGTGATGGACCTTGATGTAGTCATCGAGGTAGCCGATGAGACCGAAGGCCACGACGGCCCCGACAGCGAGGTACCCGGTGCGCGAGAAGCGGATCTCGGTGCCGATGTGGCCGATGGCGTACCCGAAGACAGTGGCGGCGACGATAGCGATGCCACCCATGGTGGGCGTCCCGGCCTTGGCCGAGTGGGAAGCCGGCCCGTCCTCCCTGATGTGCTGACCCAACTCCCGGGAGCGGAAGTAGCGGATCAGGAAAGGCGTGGAGAGGATTGCGATCCACAGAGCGACGCCGCCCGAGACGAGGAGGCCGAGCACGAGTGCTCAGCCCTCCGGCAGGGTGGCGACCGGTGTCGCTCCCGCCGGCGGCGCCCACGTGCGCGGATCCGACCCGAAGCGGGCCGAGAGGGCCCGGCGTGCCTCGACGGCATCGTCGAACGGGAGGCGCTGCCCACCCATCTCCTGGTAGGTCTCGTGGCCCTTGCCGGCGATGACCACGACGTCGCCCGGGCGCGCCGCATCGAGCACCAGTCGGATGGCCACGCCGCGATCGGGCTCGACCACGACCTGCGGGTTGGCGCGTCCGCCAGGAATCCCGGTCAGCACCTCGTCGATGATGGCGAGCGGGTCCTCGTTGCGCGGGTTGTCGGACGTGAGGATGGCCAGATCACTGAATTGCGCCGCCACCGCGCCCATCAGAGGGCGCTTCGCCCGGTCGCGGTTCCCGCCACAGCCGAAGACGCACAGAACCCGGCCCGCCGCCAGGCCCCGCGCCTCTCCCAATACCACCTCCAGCCCGGCCGGCGTGTGCGCGTAGTCGACGAGCACCGTGAACGATGGGCCGTCGGAGGTGGGCCAGGTGGCCCCGGATGCCAGGGCAGCGGGCGCGCCTGCGGCCTCCCGGCCTCCCGGAGCGGCGATCACCTGGAGTCGGCCCGGGACAGGGGCCAAGTGGGTCATTGCCCGCGCGATCTCTTCCGGCCCGAGATGCGGCTCTTCGAGCGCCAGCGCGGCCTCGGCCGCCAGAAGCGCGTTGTCGACGTTTATCGCACCCGTCAGCGGTGTGGTGATCCGCTGCCCGCGCCAGGTGAACGCGGAGGAACCGGCCCGCAGCACCACATCGGTGGCATCTGCGTGGTGCACAGCGACTGTCGGGATACGTGCCTGCTGCAAGAGGCGTCGGCCCCACGAGTCGTCGGCCTGCACGACCCCGCGCAGCGCGTGGCTCGGGGTGAAGAGCATCGCTTTCGCCTCGAAGTAGTCCTCCATCGTCTTGTGGTAGTCGAGATGGTCGTGACTGAGGTTGGTGAAAACCGCGACGTCGAAGTGGATGGCCTCGACACGTGACTGGACGAGCGCATGGCTCGACACCTCCATAGCCACGGCGTGACGCTGGCCATCGGACTTCTGCCGGTCTCGCACTCCGGCCAAAATCCGCTGCACTTCGGTCGCTTCGGGCGTCGTGCGCGTCCCCGACAGCGTCCCCATGACGTTGGTTGGCCGGCCGGCCGCGCTGAGAAGGTCGCCCAGTAACTGCGTCACGGTCGTCTTGCCGTTGGTGCCCGTCACGCCGATCATCAACAGGTCGCGGGCCGGGTAGCCGTAGAACGCGGCCGACAGCCGTGCCATCACCGGGCGCATCGTGCCCGGTGCGATCCGGGTCTGGACCACGTCGTGCTCTATGAGCTCGGGAATGAAGTGCTCGCAGAGAAGGCCGATGGCGCCGCGGTCCACCGCCTCGGCGGCGTGCACGTGCCCGTCACTGACGCGGCCGGGCACGCAGCAGAAGAGGTCACCCGGGACGACGCGACGGCTGTCGTGCGAGATGCCGCTGACCTCGACCAAGGAAGGGTCGCCGACGGACTCGATCACGTCAATGTCGTCAAAGAGGAGGTTCATGGGCACGCGTGACATGGTCGAACCGACAGCGTTGCATGCCCCGGACACCCTTGCGAGACGCCTGCAACAGGCGTGAAGGCCAAGGTCACGTGATGTCCTGGGCCTGGTCCGACGTCGAGGTCGGCGTGGTGCCCGGGGTGGTCGCGGGTGCCTGGGCGCCCGGTGTGGTGGGGATGTCGTAGCGGTGCAGCGCGTAGCTCATGATCTGCGAGAACACCGGCGCGGCCACCGTGCCACCGAAAATCGGTGTGGGCCGGTCGAGAACCACGATCATGGAGAGGGTGGGGTTGGCGGCGGGGGCGAACCCGACGAAGGACGCCATGTATGCGCCGGGGATGTACGAGTCGTGGCCGGCGGTGGGGATCTGGGCGGTGCCGGTCTTGCCGGCCACCGTGTACCCGGGCACCGCCGCGCTGGTGCCGGTGCCTTGGTTGACGACCTGCTCCAGCATGCTGGTGAGCTCGGCATTGACGGACGGCGTGAAGACCCGGTGGGTGGCCGAGGGCGCCGTCTTGGTGAGGGCCCCCGACGGGCTGACCGTGGCCTGGACCAACTTCGGCGCCACGTAGGTACCGTCGTTGGCCACGGTGTTGTAGGCGTCGAGCACCTGCAGGGCGCTGACGGCGTCGACCTGGCCGATGGGGAGCGACACGTAGTCCGTCGGCTCCCACTGGGCGGCGGTGGCCAGCAGCCCGGGTGACTCACCCGGGAAGTCGAGGCCGGTCGACTGGCCGAAGCCGAGCGCCTTCACCTGGTTGAGCAGTCGCTGCTCCCCCACTCCCTGCGCGATCAGTCCCGTTCCGATGTTCGACGACTGGGCCAAAATCTGGGTGGCGGTGAGCTGCTCGGTGGGGTGGGGCTCGGCATCGTGGAAGGTCGAGCCGTCCAGGCTGATCTGGTCGGGCACGGTGAACTGGGAGTTGGGGTTGATCAGCCCGTCCTGCAGGGCGGCCGAGAAGGTCACCAACTTGAACACCGAGCCCGGCTCGTAGAGCTGGGTCACCGCCAGGTTGCTCTGTGCTTCGTTGACGGCGTCGTTCGGCCCGATCGGCACCACACCGTTTGGATCCGAGGGTGTGGTGGCGGGCGCCGCGCCGAGCGCAGCCGGGTGGGTCGCGGCAAGGTTGGCCATGGACAGGATCTGGCCTGTCTTCACGTCCATCACGACGGCGGTGCCGCTGGTGGCGTTGGAGGTCTCGATCGCTTTGGCCAGCGCCTGCTCCGACTCGTACTGGAGCTGGGAGTCCAGCGTCAGCTCCAGGCCGGTGCCCGGGCTCGAGGCCACTTGGTCGGTCACCGGCGACTGGGGCAGCGCGACGCCGCCGGGCGACTCCATGATCGTCTCCTTGCCGTCGACGCCGGCCAGCTCGCGGTTGTCCCCGTACTCGAGTCCAGCGGCGCCGTGACCGGCGGCATTGGTGAATCCGACGACGGGCGAGGCCAGGTTCCCGTTGGGCACCTCTCGCTTCGAGTCGGAGATGAGCGAGATGCCCGGGAAGGCGTCGGTCGAGATGGTCTGCCCGGTTGACTGGGAGAGTTGGCGGCCCAGCACCACGTACCCCGTCTTCCGGTGCAGCTCGGCGGTCAGCGTGGCGACGGGAACATGAATGATGGGCGAGAGCGCGATGGCCGTCTGCACCGGGTGGGCGATCTGGAAGTCGTCGGCCACGACGTCGTCCGTGGGCACGGAGAGCGCCAACGGCGCGCCGTCGCGGTCGTAGATGCCGCCGCGCAATGAAGCCAATGAGACCTGAATGGAGGACTCCCCGCGCGCCGCCGCCTGGTAAGCGCCGGCGTGGAGAACCTGGACATCGATCAGCCGGGCCACCAACAGCAACATGGCCAGCAGCAGGACCATGCGCACGAGACGCACCCGACGCGTGAAGGTCCCGCTCTCCCAGCCCCGCCGTTGGCGCGAGAGGGGAAGGCGAGAGACCTTGGCCGGTGGGCGGTGCGGACGCGGCCGGGCCCGCGTCGCCGGTGCCGCCACGGCGACGTCCGGCCGGCGGGGCACTGCGGGCTGGCGCCGACCCGGCGCGGCCGGGCGGGGCGCTCGAACCGGGCGCGCCGTTCGGGGCTCGCTCTTCCCCGCTTTGGAGCCGTTCGGACGACCTGAACCACCGCGCGCGCGGTCAGTCTCGTGTCGAGTCGTGCCGCTCACGGCGTCGACGTCGGTGTCGTGGTGGCGGAGGTCGAACCCGAAGTGGAACTGGAAGCCGTCGTGGTGCTTTGGCCGCTCGCCCCGCTCCCCGTCGGCGCGCCCGCACCCGCCGAGGAGGTTGTCGGCGGCGGTGGAGCGGGTGCGGGCGTCACCTTCGGGGTGGGGAGGGGCACGGACAGGGAGACGTAGGGCAGCTCGACGACACTGGCGGCGACCATGTGGAGCTGGCTCGTGGCATCCGCCACAATCCGCGTCGGTGTCTCGAGCTTGGCCACCGCCAGCTCGGACGCGCGGTGCGCGCTCTGTTCCAGCGTGAGCTCATGCTGCAGCGCAGCCAACCGCACCTGACCGTTGGCCAGGAGGGCCTGGCCGACGACGACGGCCAGCAGGGCGGCCACCACCATGCCCACGGACACGATGGTGAAGAGCCTTCCCCGACTCGCAGCGGCGCGGCCCCCTCGAATGCCGCGCCGCGTGCGTGTCGGGACGACCCGGAGCGGGATGCGCCGGGTGGGAGGAGCTTCGGTGCTGCGTCCAGCCCGACGGGGGGCAGCATGAGATGTGGCAGCAGCGTGACGGCGCGTCGCCGTCGCCGTCGCCGTCGCCGCGGGCGGAGGTGCCATCAGGCCGCTCCGTCGGTGTGGGCGGCGTCGCCCGGGCTACCCGATTCGCGCGTTTCCGTTCGCACGATCGCTCGCAGCCGGGCGCTCTCGGACCGGGGATTGGCGGCGACCTCAGCCGCCGTCGGCTTCTTGGCACCGCGGAAGACCAACTGGTGGTGCACGATGGCCCCGCACACGCAGGGCAGGCCGGGTGGACACACGCACCCGCCGGACGCGGCGTCGGCGAAGGCCTGCTTGGTCAGCCGGTCCTCGCCCGAGTGGTAGCTGATCACGGCGCACACACCACCCACGGCCAGGTGCGACAGCGCGGCGGGCAACGCCAGGGCGAGTTGTCCCAGCTCGTCGTTCACCTCAATGCGCAACGCTTGAAACACCCGCCGGGCCGGGTGGCCCTTGCGGCGGGCCGGCGCCGGCACCGCCGACGCCACGACTTCGGCCAGCTGCCTCGTCGAGGTCAGTGGCCGGGCTTGCACGACGGCCCGGGCGATGCGCCCGGACAGCCTCCCCTCTCCGTTCTGCCTGAACAGCGTCGCCAGGGCCTCCACCGGCAGGGTGTTGACCAGGTCGGCTGCCGTCGGGCCGCTGGTGGGATCCATCCGCATGTCGAGCGGCCCGTCCTCGCGGAACGAGAACCCCCGCTCGGACCAGTCGAGCTGCGGGGAGCTGACGCCCAGGTCGAGGAGCACGCCCACGAGGGGGCCAAACCCGGGCACCAAGACGACCGAATCCAGCGTGGAGAACGGTGCTGCAATGAACGTGACGCGGTCCCCGAACGAGGACAGCCGCTCCCGAGCCGCCTGGAGGGCGGCGGGATCGCGGTCCAGCCCGACGATCCGCAGGTCATCGGACGCCTCGAGGAGCGCGGCGGCGTGGCCGCCGCCACCAATGGTGGCGTCGACGAGAACCCCGGGGGGCACGGATGCGAACAGCGAGACCACTTCGTCACGCAGCACGGGAATGTGTTCGAACGAATGGGCCATCTGCAGCCCCCCGGCCGGTGGGTCGAGAGGGAGGTGGAGATCCGAACGACCAACGTGGAGGTGGGTGGAGTGGCCTTCCAGCGCGCCGGTCGAGGAGCTGCACATGGTCCAGTGCGTCCTGCGTGTCCGTGTTGTCGTGTTCCGTGTTGTCGTGTTCCGGTTCCTGTGGCGTGTCCTTTCATCCCCTGCATGCGTTTCATCTGGTGCATGCGTTGCACGGTCGTCGGTGATCTTCGTCAGCCCTCGTCGTCCAGCAGCCAGCTCTCCTCCGGCAACACCCGCTCGGACCAGGCCGTCGGATTCCACAGCTCCACCCGATCGATGGCCCCGTGCACGAGCACTTCGGCCTCGAGTTGGGCGAACGTCCGCAGATGGGCCGGGATCGGCATGCGCCCTTGCCGGTCGATTTCGACCTCGGCTGAATTCGAGGCCCAAATACGGGCTCGGTTCCGATCGGCACGGCCGGTGTCCGACTTCTCCTGCATCGCCTCCATCTGTCGTTCGAATTCCCCGGGCGTCCACAACGCCAGGCAGCCCTCGGAGTTCTGGGTGAGATAGCCGCCCCGCTCGAACTGGCCGCGGAACTTCGCGGGCAGGATCACCCTGCCCTTCGTGTCGAGCGAATGCTCGTATCTCCCTACGAAGCCTGCCACCAGCTGTATCTCCCACGACGCTCCCTGGCTTGCGTCCTCTGACGCCCCGTCACACCACTGCGCGCCACTTTAAACCCTTTTCCTCCACTGCACAACCACTAGGGCCCACTGCAACGCAACTGAAACCCCTCGCCGGGCCCTGGCCTCCCCCGGGACCTCGAAACAGCCCCGTCCGGAGGGCGCCCTGCGCCTCCACTGGACCCCCCCCGGGGGGGCCGCCCTTCCCTCCCGCGCTGCTCCAACCTCCGGCGACTGAACGCGGACCGGCACGACCGGAGGGGCCCAGAGGGACGCGCAGAAGAAAAGAAAGAAGAGGAAGGAACGGAAAGAAAAGGGAGGGAGGGGAGGGTGGGAAGAGGGGGGGGTGCCTATGCGCCCTGCGGGCCGACCGTCCTGAAGTCAGGCAACGATCGCAACAACAACGAGCGCACGCCGGCGAGACCGGCCACCGGGGGCTCCAGCTCAGCCAATCCGGTCGCGATCGGCGCCAGAGCCCGGGTCAGGGCGGCGCAGGCGTCCTCCCCGCCCACGTCCATCACCGCCAGCAGCGGCGTGGGATCCCAGTGGAGGTACGCGCAGGAGGAGAACAGCGCACCTTGGCGCGAGCGCCACTGGGACAACCCGACCACCTTGCGCCCGCCGGCGAACACCTCGCCCGGTCCCCGGCCGGCGAAGCACACGAGGTCGCCGAGATCGCCCGGCACCGAGCGCCCGCTATGGACGTCGAAGCCGTGCTGCCCCACGCCGGCCAGCGCCTCCGTCCACCACGCCCCGACCCACTCGGCGGCGGCGGACACGTCGGCCACCCATAAAGGGTCCTGACGCGGGACCCAGACATCAATCCACAGCTGTTCCTCCGGGCCCGGCCCGAGATACACGGCGCCGCCCCCGCCGCGCCGTCGGGCCAACTCCACCCCCCGCTCCCGCATGGCGGCGACATCGATGACCTCGGTGGGCTGGGTACTGCCGACGACCAGTGTCGGGCGGTCCACCGTACGGGCGACGGCCAGACGTCGCGGCTCGCCGCGGAACTGCTCGACGTCGAAGTGAGACGGGGAAGCCGGCAACCCTCAGGACGCCGCGGCGAGATACGGCTCCCACAGTGGATCCACATCCGACAGGTGTCGCAACCGCCAGAGATGCCCGTCGGGCGGTGCCGGCTTCACGCTCATCGTCCAGCCCAGCTCGGAGAGGAGCTGGTCGGCCTTGACGAGGTTGTCACGCTTGCAAGCGGCCACCACGTTCGACCAGTCGTGGGTGCCGCCCCGGCTGCGCGGAATGACGTGGTCGATGGTGTCGGCGGGCTGGGAGCAGTACACGCAGAGCCCGCCGTCGCGCCGCAGCACAGAGCGGCGGGTCACCGGCGGGGTGCGGGCCCACCGCGGGATGCGCACCATGTGCGAGAGCCGGACGATGGAGGGCACGTCGATCGAGAGCCGCGCCGAGTGGAAGACGGAGCAGTCCTCGCGGATGGCGACGGCCTCGGCGCGGCCCGCAAGCATCAGCACCACGGCACGGCGGTCCGAGACGAGGGCAAGCGGCTCGTAGGTCGCATTGAGGAGGAGCACCCGCTCCATACCCCCGAGAGGCTATCCGCGGCGGGGCCGTGACCTCTGACACCAGCGGACGTAGGCCAGAACGTCGCCCGGGGTCAGTTCCCCGACCTCGCCGTCGCCGCCGTAGGCAGTGACGAGGCGGAAGTGCCAGTAGGCGTCCCCGGGCAGCGGCAGGAAGGGGGACCGGCGCCACCAGCCGCGCCGGGCCATGCGGCGCATGGCACCGGCCGCGGCCAACCAGAGCCCGGGTCGGGGACCGACCGCCAGCAGCACGACCCGCGCCTCTCGTCCCCAGCTCACGCCGCCACCCCCGCCCCACTGAACCCCACCCGGGCCGCGCCGACGAGAGGGCCGCCGTCCCCCAGTCCACCCGGCACCACCCGCGCCCCCCGGGAGAACGTGATCCGGCAGAGCTGATCCATCTCAGCCTGGGCCGCCGCGAAGAAGGGTTCGCCGAAACCAAGCGCCACCGATCCGCTCACCACAGCGAGCGACAGGTCGAGCAGGACGGCCACCGTCGCCACCGCGCGCCCGACGAGCGTGCCCGTGCGCGCCACCCACTCTGCCGAAGCCAGCCGCGCCGGCTGGCCGGTCAACGCGGCCAGCGCCGTCCCCGACGCCTCCGCCTCCAAGCACCCTCGGCTGCCACACGGACAGGCACGACCCTGGGGGACGACCACGACGTGACCGATGTGGCCCGCATTGCCGAGCCGCCCGTTGAGCAATCTGCCGTCGACCACAATGCCCCCGCCCACCCCGGTCGACACGACCATGGCGATGTAATCGTCGTATCCGGCCGCCGCGCCGACCCACCCCTCGCCGAGCGCCAGCGCCTTGGCGTCGTTGTCGACGAATGTGGGCAGGCCGGTCAATGACGCCAGTCGGGCTCGGAGGGGAAAGGACCGCCACCCGGCGATGTTCAGGGGTGACACCTCCTCGCCGCCGGGGCTCATCGGACCCCCGCAGCCGGTGCCGCAGACGATGAGGCGGTCCCCCGGTTCCACGGTCGCCATCACTCCGTCGACCAGTCGGGCGAGGGTGCCCCACAAGGCCTCGGCGTCATCGGGACTCGATGAGGCCGGCGTCGGCCGCGTCGCCCGTTCGACGAGGGAGCCGTCGGGCGCCACGAGCCCGGCGGCCATCTTGGTGCCACCGATGTCGACGGCCAGGGCGAGATCTGCCACGGAAGGATTGTTAGCGCAGGCCGGGCCCGGGACGCGCCATGCGGAGCGACTCGGTCAGCGGGGCCGGCGGCGACCCCGCACCGAGCTCAGCTCTCGCGCCGGTGGAAGCGGGAGCGGAACCAGTCGCGAGCGTCGCTCATGGCGCTCTCGATCCCGTTACTCGCCCCCGCAGCCTTCGGTTCGCCGTCCTTGGACCGGGTCAGGTCGTGCCACCCCGCCCGCCCCATGCGGCGCAGGTTGCGTTCGAACCAGACGGCGGAGGCGAACATGATCACGACGCCGACGAAGCCCGCGATGACCGACTTGCTGTAGAAGGCCACCAGAATCACCACGCCGAGCACGAAGGTGACCGCGGCCCACTTGCAATAGCGGCCGGCATGTCGATAGACGGTCTCCGAACGCACACGTTCCGCGAACTCGGGGTCCTGGCGAACCAGCGACTCCTCGAGCTCGGCCAAAATGCGCTGTTCGTGGTCCGAAAGCGGCACTACCACCTACCCCCTGGGATCTCCACATCCACTTTCGGCCCATGTTGGCACGCCTTGAGGACGTGGACAACGTGATTGTGCTCCTTGGCGCCTGCCTGCACGGCTCTTTCCACCACCACGCAGCTTAGAACCCGATCGCCGGGCAGGGCACGCGGTCATGGACTTGCAATCAGCGCCACAGGCCGTGCTCAGGATCCGAGACCACCTTGCCGAGCCTCCCGGACCGCTCCCCTGGGGGCGGTCCTACTCCTCCGCCGTGGGCTTCCGCCGCATGACCAGGAACGTGATCAGAGCCCCGAGCAGGCCCGAAATCAAGATCACCACGATCAGGGGCGCCTGGCGGTGGAAGACCCAGAAGTCGATCTGGACCCTTCTGATGTTGGCCAGCGCGAACCAACCCAGCAGGATGCCGACCACCAGAATGCCGACGAGCCGGGCCTGGTGCCGACGTCCGGCGCCCTTGCCGACCTCCTTGTCGCCGTCGTCCGGATCGACCGAACGGGACTCCGAATGCACCGGGCGTCTCGCCACAGCGCCATTCTGCCTCTTCGGCGAGCCGCCGACGTGCCGCGGCGCCCCGAGCCCTCGCTGTCAGCTGCTATGAGAGTGGTCCCAGAAGGAGGGGTCATGACCACGAGCGAGATACTCACCGGCTCCCGCACCATGTGGGAGCTGGTCGACCGGCGAGCGCAGGTATCGCCGGACCACCCCCTGCTCATCGCCGCGGACGGCGAGACGGTCACATCGGGCCAGTTCCGCGACCGGGTCGAACGGGTCGCCGCCGGTCTGCACGGGATGGGGATCACGACGGGCTCCGTCGTGTCCTGGCAGCTCCCCACCCGGATCGACACAGTGGTCCTGTCCATTGCGCTGGCCCGCCTCGGCGCCGTCCAGAACCCGATCATCCATCTCTACCGTGAGCGGGAGGTGGGCTTTGCCCTCCGCCAGACCGGGGCCGAGCTGTTCGTGATCCCCGACTCCTGGCGCGGCACCGACTTCACCGCAATCGCCGAGGGTGCGCTGGCCGGCGTGGAGGCCCGCCCGATCATCCTCACCACCGGCGCCGGCCTCCCCGAGGGAGACCCCGCCGTGTTGCCACCGGCGCCCGAGGGGACGGCTGCCGAGGACGCCCCGATCCGCTGGATCTACTACACCTCCGGTTCGACGGCCGACCCCAAGGGCGTGCAGCACACCGACCAGACGCTGATCGCCGGCGGCTGGGGCCTCGCCCGGGCCCTCGACATGGGGCCCGACGACGTCGGCTCCATCGCCTTCCCTTTCGCGCACATCGCCGGCCCGGACTATCTCGTCACCATGCTCTCCATGGGGTTTCCCGCCATCCTGATCGAGGCTTTCTCCGCTCCCGACGTCCTTCCCGTGTTCCGCCGCCACGGCGCCACCATGGTGGGCGGCAGCACCGCCTTTTACGTGGCCTACCTCGGCGAGCAGCGCAAGACGCCCCAGGACCCGATCCTGCCGACGCTGCGCCTCATGTCCGGGGGCGGCGCGGCCAAGCCACCCGAAGTCCACTACGAGGTGCGCGACGAAATCGGCGGCCGCGGCGTCGTGCACGGGTACGGCATGACCGAGGTGCCGATGATCTCCAACGGCTCCCCCCACGACACCGACGAGCAGTTGGCCAACACCGACGGGAAGCCGGTGGAAGGGGCGGACGTGCGCATCGTGACCATCGACGGGCGGGCAGCCGCGCCCAATGAAGAGGGCGAGGTGCGCGTGAAGGGCCCGATGGTCTTTCATGGCTACACCGACGCGTCTTTGAACGCCGAGGCGTTCGACGACGAGGGCTATTTCCGCACCGGTGACCTGGGCCGCCTGCGGCCCGACGGGCACTTGACGCTGACCGGACGATTGAAGGACGTGATCGTACGGAAGGGCGAGAACATCAGCGCCAAGGAGATCGAGGACCTTCTCTACACCCATCCCGAGGTGGTCGAAGTCGCCGTGATCGGCCTCCCCGACGCCGAGCGTGGCGAACGTGTGTGTGCCGTCGTACAGCTCGCCGGCGGTTCCCCCGGGCTCGAGCTGGCCGACGTGGTCTCCTTCTGTCGTCGGGCCGGGTTGATGACGCAGAAGATTCCCGAGCAGCTCGAGATCCGTACCGACTGGCCGCGAGCCGGAACCGGCAAGATCGTCAAGAAGTCTTTGCGCGACGAGTACACGGCACAGTGAGCCGCCGCGAGCCGGCGGGGTTGCACAGACGCGGCTTGGCCGTGCCGCCAGGGCCGATCGGCGGCCAGACCTACCGCATCGTGTTCGTGTGCACGGGCAATATCTGCCGCTCCCCCATGGCGGAAGTGATCACGCGGGCGTTGGCGAGCGACGTCGGACTCAGCGATGGCACCACCCTGGCCGACTGCATCGACGTGCGAAGTGCGGGCACCGGACCATGGCACGAGGGCGAGCCGATGCATCCGCTGGCGCAGACGGCGCTCACCCGGGCCGGGTATCCGGACCACCACCACGTCGCCCATCAGATCGTCTCCGCCGAGCTGGGCCGTATCGACCTTCTGGTCGCCCTCGACCGGCGCCATCAGCAGACGCTGCGCAGCCTGGGAGCCGACCCCGGTCGACTCGCCCTCCTCCGCAGCTTCGACCACGCCGCGGGCGCCGCCGCCGACGTCCCGGACCCGTACTACGGCGACGACGCCGTCTTCGACGACTGCCGCAACATGATCGGCGCGGGTTGCAGCGGACTGATCGCCTCCCTGGCGTCACACTGGGACACCTTCGGGGCCGCCTCGGCCTGAGCTCGGCCCGGTGGGCGCCGACCGCCTCCTCACGCTGCCCGGGCCGAACGCGCCAGGCGCGCGAATCCGCTGGTCAGGAACCGTCTCCACCGGGATCCTCGGCAGAGTCTGTGCCATAGTGCCGACGTGGTCTCACGAAGGGTCATGCGTCGGCGCCGCCAGTTCGCCGTGGGGGGCGCCCTCGTCCTTCTGCTGCTGATCTATTTCGCCTTCTTCTCGGGCGGTTCGAGCGCGCCACCGAAAGCCCCGACCACGACCCACCACACCGTGGCAACCGCCGAGCACTTCCCGAGGCACTCACCGCTCAACCCGGACTGGACCGGCAACGGCAAGACCGTCGCCCTCGGTTTCGGGGGCGACGTCCATTTCGCCGGAGCGGTCGGCGTCGGCTTGGCCAAGGACCCCGCCACTGCGCTGGGCACGACCATCCCCGAGCTCTTCACCGGGGCGACGCTCCGCATGGTCAACCTCGAGACGGCCGTGACCGACGGGACCTGTCCGGAACCGCAGAACAAGCCCTACATCTTCGACGCGCCGGCTACGGCCGTCACTGCCCTCAAGAGCGCCACCGTGTCCGTGGCCACCGAGGCCAACGACCATGGTATGGACTGCGGACCACAGGGGTTGTCCCAGAACCTGACAATTGCCACGCAGGCGAAGTATCCGATCCTCGGCATCGGCAACACGGCGGCGCAAGCCTTCGCCCCCTACAGGGTCACCATCGACGGCCAGCGCGTGGCGGTCATCACCGCGACACAGGTGATCGCCGACAACCTGGTCACCACTTGGACGGCATCCGCGACCCAGCCCGGTGTCGCCTCGGCCATCGACCCTACGGAACTGGTGCGCGAGGTCCAACAGGTGCGAAAGACCGCAGACACCGTGATCGTCTACGTGCACTGGGGCACCGAGACCCAAGCCTGTCCGAACCCGCAGCAGGAGCCCCTGGCGGAGCAACTCGTCAAGGCCGGCGCCGACATCGTCATCGGCTCCGGCACCCATGTTCTCCTCGGCGCCGGGTATCTCGGCGGGGCCTACGTCGACTACGGCCTCGGCAACCTCGCCTTCTACGACGACACCGCTCCCGAGACCGACAGCGGCACTCTCGTCATCACGGCGCAGGGCCGCCACATCAGCGGTGCGGTCTGGCACCCCGCCACGATCCTCAATGGCGTACCCCAGCCGCTCACCGGCACCCCCGCCACCGCGGCCGTCTCGAGCTGGAACGCCGCCCGGAGCTGCACCAACCTATCGGCGACGCCAACGACCACCCTCTCCACCATGCGGGGGGAGACCGTGCCGTTCGTGGCGCCGACCACGCCCTCCCCGGCCACGACCACGACGGCCCCGGCGTCCGGATCCGGCACGAGCACGACCACGACCGCACCGGCATCGGGTGGCTCCAGCGGCGGCTCGGGCACGACCACGACGACGGGGGCGAGCACTACGACGACCGCTCCGGCACCGACGACCACCGCGCCGACCGACAACGCCGGCGGGTAGAGGCTCGGAGCAGTTCTCAGCGCACGGCAGCGAAGGTCGGTGCGTCGTCCTCGAGTGCGACCCTGGCGACCCGCGCCACCGAGCTGATGGCGTGATACCAGCCGCAGAGCATCACCAGATCGAGCAGCTGGCCGTCGTCGAACTCCCCCGCCAAGTCGGACCACAGGTCATCGCCGACATCGGATGTCTCGTGCACCGCATCAGCCAACCTGATGAGGAGGCGGTCGCGTCGACGCTCCCAGCAGACGTCCTCGGGCCCGCCGTGGGTCAGCGACGTCACCTGCGCGCTGGTCAACCCTGCTCGCGCCGAGAAGAACGCCACGTGCACGCCCCACTCGTACTCGCATCCGCACCGCGCGCAGGTGCGATCGATCACGATCTCCCGCTCACGGAGCCCGACGGCGAGCGAACGTGAGAGTTGATGCCGCCCCCACGATCGCATTGCCTGCGCCATGGGCAGGTTCCGTACGAGCGTCCGGAAGAGGCCGATCGGCGGCACGCCCGGCGGCATCATGGCCCGGAGCTGCTCCTCGACAGCCGGTTCGTAGGGTGGATCGAGCGGAGCGATCCTGGGCGGCACCACCATCCGACATACCTCCTGTGTTTCTGAATCGGAAACGCGTGCCCGGAGGCTACCGTATTGTTTCGGATACCGAAACCCACCGGAGGACCAGGACGGATGCCACCACAATCCTCGCCACCGCCACGGCCGAACGAACATCCCCGGTCCCCCCTGCCCGGCCGTCCCGTTCGCGGCTCGACCTCGGGGCGACCGCTCATGGCCGCCCTCGATCTGCTCGGCCGCCGGTGGGCCCTTCGCATCCTGTGGGAACTGCGCGACGGCGGCCTCGGCGCCCGCGCCCTCAGGGCCCGTTGCGACGACATGTCCTCGAGCGTCCTCTACGAGCGGTTGGGCGAACTGCGGACGGCCGGCCTCGTTCTGCAGGGGCAACACGGCGAGTACCGCCTCACCGACCTCGGCACGCAGCTCGGAGACGCCATCACTCCCCTGCAGCGCTGGGCCGACCGTTGGTCATCGGCTCAATCGGGGTCGGAGACGAAGGCCACGGCGCGAATCCGGGAGCCCGTTCCGGACTGACATGGCCGCGCCCCTTTGTGCCGTGCGCGCTCCGAGCCGCCTCCCCCGCTGCGGTGGCCTCGTCCCATCTCGCAGTGCGCGGCCCCTACGGCCCGACCGCGAACGTCTCCTCGCCGGGGAGCCGACGGTACCGGAAGCGGATCTCCTCCAGGTCGTTGGGCTCGGCCACCGAGGCCTCCGCCAGACGGAGCACCATGTCGGCCTGACGCCGCAGCACCGTCCGCTGCTCCGGACCGGTGGTGTCGAGCACGATCGACCCGATGGAGTCGATCAGGCGGATCAGGACGGCCGGCATGCCCTGGGCGCCCTGCCGGATCTTGTCGAAAGCCCGGTTGACCATGCGGGCATAGGACGGGTCGAATTCGATGAGGCGCACCTTTCCGGACGAGTCCCGGTAGATCCCTTCGTCAATGATCCGACCCGAGACGCGGCCCAGACCGGCCGCCAGCCAGTCGATGCACGTCAACGCCGTGAAGGTGTCGTTGACGGCGGCGGAGAGGGCGCGGATGGCGATCTCGACCAGTTGGTCGATGGCGAACACCGGGTCCTGCACGAGGGTGCGGTGCGGACCGGTGACATGCGCCTTCGACAGGGCCCGGGCGACCTCGGGTGCCGCCTGCCGCGGCCAGACGAACGCCAGCGGCCGTCCGGTGGCCAGGTAGTGGCCGGGACGGTGCTCCAGGCGGATCACGGAGTCGGTCCGCGTGGCGATGGAGATCAGCTGGGCATAGCCGACGTACTGGATGTACCCGCTGACCTGTGAGGGGACCACGGCGCCGTCCTCTTCCATGAGTGTGAGCAACTCGGGCACGCTCCGGCCCGACCGCGGCTGCACAGCGGACTCTTCCGAGCCGACCGCGTCAGGGAACTCGGCGTCGATCGAACGCATCAGATCGTCAGCGATGCCGGCGATGACCTCGGGCAGCTGAATCGACTTGGCGATGTGGTGGATGAAGTAGATCAGCACTCCGAGGTCCACCAACAACAGCGCCTCTGCGACCGATGTCGACAGGTGAGGGACGAAGGTATCGCTCACGCTGTTGATGGTCACCAGGGAGAGCACAGAGAAGACGAAGGTCCCGACGAAGATGCCCAAGGTGACCTGGTTGCCGATGTCCCGCACGAAGTTGCGCATCATGCGGGGACCGAATTGCTGGGAGGCGAGCGTCAGCGCCAGGATGGTGATGGAGAACACCACGCCGATGACCGTGATCACCGCAGCGGCAATGGCGATGAGGACTTGCCGTTCGGCGTCGGCGCTCCCGGTGCGAATCCACACCGGGAGCGCGAGGTGACCGTGGTAGGCGGCGACGTCGATCTGGAATGTGACGAGGAAGAGCAGGACCGAGACGACGACCAGGATGCTCGGGACCACCCAGAACGTCGTCCGCAGCTCCTCCCAACGCCAACTCGGTAGCTGCCGTCGGTCTTTTCCGATGCGCGCCGGCTGCGGCCCCACGACCTGATCGGCCCGCGTCATGGACCGGTACGCCTTCTCATGCGGGGAAGAAGCGGGGCAGGTGATGCCGGTTGGCGGCTAGCAGTTCGTCGGCCAGCTCCGCCGCCAACGGGTACTGCCCGACGAGCGGGTTGGCCAAGAGCGCACGCACCACGTCGTCCCGGCTGCCCGAGCAGGCGGCCTTCACCGCCAGCCGCTCGTACGCCTTGGCATGCTGCACGAGCCCGAGCATCTCGGGCGGGAGGTCCCGCTGCGGCAGCGGGTGCGCACCATCGGCGTCGACCACGGCGGTGGTCTCGACCACGGCGTCGTCGGGCAGGCCCGGAATGGCGCCGTCGTTGCGCATGTCGACGACCTGGACGTCGCCGGTGCCGGCGTGCAACGACGCCATCAATCGCACGGCGGCCAGGGAGTAGTAGGCGCCGCCGCGGTACGAGAGGGCTGCCGGCTTCGTCGCCAAGGCAGGGTCACGGTACTCCTCGAGCAGCTTGGTCTCCAGCTCCCCCACGACGTCGGCGCGGGTCCGGTATCCGGGCGCCGCCTGCTGGGCCACCTCGGCGTCGTGCTGGTAGTAGTAGTGCACGTAGTACGACGGAAGCGCGTGCTGCAGGCGCAGGACTTCGATCGGGATGCCGCTCTCGAGCGCGAGCTCGGGACCGAAGCGCTCGAAGAGGTCGTCGAGCCGGTCCGTCCCACTCCCGGCGCCGACGTGGGCCGACCTGATCCACGTCAGGTGGTTCAGACCGACGTGCTCGACGGCCACGGCGTCGGGATCGACCCCGAGATAGTGCCCGATGCGTCGCTGGGCCCAGATGGCGACGTTGCACAGGCCCACGGCGCGGTGGCCGTCGTCGAGCAACGCCTGCGTCACGATCCCGACCGGATTGGTGAAGTCGACCAGCCAGGCACCCGGATTGGCGCGCGCCGCCATCTCCTCGGCCAGCCCGAGCACGATCGGCACGGTGCGGAGCGCCTTGGCCAAGCCTCCGGCTCCCGTGGTCTCCTGACCCAGGCACCCGTAGCCGACCGGCAGCGTCTCGTCGACGTGGCGCGCCGCCTGCCCTCCGATCCGCAGCTGGACGACAACGAAATCTGCCCCCTCCAGGGCGGCATGCGGGTCGGCCGTCGTGGCGAACGTCCCGCCCCAGCCCCGGGCGCGCAGCATGCGCTCGGAGAGCCCTCCCACCACGTCCCGGCGGAGGTCGCTCGGGTCGAGCAACACGAGATCGTCGACGACCAGGCGGTCCTCAAGGTCGCAGAGACCGTCGACCAGCTCCGGGGTGTACGTGCTCCCGCCACCAACGACGACCACCTTGGTGCCCACGCAGCGCAACGTAACATCCGTCCGTGTCCGGGCCCTTCGACCTCGAGCCGGTGGTGCTGGCCCTCGACGGGGGCAGCACCAAGACCGACGTCGTCCTCGTCTCGAGGGAGGGCGCTCTCCTCGGCCGGGCCCGGGTCGGCCCGAGCAACCACCAACTCGTCGGGCTCGACGGGGCGGTCGCCGCACTGTCCGAGGCGGTTACTGCTGTCATGACTGCAGCACACCGCACGGCGGCCCCGTTTCCTCTCTGCCCGACCGGCGTCTACTGCCTCGCCGGCATCGACCTCCCCGTCGACGAGGAGAAGCTGACGCCGGCGATCGAAGCGATGGGATGGACGGAGCGGGTCATCCTGCGCAACGACACGTTCGCCGTCTCGCGGGCAGGCACGACCTCGCACTGGGGGATCGGGGTCGTCTGCGGGACGGGGATGAACTGCGCCGCCGTCGGGCCCGACGGGCGGAGCGTGCGTTTTCCCGCACTGGCGGAGCTCTCCGGCGACTTCGCCCCCGGCGGCGCCTGGCTCGGCGTGCGGGCGCTCGGCCTCGCCCTGCGGGCGCGTGACGGTCGTGGACCGGCGACCACCTTGCGCGAGCGTGTGCCGGCACAGCTGGGCACGCCCGACGCCGAGGCCGCGCTCACCGGCATCTACACCGGCACGCTCCCCTACAACCGACTCTTCGAGCTGGCCCGCGTCCTTCTCGACGCCGCGGCCGACGGCGACGGCCCTGCCCGCGCGGCGGCCGACACCCTGGCCGACGAGATCGCGGCGTTCGTGAGGGCGGCCGTCGTCCGGCTCGACCTCCAGGACGAGGCGGTCGAAGTGGTCCTCGGCGGCGGGATCTTCGACACGACCGACGCCGCCTTCCACGCCCGTGTTGCCGACGGAGTGCACGCCGCAGCGCCCCGCGCCGTCCTCGTCCGCCTCGACGCACCGCCGGTGCTCGGCGCCGCGCTCATCGGGCTCGATGCCGAGCAGGCTCCGCCCGCGTCCCGGGCCGCACTGCGCCAGGGGCTGCAGCACTCCGTCGCGGCACCGTCCCCCGGGCCTGGGACCGAGAACTAGGCGCCGCCTCCACCACCGCCCACGCCGGCCGCCACATGGGGCATGGCGTCGGCCACCAGGCGCTCGTCGTCGGCCAGCAACGAGTGGGCGAGGTCCTTGACCATCGCAATGATCTCGGGGTGCTCCTCGGGGTCCCAGCCGTCGAGGAGGTCCGTCAGCCCGGCGCGCCGAGCCTCGGTCAACTTGCCGAGGGCGGCCGTGCCCGCCCCGGTGAGCGAGAGGTCGCACTCCGCTCCCCGGCGGCGCTCCTCGATCATGCCGGCGGCCAGCAAGCCGTCCACCCCCGGCTGAATGAGGTCGGCCCCCACCTTCAACCGCTTGGCCACGTCGTTGACCGTGCAGGCGGGCTGATCGGCCAGCCGGTAGAGCAGCCAGCAGGCCCGGGGCGGCAGGTCGATCCCCGCCCGTTGGGCGAGTGTCTGGTAGAGCTCGACCCGGTTCTCCCGCTCCGACAACCGGGACAGCGCCAACTCGATCTCCTGCAGGGACGACCGCGGGGCGGGTGAACCGTTCACCTCGCCCACGTCGACCGTCTGGACCGTCTTGCGCAACTCGACCTCGGGCAGCAGGAAGCTGAGCAGGAAGGCCACGAAGGCGATCGGCACGGCCACCAGGAAGACGATCTGGATCGCATGGGTCACGGCGTCGATGTACTTCGTGTAGAAGAACAGCCCGGCGGCCGTCGACCTCAGTCGGGCCAGCACGCCCGGATTGATCGTCTGCGGGTTGAAGTTCTTCAGCACCGAGGCCGGCACCTTGGCCAACGTCGGCGCGATCGTGTGGTTCAACACGATGGCGTAGATGGCCCCGAACACGGCCGTTCCGAACGAGCCACCGATCATGCGGAAGAACGTGGCGCTGCTGGTCGCCACGCCGAGGTCCTGGTAGGAAACTGCGTTCTGCACCGCCACGACGAGGACCTGCATGACCAGGCCCATGCCCACGCCGAAGACGAACATGTAGCCGGCAAGCACCCAGCCATTGGTCGAAGCGTCAATGAGCGAGAGCAGGTACGCGCCGACGGTCATGAGCGCGGTACCGACGACCGGGAAGATCTTGTAGCGGCCCCAGCGCGTCACCAGCCGGCCCGAGGTCACCGAGGCGCCGAGCATGCCGAGCATCAGGGGCAGAATGCGCAGCCCCGACGCCGTGGGGCTCACGCCCTTGACGATCTGCATGTACAGCGGCAGGAACGTGAGCGCGCCGAACATGGCGAAGCCCATGACGAAGCCGATTGCGCTGGCCGCGTTGAAGACGCGCTCCCGGAAGAGCTTGAGGGGGATCACGGGCTCCGCGGCGTAGCGCTCCGCGAAGAGGAAGGCCACCGCCAGCACCACGCCGAGGGTCGCCGTGAGAATGCTCGGCACGGACAGCCAGGCCCACGAGATGCCGCCGAGGCTGGCGAAGATGATCAGCGACGTCGCCGAGGCCGCGAGAAGGAGCGACCCGGCGTAGTCGATGGCGTGTGAGACCTTACGCAGATGCCCCGGCAGCACGGCGCCCGTCACGAACAGCGCCACGATCCCGAGCGGCAGGTTGATGTAGAAGACCCAGCGCCACGACAGGTACGTCACGCAGAGCCCGCCGATGAGCGGTCCGATCACGGTGGCCACGGCGAACATGGCACCGAACAAGCCCATGTAGCGGCCCCGGTCCCGGGGCGACACCACGTCGCCGATGATCGTCTGGGCACCGACCATCAGTCCACCGCCGCCGAGCCCCTGGACGGCCCGGAAGGCGATGAGCTCGGTCATGGTGTGGCTGAAGCCGGCCAGCGCCGACCCGATCACGAAGATGACGATGGCGGCCTGGAAGAAGGTCTTGCGTCCGTACTGGTCGCCCAACTTCCCCCACAGTGGCGTCGAGACCGTCGACGCCAACAGGTAGGCCGTGACCACCCAGGCGAGATGCGACCCCCCGTGCAGGTCGCCCACAATGGTGGGCAGCGCCGTCGAGACGATGGTCTGGTCCAGGGCCGCCAACAGCATGCCCAACAGCAGTGCGCCCAGTATGAACCACAGCCTGCGCTTGGTGAGCTTGTCGGCCATGGGGGGTGTTGCGACGGTGCTCACGCCCACCTCCCCCATGTCTGCCACGATCGAATCAGAGTAGGAACGTCCTGCTGAAAATGCAACCAAGCGCAGTCGACCGCCTCGTGCCGCCGGACCGCCCCCGGCGGCCGGCGTCGGCCGCGCTACGGTCCCCGCGGCGGATGCCGGCAGAGGCAGAGCAGGATCACCACGAAAGGAGCGCCCTCCCATGCGTACTCGCCTCACCGAGCTACTCGGCATCGAACACCCCGTCATGCTGGCCGGAATGGGCGGCGTCTCCTATGCCGAATTGGCGAGCGCAGTCTCCGAGGCCGGAGGCTTCGGCTGTCTCGGTGCGGGCACCATGAGCAGCGCCGCCATGGAGGCCGAGATATCGGCCGTGCGTCGGGCCACCGACAAGCCGTTCGCGGTCGATCTCCTGACCGCCATGCCCGGCAGCATGGCGGAGCAGGTGCAGATCATCATCGATGGAGGCGCCACCGCTTTCGTGGCGGCACTGGGCGTCCCGACCGAGGTGATAGAGCAGTGCCACCGCGCCAACGTGCTCGTCGTGAACATGTGCGGCAAGGTCGAGCACGCCGTGCGCGCGGTGGAGGCGGGCTGTGACCTCGTCGTGGCCCAGGGCACCGAAGCCGGCGGCCACACCGGCCAGGTGGCGACCATGCCACTCGTGCCCCAGATCGTCGATGCCGTGGGCGACCGCGTTCCCGTGGTGGCGGCCGGGGGCATCTTCGACGGCCGCGGCCTGGCGGCGGCACTCGCCCTCGGTGCCGACGGCGTCTGGGTCGGTACGCGCTTCATCGCCACCCCGGAGGCTCGCAGCGTCCTCGGCTACAAAGATCGGCTCCTGACCAGCCGCGAGGACCAGACCACCGTCAGTCGCGCCTACTCCGGCAAGACGATGCGCGTGGTGCGCAACACGTACACGGATCATTACGACAGCCATCCCGAGGAGTTGAAGAAATTCCCCGAGCAGCTCGGCATCTCCTACGGCGCCGGTGCGATGCACCTGGGGGGCGACTCCTTCAGCGAGGGCGTCGACGTCGACAGGGAGTGCTACCCCGCCGGCCAAGGGGTGGGCGCCATCACCGAACTGGTTCCCGCCGGCGAGCTCGTCCATCGGTTCGTGTCCGAGGCCGAACTCGTCCTCGACCGCCTCTCCGGCCTGCGCTGAGCGGGACGGGCACAGCGCCGTCGATGCCCGACGCCCCGGTGGCACTGGTGACCGGCGCGAACCACGGAATCGGCGCGGCGACGGCCAAGGCCCTTGCCGCGCAGGGTGCCGCCGTGCTGTGCGCCTACTTTCGCAACGAGCAACTGGGCGGCTTGGACGATCCCGCCCTGCCGGCGGCGTACCGGGCCACCCGGATGGCGCGAGCGGACAACGTTGCCGAATCCATCCGGGCGGCCGGCGGTCGTGCCGCGGCGATGGAAGCCGATCTGTCCGATGCCTCGAGCGTCCCGGCCCTGTTCGATGCGGCCGAAGCCGACCTGGGACCGGTGGCCATTCTGGTCAACAACGCCTCGGGCTGGGTCGGCGACACGTTCGTCCCCGCCGCCACGAACCGCTTCGGACTGGCCCAGGCGTCGGTCAGCGCGCAATCGATCGACCGAGTGCTCGGCATCGACGCGCGGGCGCCCGCTCTCCTGATCGCCGAATTCGCCCGCCGTCACGTCGCCCGCGGCGGCGCCTGGGGACGCATCATCGGCTTGACCTCGGGGGAGGTGGACGGCTTCCCCGAAGAGGTCTCGTACGGTGCCGCCAAGGCGGCCCAGGTCAACTACACGCTCAGCGCGGCCCACGAGCTGGCGCGCTACGGCGTGACGGCCAACGTCGTGCACCCGCCGATGACCGACACGGGGTGGATCAACCAGCGCGCGGCCAACTCGGCCCGCTCCGCAGGCAAGCGCATCGCCACGCCCCGCCAGGTGGCCGATGTCATCGCCTATCTGGCCTCTGACGCCGCCGAGCTCGTCACCGGCAACGTCATTCGTCTTCGCTGAGGGCGCACCGGCCCGGTCGGGCCGCCGTCTCCGCGCACCCCTCGATTTCCGGTTTCGACGAGGTTCTGCCAGCTCAGGCTGCCTGACCCGCACGGAATCCCTGTTCTGTTCGAGGCTCCCGGAGAAATTACTGGACACACACGACCCATTCCGATATATCATTATCTTATGAAGAAGACCACGACAGGTCTGGCCTGACAGGGCCCACTCACAACAAGGAGTTCACATGACACACCAACACGACCACGATCGGGGACACGACCACGATCACGAAGACCTCCACGAGCGCCTGCACGAGCACTTCGCGGCCCGGGGTATGCGCGGCCCACGAGGCGGCGGCTGGGGCGGCGGGCGCGGCGGCTGGGGCGGCGGGCGCGGCGGCTGGGGCGGCGGCCGGCGTATGCCCCGCGGTGCCATCCGCACGGCCATCCTCGTTGCGCTTCGCGACGAGCCCGGCAACGGGTACGAGGTCATGCGCCGGCTCGAGGAGTCCAGCGGCGGCCTGTGGCGTCCGAGCCCCGGTTCGGTCTACCCACATCTCCAGATGCTCGAAGACGAGGGCTTGGTGCACTCCGACGAAGTCGAGGGCAGCCGCACCTTCACGCTGAGCGAGACCGGCCGGGCCGAGGCCGAAAAGGCCAAGCTCCCCTGGCAGGAGGCCGGCGAATCCGACGACGAGGTCCGGACGCTTCGCCTCGGCATGGGACAACTCATGAGCGCCGCCAAGCAGTTGGCGGGCGCCGGTGAGAAGGCCCAGATCGAGCGGGGTATCAACGTGATCCAGAAGGCTCGCAAGGAGCTGTACCAGATCCTCGCCGAGGACTGAGGACGGTGGCAGGCTGCCCGGGAGGCAGCGTTCGCACGTCGCCGAGAGGGCGGCCCGATACTGTGCTGAAGGACCCATGACGACGACGACCACCGCCACCCCCCTCGAAGCTGCCTCTCCCGGCGACGGGACACCCATCATCGAGACGGTCGGCCTCACGAAGACGTACTCGGGGACGGACTTCCGTGCCGTCGACGGCCTCAACCTGCGAGTCGAGTCAGGCGAGGTCTTCGGGCTCCTGGGCCCGAACGGCGCCGGCAAGACAACGACGATCGGAGTCCTGACCACCCGCGTGATCCCGTCGGGTGGCCAGGCTCTGATCGGTGCCATCGACGTCGTGGAGCATCCGACCCTGGTCAAACAGCTGATCGGCGTCGTGTCCCAACAGAACACGCTGGACCGTCAACTCACTCCCTTCGAGAACCTCTACTGGCATGGGCGACTCTTTGGCATGGGGGCCAAGGAGTCACGGCAGACGGCAGACGATCTGCTCGAACGGTTCCAGCTGACCCGCTTCGCCAAGGCGTCGGTCTACGCCCTCTCCGGTGGCATGGCCCAACGCCTCATGGTGGCCCGTGCCATCTTTCACCGACCGGCCGTCCTTTTTCTCGACGAGCCCACGGCGGGACTCGACCCGCAGGGCCGGCTTGCGCTGTGGGAGCTGCTCGAAGGGCTCAACGCAGAGGGCCAGACCATCATGCTCACCACGCACTACATGGAAGAGGCGGACAAACTCTGCGACCGCGTCGCCATCATGGACCACGGGAAAATTTTGGCCCTCGACACGCCGACGGACCTGAAGCGCAGCGTGGGGGCCGACACGATCGTCACGGTCAAGGCCACCGGGGACGCTGAGCAGCTGGCCGAGGTCTTCAGGAGTCGCCTCGAAGGCCTGACCCGAACCCGTACGCTGCCCGACGGTGTCGAGCTGCAAGTACGCGGCGCCGACCGACTCGTCCCGCGGGTAGTCGAAGCGGCAGAAGCCGGTGGTTTCTCCCTGGCCGACCTGTCGGTGGCGGAGCCAACGCTCGAGACCGTCTTCATCGGGCTGACGGGGAAGGAGCTGCGCGACTGATGGCGGCCACGACCTCGCACACCCTGCCCTCGGCGACGTTCGGTACACCCGGCACCGGCCGTGTCGAACTGCAACCGACGCGTTCGACGACTGCAGCCAGTCGGACCTCGCTGCGTGCCCTGATCCAGCGCGACCTGGTCGTGCTGTGGAAGCACAAAATCGAATTCACCGTGCGGACGCTCGTGCAACCTTTCTTGTTGTGCTTCGTCTTCCTCTACGTCTTCCCGAAGATCGGACAGGGCATCGGAGGCGCCAGCGGCGTCCCCGGCGCCGAGTCCGCCTTTGCCACGGTCCTCGTCCCCGGCGTCGTCGGCCTCTCCATCATGTTTCAGGGGATCCAGGCCGTCGCCATGCCATTGGCGCAGGAATTCGGCTTCACCCGCGAAATCGAGGACAGGGTGCAGGCTCCCTGCCCGATCTGGCTCGTCGCCATCTCCAAGGTGATCTCGGGAGGAGCGCAGGGGCTCATCTCTGCCGTCATCGTCCTGCCCATCGCCTCCGTCGTGCACGCCTCCGGGGTGGAGGCGCAGATCAACCTGCACTGGCTGCTGATCCTGACGCTCGTCCCGATGTCGTGCGTCTGCATGGCCTCGCTGGGACTCCTGTTGGGCACCTCATTCGAGCCGCGCAACCTCGGGCTCATGTTCGGGTTCATCGTGCTGCCGATCACCTTCCTCGGCGGCACCTACTACCAATGGACCCGGTTGGCGCCGGTCAAGGCCGGTTCGATCCATTGGTTGCAGATCATCGTCCTCGTGAACCCGCTCATCTACATCAATGACGGGATGCGCGCCGCGTTCACCGACGCCGCCCACATGCACCTCTACATCATCTATCCCGCCATCGTGGCCTTCAGCGTCATCTTCCTGACGCTCGGTCTCCGCAACTTCCGCCACAAGGTCCTGGCCTGACCTCCAGGCCGTGGCGCAACGGCCTGCCCCCCACGACTGCGCCGTCGCCCCTGGCCTCGGAACGTCATCGCGCCCGATGGGCGCCCCGGATCCCGCCACCTGGCTTTTGGGTGAAAAATCGCGGCAACCGCGACGAGTCACAGGCCTCACTGGGTAGGGTTGTCGGAACCGTACAGCCGGCGTGTGCAACGACCCCTGATGGGGTGGCGAAGGGACGGATCTCATGGAAACGACAGGTCGAGGCACGCCGTCCGATCTGTCAGTCGCCTACGGCGAGGTCCGGGCCACCACCGAACGGCTGGCCTCCGTCCTGAGCGCCGAGGATCAGACGGTCCAGACCATGCCTGACGTGAGTCCAACGAAGTGGCATCGGGCCCACGTGACCTGGTTCTTCGAGACCTTCATTCTCGGCGAGTACGAGGCCGGTTATCGCGCGTTCGACGACGCCTATGCCTACATCTTCAACTCCTATTACGAGGCCGTCGGCGCCCGACATCCTCGGACCGAGCGCGGTTTTCTGTCGCGTCCGGGCATCGACGAGATCGCACGGTATCGGAGCTATGTCGACGAGGCGATGAACGCATTGCTGCGCAGTCGGCCCGAGCAACCCGGACTCGCCGATTTGATCACCTTGGGCCTGCACCACGAGCAGCAACACCAAGAGCTGCTCTTGATGGACATCAAGCACGTGCTCTCCCGCAACCCGCTGCACCCCGCCTACCTCCCGGGGACACCGGAGCCGACATCGGACGCGCCACCCAAGGCCGGCTGGCTCGAGCACGGCGGCGGCCCCGTCGACATCGGCTACAGCGGCAACGCATTCGCCTTCGACAACGAGTATCCCGTCCACAGGGTGCAGCTCACCCCCTTCGGACTGGCGGATCGACCCGTGACCTGCGGCGAGTGGCTCTCGTTCATTGAGGACGACGGCTATGGCCGACCCGAGTTCTGGCTCTCGGACGGTTGGGCGGTCGTCAACGCACAGGGCTGGCAGGCACCGCTGTACTGGTCGCGCGATCCGGAAGATCCCGAACGCTGGGTCCAGTTCACGCTTGCCGGTTCTCGCCCGGTCGACCCGCATGAGCCCGTCTGCCACATCAGCTACTACGAGGCGGATGCGTTCGCCCACTGGACCGGCATGCGGTTGCCCACCGAGTCGGAGTGGGAGACCGTCGCGCTCGCGCACGGGGAGGGTGACAATTTCCTTCGCGACGACTTCCTCACCAAGGGCGCGCCGCACCCACGCCCTGCCATCTCGTCGAACGGGATCTTCGGTGATACGTGGGAATGGACGTCGAGCGCATATTCGCCCTACCCGGGTTTTCGGACTGCGCCCGGCGCGGTGGGTGAGTACAACGGCAAGTTCATGGTGAGTCAATACGTGTTGCGCGGCGGGTGCTGCGCCACACCGGCCGGGCACGTCCGTCCCACGTACCGCAATTTCTTCCCGCCCGGTGCACGCTGGCCGTTCGGCGGGCTGCGGTTGGCGCGGGACCCCTGACCCATGACGTACACCATCGACGTCCATCTCTCCCCCGAGGAGGTGCGCAGCCAGATGCTGGCCGATGCGCTGGAGGGGCTGCAGGGCCAGCAGAAGTCCATCCCCCCGGTGTGGTTCTACGACGAGCGGGGAAGCCGCCTCTTCGAGGACATCACACAGTTGCCCGAGTACTACCCGACCCGGGCGGAGCGTGCGCTCCTCGAGGCGCACGCGGGGTCGATGGCCGAACTCGCGAAGGCCGACACGCTCGTCGAGCTCGGCGCCGGCGCGTGCGAGAAGACAAGGGTGCTGCTGACAGCGCTCCAGGAGAACGGCTCGCTGGCCCGGTATGTGCCGTTCGATGTGAGCGATGAGTTCCTCCGCGGCGCCGCCGCCAGCTTGGCCGAGGAGTTTCAATCGCTCGAGATTCACGTGGTGATCGGCGACTTCCACCAGCATCTCGCTCGGATCCCAACCGAGGGGCGGCGGATGATCGCGTTCTTGGGCGGGACGATCGGGAATTTGAATCCGGCACAACGGTCCCGTTTCCTCTTCGATCTGAACTGCACCATGTCGAGTGACGACTCCCTGCTCATCGGGACGGATCTCGTCAAGGACCGCGGCCGGTTGGTGGCGGCCTACGACGACGCCGCCGGCGTGACGGCGGACTTCAACCGAAACGTGCTCCACGTGCTCAACGAGCAGCTCGGCGGGGACTTCGATCCGAACGACTTCCGGCATGTCGCGCTGTGGAACGAGGACGAGCAATGGATCGAGATGCGCCTGAGGGCAGACAAAGCGAGCGAGGTGTCACTGGCAGGTGCAGGCATCTCGGTCCGCTTCGATGAGGGAGAAGACCTGCTGACCGAGATCAGCGCCAAGTTCACCCCCGAACGAGTCGAGCGGGAGCTCTCCGATGCCGGCTTCGTCGTCGAGGGGATGTGGGGCGCCGACGAAGGGGAATTCCTCCTCACCCTCGCCCACCCCTTCTGCTGAACGGCCGCCGGCTCTTCAGCCCACCCGTTCGGGCGTCGCCTCCGGCGAGCCTGTGCGAGCCGGCGCCGCGGTTGGAGGGGGAGCCAACTCGGGGCTCGATCGACGTCGCCGTCGCCGTCGCGTCATGCGGGCGGCGAGGAGCGCCACCAACAGCAGGACCGTACCGAGGCTGAGGATGCTGGCCAGCAGGAGGTGTTCGGGCCGGTAGTGGAAGGAGATCACGTCGTTTCCGGCAGGCACATGGACCTGCTGGACGAGATCGAAGTCATTGAGCGGGATGTCCCGGGCCTTGCCCCCGTTGACGGAGACCGTTGCGCTCCACCCGGAGTCCCACGCGACCGACCGGATCACCATCGACGGCGCGGGCGCCTGCAGACGAATCTGTTCGGACTTTGTCGTGCTGGAAAGCACCTGCACGGGCAACCGCCTGCCGAGTGCTGTCGAGGCAACGATCGGCTCTGCCGGTTTGCGGAGGGTGAACACGGCATAGCCCTGGGAGAAACCGGCCAGTTGCCATGGTCCGGGTTGCAGCGCCGACGACAGCGAGCCCGCCAGTTCGTAGGGGTGTCCGGCCACCGAGATCACCGCCCGTTGCGGCGGGAGGGCACCAGCCAGCACCTGGACCGACAGCCCGATGGCGGCGCCGGTCGGATGGTGACCCGTCACCGTGCTCACACCCACGGGGACCGGGACGGCAGCGCCCCAGCGGGTCGACCCGTCAGCCGACAACGCCCCGAAGCGCACCACCGTTCCAGGGCGGGCGGGGTGCTGCAGGACGAGGGTGGCGGTATCGGGTTGAAGCGGCTCCCCATAGAACCAGGAAGCCGTGCGGCCCGACTCGAGGGCGGGTCGCGGGCCCGGATCGAACGGGTAGGCGGTGTCGTTGAAATTCGCCCCATAGCCGCGGACGAGGACCGGGTCCGCGCCGAACCCCTCGGATATCTGGGTGAAATCATGAAAGGAGGTCGGCGAGGACTGCAACGGCACCAGGAAGTATTCAGGCACGGTGACGACCTCGCGCAGGTTGAGGCGGCCCAACGTCCCCGACGACAGTTGGCCGATGTCGAGATCGTCCTGTTCGTGGGTATGGGTCGTGGTCTCGTAGTTGCCGTTGACGATCGAGGCATATCCGGAGACCGACGGCAGGCCGGGAATGATGTTGAGATCGGGCACTCCCTGCGGGCTCCCCGGGTAGCTCGAGTAGGTCTGCGGGTCGTAGTTGATGAACCGGCCACCGGGTGGCAGCTTGGCCGCCATCAGCTTCTGAATCGGCGTCGTGCCGGCCAGCAGGTCGTTCGGAGGTGTCTGGCTCAGCTGGCTCGTCACCCCCATCAGCCCGACGTCAATGGCCACGAAGGCCGCGGCGAGGCGAGACCAAGACACGGTGGCCAGGCGGGGCCTGATCCAGACCAGCGTCGCAGCGCCGAGACAGAAGGAGAGAGCGATCACCGTCGCCTCACGGACCGTGCCGGCGTACCCCGGGCGCAGCGCGACGCCGGCGAACCTCCACACGATCGTGCGAGGCGACACCAACGCCCAGACGGCCAAGCTCGCCACCACCGCTGCCGGAATGAGTGCAGTGATGCGGTCGTACCGCGTCATCGACTGGCGCGACGCCGGCGACGCCGTGCGGTCGATCCAACCTGCAAAGAGAACGCAGACCGCAGTCGCCACCGTGATCATGTTGCGGCTCTGCAGGCGTTGGTGCCCGTACAGCGGCAGGCTGTTGAACAGGTGCTCGAACGGCGTGTTCGAGCCCAACGCCAGGAGCAGACCGAAGAGCCCCACGACGTACCACGTCAGCCGGTCCCGCGGCGGAATCCGGCTGGGCCAGCGCGGATTGAGCAGGGTGATCACCGCAACGACCGGCAGGATCCCTAGGTAGATACCGACCTCGGGGAGGTTGTACTGACCGAAGAACTGGGCCTCGTTGAGGTGCCCATAGCCGCCATTGATGTAGGGAACCAGACCCAAAATGGTGTAAGGCCGCGGCAGACTCCCCGCCGCCGCCACCACCCCGCTCCCCCGTTGCGAATTGCGGATGGCCTCAAGGCCAGGAAGCCACTGGATCGCGGCGAGGGACAACGCCAGAGCGGCGCCGGCACCACACCTGGTGAGGACACGCCACCATCGCTCTCGGTTGAGACCGGCTGACATGACGGCAAACGCCGCGATGAGAAACGCCTCGTCCAGCATCGCCTCGGGAGCGCCCGCCAGGATCACCGTCGCGTAGGCGATCCCGAGAACGATGGCCCACCGCCACCGGCCGTCGCGGACGATGTGCAGCACAGCCAGGAGCATCCACGGGATGGCGACGAATCCTTCTGTCATGTCCACGTGGTTCACCTGGCTCAACACCGGACCCGCAAACGCGTACGTGGCGGCGGCGAGAAGGCACGCCACCGTCGAGAGCTTCAGCGCACGCAGGAAGACATACATGCCGATGGCGATGATCGAGAACAAGATGATCTCGGTCGCGATCCAGGCGGCGCGGTCGGGCAGAAGGACGAACAGCCCGGTCAGTGGGTAGAAGGCGCCGGCGTTGAAGTCGGCCATGAGCGGGGTGCCACTGAAGATGTACGGATTCCAGAAGGGCAGCTGGCCGTGGCGCAGCATGGAACCGACCAGGACGTGCAGCGGGTAGTTCTGTTGCAGGTTGTCGCCGGTGATCAGCAGGTGGCCGCCGATCAGGTCCGGGAGCACGAACACAATGGTCGGGATGGCGGCCAGCACGACGTAGGGCCACAGGGGTCCGAGGTGTGCTCGTAGTCGGTTCACTGGCGACGAAGGGCCTTCCGGGGTGCCTGGACTGTGCGCTCTGGCGCCGACGGACAGGCGCAGCGCGATCGGCGCAAGCTAGCCCCTCCGACCATGAATCCGCACAGCGGTCAGGCCCCTTCCCGGTCGATTCCCCGCCGGTCCCGCCGAAGCCGGACCGGGCGGCGTCGCCATCGGATCCGGGCCCGGTGATCCACCTCGACTCCGGGCCACACCCCTCGCCGGGCGAGGTCGTCGACCTCTCCGGGCCAGGTTGTCGGACGCTACGACCTGGGGTTCCACCCCCAAGAGACCGTGCACAAGCCGCCGGTCCAGATATCCGTCACCCTTCACGACCGGCTCCCGCTCCTGGCATCTTCCATTTCCATGACAGGCAGATTTCACATGCGTGACAACCCGAGTCTTCTCCTGTACTCTGGGATTGACCTGAGACTCCTTTGAAGCAGGCGTCGGGATCTCGGAATCGGCGACAGCTGTGACAGAATCACTGCAGTTTCATGACGGTTTTCGCTCCCGCGGTGCAGCACCGTGGCGGCTCAAGTAAGGAATCCCCCGATGGAGCTCGTGTCCCCGAGCGCGACCACCACCGCCACACCACCCAAGGACGTCGACGTCGACGTGCCGAGGCTGCCGGCGCGCGAGCTCAGCGTGGCGCGCACGGCACTGTTCGGACTGATCGGGAGCTCGGCAATCGTGGTTGGCGCGGTGCTCGGAGGTCAGTCGTTCGAGACCCACCTGGCCGGTTCGTGGTTCTTCGGCATGCCGGGCGGACCCTTCGGTTCCTTCGGCTCCGACAGTTCGCTTCCGCCCATCGCTTCACTCGCTCTGGTGTTCGGTGGGCTCATCCTCCTCAGCCGGGTGTGGTTGGGCTTCCTCCGTCACCTGAACGCCCACCACGGTTTCCCGGTCAAACGGGTCGTGCTCGTCGTGGCGATCTGGGCCGTGCCGCTGCTGCTGGCGCCGCCACTCTTCAGCCGTGACGTGTACACCTACTCCGCGCAGGGCGAGATGATGAGTCACCACATCAACCCCTACTCGTATGGGCCCGAGGTGCTCGGGACGACCCCGTTCAACGAGATGGCCGACACGGTGTGGTCGGGCACGGAATCACCGTACGGTCCGACGTTCTTGAGCGTGGACGGCCTGCTCGATCAAGCCTCGGGGCACCAGATCCTGCCTGACCTCGTCCTCCTACGCCTGCTGGAGGTGGCCGGCCTCGCGATGGTCGTGGCCGCTACTCCGACGTTGGCTCGCGCGCTCAAACACGATCCCGCTCACGCCGTCCTGATCGGGGCGGGCTCGCCGCTTGTCCTGCTGTCGCTGATCGGAGGCGCCCACAACGATGCGTTGATGGTCGGGTTGCTCATGGCCGGTCTGGCCGTGGCCAAACGCGTCGGGACCGTGCCCGGGGTGATCTTGTGCGCACTGGCGGCAGGGGTGAAATCCCCCGCGCTCCTCGGCGTGCTGTTCCTCGGGTGGATCTGGGCCGGGAAGGAAGCCTCCGTCCGGCGCCGCATCGGGCACACCGCGGGGGCCGGGTTGATCGCACTGGCCACTCTGGAGGTGGTTTCGCTCATTTCCGGTACGGGTTGGGGCTGGGTCCGCACTACCGCCACCGCGGACGCCTCCTTCACGGGCGTCACTCCCATCAATCTCGTCGCGCGCGCCGTGTCCATTGTCAGCCATGTGCTGCAGGTCCCGATCTCCACCCTGACGGTGCGTCCTGTCTTCATGGTGCTCGGGCTGCTTGTCGCCGTCTATTTCGGTTACCGGCAGCTGCTCCGGTCTCCTCGTGACGGCGTCGTCCGCTGTCTGGGCCTCACGCTGCTGGTCCTGGCCTTGCTCGGCCCCATTGTGTGGTCCTGGTACGTGACCTGGGGCGTGATCGTCATTGCGCCGGCAGCCATTGGCCGCCTTCGGACGGCGTCCATCGTGATCAGCACCGTCTGGGCCTTCGTCGGTATGACGGCGGTACACGGCGTCTACATGGGGATGCTGCACACGTTCGTGCTGACCGACTTGCTCCTCATCGCGATGTTGCTTGCCGTTGCCATCACGCCGCTCGGCCTTTTCTCCGCCCGGCGACGGACCAACCTGCCGCACCTGACACCTGGCGTCCTCGCCGGTGCCGGCGCAGGCACAACGACCTGATCGAGGCGTCGGCCCCGGCATCCCCGCCGCGGGACGTCTCAGTCGGCCACGTCGAGAGCTGAGACGATTCGCTCGGGTCGCACCCGTACGAGCAGCTCGCCCGCCAGGCCGTTGCGGCTCCCATATTCCTCCGCTCGGCCCGCCCCCATGTAACGGCCGCCGAGGCGACGGGCCCACCGGCGAACCTCGCCGAGGTCGTCGCTGATCTCGGCAAGACCTTCCACCACGACGAAGCTGAAGGGCGGCCGATCGTCATCCACGCACAGCGACAGCCGCGGGTCTCGGCGCAGGTTCCGGCCTTTCACCGTGGCGTCGCCCGTGTTGAAGACGAGCGATCCGTCGTCGTCGACGTCGTACCAGACAGGAGCGATATGCGGTCGCCCGTCCGGGCGCACCGTGGCCAACTTGGCGGTCCGGGCCGGAAGCGCCGTCAGGAACGATCGCACCTCCTCATCGGCCATCGACCGGTACGCCATCAGGTGGACCGGTGCTCCGTCGGCAACGCTCGTGCCTCCGGTGGCCCGCTCACCCGGGCGTTCCTCCGTTGGCCGTGTAGGCCTCGGTCCACGCCTGGATCATCGGCCCGAAGGCGGCCGGGTTGTACGCGTCCTCCTCATAGGAGAACTTCATGTCGCCGGCATAGTGCAGGACCGTGATGTTGTGAGCCTGGTGCACCGACCCGTCGCCCGGATCCTTCATTCGGTTCTCAATCCGGCAGACCCACCAGCCCCGTTCCTCGTCGCACACACACCATGCGTGGGGAAACGAGTTCATGTCCCGGTTCGGCCACTCCGCCATGAGCGGGGAGATCCAGTCGTAAATTTCGTCGGGTCCCCGGAAGGTGCCGAAGACGTGCTCGAAGTACACGGCGTCGTCGGTGAACAGGTTGGCCCAGTCTCGCCATTCGCCGCTTGCCGCGCAGCGCGCTGCCGTCTCCATGTAGTGCTGGTGCGCTGCTTCCAGCTCCTCTCGGCTCCACTTCTGTGTCATGACTTCAGTATCCATTCGCTCATGGTGACGCTGCGCAGGGTGCTCAGGTCGACGAACGCAGTGATCTCCTCAATCATCTGCGTGACATTGGTGTTCATCCGCTCGGGATCTCCGTCGGCGCAATAGAACAGCATGGGGTCCGTGACGTGCTCCAAGGAGGGCCACGCCTCCTCGACGATTCCCGCCAGTGGTGGGGCACCCTCGGTGACGGGCCGGAACACCGCGTTACGGACGTAGCGGGTTCGTGGCTGAATTGCCTCGGTGATGGGCGAGATCCGCGTGTGCCACCTGGTGATCCACTCGTCGAAGCTCTGCTCGGGGTGCTGTTGCAACAGGGCCACGGTGAGCACGCCGGGCGAGCGTTCCCCGTCGGGCCACGAGCGGGCCTCGGCCCACTGGTTCCCCCCGTAGTCGCGGTACAGGGACTCGACGACGGAATAGCCGGACAGACGACCGACGGCAGCTTCGAGGACCTCCTCGAACGGGAGCCGCTGCTCGATCGAGTCCACCCAGAACGAGACGAGTCCGTGCAACGGCGTCTCGCCTTCGGGGGTCGGCACCGGGGCCGGAATGTCGCTCTGTGGATCCCAGACGTCCATGGTCAGGGCCCGGGGATTGAGGGCCAGGAGCTGTTCGCCCACCCGACCGAGCATGACGTCCGCCACCTGGGCCCGGGTGCTGTCCTCGTTCAGCCACGTCAGGTACATCAGCTTCTCCACGTCACTCCCCTCTCACCACGTGAGTCCGAGCGCGTCCCGCATAGTGGTCTCGAATGCGGCATCGCCCAGTGTTCGCCGCAGGTGCAGGACCATGACCGCGTCGTCACCGACTTCGACCCGCAACGGGGTGGCGGGGTCGTCCAGGGCGTCGGCCACCGCCATCCCAACCAACTCGGGTCCGGGCCGTCCCCCGGGGCCCGTCAACGTGGCCGCGGTGCGGCTCCATTGGGCGTGCAGGTCCGTGTAGACGGCCGGACCCGGGTGTTCGTCCCCGTGCTTCATCCCCGGAGCGATGTAGCCGGGCTCAATGATCACCACCCGAATACCAAAGTGACCGAGTTCGAAGTAGAGCGACTCCGAGAGCGCCTCGAGGGCATGTTTCGACGCCGAGTACGGGCCTTCCAGCGGCGTCCCGACCTTGCCCTGCACCGAGCTGACGTTGATCAGGACACCACTGCCGCGCTCGCGCCAGCGCGGCAGCACAGCCTGGGCCATGCGCAGCGGGCCGACGGTGTTCACTTCGAGCACCCGCCTGAAGGAGTCGAGGGGGTAGGTCTCCAGGGGGCCCGAGCCCGGCAAGCCCGCGTTGTTCACGACGGCGTCGAGTTCGCCCGCCGCCCGCACGGCAGCCTGCACCGAGGCGTCGTCGCTCACGTCGAGCTCCACGAGCTGGGCCGCCGGCAGCCCCTCCAGAATCCGGGGGTCCCGCGCCGTGGCCACCACCTCGTGGCCACGGGCTGCCAACACCTCGACCGTGGCACGGCCGATGGCCCGGGCCGCGCCGGTCACGAGCACGCGCACGGTCAGGCCCTCTCGGCGGGAGCGAGGCCGACGAGCTCCTCGCTGACCTGCCAGAGCTGCAGCGCCGCAGCCGGGTCCTGTGCCCAGCGACGCGGCGTCCTCGGTCTGCATTTGACGAAGTACTCGCCGCTCACGCCCTCCACCTCGGGGGAGGACGCCAGGTACACCGAGGTCCGGGCGCCCTTGGCCGCCGAGAGGAAGAAGGGACTGGCGATCTTGATCCCAAAAGCCAGGAGGCCGCGCGCATCCCCGCCGCCGCCGTAGCCGCTCCGTACCGTCCCGGGATGGAGCGAATTTGCCGTGACGCCGCTGCCTTCGAAACGGCGGGCAAGTTCAAGGGTGAACAAAATGTTGGCGAGCTTGGACTGCCCGTACACGCGCATCCCCCGGTAGTGCGTGGTGGACTGCAGGTCATTGAAGGGGATCCCCTTGCGGGCGGCGTTGTGGGCCGTCGACGCCACGTTCACGACGCGGGACGGTGTTGAGGCCATGATCCGTGCCAACAGCAAATTGGTCAGGAGGAACGGTCCGAGATGGTTCGTGGCAAACGTCGCCTCGTACCCGTCCACCGTTTCGGCACGCTCGCTCAGGACGAGCCCCGCATTGTTGACGAGGACGTCCAATCTGGGTGCCTGCTCGAGGATCTCCGCGGCGCCTCGCCGCACGGAGGCCAGGTCGGCCAGGTCGAAGACGACGAGCTGGACCCGACCCTCCCCCTGCAGCCGGTTCGTGATGGCAGCGACAGCGGCGCGGCCCTTGTCGGCATTCCGCGCCGTGACCAGGACGCGGGCACCCATGGACGCCAGCGCAGAGGCCGTCTCGAATCCAATGCCCGAGTTCGCGCCGGTCACCACCACGGTCTTCCCCTGCATGTCAGGCACTCCGCCCAGCCTCCTCGTGACGAGCAGGCGTCAGCATTCCACAACGCCGATCGATGAACCGGAGCTCAACGCCACGTGTCACGAGTCTCGACGAGGCCGCGGTCGGGATCGAGGAAGCTGCTACTCAACGTCCGTTCGGCGGTACGCATGTACCACTGGAGCAGTTCCCTGGTCGCGTCCCAGGCCGCGCCGCCCCCGCCGGCAGAATCCTCCACCAGGAGGTTGTGCCGCTGTTCGGGGTCGTCGGAGAGATCGAACAGGAGTGGCGGCAGCAGCGCGGCATCGGCTGCGAACTGGACATACTTGTACTGCGGCCCGCGGGACACGGCCAACGCGCAGTGGCTCATCGGTACGCCGAACGCCCGCTCGGCCAACAGGTTGACCGGGTCCGAGAAACTCCACTCGAAGTGCGCCGTGTCGCGCCAGTGCGCCGGAGCCGGCTCGTTGCGCACGAACGGGGCGAGCGTCCAGCCGTCGACCTGCAGTGGCACTTCCACGCCCATGAAGTCACAGATCGTCGGCAGGACGTCAACCGACTCGGTGACCGCCTCGACGATCCTCCCGCGCCCGCCATCCGCCTCCGGGCGCGGGTCCACCACGATCAGTGGGACGTGATAGCTCTCGTCCCAGAAGCCCAACTTTTCGAGCAGCCAGTGGTCGCCCCCCATCTCGCCGTGGTCACTGGTGAGAACCACGAGGGTCGAGTCCGCCAGGCCGCTCCGGGTCAGGTAGTCAAAGAGCGGGGCCAGCCCATCGTCCACCTCGCTCTGGGCCCCGTAGTAGGTGGCGCGCACCTGCCGGCGCTCCCGTTCGTCCCGGGGGGCGCCGACCTCGGGCGTTGCCATGGCGAAGGCACCCAGGGGATGGATCGCGCCCTCCTCTTCGGGGGTCGGACAGCCCACGAAGGATTCGACGGCCTCAGCCGAGTAACGGTCGTGATACCCGATGGGGTTCCGGCGCGGGGGGTGCGGCCGGATGAAGGATGCGTGCACGAAGAACGGTGCGTCGCCGTTCTGCTCCAACCACTCGACCACCGACTGCCGGACGAAACTCGTCTGGGAGAGTTCTGCGGGAAAGCGCGCCGGCGCCCAGGTCGAACCGTGCGCATCCGCGCCCGGGAACCCCTCCATCGGCCCGTACAGATCGTGCGGGTTGGCCGGGACGTCGAAACCCCGCCCGCTGAGCCAACGTCCCCAGGCCGGGCTTCCCTTCTCCCAAGGATCCTCAATCAGCGCACGAAACCCGGGCAACACGCCCTCGTAACTGAACAGTCTCGGGTCCCCGGGCGGCACAGTGCGCGGGTCGACCGAGGAGTCCGTGTACCCGAAGAGCACCGGGTCGTAACCAGCTTCACGAGCCAACAGCGCCACGTTGGTGAAGCGGGTGTCGAGTGGCGTGCCGTTGAGAATGGAGCGATTCCGGTGTTGGTAGGTGCCCGTGTACAGGCACGCCCTCGATGGCCCGCACGGTGCTGCGTTGGCCCAGTGGTTGGCGAACAGAACCCCCCGGCCGGCCAACGTGTCGAGGTTGGGCGTCTGGACCACCGGATGGCCGAGTGCGGACAGGCAGTCCCCGCGCCATTGATCGACCGTGATGAAGAGAACGTTGCGGGCCGACGGCATGTGACAACTCTTGCCGATGGGGGGCACGAGGGCCCGGCCCTTCGTCTCGCGGACGCCGCGGTCGAGTCCGCCAGACTCAAGAGGTGCGGATCGACGCTCCTCCGAGCTTCGTCCCGAATTCGATCAACCAGGCCCCGAGGCGCGGCGCCACGGCCCGGTGCACTGCTCGGCCACCGGGTACCGGGAATCCGGTGGCCGAACGCTGCATCGAAGAGACACCGCTCTCCATCCCCTTCCTCCGGTCCGCTCGCCGCGGTCCCACCGAAGCCATCAGATCCTGCCGGTGCGCATCGGCCTGCGACTGCACCGCCCTCGTCTGGATCATCCGCTCACCTCGCTTGCTATCGCCGCTTCCAAATCACAAATCCGACCCAACAACGCACACCGTAATCGAAGTTTGACATAAATTCAAGAATATCCTAATATAGCTGTATGCCTATGTTAACCGAAGAGACCGCAGGTGCGAGGACGAAGGTCGTGCGCGCCGCGCCGTCACTGGCGACTGATCTCTCCTGGCTCCTCTCCGTGGCCGCCCGCCCCTCCATGCAGGCCCGGTATCCCAAGTTGGCCGAGATGTTCAAGGGCAGGGAAGACCTGGCGGACCGTGTCCGCACCTTCTGGAGCGATTGTCCGGAGGAGATGTGCTTCAGCGAGATGCAGGTCCTCGTCCAACACGCCGGAGTGGTCGGGACCACCGATCCGGACGACCTGTGGGCCGGCATTGCGGCAGCGGTGGCTACGGTGCCCCTCGACCTGCCCATGCCCTCCGAGAGCCCCGAGGACCGGGAGATATTCCTCGATCGATTCCGCCGGCTCAGGGAGTCACCCGAGCTCCTCCGGTCGTACCTCGACCTCCTCGCAGAGGTCTGGTCGCCCGTGGACGAGATGTGGCAACAGGCGCTGCCCGTCCTGGAGGAGGCGGGGCGCCATCTCATCGCGCAGTACGAGGGGGGCCGTTCACTGGAGACGTTGATACCTCGGGGCTGTGACATCTTGGACGAACGCCTGCCCGAGATCCTGGCCAACGTCGAGGCCGGACACCCACTGCTCTTCGTTCCGTGCCTCTTCTTCGGCTCGAGCATGTACATCGAGGTCTCGGGGCTCGTGATCATCGGGACCGGCGTCGGCCAAGGTGACATCGTGGCGCGGGAGCGCACCGAGTCCGTGGCCCGACGTCTCAAGGCCGTCGCCGATCCCACCCGTCTGGCCCTGCTGCACTCCCTGGCAACCGCGCCGAGCACCGTGGGCGAACTGGCACTGCTCTTCCGACTGGCGCAGCCCACGGTGAGCATGCACGTCAAGGTGCTGCGACAGAACGGCCTGGTGCGCGCGGAGCGACATGACGGGCGGCTGCGGCTGAGCGCTGACGCCACGGCGGTCGAATTGCTCCTCGATGAGCTGCGCCAGGCGGTGTTGCAGTCCCCCGGTGGCGCTCAGCCGACGGGCGCCAGCACCACGGGAAGCGACCTGATCCCGGCGACCGTCGTCGATCGGACCCTCTCCGGCGTGCCCGTGACCTCGTAGCGGGGAAAGCGTTCGAGTAGCTCTTCGACGAAGATCCTCGCCTCCAGGCGGGCCAGACTGGCCCCGAGACACACGTGCTCGCCGAAGCCGAAGGCGACGTGCATCGGATTGGCGGATCGCCGCACGTCGAACCGCGCCGCGTCTTTCCCGAAGATCTGCTCGTCCCGGTTCCCCGACGCGTAGAGCATGCACAGGTAGTCACCCGCCTCGACGGACCGGCCCGCCACGGCAATGTCCTCGACGGCGGTCCGGCAGAAGGCATGGACCGGCGTGACCCAGCGCAGGCATTCCTCCACAGCGCCGGGCACCAACGCCACGTCCGAGGCCAGCGCGGCGCGCTGGTCGGGGTGCTCGTGCAGAACCACGGCCGTCCCCGACAGCAGGGTCCGGGTGGTCTCGTTTCCCGCGACCAAAAGCGTCAGGAGGAACATGAACAGTTCCTCCTTGCTCAGCGGGCATCCCCCGACCTCGCTCCCCACCAGGAGCGAGACCAGATCCTCACCCGGGCGATCCCGCTTGGAACGGATGTGGTCGACGATGAACCCGGACAGCTGACCCAGTGCCGCCATTGTCTCGTCGGGTGGGAGGTCGGGCGACTCGATGGCGGCGTCCGACCAGCCGCGAAAGTCGTCCCGATCCGACTCCTCTATCCCCAGGAGCTCCGCAATCACGATGAGCGGAAAGGGAGCCGCCAGCTCGGCCACGAAATCGATCTCGTCCCGGGCCTCTGCTGCGTCGAGCAAGGTCGACGCGGTCTTGTGTATCGACTCGGCCAGGCCCGACAGGGCGCGAGGCGTGAACCGTCGGTTGACCAGCCCACGGAAGGCGGCGTGCTCGGGAGGATCCATGTGCAGGATGGAGCGGGACGACATCGGTGCCGCACTCCCCCGCATCGGGTCGTTGACCAAGGCACCCTGCCCCGAGCAGAAATGGCCGGGGTCGCGACTGAGACTACGGATGTCCTCATAGCGGCTGACCACCCAGAAGCCGGGAGCAGACGCATGCACTGGGTCCTCGGCACGGAGCCTCGCCAGCAGGTCGTAGTAGTCCTCCCGGAGGAAGAACGCAGCGTCGCGGGGGTCAACCTCGGACAGGTCGATCTGGTCCCGCTGGTCCCCGGACACGGTGCGAGCGTACTGTGCTCGGCGGTGCAGACCTCCTCTCTCGACGGCAAGACGACTCGCGGCGCGTGAGCACGACCCCAGCGCCGGGCACGCCCCGGGTCCCCGGTACCTCGCCGTACCCGGCTTCCGCCGAGCACGCACCGCTCTCGGGGCTCGACGAGTTCCTGATCCACAACGCGCCCTATCCGGTGCGCGTGATGTGGACACCCGACGCCCAGGCCTACGAGCGCGTGTGGTTCACCTGTCAGGACAGGGTCGGAGAGCTGCTGATCGTGATCGGCCTCGCCTTCTACCCGAACCTCGGCACGGCCGAGACCTTCGCCATCGTGAACGTGCGCGGTCAGCACACCACGGTTCGAGCCCACACGCGGTGCCCGACGGATCGGATGGAGATGACGATCGGCCCCTTCCACTTCGAGGTGGTCGAAGCGTTCCGGCAGTGGCGGCTGAGTCTCGACGCCAGCGAGCACGGGATCTCCTACGACATCACCTGGCTCGACACGAAGCGCCCCGTCTTCCGCCAACTCGGCGCCGGCATGATCGTCGGTGGCCGCGCCGTCAGCCCGGTCGCCGGCTACGACGGCTTCGGCCGGCAGCGGGGCTGGGTCGAGGCGCACGGCGAGCGCTTCGATCTTGCGACCGCCACCCACCTCGGGACCAGGGACCACCACTGGGGCACGCGTGACGGTGTCGGCGGCCCCGGTCGCTACATGGGGATGCAGCATCCCCACAGCGGCGAGTGGGTCGAATTCGAGGAATTCGGCATCTGGGGCGACCACGTCCTCTACAACCTCGGCGACGCGCGCAAGCGCAGTGGGACGTTGGCCAGGCGCGTGCACCGGATGCGCTTCGAGCCCGAGACCCACCTGTTGCAGGGCGGCGAGGTCGACCTCGTGTTCGCCGACGGCGCGGTCAAGACGATGATGTTCGAGCGTCTCGGCAACCAGATCGCCTTCCTCCGTTGCGGCATGTACGGGGGCCCCAACGGCGGCACGCCCGACGGCGACCTCTGGCACGGCATGCCGGTCGGCACGGGCGACGAAGTCGTCGTCCACGGCGAGACCTTCGACGTGAACGACCCCGTCGTCCGGCGCCGCCTGGCCGGGCAGGACCAGCACCATTGCCGCGTCACCTGCGAGGGCGAGGTGACCTACGGTCTGGTCGAGCCGTACGACACCCTCTGCTACGAAGTGGCCAAGGCCGGGGTCATGGGCTTCTCTCTGCTCGATCCGCTCACCTGACCCCGGTCCTCGGGCGCGTCACCGCGCGGCGGAAGCAGCCTGCAGGCGTGCCAGGAGGATGTCGCCCATCGGGTTCTGGCGGCGGCGCTTCTCGTCGGTGATGCGCTGGTGGCGATCGTTGATGGCCAGGGCGCGCGCCAGGGCGAAGACCTCGTGCCAGGCCAGGTCCCGGACCTCGTACCCGGTGCGTCGCTCGTAGCGGGCAATCGTCTCGGTCGTGCCGGGAAAGCCCGGGGGTCGACCGCCGAACAACCTCTCCATCATGAACTCCAGGCCGACGTGCCAGCCAAGATCCATTTCACGCGGGCCGAGCGACGCCAGGTCCCAGTCCAGCACGGCAGTGACGCGGCGATCCGGGTCGAAGACCAGGTTCCCCATCCGCACGTCGCCCCACAGCAGGACGGGTGGGCGCTCGGCCGGCATGTGGCGGGCACACCAGTCGAGCGCCTGATCCAGCGCCGGCAACGGGTCGCCTTCCGAGGACCACTCGACATAGGCGAGCCAGCGCCGTACCGCGTCCCTGAGTCCGACCCCGGGCAACGATGCCCCCACGTCCTCGGCCGCCCAGTCGACCCCGTGGACGTCGGCGACGACGTCAACCAGTTGGTCGTGCATGACGCGTTGGAGGGCCGGCCCGGCGTCACGCACGTAGGGATCGAAGAACGGGGCCGGCCCCGGAATGTCGCCCTCGACCCGCGGCATGGCCAGGAACGGCGAGCCGATCCATTCCGGATCGGTGACGACCACGGCCGGCGCCGGCGCCGGCACGCCTGCTGCGGCCACGGTGTTCTGGACGACCGCCTGTGGACCGAGGACGTACCCGGGGAACGTGGGCTCGAGGGGCGGCAACCGCACCACCATTCCCGCACGGTCGGCGCCGAGGTCGACGAGGATGGTCTCGTTGGCCTGGCCACCCTGCGCATGCGAGAGCGCGAGGAGTCGCGGCCTCTCACCGTCCGTGCCGGCATCCGTGCCACCGTCCGTGCCGCCATCGGTGCCGCCCCCGACGACGGCGCGCACGACGGCGGGATTGGCCGCGATCCAATCCGCCAGACCCTTCTCCAGTGCTGCGTCGTCGCGCGTCGCGCCGGTAGCCACTCAGGGAAGGTAGACCACGGCCCGCCACCGGCCCGTCATCTCCGCTCGGCACAACGCGGTCCCGGCCTCTACGGACCAGGTCACCACGTCGGGATCCCTCACGTCGACCGGGGTCCGCACCAACAGCCCCCGGCGGGCATGGTCCTGTCGTACGACCCATCCCTCGGGCACGGCGACGCCGGCCTCGGCCAGTCGCGCCACGGCCTTGCCCCCCGTGGGGTGCATGAGGCCGACCGTCAGTCCCTCGGTCTCGCTCCGATCCTGCTTGGGCGGCATGAGCGTGGTCATCGTCACCGGTGCCGCGTTGTTCCCGAAGAACGCGAAGAGGCCGGCCCGTGGGTGCACGTCGGACGCATCCTCGTCGATCCCGGGCATCAGGTTGACCCAGCCGCTGCCCGCCGCGCGGAACGTCCGCAGCGCGTCGGCGACGGCGGCCACATCGGGCGGCGTGAACTCGATCGTCTTCTTCTGGCGCCCACGACTCACCCGCTCACCCCCGCACGCCCGCCAGCAGCCGCTCGACGACCTCGGCGGCCGGCCGCGCCTCGGCGCGGGCGAAGCCCGTCCCGGCGTACATGCTCATGTGGTGCGGGTCGCCGGCGCGCAGGGCGGCCGCCCGCAGCGGCTGGGTCGCGCTGTTGATCTCCGGGTACGCGGCGGGGACGTCCGGGTGGTCCTCCATCATGGCGTTGACCAGCGCACGCGCCCGCCGACCGCTGAAGGCGCGGGTGACGGCGGTCCGCCCGAAGGCGCCCGAGCCCAGCGCGTCCTTCTGCAACGCAGGCGCGCCGCTCTCGGGGCAACGCAAAAAGGCCGTGCCCGCCTGGACCATGTCGGCCCCCCGCTCCAGCAGATCGGCCACGTCCTCGGGGCCGCCCACCCCTCCGGCGACGACAAGGGGCACCAGCGTGCGCCGGCGGACGGCCGCCAGGAGCGCCCGCACCGGCCGGTCCTGATCCGGGCGATCGGCGTTCACCAGGCTGCCCCGGTGCGCGCCGGCCTCGGCACCCTGCAGGGCCAATGCGTCGGGTCCCGCCCGCAGCGCCACCATCGCCTCCTCGGGCGTCGTCACCGTGAGCAGGACAGCGGTTCCCGCCGCCTGGAGCGCCCGGATGACGCCGGCCGCCGGGACACCGAAGGTGAAGCTGACCGCCGCCGGCGGTGCGGCCAGGACGGCCTCGACCTTGGCCGGGTAATCGTCGTCGTCCCAGCGCGCCTCGCCCAGTGTGACCCCGAGGGCGGCGGCCTCGGGCTCGAGCCGCCTGACGTAGGCGGCCACGCCCTCGGGGTCGGCGGTGGGCTCGCCCGGGACGAAGAGGTTCACGCCGAACGCGTCGACGCCGGCGGCCCGGACGGCCACAATCTCGTGTCGCAGGCGGTCCGCCGTCTTGTACCCGCCGGCCAGGAAGCCCAACGCGCCGGCCCCGGCGCCGGCCACGACGAGGTCGACCGTCGACGGCCCCCCGGCCATGGGCGCCACGACGAGCAGCCGACGGGACAGCGCACGCCAAGCTGGAGTCACCCCAGCACTCTTACCCACCACGCCTACCGCCCGCTACGGTGGGCGACTCGTGAACCTCGACCTCGTCGACACGCTGCGCAGCACCGGTGCCGCCCGGCAATTCCATCCCGAGCCCGTCGACGACGAGGTGCTGGCTCGGCTGCTCGACACGGCCCGCTTCGCTCCGAGCGGTGGGAACCGCCAGGGCTGGCGGGTGATCGTGGTCAAGGATCCGGCCTCACGCGTCGCCTTGCGTGAGCTGTATCTCGGCGGGTGGTACGAGTACCTGGCCATGGTGTCGGCCGGACTGGTGCCCTGGGCACCGGTGACCGACCGGGTGGCCGAGGCGGCGGCCGTCGCCAACGCGGCGTCGTTCGCGGCGGCGGGGGCTGCGGCGCCGGGCTTCGCCGAGACGCTCGACGCCGCGCCCGCCCTCCTCCTCGTCCTCGCCGACCTGTCCGCCCTCGCCGCGGTCGACCGCGATCTCCCCCGCTACACCCTCGCCGGAGGTGCCTCCATCTACCCGTTCGTCTGGAGCCTGCTGCTGGCCGCCCGGACCGAGGGTCTCGGCGGCGTGATGACCACCATGCCGGTGCGACGCGAGGACGACGTGCGTGCCCTGTTCGGCATCCCCGACACGGTGGCGGTGGCCGCGCTCGTCGCGCTCGGGCGCCCCGTGGCCGCGCCGCGCCGCTTGACGCGTGCACCCGTGAGCTCGTTCGCCTGGGTCGATCGTTTCGGCGGCCCCCCGGTCACGGGGCCCTGACCGGGACACGGGCCGGCACGGGCCGGGCGACGCGCCGGCCCCGAACCGCACCCAGCCCGTTTGCGGTGCGGGACCCGGGTCGTGCTCAAATGGCTCATGGCCCAGAACGTCCTCGGCGAATCCCTCGAGCCCTGCAACCTCGATCCGGTCACCGGCTTCTACCGCGACGGCTGCTGCAACACGGGAGCCGAGGACGTGGGCGTCCACACCGTGTGCACGCGGGTCACGGCCGAGTTCCTCGCCTTCTCGGCGTCGGTGGGCAACGACCTGTCGACACCGCATCCCGAATTCGGCTTCGCCGGCCTGCAACCCGGCGACCAGTGGTGCCTGTGTGCCCCGCGCTGGCAGGAGGCCCTGGAGGCGGGCCTGGCCCCGCCGGTCGTGCTGGCCGCCACCCACGCCGCCACGCTGGAATGGGTGCAGCTGGGCGACCTGGTGGCGCACGCCATCTAGATTCGCCGACGTCGCCCAACCGGAGGTCATGCATGGCCCAGAACCCACAGAACAGCGTTGTCAGCGTGGACCGCGTCATCAAGGCGCCGCCCGACTCCATCTTCGCCGTGGTGGCCGACGCCACACGCCACCCCGAGATCGACGGTTCCGGCCAGCTGGTCGAGGCCAAGGACGGTGCGGCCCGGCAGCTCACGCTGGGATCGACCTTCGGCATGTCGATGAAGATGGGCGTGCCGTACTCCGTGTCCAACACGGTGGTGGAGTTCGAGAAGGATCGGCGCATCGCCTGGCAGACGGTGCTGTCGGGGCCACTGGGCCGCTTCCTCGGCGGGCGCATCTGGCGCTACGAGCTCGAGCCGGTCGACGGCGCGACGTTGGTGACCGAGTCGTGGGACCTCAGCGAGGACAAGCAGGCCTTCTTCTTGAAGAGCCCGAAGGTGGGCCGGCACATCGCCGCCGGCATGTCCACGACGCTCGCCCGGCTGGCCGAGATCACCGAAGCGTGATCGGCGCATGACCGACATCGACATCGATGCCGCCTGGGAGGACCGGATCCTCCCCGCGCTGAGCGAGTACACACGGATCCCGTGCCTCTCCCCCGCCTTCGACCCCGACTGGGAGGAGCGCGGCGCCATCGCGGCGGCGGCCGAGTTGCTGGCGGCGTGGGTGCACGAGCAGGACGCCGCGCTCAAGGTCGACATCATCACGTTGCCGGGCCGCACCCCGCTGCTGCTGATCGACAACGGCGGAACCGGGGATCCCATCGTCGTGTACGGCCACATGGACAAGCAACCGCCGCTCGGCGAATGGCGCAGCGGGCTGGGTCCGTGGGAGCCGGTGCGCGAGGGCGACCTCCTCTACGGACGGGGAACGGCGGACGACGGCTACGCGACGTTCGCCGCCGTCACGGGTCTGGTGGCGGCGGGCGGTGGGCAGGGCCGCGTGCTCGTCCTGATTGAGGCGAGCGAGGAGAGCGGCAGCCCCGACCTGGCCGCGCACCTGGCGAACCTCGAGGAACGCATCGGCACGCCCCGCCTCGTCATCTGCCTCGATTCGGGTGGGCTCAGCTACGACCGGCTGTGGCTGACGTCGTCGCTCCGGGGCAACGTCGTCGCCACGGTGAAGGTCGACGTGCTGACCGAGGGCATCCACAGCGGGCAGGGCGGCGGCGTGGTGCCGTCCTCGTTCCGCATCCTGCGCCGGATCCTGTCGCAGATAGAGGACGAGACGGATGGCCGCATCCTCCTGCCGGAATTGCGGGGGGCGGGCATCCCCGACGCGCACCGGGCCAACCTCACCACGCTGGCGGCAGAGTTCCCCGACAGCGCGGCGCCGATTGTCGACGGGCTGCACCTGCTCACGCCGGACCCCGTCGACCGCCTGGTGGCGCGCACCTGGGGTGCCGCCCTGGAGGTGACCGGCGCCGACGGGCTGCCCAAGCCGCGGGACGGCGGCAACGTGCTGCGGCCCACCACGACGCTCAAGTTCTCCCTGCGGCTCCCGCCCGACGTCGACGCGCAAGTGGCCACCGACGCCCTGATCTCGGCCATCCGCACCGACGAGGGGGCGCACATCACCATCGACATGGAGGCCGCGGCACAGGGGTGGATCGCCCCGCCGCTGGGGCAGGCGGTCGCGGCGACACTGTCGGCCGTGTCCCGGGAACGTTTCGGGCGCGAGCCGGGCTTCGTCGGCGAGGGAGGCTCCATCCCGTTCTTGGCCGACCTGCAGCGCGGCTTTCCCGGTACGCAGTTCGTGGCGACCGGCGTCCTCGGTCCGCATTCCAACGCCCACGGGCCCAACGAGTCGCTGCACATCCCCATGGGCAAGGCCGTCACCCACGCGGTGGCCGAGCTGGTGCGATGAGCGACGGGCCGCTGTCCGGCAAGGTCGCGCTGGTCACCGGTGGCAGCCGGGGGCTGGGCCGCTCCATGGTGCTGGCGTTCGCCGACGCCGGGGCCGACGTCGTCGTCACCAGCCGCAAGCTCGACGCGTGCCGGGAGGTGGCCGCCGAGGTCGAGGCCAAAGGTCGGCGTGCCCTGGCCGTGGCCTGCCACGTCGGTCACTGGGACGAGATCGACGGACTGGTGGAGCAGGCCTACGCCGCCTTCGGTCGCGTCGACGTGCTGGTGAACAACGCGGGCATGTCGCCGCTCTACCCCGATCTGACGTCGGTCAGCGAGGAGTTGTGGGACAAGGTGCTCGGCGTCAACCTGAAAGGGCCGTTCCGCCTGACGGCGCTCGTCGGCACGAGGATGGCGGACGGCCCATATGGTGGAACCATCATCAACGTCTCGAGCACCGGCTCTCTCCGACCCGCCCCGGGCATGCTGCCCTACGACGCGGCCAAGGCGGGGTTGAACACGCTGACCGAGGGCTTCGCCAAGGCGTTCGGGCCCTCGGTGCGGGTCAACTGCATTATGGCCGGCCCCTTCCTCACCGACATCGCCAAGGCCTGGGACCCGGCCACGCTGGAGCGGGGCATGCCCCACCACGCGCTGGGGCGGGCGGGCGAGCCCGACGAGATCGTCGGGGCGGCCCTGTACTTCGCCACCGACGCGTCGTCCTACACGACCGGCGCCGTCCTGCGCGTCGACGGAGGGATCCCATGACCGATACGGCAGATTTCTGGTTCGATCCCCTGTGCCCCTGGGCCTGGATCACCTCGCGCTGGATGCTCGAGGTCGAGCAGGTGCGCGACATCCACACCGAGTGGCACGTGATGTCCCTGGCCATCCTGAACGCCGGGCGGTCCGAGCTCTCCGACGAGTACAAGGCGCGCATGGCCCGGGCCAAAGGCCCGGTGCGGGTCTGTATCGCGGCGGAGCAGATGAAGGGCCGCGACATCCTGCTCCCGCTCTACACGGCGATCGGCAGCCGGTTCCACCTCGAGCAGCGGGGCCGTGCGGAAGGCGAGGCGGAAGCCGTCTTGGCCGAGTCGCTCGCCGAACTCGGCCTGCCGGCGTCGCTGGCCGCGGCAGCCACGTCGGAGGAGTTCGACGAGGCCCTCGAGGCCTCTCACCGGGCGGGCATGGGCCCCGTGGGCGACGACGTGGGCACGCCGGTCATCCACTACAACGGGCACGCCATCTTCGGCCCCGTGGTGACACCGGCCCCCAAGGGCGAGGCCGCCGGCCGTCTGTGGGACGGCGTGCTCCTGTGCACGGGCACCGACGGCTTCTTCGAGCTCAAGCGCACCCGGGACCGGCGGCCGAGTTTCGACTGACCGCCCCGCGCCCCGCGGCGGGCGCGGGTGTGCGGTGTCAGGCGGGCCGGTTGCGCAATTGCGGCAGGCGGCGCTTGGCCTCGCGTTGCTGTTCCAGGACGGCCTGGAGGTCCCGCGCCACATCCGGGGCGTCGTCGGCCCGGTTGTGGCGTTCCTCGGGATCCGCCGTCAGGTTGTGCAGCTCCCAGGCGGCCGCCGCGGGCGGCGGCGCGAACGGGTTCATCGGCAGCCCGTGCGCCTCGTCGAACTCGTCGAGCCGCTCGTAGTAGTGGTTGAGCTTCCACAGCTCGGCTCCCCGGTCGGGGCCGGTCGGCAACGAGGTGATGACGGATTCCACGTGCGAGGGGAACGGCACGGGCTCGTACGCCTTCCCGCTCACGATGCTCACCGCCGTCAGGCCGCGGCCGACGTCGTCCTCGGTCATGAAATACAGGGGCTCGGCCAGCGTGTCGGCCCCCGCGCTGCCGCGCAGGACCGGACTGAGGTCCCGGCCGGGCAGGGGCTGGGTCTCGTCGTGCTCGGCGGCCACAACCGAGGCGGCCCGCTCGACGTCGATGCCGGCCAGGCCGAGCAGCGTCGGGAGCAGGTCCACGTGACTGGTCGGCGTGTGCACCCCACCGGGAGTCGCCACGATGCCGGGGCCCCGCACGACGAGCGGGACGCGGACGGCCTCGTCGTAGGCGTTGTACCACTTCTGCATCAGGCCACCGTGGGCACCGACCAGGTCGCCGTGGTCAGAGGTGAACACGACGACAGTGTCTTCGGCCATGCCCGACTGCTCCAACGACTCGAGGATGCGGCCGATGGCCCGGTCGACCAGTTTGTGCAGGTAGTAGTAGAGCCGCCGGTACGACTCGTCGGCCGACTGCTCGTAGAGCATGGCCGGCCAGGCCTTCACGAAGGCCTCCTGGCAGGCAGGTCGGCCGGCGAAGGAGTCCGCCTGGGAGGGTGCCTCGGGTATGGCGGGCACGGTGTCGTCGTCGATCGGACCGAAACCGAGCAGCGCCTCCCAGGCCCAACCGTTGAACGCGATGTCGTGCGGGTTGACGAAGGACGCCACGGCCAACCACGGCCCGTCGCGACGGGCGCCGGCCAGCGCACCGAAGAGGTCGATCACCTGCTCGGCGAAGACGCCGTCGCGCACCGCGCCGCAATCGGCCTTGGCCGCCCCGTGGGGCTCGCGACCTATCCAGCCCGAGAAGCCGTAGGGGTCGAGGCGGTCGGCCCCGCTGTAGGCCGCCACCGCTTCGGGAATCAGCCTCCCCGTGTCGTCGGAAGCCATCAGGCCCTCGTGCGTGCCCGGAATGATCAGGTCCGCGTGCGAGATGTGCCACTTGCCCCGGTAATGGGTCTCGTAGCCGCCGGCCCGGAACCAGTCTCCGAGCGTCGGCACCGAATTGGGGTCGAGCCATCCCATGGACGGGTCGTTGGCCTTCTTGGCCCCCCCGTCGGTATTGGTCCCGCCGTGCAGGGACGGGTACTGGCCGGTGAAGAGCGTGGTCCGACTGGGCAGGCAGGCCGTCGAACCGGCGTAGTGCCGGTGGAATTCGAGGCCGCCGTCGCGGATGGACTCCCGCGCACCGAGCTGCTCGGTGCGGAAGCGGGCCAGGGACGCACCCTCGTAGGGAGGGGGGTACCGCTCCTCGTCCGTCATGATCACAAGAATGTTCGGTGAGGACATGCGGGCAAGCTACACGCCGGTTGGACCCGGATAGAGCCAGGGGCCGGCGACGATCGGCGACGAAGGTCAGTAGTAGCCGCGCATCAGCTCGGCGGACCAGCCGGGTTGCCGCACCGCGCCGGCGGGCGGCTCGAACTCCTGCATGAAAGGCTTCACGTCGAGAACGGGCGACCCGTCGACGGCGTCGAGAGCCCGCACGTGGAGATCGAGCCCCTCGACGGCGACGAGGCGGCAGGTCGACACCCCGAGGCGGTTCGGCCGCATTCTGGCCCGCTGCGCGAACATGCCCACCTCGGGCCAGTCGGGGTTCCCCCGGGGCCGCCGCGCCCCGCTCTGCACGTCGGACGGATCGACCAGATGGAACTGGAAGACCACCACGAGATGCGAGAAATCGGTGAGCCCGGCCACGGCGTCGGGCCCGAACTGTGCCGCGTCGAGCCGGATCACTGCCTCGACGTCACCCCAGTCGTCGTCGGTCGCCTCGGATCGACCGCCGACGACGAATCCCACCGGCTCCAGCGCGATCACGACGGCCAACGCTAGTTTTTGCCGGTGGGGAGCGCGCACCAGGGTCAGGAGCACGGCGGCTGACCGCCTTCGTCATCACCGTCAACGAACTGCGACGGCGGGTGCGCGACCGTTCTGCCGTGATCACCTGTCTGGTCGCACCCCTCGCGATTGCCGCCATTCTCGGCTTCGCCTTCGCCGGGAACGCGTCGACGGGCACCCTCCCGATCGGGGTGTCGGGGGCCTCGCCGGCGCTGCTGCGGGCGGCTGTGCACGCGAGCCAGCTCCCGGAGAACGTCGTGGTGCGGCTGGTCCCGGACGAGGCGACCGTCAAGCGCGAGGTGGCCGACGGCACCTTGGCCGGCGGGGTGGTCCTGCAGCGGGGAGACAGGACTCTCTCGCATCTCCTCATCCCCATGGTGGCGCCGGGCGCGACGCCCTCGCCAGGGTTCGACGTCGTGGACCGGGCCAACGCGCTGCTCGGCCAGGAGTACGCCGAGTCGGTGGCGGCTGGCCTGGCCAGCCGCCTCTACGCGGGACGGCTCGAGCGCGGGACGGCGACCCGCGCCGCGGCCATCTCACTTTCTGCGAGCACCCTCGGCAACGGCGGCAAGGCCGTGCTCGACTACTTCGCGCCCTCAATCGCGGTGGTCTTCCTCTTCATCGGGAGCGGCCTGGGCATGCGCTCGCTCCTCATGGAGCGCGCCACGGGGACACTGGCCCGGCTGGCCGCCTCACCCATCAGGCCGGGCGCCATCGTGCGGGGAAAGCTCCTGGCCATCGGCGTCACGGGGCTGACCTCCATCCTGATCGTCTGGGGCGTGACGGCCGCGGCCTTCGGTGCCCGCTGGGGCGCACCGTTCGGCGTGCTGATGATGTGCGTCGGCGCGACGGCCGCCATGTGCGGCCTCGGCGCCTTCCTGACCTCGTTCGCCCGGACGCCCCAGGAGGCGTTCGCTGCCTCCCTGGTGGTCGGTCTCGTGCTGGCCCTGTTGGGGGGCAACCTGCTCCCCCCCGGTGCCCTGCCCGAGGCCCTCCAGGTGCTCAGCCTCGGGACCCCGAACGGCTGGGCCCTGGTCGGGTTCGGGCGCCTGGCGCTGTTGCGGGACCCGACGTCATCGGTCGTCGGGCCCTTCCTCGTCCTCTGCCTGATCGCGCTCGTGACCGGGGGGCTCGCCATGGCCCGCGTGCGCCGGATGGTGACGCCGTGATCCCGATCATCCGGGTCAACCTGCGCCGCGCCGTCGGCGACCGTCGCCTGCTCTTCGTGGCCACGCTCTTCCCGATCCTCTTCATTCTGGTCACGGGCCTGTTGGCCGGCAGCCCCAAGGAGCCCATCGGACTGGTGCACCCATCGCCGCGGCTGCTCCACCTGGTGACCAGCACCGCCGACCTCAAGGTCCGGGTGGAGCCCAACCGGGCCCAACTGGGCGACGACATCCTGCGGGGGCGCGTGGTGGCCGGGCTCATTGCGCTGCCGGCCCCGCCCGGCGCACAGCGTGTCGACTTCGTGAGCGAGTCGGCGTCGACCAGCGCGCTCCAGGCGCGCACGGACGTGGTGGCCCTCCTCGACCTCATCGCCGCCGAGGGCACCCACACCAAGGTCACCGATGTGACCCTGGCCCATACCGATGTCCCTGCCGCACTCAGCCCCTTCTCCTACGTGGCACCGGCCGACCTCGTCCTCTTCCTCGGCATCACGGTGCTCCTCCTGTCGTCGGGAGTGGTCGAGTCCCGCCGGCTCGGCCTCATGAACCGGCTGGCCGCGGCGCCCGTGCCCCGGCGCTCGGTGGTGGCGGCCCTCGTCGCCACGAGCCTCTGTGTCGCCGCCGTGCAGTGCATCGGGCTGCTGATCGTCGGGCGCCTGCTCTTCGGCGTGCACTGGGGCGACCCCCTCGGGGTGTTCCTCGTCCTCGCCATGCTGTCGCTCGCCTACGCCGGCGCCGCCGCGCTCGTGAGCATGCGCTCCCGCTCGGAGGAGCAGGCGATTTCGCTGGCGGTGGTGCTGGGAATCGTGTGCGGGATGTTGGGCGGGTGCATGTACCCCCTCGACGTCGTGGGCCCGGTGGTCCGTGGCGTCGGCCACGCGGTGCCCCAGGCCTGGGCCATGGATGCGTTCGTCAAGCTGATCTACGACCACGATGGGCTGAGCGCGGTACTGCCGGAGATCGGGGTGCTCGCCCTCTTCGCAGCCGTGCTGTGCGCGCTGGCGCTGCGGGCCTACGCGCGGACGGTGTACTCGCCGGGATGAAAGCGCCGGGTCAGCCGGCGGAACTTCCAGGTGTGGTCCGGCCAGAGGGTCGTGTTACGACCCCGGTGGTCGAGATACCAGCTGCCGCATCCACCCTCGACCCAGACCGAGTGCTCCAGCCGGGCCTGCAGCCGCTCGTTGTAGCGCCGCTGCACGGCCGGCTTGACCTCGACCGTGCGGACACCGGGACGCTGTAGGAACGACACTGCGCTGGCGATGTAGTTGATGTGCGATTCGATCATGTAGATCATCGAATTGTGGGCCAGCGTCGAGTTGGGCCCGATCATGAGGAAGAGGTTGGGGAAGCCGTTGACAGTGGAGCCGGCGTACGCTTCGACGCCGTTCGCCTTCCACCACTCCGCCAGCCGGATGCCGTTCGTGCCGACGATGTGGTCGGCGTAGGGCGGTTCGGCGGCCTCGAAGCCCGTCCCCATGATCACCACGTCGACCGGGCGGGCAATGCCGTCCTGGCCCACCACTTCGTGCGCGGTGAACGACGCCACGGGTGACTCCACCACCTCGACGTTGGACCGCGTAAGCGAGGGGTAGTAATCGTCGGACAGCAACAGCCGCTTGCAGCCCGGTTCGTAGTGCGGGACGAGCTTCTGGCGCAGCGCCTCGTCTGGCACCTGCTTGGCCAGGTGGTCGAGGGCCGCCTTGCGCACGGCGGCCTTGCGGCGGTCCCCGTGCCCGACGAAGACGGACAACAGGGCTTCGAACATGGCGTAAATGCGGAGCCGGGACAGGCGCTGCAGCGCGGGTGCCCTGCGGTAGGCCAGCTTGCGCAGTCCCGAGACGGCCCGGTCACGCCGGGGGACGACGAAGGGCGGCGTCCGCTGGTGCACGTAGAGGTGCTCGACGAAGGGCGCGATCTGCGGCACGAACTGCACGGCCGACGCCCCGGTCCCCACGACGCACACCCGCTTGCCGGTCAAGTCGAAGCCGTGCTCCCACCGCGCCGAATGGAAGACCTTGCCGCGGAAGTCCTGCAGGCCGGGGAAGTCCGGGATCGACGGCTCGCTCAACGACCCGGTGGCCCACACGAGCAACGGGGCGCTGTACTCCTCTCCCCCGACCGTCCGGACGACCCAGCGCGCGGTGGTGTCGTCCCAGCGCGCCTCGTCGACGGCCCGACCGAAACGCAGGGACGCCCCGACGTCGAACCGGTCGACGCAGGCGCGCATGTAGTCCCAGATCTCGCTCTGCGACGAGAAGGCGCGCGACCACTCGGGATTGAGCGCGAAGGAGAACGAGTACAGGTTGGAGGGGACGTCACAGGAGGCACCCGGGTACGAGTTGTCCCGCCACGTGCCGCCGAGGTCGTTGCCGCGGTCGAGGACGACGAAGTCGTCGACGCCCATGGAGCGGAGGCGGGCCGCCATCCCGATGCCGGAGAAGCCGGCACCGACGATGACGACGCTGTGCTCACCCGTCACGAGGTGGCGGTGACGAAGGAGGCCACGACGTCAGCCAGTTCCTCGCCGCAGTCCTCCTGCAGGAAGTGCCCGCCGCCGACAATGGTCGTGTGGGGCTGCCCCTGCGCGCCGGCGATCCGCTCCTTGAGGTTGCGGTCGGCCCCCTTGGTGATGGGATCACTGTCGCTGAAGGCGCACAGGAACGGCCGGTCGAAGGCGGCCAGGCCCACCCAGGCGGCCACGTTGGCATCGTGAGCGGGGTCGTCGGGCCGTGACGGCACCAGGAGCGGGAACTGCCGGGCCCCCGCCTTGTAGGACTCGTCGGGGAAGGGCGCGTCGTAGGCCGCCTCGACCTCGGGCGCGATCGGCTTGGCGCACCCGCCGCGGACGATGCCACCCGTGGGGAACACGTCGACCTCCTGCGAGAACTTCTGCCAGGCGAAGAAGGCGTCCCCCGGGTTGGTGTCGCCGGTGGGCAAGAAGGTGTTGGCCGCCACCACGCGTGCGAAGCGGTCGGGGTGCTCCCCCACCAGGCGCAGGCCGATGAGCCCGCCCCAGTCCTGGCCCACCAGAGTGATGCCGGACAGGTCGAGGCGGTCGAAGAGCAGGGCACGCATCCATTCGACGTGGCGGGCGAACGTGTAGTCGGTGCGCTCGGCCGGCTTGTCCGACCGCCCGAACCCCACCAGGTCGGGCGCCACGACCTGCAGGCCGGCGCGCGTCAGCACGGGGATCATTTTGCGGTAGAGGTACGACCACGACGGCTCCCCGTGCATGAGGAGCACGACGGGCGCCGAGGGTTCACCCTCCTGCACGTAGTGCACCCGCAGCGTGCCGCCTTCGGCGTCATCGACCTCGGCGTAGTGCGGGGCGAAGGGGTAGTCGGGGAGGTCGGCGAAGCGATCGTCGGGGGTGCGGAGCGTCTGCATGCAGGCGGGAGCCTACGCCGTCAAGGGCTCGGCGGCCGTCTGGCCGTCTCACACCTGGCACCGATGCCAGCCCCCACCCGGGACTTCTATCGCAATCGATCCACACAGAGCCCACAGCGGTCCTCCTGCGGCACGTTCCCCCACGGCTGGAGTCGAGCGCCGTAGAGCAGGACATTCCCGCAGACGGCACGGGAATCGAGCGGCGACTCCACCAGATGCCACGTCCCACTCCCATCGGGGGGCAGGACGCCGTGAGGGCCGCCTTCGTCGTATGGCGGCATGGTGAACAAAAGGTAAACCGGAAGCGACTCGCCCGATAGGGAGAAAGGTCCTCTCCGTGCAGGGACGTTCAGCACCGTCTCGTCGAGCACCGCCACTGAGCAGCTGCTTCGCCACCTGACCACGCCACCAGAAGCCTCGGCCCGACGCTCGATCGTCTCTGCGGCCCACAGGTGCACAGCAGTGGGTGGTCGGACCGGGACCGGGCGTGGAGGGCCGAAGAGTTGGGCAAAGCCGGCCGCGCCCCGTAGCCTGACGTCAACGTCACAGAACACCCGCTGGGAGGGAGCCGCACCATGGCAGTGTCCGACGCTCAGGAATACGACCCCTTCAGCGCCTTCGACGACGTCGTCGCCGGGACCACCAGGGATCCCTACCCCGACCTCATCGTCAAACGCCGAGAGACGCCCGTGCAGATGGGTCTGACCATGTCGCCCGACGCCCTGCCCGAGGGCATAGAGGTGGAGCCGGGATGGATCGCCTACCGCTACGAGGACTGCTCGCGGATTCTGCGCGACGCCAGGACATTCACCTCCACCGGTTACGACGTGACGATCGGCATGGTGATGGGCCACATGATCCTGGGCATGGACGACCCCGAACACCGCAACCACCGCAACCTGGTGGCCCATGCGTTCCGCGAGAAGGCGTTGGCCCGTTGGGAGCCCGAGTTCATCCGCCCGATCATCGACGAGCAGATCGACCGCTTCGCCGCCGACGGGGAAGCCGATCTGGTCCGCCAGTTGACCTTCGAGTTCCCGGTCCGGGTGATCGCGCGCCTGCTCGGCCTGCCCGAGGAGGACTTCCCCCAGTTCCAGCGCTGGTCGGTCGAGCTCATCGGCCTGGTGGCGGACATCGACCGTGGCCTCGCCGCCTCCGAAGCGCTGCGCGAATACTTCGCCGGTGTGGTGGCGGAGCGGCGGGCCCACCCGGCAGAGGATGTGATCAGTGACCTCGTCTCCGCCGAGGTGGACGGCGAAAAGCTGACGGACGAGGCCATCTACTCGTTCCTGCGCCTGCTGCTGCCGGCAGGGGCCGAGACCACCTACCGCTCGTCGGGCAACCTGCTCTTCCTGCTCTTGACCCACCCCGAGCAGCTGGAGGCGGTGCGGGCCGACCGCTCGCTGCTGCCCCAGGCCATTGAGGAAGGCCTCCGCGTCGAACCGCCGCTGCTGACCATCAACCGCACGACGACCTGCGAGGTCGAGCTCGCCGGCGTCACCCTCGGGCCCGGGGAGAGCATCACGCCCCACATCGGCTCGGCCAACCACGACGAGGCACGTTGGGACGACCCCGAGTCCTTCGACATCTTCCGCCCCGCCGTACCCCACATCGCCTTCGCGCACGGACCGCACATGTGCCTCGGCATGCATTTGGCCCGGCTGGAGACACGCGCGCTGCTCAACCGGGTCTTCGACCGTCTGCCCGACCTGACGCTGCAGCCCGGCGATCGGGACCCGCACATCCGCGGCGACGTCTTCCGCTCCCCCACATCGCTGCCGGTCACGTTCACCCCGGCGGCCTAACCCCCCGCGCCGGGCCGCCCGGGCTCAGGCGATCTGGCGGATCTCCACCTCGTCGCCGCGGGCGATGAGGACGCTCGACACCAGGGCGGGCGGGAACAGACCGTGGGCGACGACACCGGGCGCGGCGTCGAGCATCGCCGCCAGCACGGCGGGATCACCCACCTCGCCGTGGTAGTCCGCGAGGACACCGCCGTCCGGCGTGCGCGGCGCGTTGCGCAGGACGGCCCCGGGCAGCTCGCGCAGGGTGGCGGCCAGGCCGAAGGCCAGGAGCTCGAGCGGCACCGGGGGATGGAGCCGCTCGACTGGTTTGTCGGAGGACACGATGACCACGAAACGAGCCGCCGCCGCCGCCACGATCCGCTCGCGGGTATGGGCCCCACCGCCGCCCTTGACGAGCCATCCGGCCGGATCCACCTGGTCGGCGCCGTCGATGGCCAGGTCGAGCCGGTCGACCTCGGTGAAGGGCCGGACGACCAAACCATGGGCGACGGCCAACTCCGCGGTCGCCGGTGACGTGGCGACACAGGTGATGTCGAGCCGCCGGGCCCCGAGGGCCGGGACCAGCTCCGCAACGGTCGTACCGGTCCCCACTCCGACCGCCATGCCGTTCTCGACCAGCTGCGCCGCGGTCACGGCGGCCGTGCGCTTCTCGGCCGTGAGGTCGACTCCCATCACAGGTTGACCCGCACTCAGCTGCGCGGGACGTCCTTCCAGGGGAGCTCCTTGTCGGTGCGGACGTCGCCGGGAAGCCCGAGGACGCGCTCGCCCAGAATGTTGCGCATGACCTCGGACGTACCGCCCTCGATGGAGTTCGCCCGCACCCGCAGGAACATCTTGCGCACGTCGGGCGAGTTCATGCCGACCAGGTCCGGCCGGAGCATGGGGTACCCCGACGGGAACAGCATGGCGTCGTTGCCCAGGAGGTCCATGCAGAGCTCGTAGATCCGCTTGTTCTCCTCGGCGTAGGCCAGCTTGGCCACCGAGCCCTCGGGCCCCGGGGTGCCGGACTTGCGCGTCTGCGCAGCGCGGGCGTTGGTCATGGACAGGGCCTCCATGCGGATGTAGCTCGAGACCAACCGGTCGCGCAGTGCGAGCGCATGGGCGGATGTATCTCCCTGCCACCGTTCCTTCCAGATTTTGATGGCTTCGGCAACAGGACCGCCACCGCGCCGGGTGACGGCACCACCGATGGAGACCCGCTCGTTCATCAGCGTCGTGACCGCGACCCGCCACCCGTCGCCCTCGCTACCGATACGCGCCGTATCGGGCATGCGCACGTCCGTGAAGAAGACCTCGTTGAACTCGGCCTCTCCGGTGATCTGGAAGAGCGGCCGCACCTCGACGCCGAGTGCCTTCATGTCGACCAGGAACGCCGTCATCCCCTTGTGCTTGGGGACGTCGGGGTTGGAACGCGCCACGATCAGGCCGAAGGACGAGATGTGCGCCAACGTGGTCCAGACCTTCTGCCCGTTGAGCAGCCACTCCTCGCCGTCACGCTCGGCACGGGTAGCGAGGCCGGCCACGTCGGAGCCCGCTCCGGGCTCACTGAACAGCTGGCACCAGATCTCCTCCCCGGTGAAGAGGGGGCGCAGATAACGCTCTTTCTGCTCCGGCGTCCCGTGCGTGGCGATCGTCGGGGCGCACATGCCGTAGCCGATGGGATTCCGCACACCGGACACCGGCGCGCCACCGGCGTTGAGGCGTGCCTGCACCCTCTGCTGGTCTCTCGGCGTCAGACCCAGTCCCCCCGAGCCCGGAGGGAACTGCACCCAGGCCAGGCCGCGGTCGAACTGCGCACCCAGAAATTCCTGTGGCGGCGTCGTCCCCGGCGGAAGGTCGGCCAACAGGCCGTCAACCAGCTCGTCGACGTTCGGACTCATGCCCGCACCCTATAGCGTGCTTTCGTGCGGGCACCTGCTCATCCCGGCTGGATCCGGGACCGGCACCCGACGCGCCGTCCCGGCGTGGCGGAGCGAGCGCCGACCTGGTGACGGGAACAGTGGGACTCCCTGACGGACGGGTACTGGCGTACGAGGACTACGGCATCCCGGACGGGTTTCCGGTCCTGAGCTTCCACGGTGGCCTCAGCTCCCGGTTGGATGCGGCACCGGCACACGAGGCCGCCGTGGCCCAAGGCGTCCGCCTGATCTCTCCCGACCGACCCGGCATGGGCCTCTCGACCTACCAGCGGGGACGCCGACTCCTCGACTGGCCGGCCGACGTGACGCACCTCACGGAGGCGTTGGGCATCGACCGCTTCGCCGTGATGGGGTGGTCGGCCGGTGGGCCCTACGCGGCCGTCTGCGCGGCGCGCATGGGTGACCGCGTCACCGCCGCCGCGCTCCTGTCGAGCGCGGTCCCGCTCGATCTCTATGGCACCACCCGCGGCCTCACCATCGACGACCGCGCCCTCTTGTTCCTCACGAGGCGGACGCCGTGGCTGGCCTCCACACTCATGAAGGTCAGCATCGTCAACGCCAGCAACGCCCGGCTGCTCCGGGCGGTCATGCGCTCGTTCCCCCCGGCCGATCGCACCGTGCTCACCGAATGGGGGCCACCCGACCACGCGTTGGCGTTCGTCCGCGAGGCGATGCGCCAGGGCACCGAGGGCTGTGTCCAGGACTACCGCATTTTCGGCGAACCGTGGGGGTTCGCCCTCGAGGAGATCCGCGTCCCGGTCGACATCTGGGAAGGCTCCGACGACCGCACCGGGCCGCCGGGCTACCGGACCTTCCTCAAGCGCCACATCCCGCAGGCGACCATCACCGTGGTGCCCGGCGAAGGCCACCTGTCGCTCCTGCCCCATCAGGCCGCCGCGATCTTCTCCTCGCTGTTGGGGGGTGACCACGACGACCAGTCCGCCGCGAGGTGGAACGTCGGGTAGATGACGCGACACGGGCGGTGGACCAGCGCCACTCCGAGCGATCTACAACTGGCCCCAGTCGGTCACCTGGACGGGCGCCACAACCGGCGTCCCGACGTCCAGCTGGATCTGGTAGTGGTCCCCGAGCGGGAGCTTGGTGGGGTCGCCGGTGTAGAGCTTCGGCTTCTTGCCCGGTGACGTGAAGAACACCGTCACGTTGCCCGTGGCGGGACCGACCTGCGTCTCGCTGAGGGGGACGCCCCATATGTCGAAGAACTGGCCCAACGTGAAGCCCTCTGTGGTGCTCGGCGATTCGACGTGGACGATCCCGTCGTTGGCGTGCACGTGGAGCCAGTAGAAGCAGCTCCCCGTCGCGACGAAGGGCCCTGCCGCGGTGTCCTCGGCCTCGAAGCCCGGGATCCCGATCCCATAGGGAATCACCCGCGCCTGGCCGTTCACGAAGATCGTCAAATGGGTGTGGACGTGCAGCACCAGTTGCTCGTTGGTCTGGCACTGGATCCCGTCGACGGTCTGACCCGTCGCCGCATTGAGGAGCGTGGCCAACTTCGGCCCGCTCGGGACCGGGACGGTCTCGGGCCCCGGCTTCCCGGCCGGCGGCTGCACCCACGTGGAGGACATGGATGCGGGAATGGGCTCCAGGCCGGCAATGTGCGGGTCCGTGACGCTGGGCGGCAGAGTGCTCGACCCACCAGTCAGCACGACGATGAGCACCACCACGAGCGCGACGACGGCGAGGGCGCCGCCCACGCGGATGCCGATGCGCATCCGCTGCTGCCGCAGCTCAGCGGCGCGCTTCTCGGCGGCGCGGCGTTGGTTCTCGGCCCTGCGCTGGGCCTTTGACTTGCTTTGACTGGTCATTGGGGCGTCAGCGTAGCGAACCAATCCCAGCGGAAGGCATCAACGCGCTCGAGGGGCCCGGCCCATTCGGGCCTCTCCACGCCCCCTGTTCCGATGGAGGCGGAGGCGTGCCACAGATCGCCGTCGACGAAGGCAACCGTGATGGTCCGGTCGCGCTCGGCATCGGCGAACTGCCAGGCTCCGGCGACTCCCGCCTCCTCCACCAGCTCCTCCCCGGCGAGCGCGGGGCCGACGACCACATGGACCCCGTGGGCGGGACGGAAAGGGATCGCGCCCGGAGACACTGCCACCCGGGGAGCAGCCCAGCGCCCGACGACCGGAAAGGGCCCGGACAACAGCGCGCGCCGAGCCCGGAAGAAGCGGTCCAGCGCGTGCAGGCGCTCGGCCAAGGCGAAGAACTCGGGAATCACCTGCTCGTCGCGGAGCAGGTAGAGCGTCATGTAGTGGAACGGATCGAGAAGGCTGCTCGTTGCCGATTCGGCCTCCCGGCAGCGCGGCGACCGCACCCAGCGTTGGCCGAAGGTGATGCCCTCAATGGTGAACTGCTCGGGGAGATGGTCGAGCTGGTGCCAGGCGTTGTATGCCTCGTGCGCCGAGGGGTCGGTCACCTCTGTGAACGAGAAGAAACCCAGCACGCTGCGAGGCTACCCGCCGCCCGATGCAAGAATCCGACGGTGACAGGCACGTCGCAGTACCTCTCCGGTCTCCGGGTCCTCGACCTGAGCATCTGGCGCCCCGGACCGTACGCGACGTCGCTGCTGGTACCGCTGGGCGCCGACGTGCTGAAGGTCGAGCCACCGGGGGGAGACCCGATGCGGCACTACGCGGATCTCTTCGCTGCCGTCAACCGGGGCAAGCGCAGTCTGGAGTTGAACCTCAAGGACGTCGCCGCCCGCGGAAGGGCGCTGGAACTGGCGGCCCACGCCGACGTGCTCGTGGAGGGATTCCGTCCCGGCGTGCTCGCCCGCCTGGGCCTCGACGAGCCGACCGTGCGCGCCCTGAACCCCGGCATCGTCTACTGCTCGATCTCCGGCTACGGGCAGCACGACCGGCGCGCCGTTCTGCCGGGGCACGATGTGAACTACCAGGCGTGGGCGGGAGCCATGACACCCGAGGGCGGCATGGCGACGAACGTCCCGCCGCTCCCGACCGCCGACCTGGCCGCCGGGATGACCGCCGCCTTCGGGATCAGCGCCGCCCTCCTTGGTCGCGTGACCAGTGGCGAAGGGGCGTACCTCGACATCTCCATGACCGACGTGCTGGCCACCTGGACCGGTCGCGTCGGCGCCGGTCTGGCCGACCGCTCGGCGTCCGACCCACCGACCGCGCCCACCCCTGGGTACGGCCTCTTCGCCACGGCAGACGGCGGGCAGGTGGCGCTGGGCATCCTCAACGAACAGCACTTCTGGGTCAGCCTGTGCCACGAGGTGCGCCTGAACGCACTGGCGGAGCTCGGCTTCGACGAACGGTGCCGACGCGGCACCGAGCTGCAGGAAGCCGTCGGCCGGGCCATCGCCACCCAGACCCGTGACGTGCTGGTGGCGCGCCTGGCCGCTGCCGGCGTACCGGTCGCCCCGGTGCTCGACCGCCAGGGGATGCTGGCGGCCGCGCCGTTCCCGACGTTCCCCATCCGGCTCCCCCTTCCCGAAGCGGCCCGGTCCGTCCCCACGCTCGATCAGCATCGCGGCCAGGGCTTCGGCCCTCCGGCCGAGAGCTGACGATCGGCGGGGGTGCTGTTACGGTCCAGCGGACGCATGACACGGATCTCCGAACTTCTCGCCGCCAATCAGGCGTACTCCGCCGCACGCGCCAACGTGGCCGATCCGCGTCCTGGTCGCCACCTGGCCGTCGTCACGTGCATGGATGCGCGCATCGACGTCTTTGCCGTCCTCGGCCTGCACCTGGGTGAGGCACATGTCATTCGCAACGCCGGAGGCCGCGTCACCGAGGACGTGCTGCGCAGCCTGGCCCTCTCGAGCGGTGTCCTCGGCGTGGAGACCGCCGTGGTCATGCAACACACCATGTGCGGTCTCGTCGGAGTGAGCGACGCCCAGCTCAGGGAGATGACCGGCGCTGACCTGGGGTTCTTGCCGATCGACGACCACGCAGCCGCGCTGCGCGAGGACGTGGAGCTGTTGGCCCGGACCCCCTACCTGAACCGACTGCAGGTGATCGCCGGATTGGTCTACGACGTCGAGAGCGGCGAGCTCGACGACGTCGTCCGCTGGGAACGACCGGACTGAGAAGCCCGGGCCGACCCACCTCGAGTGCCTCCGCACCCGGCACGGCCCGACCCGGCGCGTGCGTGTGACCAGGGAGTGGCGCGATTACAGTGCTGCGGAACCTTCGAACCGATTTAGGCCCACGCGCACGGCATCGAGCTGACCGGTGAACCCCGTCGCGTCGGTACAAACCCGGAGCCGACCCTAAGGAGCCACCATGCCGGCCCACGACACCGCTGCCGTCCCGCCCCGGAGCAGCATGCCCAGAGAGCCGCGCACGAGGCGCAGCCGGTCGCTGCTGGCGGCGCTCGTCGGCTGCCTGGCGTTGGTCCCCGCCCTCCTGGCCGTGACGACGAGCAGTGCATCGGCCGCCACATACCCCGACAATGTCGCCCAGCCCGTGAACTTCGGCGACGCCGGGTTCTTCGGGCCCGCGGGTGGGCTGACGCTCAACGCGCCGCCGGTGGGCATGGCCTCGACGCACAGCGGCCAGGGGTACTGGATCGTGGCCGCCGACGGCGGCATCTTCAACTACGGCGATGCCCCCTTCCTGGGGTCGGCCGGTGCCATCGCCCTCAACGAGCCGATCGTCGGCATGGCCGCCACCCCCGATGGCGGCGGCTACTGGCTGGTGGCGTCCGACGGCGGCATCTTCTCCTACGGCGACGCCCACTTCTACGGCTCCACCGGCTCCATACATCTGAACCAGCCGATCGTGGGGATGGCCGCCACGCCCGACGGCGGCGGGTACTGGCTCGTGGCCGCCGACGGCGGCATCTTCGCCTACGGCGACGCGCAGTTCTACGGCTCGACGGGATCGATCCACCTCAACCAGCCGGTGGTCGGCATGGCCTCGGCACCGGGCGGGAACGGGTACTGGCTGGTGGCGTCCGACGGGGGCATCTTCGCCTACGGCACCGCACCGTTCCTGGGCTCCACCGGGGGCGTCGCGCTCAACGCCCCCATCGTGGGGATGGCCGCCACGACCAGTGGGTACTGGCTGGCCGCCCGGGACGGCGGAGTCTTCAACTACGGCACGCCGTTCCTCGGATCGATGGGGGGCCAATCGAACCCCAACCCCATCCGTGCCATTGCGGCGACACCCTCCGGGCAGGGCTACTGGCTGCTGCCGACGAGTCCCCCACCGCTGCCGCCGACCGTGCAGCTCGGTTCGAGCGGCGCGGCGGTGTCCTCGCTGCAGACCCAACTGCTGGCCCTCGGCTACTGGGTCGACACCACGAACGGGTCGTTCGACGACAGCACGCAACAGGCGGTGTGGGCGCTGCAAAAGGCAGCCAACCTCCCTCGGGACGGCGTCGTGGGACCGTCCACCTGGGCGGCCTTGCAGGCCGGGGTCGTCCCCCAGCCGCGGGCGGAGTCGGGCTACCAGATCCAGATCAACCTGGCGAACGACCTCATCATGGTCGTGAACAACAACCATCTTCTCTGGACGCTCAATACGTCCACCGGTGGCGGCTACACCTACACCCAGGACGGCACCACCAACGTGGCCACGACGCCCACCGGGCAGTTCAGCACGTTCCGCGTGGTCGACGGGACGGTGACCGACTCGCTCGGCACCCTCTTCCGGCCCCGTTTCTTCTACCAGGGCTACGCCATTCACGGTGACTCGTCCGTCCCGCCGGTGCCCGTCTCTCACGGCTGTGCACGCGTCAGCAACGAGGCGATCAATTGGATCTGGGCGGCCAATATCGACCCGATCGGCACGTCGGTCTGGGTCTACTAGCCCGAGGGGCCCGTCGGCCGTGGGGTACGTGAAGGGTCTGCACGAGGTCGCCGACGGCGTGTGGGCCTACCTGCAGCCCGACGGCGGCTGGGGGTGGTCCAATGCCGGGCTGATCGCCGGTGACGACAGCTCGCTGTTGGTCGACACGCTGTTCGATCTGCGTCTCACCGCCGACATGCTCGAGGAGATGCGCAACGTGACCCCGGTCGCCGCGCCCATCACCTCTGTGGTCAACACCCACGCCAACGGCGACCACTGCTACGGCAATGCACTGCTGGGTGAGGCGGAGATCATCGCCACGGCGCGCTGCGCCGAGGAGATGCTGGAGCTCCCGCCGTCCACCATGGCGGCCTTGCTGCGCTCGGCGGACTCCCTCGGCGACACGGGCCGGTTCGTGCAGAGGATCTTCGCGCCCTTCTCCTTCGAGGACGTCCCGCTCGCCGTGCCGACCCGGACGTTCGTCGAGCACCTCGACCTGCAGGTCGGTGGCCGTGCCGTGTCGCTGCTCGAGGTGGGACCGGCCCACACGGCCGGCGATGCCGTGGTCCACCTGCCGGAGGAGGGCGTCGTCTTCACCGGAGACATCCTGTTCCACGGCGGCCACCCGATTGTGTGGGCCGGGCCGGTGTCGAACTGGATCGCGGCGTGTGACCGGGTCCTCGCCCTCCACCCGACCGTCGTTGTGCCAGGGCACGGGCCGTTGGCGACACCCGACGCATTGGTGGACCTGAAGGAGTACTTCCTCCTCCTGACCGGCGAGGCCAGGAGGCGCTACGACGGCGGCATGTCCGCGCTGGACGCCGCCCGGGACATCGACTTGGGCCCGTATGCCGACTGGAGCGAGGCCGAGCGCGTCGTGGCCAACGTGCGCGCTCTCTACCGCGATTTCGGCGACGATTCCCCCTCCGACGCGCTGACCCTCCTGGGTGAGATGGCCGCGCTGGCCGGTTGACCAGACCACCTGGAATCACGACTACCGAGCGGGTCCTGCGGGTAGACAACCCGAAGTGGAGACGTCCACCGCGCCCCTGATCGACGGCCGCTACCGCATTGACGGCCTCCTGGGTGAGGGCGGCATGGCCCGGGTCTTCGACGCCTACGACGAACGACTCGGACGCGCGGTGGCGGTGAAGATCCTGCGGGCCGAAACCAGGGCACTGCCCGGCATGCGGGAGCGTTTTCAGCAGGAAGCGCTGATCGCCGGCCTGCTCATCCATCCCCACATCGTCGCCGTGCTGGACTTCGGAGAAGACCACACGTCGTCGTACTTGGTGATGGAGCGACTACCCGGCACCACCCTGCGCGACGAGATCATCGTCCGTGGCCCACTGCCGACCGGGCGCGTCGCACTCGTCATGGCGGAGACGCTCACTGCGCTGGCGGCAGCGCACGGGCGTGGCGTGCTCCACCGTGACATCAAGCCGAGCAACATCCTGTTGCAACAGGACGGGCACACGAAGATCACGGACTTCGGCATCGCCAAGAGCTTCGACGTCCGGACGAACCGACACAATGACATGACGACGACAGGAGTCGTTCTAGGGACACCGGGCTACCTGGCTCCCGAACGTCGATCGGGCCACCCGGCCACGGTGCAGTCCGATCTGTACGCGGTCGGCGCGGTCATGGTGGAGGCCCTGACCGGGCAACGTCTCGGGCCGGAGATGGCTCCTGCAGGCATCCTCACGTCGCCCTGGCATGAGGTCGCGTGTCGCGCCCTGGCTGCCGATCCGCGGCAACGCTTCAGGTCGGCCGGCGACATGCTGCAGGCGTTGCGGACCGGTGCACCCGCGGCCCGTCCGGCGCCACGACAGCAGGCGCGGACGTCCGTGACGTCCGTCGTCCGGATGCCGAGCCCGAACGAGACGCCTCCCCCTCCATCGAACACCATGTCTCCCAGCCCTGTGATTCTACGCCGGGAGACACACCCCCGAGCCCGACGTCGTCGCTTCGCGCTGGCCCTCGTCGCGGTCCTGGTGCTCGGCGCCACCCTCTTCGCACTGTTGGCCGGCCACGCCCAGCCAACGGGTCCGGCCGCCACCATTGCAGAGGGTCACGCGGCCCAGCCACAGACGCAGGCCTTGTCGCGCCCGGTGCCGGCACCATCGGCCGCCGACGCGGAGGCCGCAGCGATCACCTCGCTGGCCACGTCCCTCGCCAACGGCGGATTTCCGGGTGACGGGGTCTTGGCCAGCGCGCTCGAGGCGACGGCGGCAGAGTCCCCCGGCGCCGCACGCGCGGCCTCGGCCCAGCACACGCTCACGCTGGCCGGCGTTCTGCTTGACGGGGGCGCCATCACGTCCGCGCAGTATCAGGACGTGGTCAGTGTGCTGGCGCCGACGGGCGCCACCGTGACGACGACGCCGAGTCCACCGGCAAATCCCTTCCTCGTGCCCCTCGGCCATCCCCATGGTCGTGGCCGAGGGGACGGAGGAAAGCAGGGGTAGGTACGGGAGGGGATCTCTCGGGTTCACCCGGCGGTGGCGACGGCGGGCGCTACGCTCCCCCGCTGAGGCAGAAGAGGGACTGATGCACACACGCACCACTTGCAGGAGCTCCCGATCGTGAGCGATGCCGAAGCGAGGACGGAGCCGCCGGACTTCGACCCGGACGCGCTCCGGGAGAAGTATCGGGTCGAACGCGACAAGCGAATCCGCCAGGACGGGAACACCCAGTACATCGAGGTGGCTGGACCGTTTGCGGACTACCTGCACGACCCCTACACGGAGCCGAGCGAGCGTCCCCCACTGACCGACGACGTCAGGGTGGCCATTATCGGCGGAGGATTCGCCGGCCTCATCACGGGCGCCCGACTGACACAGGCGGGCATCGACGATTTTCGCATCATTGAGAAGGGGGGCGATTTCGGCGGAACCTGGTATTGGAACCGCTACCCGGGTGCACAGTGCGACGTCGAGTCCTATGTGTACCTCCCTCTCCTGGAAGAGACCGCCTACGTTCCCAGCGAGAAGTACGCCCGCGCGCCGGAGATTTTGGGGCACTGCCATCGCATTGCCCGCCACTTCAGGCTGTACGAGCGCTCGTGCCTCTCGACCGAGGTCACGGCCATTCGGTGGGACGACTCCCGGCGCCGCTGGACCATCCTCACCAACCGCGGCGACCAGATGTCGGCTCAATTCCTCGTCATGGGCAACGGCCCCCTCCATCGACCGAAGCTCCCGGGCATCCCCGGTATCGAGGGATTCACCGGTCATGCCTTCCATACCAGCCGGTGGGACTACGAGTACACCGGAGGTGACTCGAACGGAGGGCTGGACGGCCTGGCCGACAAGCGCGTCGGCATCATCGGCACCGGCGCCACGGCCGTGCAGGTGATTCCCCACCTCGCCGCCTCGGCTCGTGAGCTCTTCGTCTTCCAACGCACGCCGTCGTCCATTGACGTGCGGGGGAACCGGCCAACTGAAGTTTCGTGGGCCGCCTCACTCGAAGCAGGGTGGCAGAGGGAGAGGATGGAGAACTTCACACTCCTGACCTCCGGCGGCTTTGCCGAGAAGGATCTCGTCAACGACGGCTGGACCGACATCCTCGGAAGGCTGGTCAACAGGCTGCGCGACCAGTCGTCAGGGCCCGGCCGGGACCTGGCCGCCGTGATGGAGCTGGCCGACTTCGAGAAAATGGAGCAGATCAGGGCACGCGTGGACGACATCGTCAGCGATCCGGTGACCGCCGAGGCCCTGAAGCCCTGGTACCGGCAATTCTGCAAGAGGCCCTGCTTCCACGACGAATACCTCCAGGCCTTCAACCGCCCGAACGTGTCTCTCGTCAACACCGATGGGCGCGGGGTCGACGCCATCACGTCCAAAGCCGTCATCGTCGGGGAACGGGAGTACGCGGTCGATTGCCTGATTTACGCCACGGGATTCGAAGTGGGGACCGACTACACGCGGCGGGCCGGTTACGACGTGGTCGGTTCGCGCGGGTACAACCTCTCCGACTACTGGCACGACGGAGTGCGGTCCCTCCACGGGATGCACGTACGGGGCTTTCCGAACATGTTCGTCCTGGGTCACACCCAGGGTGGCTTTACCGTCAACTATCCGCACCTCCTCGAAGAGGCGTGCAACCATCTCTCCCATGTTCTGCGCCATGCCATCGACCACGAGCTCTCGACGGTCGAGGCGACGAGTGACGGCGAAGCCGAATGGCTCGTGCAGCTGGCCGAGTCCGCCCGGGACATCCGCGCCTTCCAGCAGCAGTGCACCCCCGGCTACTACAACAACGAGGGCCAGCCCAACGCCGATGGATTCATCGGGAGCTCGTACGGCAGGGGCCCGATGCCCTTCTTCGAGCTCTTGGCGGAGTGGCGGAACGCCGGCACCTTTGACGGACTGGAGCTCCAGTCGTAGCTCCGCCCACTGCACCCACCAGGATTCGGCCCATTCAGAGCAGGCGCATGCCAGACTTCGGCGACAGCGCAGGAGCCGGACCCGGCCCACACTGGCCGGTCCCCGGGGGAACGGAGACGTGATGAAGACCGTGCTCGTACTCGGTGCCGGCTTTGCCGGTCTGGAGCTGGCCACGATGTTGTCCGACGAGGTGCCCGACGAGGTCGACATCACGATCGTCGACAGCAGCGATGCGTTCGTGTTCGGCTTCTCCAAGCTCGACCTGATGTTCGGGCGACGGGATCTGGCGGGCGTGCGCGTTCCCTATGCCCATCTCGACAAGCCGTCCGTCCGCTTCGCGCAGGAGACCGTCCTCAGCATCGACCCGGAATCTCGTCGCGTGACCACGAATGCCGCGACGTACGAACCGGACATCCTCGTCGTGGCGCTGGGTGCGGATCTGGACCCGGCGGCGACTCCCGGCATGGTCGAGGAGGGCTCCGAGTTCTACACCGTCGATGGCGCGGCACGGGTCAGCCACCTCCTGCCCACTTTCGAGGGCGGCGACGTCATCATCGGCGTGCTGGGCAACTTCTTCAAGTGCCCGGCTGCTCCGTTCGAGACCGCTCTCATGCTGCACGACTTTCTGGAGAAACAAGGTATTCGGGCCACGTCGACCATCAAGGTCGTCAGCCCGATGGCGACGCCCATTCCCATTTCGCCAGAGGCGTCCACCGGCATCCTCGAGGCGGTCGGGGAACGGGGCATCGAATGGTGGCCGCAGTCCAAAGTCACGGCCCTCGACCCCGCCACCAAGATCGCCTCGCTGCAGGACGGCCGGACGATGCCGTACGGCCTGTTTCTCGGCGTCCCCGTGCATCGGGCTCCCCGGGTCGTCGAGGACTCCGCTCTGGCCGAAGACGGCTGGATCCCGGTCGACCACCGAACCTTCGCGACGAGGTTCGAGCATGTCTACGCCATCGGTGACGTCACGAGCGCACCGGTGCCTCGCGTGGGCGCCATCGCTGAAGGAGAGGCCCGCACACTCGCCGAGGTCCTGATCCACCAGATCAAGGGCGGCGATGCGCCGGAACCGTACAAGGGACAGGCGACGTGCTACATCGAGTTCGGAGGCACCAAGGTGGCACAGTTCGAGGCCAACTTCTTGTCCGGACCGACTCCGTTCGGAAACTTCACCCCGGCTTCCGAGGACATCGCTGCGTCGAAGGTCGAGTTCGGCGCGTCGCGCCGCCGCCGTTGGTTCGGCATCGACTGACCCTCGCCTGCCTGGCACTGACCTCACTCTTCGCCACTCGTCGGCATCGAGAGCAGTCCTTCCAGCATCCACGCTGTGGTGCATCGGCACCTGTGGCGCGCAGACGTCGGCTCTGGGGGAACCCCGACGGCCGATGACGGCAATCCTTGCCCCGTGTAGCGAACGGCCCCCGGACTGAAGCCGGGGGCCGCTGCACGTCACGGCGGGACAGCGAATCGGGGATTCCGGCAGAGCTGTGGTCCCCCATCAGCCCCGCCCCCCGATTCACTAAGTCCCCGCGGAAGAAGTGAGCGTCACTGAATCCCCTAGATACGGACCCTTTTCACAACGGTCCCACAACAGTGCAGCCTCCTTTGGAAGGCTTGTGGCCGGGCCGGTCTCGGCCGGTGCCGGCGTTACGGCCCCGCTTGCCGTCCTGCACGCCAAGCGGGATGAGCGCGGGGTCGTTTCGCGTCACGCCGTCGACGGGTCCGTCAACGCCCGCACACTGAGCAGTCGCTCACGTGGCCCGATCTCCGACGGCAACCACTGGGCGCTGCCGCGGCGCTAGTGGATGAGAACCTTGAGCGCGTTGTGCTCCGCTGCGTGCCCGAAGACATCGTACGCCTCGAGCATTTGGTCGAATGAGAACTCATGGGAGACGAACTTCTCGGCAGGGAGCTTGTGCTCGGCAACGAGCTTGAGCAGCATTCCGAGGGTGTTCGTGTTGACCAGGCCCATGGAGATGTCGATGTTTTGGATCCACAGTTCGTTGAGGGCGAGGTCGACCGACCTGCCGTGCACACCGATGTTGGCGACGTGACCACCGGGGCGAACGATGACCGTTGCCATGGTGAACGTCTGAGGAATCCCGACCGCCTCAATGGCGACATCGACGCCCAAGCCGTCGGTGAGCGCCAAGACCTGTTCCTTCCAGTCCAGATCCCCCGAGTTGACCGTCTCGGTCGCACCGAACTCTGCTGCCCGCGCGAGCCGGGAGTTGTCCAGATCGATGGCGATGACCTTCGACGGTCCGTAGAGCCGTGCTGTCATGACGGCCGAGAGCCCCACGGGTCCAGAGCCGATCACGGCGACCACATCGCCAGGGGCCACGTGTCCGTACTGGACACCTATCTCGAAACCGGTGGGCAGGATGTCCGAGAGCAGGATGCCCTCGGCATCGGTCATGCCGTCAGGGACCTTGTAGACCGAGTTCTCGGCGAAGGGAACCCGGACGTATTCGGCTTGGGTCCCGTCGATCATGTAACCGAAGATCCATCCGATTCCCTCCATGCCCTCAGGGTCGAGACAATGGCTGTAGAGGCCTTTCCGACAGTTCGAGCATTTTCCACATGAACTGACGCACGCCAGAATGACCCGGTCGCCCACGACCAGTTGAGTCACTCCCTGGCCGATCTCGGTGACCACGCCGATGCCCTCGTGGCCGAGGATGCGGCCGACCTCCACCTCGGGGACATCACCCTTCAGGATATGGAGGTCGGTGCCGCAGATGGTCGTCGCCACCATCTTCACGATCACGTCAGTCGGCTGCTCGATCTTCGGATCGGGCACCTCATCCCAGGCCTTCTTGCCTGGACCCTGGTAGATCAATGCCTTCATGACGGACCTCCTACTCGCGAGACCGGCATGCACATCACGGTGACAGCCGAGCTTCCGGATTCAGGGTACGAGATCTCGGTTTCTCCGACTACGGACCAACGTCCCTTCTTCTGTTCAGCCGCCACGTGGGGTCACGTGATCCGCACGACGGGTTGGACGTACGACACTCCGGCGCGGACGAAATCTCTGTTGCCGGGGCCGCACATCAGCGACGATTGAGGGGAGCACCCGGTTCTTCGGTGTCGGACGGGATCGTGCGGCTACCCGGTGGGCCGAATGGTCACCAAGCAGAGTCGGGAGGGCGCGGTCACTCCGGTTGCGCCGTCACCTCTTGCACGGTTCGGCGGAGAAGGCAGAACTCGTTGCCTTCCGGGTCTGCGAAGACCACCCACGGCACATCAGGCCCCTGGCCGACGTCGACCCGCTGGGCACCGAGGGCTTCGAGGCGCTCAACTTCGGTATCAAACGTGGCGTTGTCGGCGCGTAGGTCGAGATGCAATCGGTTTTTCAGCTGTTTTGCCTCCCCCACGGGGACGATGTCCAATGTCGGCTGATCTCCGGCCGGTGAGGCCAGGCTGATGTACTCGTCACCGTCCTCGACCACGTCCCATTGGAGGACCGCGGCCCAGAAGTTCGCCACGGCCCGGGGTTTGACGGCGTCGATGCACACACAGGAGATCCGGGCTGGCACGCCACAATCCTGTCACCGTTCAGGGCATCGACATCACCGGCCGGTCCTTCGTGCATCGCTAGTCGACGGCGGCAGGCGCTCGTGGGCGCGATCGCATGAGCGGTGGCCCCTACAGCGTGGACATGCAGGTGGCAGAAGCCGGCTTGGAGGCGCTCACCCCCTGAAGGCCATCGCCAACATCGACGGCTCGTTGGTCAACCTCTCTGCTCGTTGGTCAATCTCTGGCCCAGCTCGGATGGAGATCGTTGGTCCGGCTCGACCAGCTCGTATCGCAAACGGAACGATGTAGCGGCCTCGGTAGAGACCGGCCACCTCGATCCTCGCCGCCGAGTAGGGCCGCCCCATGCAGCGTTCAGACACCGGGAATCCGGCACAATCGAGACCATGTCCGCTCAGTTCCCGAGTACCCAAGCAGACCACACGCGACACACACGGGAGGTCTACGACCGCCTGGCCCCCGTGTGGGTTGAGGCAAGCGACGATGGTCCATTCAACGGGTGGCTGGAACGACCAGCGCTCCGCACTCTGATCCCCTTCCCTCTTTCGGGACAGACGATCCTCGATGCTGGCTGTGGCTCGGGGGCCCAAGTGCACTGGCTGCTGGACCACGGGGCAGAGGTGATCGGCTTCGATCTGAGCCCGGCCATGGTCGAAGAGACCAAGCGTCGGTGTTCGGACCGGGGCCACCTCTTCGTCGCAGACTTCGCTGAGCCGCTGCCACTCGAACCTCGATCCATCGATGGGATCACCTGCTCGCTCGCGTTGCACTACCTGAAGGACTGGACGGTGCCCCTCAGGTCTTTCGCTGACGTGCTGCGGCCTGACGGTTGGGCCGTGATTTCCCTCGAGCATCCCTTTGCACCGCCACTTCCGTCACAAAAGGGCGGCTACTTCGAAACGGAACTGGTAAGCGACACCTGGACCAAGGCCGACGTGGTCGTCACCCAGTGGTACTGGCGAAGACCCATGTCGGCCGTCGTGGACCTCTTCGCGGACCATGGATTCGCGATCGAGCGGATCGTCGAAGCTCAGCCCTCGGCCGAGGCACTGCAACGCTTCCCCCAGGATCTCACTCAGGTCGCGGGGGTCCCGTGGTTCATCGTCTACCTACTGAGGCTTCGCAACCTCGTCAATCCACCCGGTGACCGGGCCTGACGTCCAGATGAGTGGTCTCCCAGACCACAGGGTCCGAGGCACGGTCTCGTGGGGGCTGCTGAACTGGACGGAATGACACCGAAACGTCGCTCGCATCTCGGAACTCGCAACAGATCCGTAACGTTCCCCGTAGCTGAGCCACAGAAGTGACCTTTAGGCTTTTGTCGGAGCGCGAACCGGCCGGCGCCACCGTCCCCCCAAAAGCCCCCCTTTGGAGGCGGCGCCGGCCGGGATCGCGTCCGGCACGCTAATCGAGGTGTTCCTCCGCGCCATGGCGGGGTCGTCTCGGCTGGACTCGAGGGCGGCCTCACTTCCGGCACGAGTGGATGCACCACTGTCGGCAGCTCGAACACCGTTCCAGGCGGTGCTGGAAACGTAGCTTTCAAATCCTTTTGGGAACCGGGTCCGGGCGCTCCCGATCGGTGGTAACGGCTTGCTCGTGAAGGGCAAACTGTCAGTTCTATGGAGTCCCCCGAGATTCGGTATGTGAACATCGGAGATGGAGACGTCGCCTACCAGGTCCTCGGCGAAGGCCCGGGCGACCTCCTCTTCTGTAACTCCCTCGGAGGACATGTCGATCTCATCTGGCAGATCCCTCAGGCGGCGGAATTCTTCGAGAAGTTGGCCACGATGAGGCGAGTCCTGCACATGGACCGCAGGGGCTCCGGCGCCTCGGATGCTGTATCTCTCAAAGCCATACCGACGTGGGAGGAGTTGGCCGAAGACATAGCTGGTGTGCTCGACGCCACTGGGTCCAAGGTGGTGGACCTCGTTGGAGTGAATGAGGTCAGCCCGAACGCCATCTTGTTCGCGGCCATGCATCCTGAGCGCGTAAGTTCGCTAATCCTCATTAATACCTCAGCGCGATACATCGAGGCGCCGGACTACCCGATCGGGGTAGACCCAGCGACCCTTGATGCAATCTTCGACATGCTGATGTCGACCTGGGGCAGCGATGCGCTCATCACCGCGACGAATCCGACACAGGCGCATGATCGAGAGTTCCTCAAAGCTGCGGCCCGTATGAATCGGGCGTCGGCGACGCCCAGTACAGCCGCCGCTCTGATGCGGTACTTCTTGAGCAGCATGGACGTGCGGCCGTTCCTACCTTTGGTGCAAAGCCCGACCTTGGTGCTCCAAGTCACCGAGAGTCCATTCATTATCCTCTCGCACGGGCAATACGTGGCCGACCACATCCCAGGAGCAACCTTCGTCCCAATGTCGGGGGGCGACATGACCCCTCCCTTCGGGCCGGATGCAGCTTCGGAGATTGCCCAGTTTCTGACGGGCACGCGCCAGTCCTTCGAGGTAGATCGCGTACTCACCAGCGTGCTGTTCACCGACATCGTCGCCTCGACGGAGACGGCCGCCTCAATGGGTGATCAGGTTTGGCGCAACGTCCTTGACAGCCACGACCGTCTGGTGCGGGAGCAATTGCGACACTTCCGCGGCCGCGAGATCAAGACGACTGGGGACGGCTTTCTCGCCTCTTTCGACGGTCCCGCCCGCGCAATACGGTGCGCTCGCGCCATTGTCGAAGTGGTCGAAGCGCTTGGGATAAAAATCAGGGCCGGGCTTCATACAGGAGAATGCGAAGTGCGCGGAGATGATCTCGGTGGACTGGCCGTTCACATCGCAGCACGCGTTGGAACGATCGCCGGACCCGGAGAGGTACTCGTCTCAGGCACAGTCAAGGACCTCGTCGCTGGATCCGACATCGTATTCTCAGAGCGCGGCGAACATCAGCTCAAGGGCGTGCCCGGAACCTGGAAGGTCTTCGCGGTGACGCCATAAAGAAACCGACCGGAAAGGCGATGTCGGCTGGATTCTCCTATCCCCGTACGCCGGGATGAAGGCAAGCTCAGCTTGACGTAAGCGACGTGGGTTCGCCTGACGTCAGCATCGACTCGACAACCTCAAAGAGTCGCCAGAGGGCGTCCTCGAGGTTCGGGGATTGGAAGTGCGGCTCCCATATTTCGCCGTGAAGGACGTCGGAAACGCAGAAGACCGAAGCGGTCTGGACTTCGAGAGAAGCGCCGATGGTGAAAATAGCGGAGGCCTCCATGTCCACGGTCAAGATGCCCTCTTCTCGGTAGGCGGTGATCTCTTCAGCAGTCTCTCGGTATGGCGCATCGGTGGTCCAGGTAGGACCTACCGAGGCGTCCGGGATGGCCGAGCGAAGAGAGGCGAGCAGCTCGGAGTCGGGGAGGGCCCACCGGCCCGGGAACGAGTAGTGATGCGACGTGCCCTCATCCCTCAACGCCGCCGAGCACACCACGGCCTGACCGATCTCAAGGTCGGGCGAAAGCCCCCCAGCCGTGCCGATTCCAACGATGGTCTTGACGCCGAGCGCCGCCAACTCTTCGATAACGATGGCGGCGACGGGTGCACCCACTGGAAGACGGGCGAAGCCCAGTGCGGGGGAAAGCTCCAAGACGGCACCCGCTGGTCCCGTGATCTCCTTGAACGGCCTTTCTGTGCGGACTCGCTCGAGCAAGACACTCTGCCAGCCGAACACGACCGCTGGAGGTGGTGTCTCGATCAGGCGACCTTGACTCGCCCGATAGGAAAGGAGCTGGTGGGGAGTCACGTACGGGCGGCCCAAGTGCTTGTCTTCGTAATGAGGGACTGGCACGCTTGGAAGCCTGCCAGTTTGTGGCCGCCATCGACACCCGAGATCCACAAGCGGGACGGCGACTGGCTTCGAGCGCTTACTCAGGCAGCGCCGATGGACATCTTGCAGGCGCAACAGCGGCCCGTACTGCATCCGGCCATGCCTTTCGGAGATGCCATTGAGTACTACTACCCGAGTAGCCTTAACCCAAAGGACCCTGCACACGACTACGAAGCGCACCAAAGCGGCCAAGGCAGGATCGTCGAGGTCTTCGTCGAAGTCGGATGTTCGATGAGATCCCCGAAGCAGCCTTTCGAACTTCACGAAGATGACGGACCCGTATCCGGCCACACGAGCCGACAAAACGGACAAGGAGTAGGTCGGCCCAGCAGGTCTGCGGTGCGTAGATATTCACGGCTCAGAGCCCTGCGACAGTTCCGGCGTACGGGATACCCTCGTCTACAGCCCTTCGCTGCATCCGCTGATGTAGCGTCGAGCCGTGCGGTCATCGCCGCTTGACCTTCTGGAACCACCGGACCTTGCTGAGCACCTGGAGACGGTTGGTGACCGACTTGCCGCTACGTGCACGGTCGGCTCACCGGATCTGGCCGATTCGTGCCTTCGAGTGGTTTCTGGCGGTGGGAAGCGGCTCCGCCCCGCTCTGACCATTGCGGTTGCCAATGTCGGGCACGTCTTCGACTTTCGCGTTGTAGCAGCGGCTGTAGCGGTGGAGCTGGTGCAAGTCGGGTCATTGGTTCATGACGACATCTTCGATAAGGCTGAGACTCGGCGAGGCACGCCGACGATCAACGCCGTCGAGGGTCCGGACCAGGCGCTTCTCGCCGGGACGTACTTGATGGCACGGGCAGGTGCCGAAGCCGCCGCGTCAGGTCAGCGAGTTGCATCTGACGTAGCCGACACAGTTGCCCGCCTCTGTCTCGGGCAGGCAACCGAAACCCAACACCTGTTCGACATCAGTCAGGAGATCGACCGCTACCTCTTCACCATCGAGGCCAAGACCGCTGCGCTCTTCGCCTGTTCGTGTCGGGTTGGTGCGCTCAGCGCTGGGCTGTCGGATGAGCACGTCGCCCAGTTCGGCGAGTTTGGAAAGAACTTCGGTATGGCATTCCAGCTGATCGACGACGTACTCGATTTGATCGGTGATCCTGATCGCTTGGGAAAACCCGTCGGCGCGGACATACGAAGTGGCGTCCTCACCATGCCCGCCCTGCTGGAGATGACAGAACCGACGGGAGGCGACCTCCGTGCGCTCTTGCTCCGTCGACAAGCCGGCGACCTGGAACAAGCATCGAGAATGATTATTGAATCCGGGAGAATCGACGAAGTTGTCGATGTCGCCCGCCAGTTCGCAGCTCAGGCCTCAGCGGCGATTTCTCACCTCCCTGCTGCAACATCCCTGTCCAGGTTCCCTCCTTCTTATGTGGACTGGGCCCTCGAAGAGTTCGTTGCCGCTTGAGCCGATTGGACGCTGTGTCCCGATGCCCGTCAAGCGGAATCGTTCCGGCGTCCCCGGCCCGGCGTTTCGGGGACACTGCTGTCCTTCCATGGAGACCATCTCCGATATGGCCCCGCACCTATGATTACCTACAACGGTGAAGCCGAAGAAGTACCTCGCAGCCCAGCTGGCAGCGGATGAGACACCTCGCTGGCAAATGACAGCCATAAGGACGGTTGAACCCCTCGGCGAGAGTGGAATCCTTTGCGTGACGCAGGAGAGGCTCCTGTTTGCGTCACATCCACGCTGGGCCTGGTCAACTCCATTGCATGAAGTCGAGTCCATTGATGCCGTTGACGTTGGGCCGACCATGAAGAGGCTCTCAAAGGGGGGAGGGCCGCGATGGCAGCTGCGTGTAACGCTCCGAACCGGCGAGAAGGTGCTGTTCTCGCTCGTCTCACTCCGCCACCGCAACCGAGACCAGATCGATTCGGAAGCTCAGACACTCCGAGATCTTCTCGACCAGTAGCACCTAGACCGGCCAAAGGGGATCAGCTCCGGGTGCTCCTTGCCCATTGCGTTGATCGCATGAGGTCAGGCGGATACAGCTTGCTTCGTGTCCCCCACTCGCCCGAGCCCCCTCCTGCCTCCGCCCTCTCCGTCCGCCGTCCTGGTGCTCGCCTTCGGCTGCGCCCGGCTGGCTGGCTGGCCCCGTCTTCGGCCTCGTCCCCGCCTGCGCTTTGTCCGCGCTCGTTCCGTCCCTCCGGCCCGCGGTCGGTCGTGCCCCTCTCTCCCGGCAGACAACGGTGGGCCGTACAACGGTGGGCCGTACAGGACTCGAACCTGTGACCCCTTGCGCGTCATCTGCGCCGGGGACACCCACCACACCTCACAGACCCCCACCGACCAGGACTTCCGTGTTCGGTGGGTGACAGCGTGGGGCCCATTGTGGTCTCGAAGTGCCCCACAGAGTGCCCCAATTTGTGAGGAGGATCGCATGGCGAGGTCACGCAAGCTCGGTTACGGCGAGGGTTCGATCTATCAACAATGCGACGGACGGTGGCGCGGCGAGCTCCGCCTCGGCACCAAGCGCCGTCGGGTCTCAGGCCCGACCCGGAGCGACGTGGTGCGCAAACTCGACGAGCTGCGCGCCCAGAGCGAGGCCGGACTGCCGCTCGGCAGCGACATACGCCTGGGCGAGTGGTTGGACTGGTACCAGGAGATGATTGACGCTGAGAAGAACCCCAGCACCTGTGCCAACTGCGCCTGGGGAATCAAACAGCTCACGCCGCTGCGCGGCCGCCGACTGCGTGAGCTTGACGTCCTCGAATTCGAAGCACTCCTCAAGGACTTGGCCAACCCCGCTCGCGGGTCGGCGGCCACGAAAGGACGCGGCGGGCGGGAGAAGCCGCTCTCGAAGTCATCGCTGAACCGGATCAAGATGGTCCTCGGCGCCGCGCTCCACGAAGCCGAGCGTCGGGGCCTGGTGGCGCGCAATGTCGCGCGGCTGGCCCACCTGCCCGCCGGGGCGACGGGTATCACGCCGCGGCGCTCCCTCACCATCGAGGAAGCCAACCGGTTCGTCGCCGCCGTGCGCGGTACCGAGGACGAAGCGCTCGTGCTCCTGGCGTTGACCATGGGGCTGCGCCCCGGAGAGGTCACCGGCCTGCCTTGGGACGCTGTGGACCTCGACGAGAGTGTCCTCACGGTCCGCCAGGCCCTCAAGCGCCTCCCTGACGGCACCTACACCATCGGGCCACCCAAAGTGGACAGCTATCGGATGCTGCGCCTGCCGGCGGAATTGCTCGACCTCCTACGGGCCCACCGTCTCGCCCAACGCAAGGCGCGCCTGTCCGCCCCGGTCTGGGAGGACCACGGACTGGTCTTCACCAATAGGGTCGGGCGGCCCATCGACTCGTCAAATCTGCGGCGCACCGTCGCTACGTATGCCAAGAGGGCAAACGTCGGGCACCTCTCCCCCAATGAGCTCCGTCATTCGGCCGCCTCACTCCTCGTGGCCAACGGCACCCCGCTCCAGGACGTCTCAGACATGCTTGGCCACCGCGACATACGGATGCTGGCCCAGACGTACCGCCACAAGATCCGCTCGATCGTCGACATCACGAGCGACCAGGAGCGGATGCTTCTCGGCTGAGCAAGCTCAACTCCACCGATGCAGCACGACAGAACAGCCTTATTCCGATATCGTGATTTCCCTAGTCCGAGAGCGCCTTCGTCCCACCATGAGCGATGAACCGCTCCACCTCGGATCGCGCAATCATGCGCTTCCTGCCAAGGTGGAACGACTCCATTTGACCCTTGGCGAGCAAACCCCACACGAAATTTGGTGACGCACCGAGTAGCCACGCAGCCTGAGGCACGCTCAATGCCAACCGTGACGCCTCCGGCTCAACTGCCACAGTTGGCTTCTTCCGCCGACTCTTAGACCGATACGTACTGCCGACTGCACCAGCCACGTCTCTCCCTTCGGCGCACTAAAGGGCTCCGCTCCAGCCATCAAGAAGGCGTCACGGGCCACCATGTTAGGCTTCCTTGGGGGCTCCTCGGACCCGCCCTCATGTAATGACCATCGATCAGCCACCAGCCGCCCCTCTGCGACAGCTGTTCATGGAAAGCAGACCCGCAGATCACACTGAACGGGTCGCGTGACCGAATCCGTTGAGCTCTACATTGCGAAAGTCTGGCTCTCAGTGTTGTGACCAGGCCCTTTCCGAGTACGTTCCTGGTAGCGGCGTCGCCATCCCCTCAGGTCCCCTCACGATCCCTCGTCTTCCCTCACGATAAAGACACGTAAAGACACGCCGGGCACTACAGAGCCAGCATCGTCGGGCGTGGACAGTTCATGGCTTCGCGACATCGGTGAGCACCTCCGGGAGCGCTGTGCAAGGGAGGTCGGGGTAGGTACGGCGATGAGGCGCCGCGTCGAAAGTGAGATCGGTGCGGTCCATGGCGAGGGCGGCGCGAGCCTGTCGGCCGAGCTGAGGTTTGAGGTGTCCGATGGTGTGGGCCATGAGACGCAGCATGACTGGAGGCGCGTGCCGGGGTGCGCCAGCGCGGCCACCGGCCGTCTGTACGGCTTCAGCGAGCTCGTTGAATGTGACGTTGTCTGGTCCGCCGATCTCCAGGGTCTTGGCCCGGGTGGTGGGGTCGGTGGCGGCGAGCTCGACTAGGGCTGCGACGTCGGCGACGGAGACGAAGTTGATGGGATTGTCGCCACGGCCGAACACGAGAGGTCGGCCGGAGCGGGCGGCTGTCTGCTGGAGAAGCTCGATCCACAGCTCGAGGAAGGCAGTGGAGCGAATGATGGTGGTCGGGACCCCACTGGCCCTCGCGTGATCTTCGGCGGCATGCTTCATGCGGAACAGCTCCATGGGACTGTCGGCCGCCGCCCCGACGGTCGAGACCAACACTAAGTCGGCGCCGGCGGCTTTCATCGCATCGATGAGGTTGGCGTTGCCGTCTCGATCGACGGTGGCCGGTGAGTTGCCTCGTGGTCCCATGAAGCCGTGCATCGCCGATACAACGGTCTCGACGCCGGCGGTCGCCGGTTTGAGGCTGGCCCGGTCTCGTACGTCGCCGGTCACCACCTCGACTTGATCGCCGGCGAGGTGGGCGGCGCGGGCGCGGTCGCGAGTCAGCACACGGACGGGGAGTCCCCTGATGACGAGGCGGTTGACGACGAGGGTGCCGAGCCTGCCCGTCCCTCCGGCGACGAGGATCACGAGGGACCGCTGGGTGCGACTTGGTCGTGGACGGCCTTGTCGACAGTCCCGGCCGCCTCTTGGACGGGTTCGAGGTAGAAACGGGCCCAGGCGGCCAGACCGTCTACCACCCCAAAGATCACCACGCCTCGCATGATGTGAGCCGTGCCGTCAGGGCGAGTACCGCGATGCTCCCATTCCGTCCACGCGGTGTCGCCATCGACAGTGCAACGAAGCATCTCGGTGCTGACATCGGGAATTGCAGCGAAGATCTGGGTCCAGTTCTTGCGGACCTGCTCGCGGCCGGTGAAGCCCCGCTCGGGATGCGCCGGGGTTTCGTTGCGGTAGTCGGACGTGAAACAGGCGACAAGCGCCTCGAGATCGTGGTCGTTGGTCGCCCGCCGAAGGCGCTCCACCATCGCCGCCGGTCCGCCCTGGTCTTGCCCGGCCTCCATCGCTCCTCGACTCTTATTTGGTGTCATTTGGATGCGGCGCTGGCGGTGACGGGTCGGAACTCGACGCTGGTGATCGTCACGCCGGGCGTCGGGGACACGCCCGCGGGAGGGGCGGTCTGACGGGCCTGCTCCTCGGTGTCGAACACGACGAGCGACACGCCCTGCCCGTCGGATGGTTCAAGCCAGTACCCGGCGACGAAGCCGGGTGCCGCACTCACCATCGGGATGATCTCTTCCTTCAGGGTCTTCTGTGCCTGGTCGAGCTCAGCTGGTTCGATGGTCACGGTCATGAGCACTGCATGCATGTCAGAGTCCTCTCCAACTGGTGTCAGTTCCAGTGTACTAGAATAGATCCATTACTATGGAGCGAAAACGACCCTCTGTCAAGCCGAAACGCCGGTACAACTCGACCCGCCGGCAAGAGCAGGCTCGCCAGACTCGTGAGGCGATCATCGGCACGGCCCGACGGCTGTTCCTGCGCGACGGGTTCGCGTCAACCACCGTCGCCACCATCGCCGCCGAGACCCGAGTGTCGGTGGACACCATCTACAAGACCTTCGGCGGAAAGGCGGGCCTGGTCCGGGCCATCTGCGAGGAGGCGCTGATCGGCGGAGGACCCATCCCTGCCGAATCCCGCTCCGACGTATTGCAGGAAACCGAAAGGGATCCTCGACAGATCATCGCGGGTTGGGGCAACCTCACCATCGAGGTCGCTCCCCGTATCGCGCCGATCTTGCTGCTGGTGCGCGTCGCAGCGTCCGCAGATCAGGAAATGGCCAGCCTCCAATCCGAGATGGACGCGCAGCGTCTCGAACGAATGACGAACAACGCCCGTAACCTCGCTGCCGCTGGCCACCTGCGCGACAACGTCACGGTGTCCCGGGCCGGCGAAATCATGTGGACCTACAGCTCCCCCGAGCTCTACGAGTTGCTCGTCCTCACTCGCGGCTGGCCTCTTAGTCGCTACGCCGACTTCATCGTCGACGCCATGATCGCCGCCCTTCTGCCACCTGAGGCCGCGAACCCTCCCATCATCCATCGGCTCTGACCGTCTGAATCGGCGGGAGCGCGGCGGTTTCGCGCGGCGCGAACGCGTCGCAGTCCACATGCACCGCCACTCAGATCTCATCGGCATGAGTCAAGCGGTGAATACTGGGTTCGCCGGCAAGTGCAGCCACGCCGAGATCGACGTTCCGACCATCGACACCGCCGCACGTCGCCGTTCCGAGAGGAGATCGAAAGCGAGTGGGAAAACATGCGGGGCCACCAACTCCCCCGGGCCCGTTGCCACCCTTCGCCGACTTCTAGTCGACCCTCGACGATGCATTTGGCTGGCTCGCAGGCACGCTCCGCATCGTCGAGCTACCCCGAGCTTCGCACGGCACATTGGACCCCGACTGGGAGGCGCCCAAGGCCATCACCTCGTATAGGCGTGGCGTACCACTCGAGTTGCTCCGCCACGACGGAGTCAACCACCTGAAGGTCGACATCGACCACCGAGCCGAGAACGGACGATGGGGATCACGGCGGGTCGAGCCCTACTCACCTGCGCTACACCCAAGACGGCAACCTGATCCCCTTCGTCGTCAATGACCATGGACAGCCTCGGACTAACAGTCGACCGCATCGCAGGCATCCGTCCAACGACGGCGACCTTCCAGCCGAAGTTCGAGTCGAGTTCTGAGTTCGACACCACAATGGACCGTGCACTCATAGCAATGTGCCCAGCTCTCACGGTCCGATTCACTCGTCACATGACCGGTAAAGACACGCCGGAAAATCTGTTCGTCTGGGCGGATTCCACTTTCGGCCCTCTGACCTGGGCCTTTAGTGGAGGTGAAGGGACTCGAACCCTCGGCCTCTACATTGCGAAAGTGTGGCTCTCAGTGTTTTTACCAGGCCCTTTCCGAGGACTTTCCTGGTAGCCGGCGTTTTGATCCCCTCAGGCTCCCTCACGATCCCTCTCCTTCCCTCTCGATAGGGTCACGTAAGGTCACGCTTCTCAGGCCATCCGCTTGCGATTCCGGCACCGGTTGATATCGATGTAGTCATCCAGATCCTCAACGTCGTAACGGGTGGATCCGGCGACCTTTACGGCACTTCGGAAATGAGCGGGGTACGGCGATCGCGATTGTGAGCATCCGGCACAACTTGGCGGTTATGGGATACCGGACGGGCATTCAATCGAGATACCTTTCGTAGCGCTCAGCTATGGACTCCCCGGCCCAGCGCGATCAACTCCCGAGTACCTGCAACGCTCACATTGATACCTGATCGCCCATAAGGATCAGATTCTCGACTTCGTTTAGCTTGGCGGAACTCAATGTCCCCACCTTTTCAATCAGATCCTCTTGCGACGAGGTGAAAACCCACGTGCAGTTGATGTGTCCCGGTCTGGGCAGTCCTACTCGGACGACATGGCCATTGAGTCCGAGGTCAACTTCCACGGCCACACCCGAGATGTCTTCGTTGGCTGGCTCGACAGCGACCACGCACCGAAGATCGTCATTGTCGAGTCTGGAGAGCACGACCACTGGGCGAAGGTGGTCGAACGCTGCCATCCAGACATCACCCCGATTGACAATCTCGTCGGTCCTGGGAGTCGGGTTCACTGCGTCATGTTAGTGGCACTTCCGAATCGAGCGGGGGCGAGCGGGGTGTGGCCGGACGGGAGGGATCCGCGAGCGCGTAGCGGGGGTCCACCAGTCTGAGGTTTCTCGACGACCGCAGACGGAGGACCCCCGTGGTGACAGACCCTACGCGCATGTGCGAGCTGCTTGTCGGCTTGCCTGAGGTGACCGTGCTCGGCCTCGACGACGAGGTGGGCGCCCCGTTGTCCATCCATGTCGAAACTCGTGCTCGACGTCCGGGATGCTCGGAGTGCGGCGTGCTCGCCCGGGTGAAGGACCGTCCGGTGGTCACCCTTGTCGATCTTGCCGCGTTCGGCCGTCCCACCCGCCTCGTGTGGCACAAGTTCCGGTGGCACTGCGCGGAGCCGACCTGTCCGGGCGGCAGCTGGACCGAGGACGAGCCGAGCATCGCAGCCAAGCGACTGATGCTGTCGGATCGGGCCGGACGGTGGGTCACCGAACAGGTCGGCCGTCACGCCAGGACCGTGAACGAGATCGCTGTCGAGCTCGGTTGTGACTGGCACACCATCAACGACACCGTCGTCGCCTACGGCACCGCCCTGGTGGAACACACAGACCGTTTCGGAACGGTGGAGGCCCTCGGTCTCGACGAGGTGCTCTTCGTCCGGCTCGGCCCATTCCACCGACAGGAGTTCTCCACCCAGATCGTCGACGTCGAAGCGCGGCCAGCTCCTCGACGTCGTTCCTGGTCGGAGTGGTGAAAAGCCCGAAGGCGTGGCTGGAGGCGAAAGGGCAAGGAGTGGCGGGACGAGGTCCGCTGGGCGACCCTCGACCTCTCCGGTCCCTACCGGGCGGTGTTCGACGAGATGCTGCCCGACGCCACCCAGGTGGCCGATCCATTCCACGTGGTCAAGCTCGCCAACACCAAGCTCGACGAGTGCCGCCGGCGGGTGCAGAACGAGACGATGGGCCACCGCGGCCACAAGTCCGACCCCCTCTATCGCTGCCGGCGACTGCTCACCAAGGCCGACGAGCGCCTCGATGAGAAAGGGACGCGAGAAGCTCCTCGGGCTGCTGCGGGCCGGCGATCCCGAAGGCGAGGTGACCACCGCCTGGCACGCCAAAGAGGCCGTCCGCGAGCTCTACACCCACACCGATGCCGAACTCGCGCTCGAGTGGTTGGAACGGCTCGCGATGACATGGGCGACACCGACAACCCGATCGAGGTCCGCTCGCTCGGCCGGACCCTCAAGCGATGGAAGCACCAGATCGTCGCCTGGCACACGCGCCACGTGAGCAACGGACCCACCGAAGCGGTCAACAACTTCATCAAGCGGGTCAAGCGCGCCGCCTTCGGCTTCACGTCCTTCCGCAACTACCGGGTCCGGTCGCTGCTCTACGCCGGCAAGCCCAACTGGGCGCTGCTCGCGACGATCACACCCCGTTGAAATCCGAAGTCCCCCTTTACTATCGGCAACTCGCCGCTGCCGACGAGGCGTTCGATGGTTGCCCGGGAGACGCCCAAGTAGGCCGCTGCGAGACCAACCCGACGCTGACGTCTCACCTCAGCTGCCGAGCCCTCCGGTCGAAAGGTCGCCCGATCTATTCCCATAACGCTTGATTCGTCCCACTCAATCCCGGCCATCAGACCAACTCTCGATCCGGAGTCACGTGGCTGATCATGGGATCGTTGGTATCCTCGTTCGGCCGCGCAGAACATACGCCTCGTCGCCTTTGCAAATCGCCTTGCCCCACCGTCTCATCGCCCATAATCAGCCCGTACCTTGTAATCGACTTTACAAGGTACGCCGAATACAGCCGCCTGAATTTAGCGCCCCTGAAGGCGCGCTGTACGTCTTGTCCTTGAACCTGTGTTTCTACCGTGTGGAATCCCCCATCAAATCAGACGTCGCGGCATGGCCAAGCCCCGCCGCGGGTCATTATGCTCGACCGGCCATACGCTGAAGCCATTGGCGCTCCACGCCGATGACTGCGCGTGTATTGGTGGTCACTCTGCAAGGTACGGGTCAGTGCACACACGGGCTGAACATTTTCACACCGACGATGAAAAGAGCGACGACGACCTACGAGCGCTGGCGTCAGGTGCTCGCAATGCGAAGTGTGGACTGCCGTGGCGCTGCGACTCCCGAGTGGCGCACCCGCCACGTCGTCCGGTCGAGGTGGGCAACCTCGGCCCGAGGGTCTCACACTTCGCCACGGGCTAAGTGAACGAAAGCGGCTAACGACCCGTCCACACAGGCGCCCGCTTCTCTGCGAAAGCCCTAGCCCCTTCAACGGCATCCTCGGACCGGAACACCGGCTCGGCTAGAGCGGCCTGTCGCGCAAAACGCTCCCCAGAGGACCAACCATCCGATTCATCGACGATCATCTTTGATATTGCTACCGCCAAAGGGGCATTGGCGGCAATAGCGTGAGCGGCTCTCGAGCTCCAGCGAATGCCCCTCCGTCTGAGACAATCCTGTTCACAAGCCCTAGAGCGACAGCCCTCTGCGCACTAATCATCTTGCCCGTAAGGATCAGTTAAAGCGCGATGGCGCGAGGATTTCGGGCAGGCGGAGGATCCCCCCTGCTCTTGCGACAAGTCCACGCCGAACCTCGGGAAGGCCAAATTGTGCTGAAGTGCCCGCAACTACGAGGTCGCAAGCCAATACCAACTCAAAGCCGCCGGCCAGAGCGAATCCCTCAACAGCAGCAATCAGCGGCTTAATCGGTGGGGACTCGACGAGCCCACCGAACCCCCGTCCCGGGACGTGGGCTCGCTCTCCCACAAGGAACCGCTTCAGATCCATTCCGGTACAGAAATTCCCGCCATTTCCACCAAGAATGCCCACCGAAAGCATTG
>CAVUKH010000008.1:0-291726 GCA_963742035.1 uncultured Acidimicrobiaceae bacterium
TCGCACCCGGGTCAATGCGGCCGGGAAGCCGCGTCGTGACCTCCTGGATCAGCCACCCGTTGGCGTCCGGATCGCTGAACGAAGCAAACGAGCCATAACTGCTGCGGTCGGGCGAGGGTCCGAGCACACGACCGGCATCGTGGAAGCGACTGCCTGGCCGCCCCTCGTGGAATACCTCGCTCACCTCCACGCCCCGGGCTATCAGGTCGTTGCGCGCCACCTCGACGTCCGAGACGACCAGGTATGGAATTTGGCCGAAGCCGGGTGTGGCCGAGATGAGGTTGATCCCGAATTGCACCGAGCACCCAGAACCCGGAGGAGTGAACTGGATCAGGCGGAAGTCCTCACCACCATCGACGTCGGCGTCGAGCCTCCAGCCAAGGTTTTCATAGAAACGCTTCGCCCGGTCAACATCTCCAACTGCGATGACGATCACTTCGAGGTTCACCTCCACAACCCCTGGGGTCGGAATCTTCCTCCTGCTTTCACTGCTTACGTCGGCACTATTCATCGGGTCACCTCCAAAAATTTTGGTCTGTTCAATTACGGTGACGGCTCCAGTGACCCCTCGCACCCGAAGAAACCCCTTGTTGCCGATCGTTGCCCTGCCCCTTCGTCCGTAGTCAAAGAGCCCACTGAGTTCGCCTACTCGGCGATTCCGTCAAGAAATCATCGAGTGTTCTCCAGCCGTCCTCGATAATCCGTCCCCGGCAGGGGTGCCGGGCTTAAACCACGGGCCACCTAATCCGGATCTCGGCCTACCAGTGCATTTCACTCGCTGTGATGACTCCGGCTGACGAGGAGTCTCCCAGAGTCCAAATCGCTTGCGATTAGCGCGCGTTGATCAGTTGAATCGACTTCCAAACCGGAGGCTGGCGCGATTCCAACGCAAATGCTCGCAGGATTCGTCGGAAGGAAGGCGGTCCGGGGACCGAGGTGAAATTGCGGTTGCCGCGCTGCTCCGCACACACCCATCTTGCACCGGGTATTACATAAGAAGTGTCATGCGACGAGGTAGGTCTCGTAGATCACGCCACCAGGCTGCCGACCACCGACGCTGATGAAGATGCCCTTGTTGAGCCAGTCGAGCTCGGGGACTGCTGTCTGGATCTGAGTCGAAGTCCTAAACATGTATTCGCTTGCTTCCACGTCCTCGCCGCGCCCGAGCCGTGCCAGGACCTCGGCGCTGCCGTGGCGGATACTTCGCGACTGGACATAGAGGAGATCGCCACCGTCGGTCTGGAGCGTGGAGCGGATGTCTCCGAGAGCAGTCCCGTCGGGCAGGATTATCTGCCAATCGGCGCTTGCGCCTGGTAGCAGTATTCCCCTGACTTCAGGGCCGCTGAACGTCCCGCTGGTCTGAGGCACGATCCGGCGATGACCCCACGCTGTCTGCCCGAGCTCAAGAGGCTCTCCGAGAGTGGCCTCGAGGCGGAAGATCATTGTCAAACGAGGGACGGGAAGCTCGTTGCTCATGGCTGGCTCCTTCTCCCCGCGGACGGAAGCACCGGTGCCGCGGGATCATTGGATGATGCTGGTCCAGTTCTCTTCCGATTTCGCTCTTCGTCCCGCACAGCCCCCGACTCCGAAACGCTTCTGAGTCGAAAGGAACGGTCCCGACTACGTGTCAGCATGCCCTCGAGTCGCCCTTCTCGCACCCGTGAAACACCCAAGTGTGTGCAGCCTCTGCGGCGCCGGACTAGAGCGCTTGGCAACTTCGATTGCCGCGGCTGAGTCGAGCGGGCGGAGCGGCCCCATTGCTTCGTGAATTCGTATTCGAAGGTCCCGACCAGTACCTGTCACGGGTTCGAATGATCTGTTCAGGTGGAAACCTCGCACCAAGACGAAGAATATTCGCAGGCCAGAACGGGGTGACAACGTGAAGAACCTCGAATCATCGCCAAAAGTGCCGGAAGTAGTTCAAACCCTTCTCCATGGATTCGCTTTCTTGATCGATGCAGCCCGGGCTCCCGCACTCCTTCCGCAGCCTAGAAATGTTGCACAACAAATCCGAGGTTCATCGTCCGAGGCGCTGCTCAAATGCCGGCGTCTTCCTGAAGCAACAGGACGTATTCGGAACAATCAGCCGCGGCAACATCGACCTTGACTGAATAGACATGGCCATCTCCAACCAAACCAATCATCGAGGGATACGGGGAGACAATGTTGCAATCGGTCTGCGATCTTTTCGGATACGTTCCAAGAAAGCAACATTCTGGTTCAGCGCGGGAGTGATTTTCCTCCTGATCTCTTCCTCTGCCGTACCCGCTCCTCTCTACGGACTGTATCGATCCGAATGGCGATTCTCGACCTTCACGCTGACGGTGATCTTCGCTATCTACGCAATCTTTACATTGGGTGCGCTTCTTATCTTCGGTTCCGTCTCCGATTTCGTAGGTCGAAGGCCGGTCATTGCAGCTGGTCTTGTCACCGGTCTCGTCGCGTGCGTCGTTTTCCTGACGGCAAATGGACTTGTATCGCTCTTGGTCGGCCGCGCCCTACAGGGAATCGCGGTGGGGATAACGACGGGAGCGGCAGGCGCATCGCTCGTCGATTTGGACGTGGATGGGGAGAGAGCTCCGTTTGTTGCGAGCACTATGCCCGGCGTTGGACTTGCGTTGGGCGCCCTCGGCGCGAGCGTTATCGTTGAGTATGGTCCGGCACCAACGCGATTCATCTGGTGGATTCTCGTGGTCGTCTTCGCCATGGCTACAACATTGCTGATCTGGGTTCCCGAGACCGGAGTAGTCCGCTCTGGAGTTCTCTCGTCTCTTCGTCCGGAGCTTCGAATTCCATCGGGGGCCCGCCAGACATTTCTGATTGCGGTTCCCTGCTTCATCGGTGTTTGGGCACTCAGCGGATTTTATTTGTCACTCGGACCGTCTCTGGTGAGCCATCTATTTAAATCGGGGAACTTAGTCTGGGGTGGAGTTTCCATCTTCCTTCTAACTGGTCTCGGATCCATAGCTGCCTTTTTCCTCCGTCACTCGAATGCGTCCAGCGTCATGTTGAGGGGCTGTCTGACGCTGCTCGCAGGCACGGTACTGACGTGCATCGCTGTCATTTGTGATGTGTCCGCAATTTTCCTTCTGGCGGCAGCTATTGCTGGACTTGGCTGGGGACCTGCTTTTCTGGGAGCGTTTCGAACTGTCGTCGCACTCGCTCCTTCCGATGATCGGGCAGGACTCATCGCATCAATCTTCACCGTCACTTACTCGGCATTCGGGGTGCCGGCTGTAATTGCCGGTTCGGTGGTCTCCATCTTTGGTTTGCGCGCTACCGCCGTGGTGTATTCCCTCGGTATCGGGGGTCTCATGGTATTGGCCGTTGTTTCCCTGGTATCGCGGAGAAGCCAGGAGGCGGCCTCTCGTAGGTCCTTCCTCACAGCGTTCCTGCGCGAGCGGAGGCTCAAGGCGCCTACCCTGCCGCCCAGCTAGGTCTGGCGATCATGCGCGTCTGTTTGCGCGGCACCGGCACTCGTCGTGCTCATCCCGGTCTCCTAGGCAACCAATTGCGCAGGTCGTCCACAGCGAGCATTTCACTGAGCACGCAGTGGCACGGTGATGGCTTGATTGGCATGCGCCAACGCCACCACGGCGGCTCGATTGGCGAGTGCCAAAACTGCTTACAAGGCGATGAGGATTCCAGGGCTTGTTCCCGAGCCCATACCCTGCAGCGGGCTTCTCAAGCCGCCTGCGTGAGATCGAGCAACTCATGGGGCCGGCGCGACCTGGCCTCGTGATTCACACCCCGGCGGCCGAAGTCGCAGCACCGGTAAACCGCTCGGGCCGAGGAACCCCACACTTGATCCTTCGGCGATCTACCCGGGTTCGCGAGATCCTAGGAGGCACCTGTATCGACAAGGGGTCACCACAGGCTCGACGCATGACGTCAGTCGTCAGTGTGAAACATGTCCATGTCCAGATGATGGGGGAGTTGAGCGTGTTCTTTTCGATGCCGAGCGGTGTGACTCGCGAAGGGTCTCCAGCATGAACACCACTTCGCTTGTGGTCGTCGTCACCGGGTTGCATACACCATTGTGGAAGTTGATTTTCTTCACGGCTGTACTCGGGTCGCTAGTACTGGGGCTGCTTCTGTTTCCCCATATAGGCATGCTGCTCGAGGATAGGAGGCAGGCGCGATCCGCTCAACAAGGACACCCTGAGGATGCACCCTTGGCAGCGCCCTTGACGTCGCCCGAACCACCATTGGACGTCGTTCTGTCCAACAAGGAGAACGATGACGTCCTCACACATTCATGAGGGCGATCGTGCGAATCACCACCATAAACCCCTTCCCGGGAGGCGGGCCCTCATTGTGCACATCCGATGAGGACACAGACTTTGAATCGCCGCTCTCACATTCCGGACACCAATGCGGGTTCTCCAGATCACCTTTACCCACAGACGCCACTAGGAGGATCTGAAATGCCGAGTCCGCAAAAGAAGCACAGAGTCATCATTATCGGGGCTGGTTTCGCCGGCTTCAACGCCGCCCGTGAACTCGCTCGCTTGTGTGATGCGACAACCGAGATCGTCGTGATCAATACGACTGACTATTTCCTGTACCTCCCGCTGATGCCGCAGGTCGCCGGTGGACTGGTCGAACCACGTCATATCCGCGTGTCCCTGCCAGGCCGCTTGCCCAAGACGCGGTTTGTGCTCGGAACCGTGAGGCATGTCGATCCTGCGCGAAAAATCGTCAGCTGGGACGGACCTGAGGGCGCATCAGGCCAGGTCGGTTACGACCATCTCATCCTGAGCGCTGGGAGTGTCGACAAGTTGCTGCCGATCCCAGGCGTGGCCGACTATGCACATGGGTTCCGCAGCCTGAAGGAGGCCATGTACTTGCACGACCACATCGTTCGTCAGCTCGAACTAGCGGCTGTTGCTAGTGATCCTGAAGAACGCATGGCGCGCTGCACATTCGTCGTTGTTGGCGGGGGCTACACCGGCACGGAGGTCACTGCACACGGTCAGCTGATGACATTGCGGTTGGTCAAGACAATGCCCGGATTGGATGGGCATCAGATCCGCTGGATGTTGCTGGACAACGGGACCCGGCTGCTCCAGGGCCTCGATCAGCGTCTGTCCGAAACCGCGGAGCGGGTGCTTCGTCGCCGCGGCGTTGAGGTGCTAACTGGTGAGTCTGTCGCCCAAGCGAGCGATGGTTACGTCAAGCTGACGACCGGTGAAAAAGTGCAGACGCGATCACTGATCTGGTGCGTCGGGGTCCGTGCCGACCCGTTCGTCGACGGTCTCGCGCTCGCAACGAACAGAGGACGATTGGTGGTGGATGAGTGCATGGGTGTGCCGGGCGCCGATGGAATCTATGCATGTGGAGATTGCGCGGCTGTCCCGGATCTCACCCGCCCGGGACAGATCTGCGGCATGACGGCGCAGCACGCTCAGCGGCAGGGGAAGCAAGTAGCTCGGAATGTGGCCGCCTCCATCGGAACCGGAAAGGCCAAGCCCTACCGGCACCGCGACCTTGGCTTTCTTGTCGACTTGGGGGGACTCGCCGGAGCCGCCAACCCGCTCCACATCCCCTTGTCTGGGGCGGCAGCGAACGCCGTGACACGGGGATACCACCTATCGGCAATGTCTGGAAATCGGATGCGGGTGCTGACTGACTGGGCGCTGAACGCCGTCACGCCTCAAGAAGAGTCGTCGGTCACAGCGATCAGCGCTGATTCGATCCCGCTCGATGTGGACCACCCGCGAGTGTAAGCAGTTTCTCTGCCGCGCCGACCAAGGAGCTGGAGCCAGAGGGGAAGCAATGCCCCAAGGATCGAGGACTACGGCTACGCCTTCTAGGCGTGTGTGCGGACCATTTCCGTGCTCCGAGACGGCACCCATTGCCCTCTCTATAGCGGCATTGGATGTTCGACAGATAGGCCCGTAAAGACACGTAACCCCTTTTTCGGGACCATGTCTTTACGGGGGGCTTCCACCTTCTGTCCGTTGAGCTGGACCTTCGTGTTGTGGAGGTGAGCGGACTCGAACCGCCGACTTCTACGTTGCGAAAGTAGTGCTGTGCCCCGGTGATCGAGCGTCTGTGTCACCCCGAGACGACCACCATAGGTCGGCGCCGACGAGGCGCACGGTGCGCACCAACCTGCGGGGCTGATCTGCCCGCGGGTGGCTGGGTCCTCGGGCGGTTGCTCCAACGCTCGGGCGGGAGCGGGCGAAGGCCCCCTACTCCAAGGCGCAGATCGCCGCCTACCTGGCCCTGGCCGACGCCCAACCCACTTTGGCGCGACGGATGCGGGCCTCGGCGCTCTTGTGCGCTCGGGGGCGTGGGACGATGGGGGCCGACCTCAAGGCCGTGGCGGGCACCGATGTCGTCTCGGTGTTCGGCGGCGTCGTGGTCATTGTCCGACACGTGATGGTGTCTCCGCGCGTTCGTCCCGGTCCTCGCGCGCATCACGAACGGCTGCTTGGCGCTGCTCGCGGCGGTGGCCAAGGGCTGCTGATCGGCGGCGCCTCGACCAGCCGTCACAACGTGACGACGCACCTGACCGCTCGCTCGCCGGTGGGGCCGAGCCGCGCGCCTCGACATCTCGAGACTGCGCGCCACGTGGCGGCCTGAGGTGGCCCAGGCGATCGGCTCGAAGGCCTTCATGGACGCGGCCGGCGTCGTCTGCTCCCAGCGCCTCGGCGACCTCGTGGCCGACCTCGAGCCGCTCGGCGAGGCCGAGGCCGTCGCGCGCTTGGCGCCCGCCGTCTTGAGCACCCCGGCCCTCGGGCGAGCCGAGCAGTCGTCGACGCCTCCGGGATCGCTCCTCACATCGAAGCCAAGCTCCCCCTCGGCGTGCGTCCCCGCCAGCTCTCGGTGCGCACCCTCTGGTCGGGCTCCTCCTCGCCCTGTGCGACGGCCGGCCGGCCCACCTGCGCAGAGTGCATGCCGCCTTGGCGGGACTCACCGAACGCGACCAGGGCCGTCTCGGGGTCAGCGTCGAGTGGCGCAGCGGCCCCCACGGCCTCACGTACCGCCAGGTGGAGAGAACGTTCTCGCTCGTGGTGGGCGTCTTGGCCAGCGGACCCCGACGGGGCGCCGAGCGAGACCCTCCAAGAGGTGCTCGACGCGCTCATTGAGGCCTCGGTGCCCGAGAGCGCAAAGAACGCGTCGGCGTCCCTCGCGGTCGACTGGACCGACGTCGAGTCCTTCTCCACCCGGCGCACGAAGCCCTATGGGCACTACGTGGACCGCGAGGCGGCCTGGGGGCACCGAAAGGGCGGCGGGCCGGGCGAGCGCGACCAGTTGTTCTTCGGCTACTACCTCTCTCCGCCACCATGGTCCGCGACGAGGACAAGGGCGAGCTCGCGGAGTACGTCCGGCGCCTGCACCTGTGCTCGTGCGATCACGACCCGGTGCCGGCGATGGTCGCCGTGGTGGTCGAAATGCCCAAAGCGCAGATCCCCCTCGGCGACGTCATCTGTGACTCGGGCTACGCGCACCGGGTCCCTGCGCACTTCGCACTCCCGCTGCGCGGAGCCGGGGCCTCCTTGGTGATGGACCTGCACCCCCACGACCGGGGCACTCGGGGGCACCCACGAGGGGGCCATCTTGTGGAACGGGAACCTGTACTGTCCCGCCACACCCAAGGCGCTCTTCGACCTCGGGCCGCTGGGTGTGGGGCGAGCGAGGCAGAGGTCGGCGCTCACGACGTGCAGAAGACGAACGCCGGGCGAGATCGGGACTGCCCCGGCGTACGTGCCGGCGTCGGCGCACGGTGCTGTGGGGACATCCTGGCCGGGGCCTCTGCCAGCGCGCGCCCTGAGTCGGCGGCGCCTCCAGCGCAACGCACTCGCCCTAGCCCAACGCGCCCGACTGCCGGCGAAGCAGCCGCCCGAGTGCCCCAGGACGACCCAGCCGGTGTCGACGGCGCGTCACAGCGCTATGGCTCGATGACGACGGCCAAACGTGAAGTGGGTCTGCATCGAAACGTGAAGACCTCTGTTGTGGAGGTGAGCGGACTCGAACCGCCGACTTCTACGTTGCGAACGTAGCGCTCTGCCAGCTGAGCTACACCCCCGGCACGACCCAGAATAGTCGGGCTGCCGGATGCTTCCGGAGAGTCGGCGTGGTCGTGCGCTCAGCGGGCAGCGGCCTGCGGCACGTCGAACTCGTCGTCGTCCCAGGCCCCGGGGTAACCCGCGGTGGCAGGGTCTCCGGCCGACGGTTGTGCGGAAAGCGCCGCACGTCGGGTACGGCGCCGTTCCTGCTCGGCTTCGAGCTCCTTGGCATAGGCAATCAGCCCCACCAGGCCCAGCGCCGCCAGACCGCTCAGTCCCGTGAAGACCCAGGCCAGGTGCATACCGGGAAACACGCCGATCAGTGCGGTGGAGATGGCCACACCACTCAGGCACCGCAACAACATGGTGCAGCGCCGTCGCGCCTGTTCGCGGCGCAACGACGGCAAGGTCACGGTCACTTCGGGCAGACATGCGGGCTCTGGCCGGTCGAGTACGCCCACGCGCTCGTAGTGCGAGCCGTCGTCACCGTCGACGTCGGCCGTCGACGCGTCCTCCGTGGGACGCAACAGCACCAACTTCGGACGTGACGAGTCGACCCCGAGATCCGGGACATTCTCCGCTGCCGTGCCACCGGGCATCGCCGTGTGCAGTCGGTAGGCAGGAGCCACGGTCTTGGGCCCGGCATGCTCCAGGAGCTGCAATTGATGGTGGAAGTGGTCGATGGAACCGACTCCTTGGCGCTCGCCAAAGCGTCGCCAAGCACTCGGAGCGAGCACCGCCACCCAAAGAAGCACTACGAGGACCAGCAGGATCACAACCGTCACTCCCCGACGACCTACCTTCGCTCTGGGCAAAAACCCTAGTAAATGAGCTTTTACAAGTGGTGGATGGTGGGGAAATGCCACAGCGCCGACCTCGTCGGCACTTCTCCTGTGCTTTCGGTTGTACCCTCAGCGCTCCACTGAATCAAGTGCCCGCTCGGCACCCTGTTCACCGGGTTGGCGCGCGGGTCAGACGGCGCGACTCCACCACCGCCCATCGGTACTGCCCACGGTGACCTCCACCCCGAAGCAGGCCGACACGCGCTCGGAGGTCACGACATCCGGCAACGGGCCCGCCGCGACCAGTTGTCCGCAAGACATCAGTCCGCCAGAGGTGAACCCGGGCGGAATCTCCTCGCAGTGGTGCGTCACGAGGACGATCGGCGGGTTCCCGGCGTCCAGAGCCAGAGCAGCGAGCCGGGTCAGCAGACGCTCCCTGGCCCCGAGGTCGAGACCGGCGAACGGCTCGTCGAGAAGGAGCAGCTCCGGATCGCTCATGAGCGCCCGGGCCAAGAGCACCTGCTGGCGCTCCCCTTCCGAGATCACACCGAACGGGCGGTCGCCGATGTCGCTCACGCCGGCGAGGGCCAGAAGCCCGTTCGCCTTTTCCCAGTCCTCGTCGGTGTACCGGTTCCACCACGTCTCGAGCGCCCCATAGCGACCGCTGACCACCACATGGCGCGCCACCAGGTCAGCCCGGAGCTGTCTCGTGACGGCGCCACTGACCAGGGCCACGCGCGGACGCAGCGTCCGGACGTCGACGGCTCCGAGGTGCGCCCCCAGGACCTCCACCGTGCCGGACGTCGGCCACAGGCGCGCGCCGGCAACCTGCAGCAAGGTCGTCTTCCCCGAGCCGTTGGGGCCGAGAATCACCCACCGGTCACCGACCTCGACGCGCCAATCGATGCCGCACAGGACGGATACCCCATCGCGTCGCACCGTGACGCCTTCCATTCCGATCGCAGCAGGTGGCCCTGAAGCGCTCACCCCTCGGCGCCGTCGCCACCGCCCGCGCGGCGCCGGTTGATGCGACCGATGAGCCCGGAACAGCACTGCGCCCATGTCCGTTCGCCGGCCAGCCAGAGCCAGATCTCTCGGCGGTAGTCGAGCACGATCCGGCCGAGTTGCCGCTCGTCCATGCCGGCCGATGCGAGCGCACGCCAGCGGCTCCAGCACCAGGCGGTGACGCCGTCGGGCTCCTCGCTGAGGACGTCGTCGAGATCCGTCCCGTCCAAGACCGCGGCGAGCCACCGTTCGGCGTGGGCGGTCGGTTCGTCAGGAACGTGCAGTACCGGCGTGACGGTCACGGTCAATGTCGGATGTAGACGGGCTGTCGGTCGGAGCCTTCGTAGGCCCGGACGTGCTCGTCGAATTCGATGAACAGCGGTGCGTCCGGATCGAGCTTCCGTTGGAGGGACCGGCCCGCGATCTTCTTGTCCAGGGCATCAAGGCGCAGGAGCGCCGCGGGATCATCGAGTCCCCGCACGTCCAACTTGGCCCGGGCCGCCTGGAAGGCGAGCCGGCCCCGCTCGGTCCGGATCAGCACGCTGGTCCAGCCGTTCATTGACCCGACGCTGCCGACCGAGATGTCAGCCGAGCGGCCGAGGAAATCGGCACACTCGTCACAGCCCTTCAATGCGGCACCGTGGAAGTCCTTGACCGGTTCGTCGACCGCCAGCTCGCCGTCCCGGTACTCGACGATCATGCGGCCACGAATGACGTCCATCTTCGAGACACGGTCCAGATCCACACCTCGCTTGTCGCGGAGCTCGCGGAGGGTCAACGCCTCATAGTCAAAGTTCTTGGTGCACATCGAGCGCGATCGTCAACACGACCGCCTCCACCCGGTGGGCGCCGGTGGGCCAACGCCTGGCCTGCAGAGCCCGGAGTCCCTGCACCTCGCAGGGCGTGCCCACGACGGCGATCCGCGGCTTCGGAGGCAGCTCGTAGCGGGAGAGATCCAGCTCGGCCAACGCCATCGTCTGGTTGTAGAAACTGCCGGACGCGGCCTTGATCTCGGCTGCAGTCGTGGCGACGGTGGCGATGCCCTTCCACTGCTCGTCGGGATCGGCCGACGGTTTGGAGACGAGCGCGCCGTCGATCTCGCCCGCGGCCAAGAGGCCGATCAACAGGGCGCTGACGGCGCCGCCATCCTGCGCGTCGTCTATCTCCGCCCCGGCCCGCACCGCGTAGGACTCCACGACCGCACCCAGCCCCTCCGCCGGCGGCCCGCCACTGATCTTCCAATAGGTGTCCGACGAGTCGGAGCGGACCTGGGCCGGTTGCACCTCGGCGTCCTCTCCGCTGACCGCGGTGGATGGCGGCCACAACGCCTCGTAGCGCAGACCTCCCCGAGGACAAAAGTCCCAACAGAGGGAGCAGCCGGTGCACATCTTCACCAGCTCAGGGAGATCCGTGTCCTCGTTCACACCGATGGAGTTGGACGGGCAGACCGCGACACAGGTCCCGCACTGGATGCAACGGTCCGCGTGGATCACGCCCGCTTCCAACTCCCAGAACCAGACCTTGCCCGGAGGCTCGGTGATCCCGTTCATCTGCTCCCGGATGCGATAGCGCTTCACGAGGTCACTGCCTGCGCGGCGCCGGCCAGCGTGGACCGCAGTTCGTCAGCGTTCGTGCGACGTGCCCAGAGGTAGAACGGCTCGGCGGGACGTCGCTCCTCGCGGTAACGCCTGACCACCCGCAGGAGTGCGTCGGGTACCCGGTCGACCGGCATCGCGCCCTCGACCCAGTCGATGAACGCCGCGTCGGGGCCGAGCGAACCACCCAGGCCGATGTCGACGGCTTCCTCGATGTGCTCGTCGATATGGGCGATGTCACCGCGGAACCCGATGTCGGCAATCTGTGGTTGGGCACAGGAGGCGGAGCAGCCCGAGAAGTGCATCCGGATCACTCCCGCGTCGTCCTGTGCATCCGGACCGTCGCCCGGAGACGAGAGCTGCGCGTCGAGAGTCCGCGCCCATTTGACCGCCCGCTCCTTCGTCTCCACCACGGCGAAGCGGCAGAACTCCGACCCGGTGCAGGCGACGACACCGCGCTCGAAAGGTCCAGGGAAAGGCGAATACGTCTGCATGAGGGGCTCGGCCAACAAATCGTCGAGGCGCTCCTCGGGGACGCCCGACACAATGAAGTTCTGGTCTGTGCCGATGCGCACACCCCCGTCGCCATACGTCTCGGCCACGCGGGCCAACTCGATCAGCTCTATGCCGTGCATCCTTCCAACCGGCACCGAGCAACCTACATAGAGCAGACCAGGCTGCTTCTGCTGGTGCACGCCGACGTGGTCACCGCGGAACGCGGTGGTCAATTCACGCCCGGCGGGCACAAGCGAAAAATTGGTGCGCTCGTCCAGGGCTGCTCGGAATCCCTCGGGACCGAGCTCTTCAGCCAGGTAACGCATGCGGGCCAGACCGCGATTCTCCCGGTTCCCCAGCTCGCCGAACAGCTGCGCCACCCCACGGCAGAGCTCCACGGCCTGGTCGGGCTGAATGAAGACGTCGATGTCGGAAGCCATGCGCTCGCCATCCGAGAGACCTCCGCCGATGAGCACGTTGAAGCCCACCGTCCCGTCGCCGTGTTCCGCCGGCCAGAGACCGATGTCGTTGATCTCGACTCGAGCGCAGTCCTCCGTGCACCCGGTGACGGCGATCTTGAACTTTCGCGGCAGGTTGGCGTACTCACGGTTGCCCGTGAAGAAGGCCGATACAGCCTCGGCCACCGGCAGCGCGGGGACGACCTCCTTCTCGTCGATGCCCGAGACAGGGCAGGAGCACACGTTGCGCGCCGAGTCACCACACGCTTGGACCGTGGTCAGTCCGACGTCCCAGAAGCGCTGCCAGATGCGGGGGACGTCGGCAATGCGGATCCAGTGGAGCTGAATGTCCTGCCGCGTCGTGAGGTCGGCGTAGCGATTCCCGAAAACGGGGCTTTCATCAGGTCCCTCGGCGAACGCGTCGGCCGCCACGCCTATCTCACGGACCTGCGCCGCGGTCATGACCCCGCCCGGGACCTTGATCCGCATCATGAAGGCGTCGCCACCCTGGCGCTGCGGGTACATCCCGACCCATTTGAGGCGTTCCACCTCCCCGGGTACCTGGTTGATGGAGCCCGGGCCCTGCTTGGAGTAGGTGTCGATGACCGCCTGCGCAACCTCGAAGGGGTGCCGCGACAGTTTCAGCTGCTCGGTGGGGTTGAGCTCCCCGATGTTGCGGTAGGGCCTGATGAATTTCAGCCCGCGGTCACGCCGGCCGCGGAACTCCATCCCGTAGGGATTGTCGAGGTCACGAGGCACTAGACGTGCAAGCCGCACTCGGACTTGTCGGCACCCGCCCACCGACCGGCACGGGCGTCCTCCCCGTCCGCCACCGGCCGCGTCGTCGGCGCACATCCGATGGAGCGGTACCCGCGAGGGATGAGGGGGTGGACCGGGAGGTCGTGGTCGGACAGATAGGAGGAGATGTCGTCTTCGGTCCACGTCGCCAGCGGGTTGATCTTCACCAGCCCGAAGCCTGCGTCCCAGCTCACGATCGGCGCGTCGGCGCGCGTGGGTCCGTCGGACCGCTTCAGCGAGGTCAACCACGCCCGTTTTCCGGCGAGCGCACGGCGAAGCGGCTCCACCTTGCGGAACTGGCAGCACTGATCGGAGCCGCAGGGGTACGCGGCGGCCTCGGGCCCGGGCTTGGTGACCGTGAGGTTGAGCCGGTACCGCTCACGCATATCGTCGACGAAGGACAACGTCTCGGGAAAGTGTGCCTCAGTGTCCAAGAAGACGACTTCGACTGCCGGCGCAACCTTGGTGACCAGGTCAATGAGCACGACGTCCTCGAACGAGGCCGCCAGCACCACCGAGTCGCCAAATGCTTCGATTGCCCACCTGATGACGGCACTCGCCGGAGCGGACTCGAAGCCTTCGCTGACCACGGCGAGTTCCTCCGTCGTCAACTGCTGGTCGCTCACGTTGGTCTCGGCCACAGATCCCTCACTTTCTCCACGGGGCAGAGGGCCGTTTTCGGGGGCCCGCCGGCGGCGCTTGACGCCCGTCCGAATGCAGGCTCTAGTATACATGACCAAAATGGTCATGATTTGAGAGGATCCATGGACTCCGTCGCCGCCTGCCGCTCTGCCGAGAACCCCGCCTCCGCAGGCTCAGTCGCGGTCCGAGCCGGCGGGTCGGTCACCGCCCTCGTCAGGCCCGTGGAGCACCCCCTCGGGCACCTCGACCTCCTGGAGTCTCTGGCCATCTTCATCATCCGAGAGGTCGCGGCCGAGTCAGAGCGCCCGGTCCTGCTCTTCAGCGGGGGGAAGGATTCGGCCGTCCTGCTCCACCTGGCGTCCAAGGCGTTCAAACCCGGGAGGATCCCCTTTCCGGTGCTCCACGTGGACACGGGCCACAACTTCCCCGAGGTGCTCGACTACCGAGACGCGCAGGTCGAGGCCGAGGGCGCCCGTCTGATGGTGGCGAGCGTGCAGGATTCCATCGACCAGGGCCGCGTGGCCGATCCCGGACCGGTGGCCTCGCGCAACCGCTTGCAGACGACGACCCTGCTCGATGCCATCAACGCCAATGGGTTCGACGCCGCTTTCGGCGGTGCCCGCCGGGATGAGGACAAGGCCCGGGCGAAGGAGCGGGTCCTCTCGTTCCGGGACGCGTTCGGACAATGGGACCCCAAAGCCCAGCGTCCCGAGTTGTGGCAGCTGTACCAGGGCAGCGTGCGTCCGGGCGAGCATCTGCGCGCCTTCCCGCTGTCCGACTGGACCGAGCTCGACATCTGGCAGTACATCTGGCGCGAGCGCATCGAGCTGCCCTCCATCTACTACGCCCATGAGCGCGAGGTGGTCGAACGCGACGGCATGCTCCTTGCAGTCAGCGAATGGGTAAGTCCCGACCCTGGTGAGGAGGTCCGCAAGGAGACGGTGCGGTTCCGCACGGTGGGTGACGCCACCTGCACCGGCGCAGTGCGCTCGTCCGCCGACACCGTCGAGGAGATCATCCGCGAGGTCTCGGCCTCGCGGATCTCCGAGCGTGGTGCCACACGGGCCGACGACCGCTTCTCCGAGACCTCCATGGAAGACCGCAAGCGTGAGGGGTACTTCTAGACCCATGACGACGTTGCCCGGCTCGCCGCCGGTCGGCGGTCCCGAGCGTGGCGTCGACACGATGGATCTCCTCCGGTTCGCCACTATCGGATCGGTGGACGATGGCAAGAGCACGCTGATCGGTCGGCTCCTCTTCGACACCCGCCAGCTGTTCGACGACCAGCTCAGCGCCATTGAGACTGCCTCGGAACGACGGGGACTGGGCGAATTCGACCTGTCGTTCGTGACCGACGGCCTCCGCGCCGAGCGCGAACAAGGCATCACGATCGACGTCGCCTACCGCTACGCGGCCACCCCGCACCGAAAATTCGTCATCGCCGACTGTCCGGGGCACATCCAATACACCCGCAACATGGCGACCGGCGCGTCGACCGCCGATCTGGCCCTGGTCCTCGTCGACGCGACGTCCGGATTGCGTGAGCAGTCACGACGTCACATCTGCATCGCCGCGCTGCTGGGCGTGGACCAGCTCGTCGTCTGCGCCAACAAGATGGACCTCGTCGACTGGGACCGCTCCGCCTATCAGCACATCGCCGACGACATGGAGGCCCTGGCGCGCCGGCTCGGCATCTCTTCGTGCACCGTGATACCCATCGCCGCCCTCCACGGTGACAACGTCGTCACGCGCTCGGACGCAGCCCCTTGGTACGACGGGCCGACCGTGCTCGATGCCCTGGAGTCGGCCCGGGCCGGCGGTTGGGCAGCCCAGCACGGCCTGAATCGAGGGAGCGGGGCCCGTCTGCCCGTGCAGTGGGTGCTGCGCCAGCCCGGAGGGGGGCGCAACTATGCAGGGATGGTCAACGGAGGACCTTTTCGGGTCGGCGACCAGGTCGTCGTGCTCCCGCAAGGCGCGCACACGACGATCCGTGCCATCGAGACTGCTGACGGCCCGCTCCAACGAGCCGAAGTCGGCCTCTCGGTCTCGGTGCGACTGGCCGACCATCTCGACGTCTCACGCGGCGACCTCATCGCGACAGCCGAGGGTGCCCCGGAGGTCACCGACACCTTCGAAGCGACCGTGTGCTGGTTCCAGGACCGTCCGCTCGCCGTCGGGGATCGCCTCCGCATCAAGCACACCACGAGGGTCTCCCCTGTCGTGGTGGAGAGCGTCAAGGGGATCTTCGACGTCAATGAGCTGCGCGTGGTCGATGCGACCGAACTGCGGGAGAACGACATCGGCGTCGTGACGTTGCGCACGGCCACGCCGCTTGCCGTCGACCCTTATGTCAGCGATCGCATCACCGGCAGTTTCGTGCTCATCGACGACCTCACGTTCGCCACCATCGCAGCGGGCATGGTCGGGCCGCCGCGGCTCCATGACTGAGCCGCCGGATCCTCCCCCCTTCTATCCCGTCTCCCTCGACGTCTCCGGCCGTCCTTGCCTCGTTGTCGGCGGTGGGAGGGTGGCCGCCCGGAAGGCACGCGCCCTGCTCGAGTGCGGCGCCGAAGTGACCGTCATCGCGCCCACGTCGGCCGCCGACATGGATGCCTTGGTGCCGGCGCTGCACGCCCTGTTGAAACGGAACTACGCCAAGGGCGACGCAGCAGCCTTTCGTCTGGTCGTCACCGCGACCGGGATACCGGACGTCGACGGGGCCGTCTACGCGGACGCCGAAGCCGCCGGGGTCTGGGCCAACAGCGCCGACGATATGGCCAACTGCTCGTTCATCCTCCCCGCCGTGCACCGGGACGGTGCGGTCACCATCTCGGTGTCGACCGGGGGGCTCAGTCCCGCCCTGGCCTCGTGGCTCCGCACCCGACTGGCGGGCGAGCGCGGGGAGGCGGTCGGGACCCTGGCCCAGCTGCTGGGTGAGGCCAGAACGCGCCTCAAAATCGAGGGTCGCCCGAGCGACTCGGTGGATTGGTTTCGGCTCCTTGACGGCCCTCTGCCGGACCTGGTCCGTGCCGGTGACCTCGAGGGCGCCCGGGCGGCCGTTCGTGCGGCGACAGAGGTGTAAACACCCCACACGCGGGGTGTTAACACCTCTGATCCCGGGCCCGACCTGATCGAACCGCGACGGGGCCGGACGGCTCGCCTCGACGGAGTCCGGCTCGGCACCGCGACCGCGGAGAACCGCTGACAACGACGCGCCAATTGTGATTGGGGGCGAGTCCAACTAGTCCTTTTGTCCCTTTCGCCGCCCCGGGCGACAACGCATATTCACTGCAAGCACGACGCACGCGGTGACGATGCACAAGGACTGTCGGGTCGGTACACGCCCACCCCACACCTGCATCATCGAAACCGCTTGCTTCTGCGTGATTGATCGCTGCATCCGGACAACGGTGCACCTATGAGGGGGCGTAGATGAGATTGTCGATTGCTCGAACGTCAGCGGGTGGCCACACCCCAGGCGACGCGGCGAACCGCGTCGACGCCGGGTTTGATGTGCGCAGCGCCGCATGGCGCCGCATGGCGCTCGCGCTGTCAGTCGTCCTCATGCTCGGCTGCATCGGTATCGTCTTCGGCACGTCGAAGCCGGCCGGTGCTGCGACCCCGTTCACATCGGGTCAGGTCTTCGCATCGGTCGGCAACTCAGCCGTCAACGTCTACAGCCAGGGCTCGGGGGATCCACTGCTCCAGACCCTCAACGATGGCCAGGACGAGCCCTACACGGCCGGGAGCGCGTTCGACTCGTCGGGCAACTTCTACGTGACCGACGACTATGCCGGCGAGGTCAGCGAATACGCCCCCGACGGCACCCTCGACGGGGTCTTCGCCAGCGGACTGCAGAACCCGCTTTCCCTCGCCTTCGACAATCAGGGCAACCTCTACGTGGGGCAGCAGACCACGCCGTACATCGCCGAGTTCTCCAAGACCGGCCAGTTCATACAGAACATCGGGCCGTTGGCGACCGAACTGAGCGGTGATGACTGGATCGCGCTCTCGCCGGACGAGTGCACCATCTACTACACGACCGAAGGTTCCGACATCCTGCGCTACAACATGTGCACCAACCAACAACTGCCCAACTTCAACGTGCAGTCCTTCCCGACGAGCGATCCGTCGACGGGCCTCCCGGTGCAGGCCTTCGAGCTCCAGATCCTCCCCGACGGGGACGTGCTGGTGTCGGATTCGAATGCGGACCTCCTCCTCGACCAGAACGGCAACGTGCTGCAGACCTACACCTGCGCGTCGTTGCCGGGCTGCCAGGGGTCGCTGTTCGCCATAAGCCTCGACCCCGACGGCAACTCGTTCTGGACCGGGGATTCGACGTCCGGCGACATCTGGAAGGTCGACATCGCGTCGGGTGACGTGCTGCAGCAGATCAACACGCATTCCGGTGCCTTGTACGGACTTTCCGTCGACGACCAGATCGAGGTGGCCACGCCGCCGCCCGCCACGACCACCGTGCCCTCGACACTGGCCGTCCAACCCGTCACCGGCAACTTCTCAACGCCAACGCCGGTGTCGGCCGTCCTGACGAACCCGAACACCGGCACGCCGATCGTCAACGAGCCGGTCACCTTCACTTTGAACGGATCCGAAACGTGCACGGCGGACACCGACACCACGGGAACCGCCACCTGCGATCTCACAGCCGGAGAGCCGTCGAGCAGCTACACGCTCACCGCATCCTTCCCCGGTGACACGACGACGTCGACTCCCATCGGCTCGAACAGCTCCACCAGTACGTTCACGGTCAATCCCGACACGAGCGCGCTGACCTACACGGGTGCCACCACCGCGGTCAACGGGTCGCCGACCACCCTGTCCGGGACCCTGACCACGGACACCCCGACAACGGGGACCCCGCTGCCCGCCAAGGTGGTCACCTTCACCATCGGCACGGGCACGACGGCACAGTCCTGCAGCGGGACCACGGACGTGAACGGGAACGTGAGCTGCACCGTCCCGACGGTGGACCAGCCCCAGACGTCCGAGACCGTCACCTCGAGCTTCGCCGGCGACGCGTACGACACGCTGGCCACGGCGACCACGCCGATCACGGTGACCGAGCCGACGACGCTGACCGTGAACCCGGCCACGAGCCCGTACTCCGACACCACGACGGTGTCCGGGGTGCTCACGGACACCAACACCAACGCCCCGATCTCGGGTCAGCCGGTGACGTTCCAGCTCAACGGCGCCGAGACCTGCACGGGCACCACCGATGCCACCGGCACCGCCTCGTGCTCCATCACGCCCGGCGAGCAGGCGGCGACCTACACCGTGACGGGTACCTTCAACGGTAACTCCACGCTGCCTCTGCAGCTGAATCCGTCGAACGGATCAGCCAGCTTCATCGTGACCCTCGACCAGACCACGCTCACCTACACGGGTGGGACCGTCGCCCAGAACGGGCAACCACTGACCGTGTCGGGCGTGCTCACCAACGACAGCAACACCCCGCTGAGCGGGCAGCCGGTCACGTTCACCCTGGGCAGCGGGACGACGGCGCAGACCTGCTCCGCTGTGACGACATCGACGGGGGCGGCGTCCTGCGTCATCAACGTGACCGGCCAACCGCAGGGTCCCATCCCGGTGACGGACACCTTCGGGAGTACCTCGTACTACGCGACCTCCACGGCGAGCTCGACGGTCAACCTGCCGGAAGGGACCACGCTGACCGTGAACCCGGGCAGCGGCACCTACAACGCACCGGGAACGGTCTCGGCCACGCTCGTCAACAGCTACACCAACGCCCCAGTGCCGAACGAGCCCGTGACCCTCACGGTCAACGGGACGCAGACGTGCACGGCGACGACGAACGCCAGCGGCGTGGCGTCCTGCCCCGTGACGCCGAACGAGCCGGGTGGCACCTACAAGGTCACCGGCTCGTTCAATGGTGACACGACGACGACCCCCGTCCTGCTGTCGAGCACCGGCTCCAACACCTTCACCGAGAACAAGGACGACCCCACGGTGACGTACACGGGGAGCACATCGATCACCAGCGGGAACTCGCCCGTGCTGTCGGCCACCCTGACCAGCAACGGGGCTCCGCTGGCCGGTCAGACCGTGACGTTCACCGTCGGATCGGGGTCCTCGGCACAACACTGCAGCGGCACGACCAATGCCGCGGGCAAGGTTTCCTGCAGCATCTGCATGTTCAACCAGAACGCCAGCCCGCTGCCCGTCACCGTGACCTACGGTGGCAACGCCTACTACACGAGTGCGTCCGCGTCGCAGTCGGTCACCGTGACCACGCCGACTTCACTGTCGGTGAGCGCGGTCACCGGAGCCACGGGGTCGCCCACGACGGTCACCGGCACGCTGACCAACCAGGTCACGGGACAAGGATCAGCGGGCAGACGGTCACCCTGACCCTCAACGGGACCCAGTCCTGCACGGCCACCACCAACTCCTACGGGAAGGCGTCGTGCTCCATCTCGCCCACTGAGACGTCTGGCACCTACCCCGTCACGGGGTCGTACGCCGGGAACACCTCGACGTCGCCGCAGCTGCTGGGGAGCAGCGGGCACAACAACTTCGTGGTGACCCCGGCGAGCACGAGCCTGACCTACACCGGCGCCACCACGGCCACGAACGGCTCGTCGGTGACCCTGTCGTCCACCCTGACGAGCAACGGCACCCCGCTCAGCGGCCAGAGCGTCACCCAGACGCTGGGCACGGGGAAGACCGCACAGAGCTGCACGGCCACGACCAACGCGTCGGGCGTGGCCTCGTGCTCCATCCCGTCGGTCAACCAGGTTGCCGGCTCCGTCACCGTGACGGTGAGCTACGCCGGGAACAGCTACGACCAGTCGGCCAGCACGTCCGGCACCGTCAAGATCTCCAACTGCGGCGGCTCCGGCAGCGGCGGGAGCGGGGAGGCGGCGGTGGTGGTGGGAGCGGCGGCGGCGGCTCCGGGGGCGGCTACAGCGAGCCTCCGCCCGTCGGCGGCGGACGGGGGTGCGGCTGAGCAGCCGGGACGGCCTCGTGCCGGACCACCACATGTACTGACAGAACGGGACCCTCGCGGGGGTCCCGTTCTGCCTTCCGCTCAGGGCTGCGCCACCATGAGCACGGTCCCGGCCAGCAGCAGAACCAGCGTCGCCCCGGCCGTCCGTGCCATGACGGTGGCCTCGCGGTCCAGCAGCCCGGAGGTCGGCGGTGACGTGGCATCACTCTCCGAGAGGGTGATCTGGAGACGCCGTTCGGCTGGCCACAGCAGCCCCTCACCGAGGAGGGCGACGGCGCAGAAGATGGCCAGACCCCCCAGCACCCATCCCTGCCCCAGGGCATAGGCGCCCTGACTCATGGCGAGCAGGGCGAACCCGAAAACGGGTATGCCGTAGACGGTCCGCCCGGCCCAGTTGACCCCGGGCCGGAAGTAGCGCCGCAGTGGTTCGGGGAGCGGCAGAGTCGATCCGAGGAGGCGACGCAGCCGGGCCGCCGTGGCGGCGGAGGCCGCCGCGGTCACGAGCCCCACGACGACGCAGGCCACATGGAGCAGCAACACGATGTCGAAAGCCGCGCCGTCCGGCTGGTGGTGCATGGCCGACATGTTCTCCTATGACCGGGGGACCTGGGTGAACGTTCCGCGATGATGGCGTTTTCCGGGGTAGTGGAACCTGTACCGTAGAGGTGGAGGGATGAGGATGAGGTGCTGTTCGATGTCTACAGGCCGGGGTGCGCCCGAGAGAGTGGACCGATGAATCAGTTGCGCCTCGATCCGTTGTCGGGTCGTTGGGTGGTCGTGAGCCCGGGCCGCTCCGAGCGGCCCCAGTCGTTCGTCACCCGTACCCCGTGGGTGCCCGAGTCCCTCAATCGTCCCTGCCCGTTCTGCCCGGGGAACGAGGAGGACACCCCGCCCGCCCTCGAGACCTACGGGCCGGAGGGTCGCTGGCTGGTCCGGGTCGTCCCGAACCTCTTCCCGGCCTTCGCGGGCGACGAGCCGTTCGTCGTGGCCAACCGGGGTCCCGTCTTCACACAGGCATCCGCCGGCGGCATCCACGAGATCCTGATCTTCTCCCCCGAGCACGACGCCACCCTGGGACAGCTCAGCCAGGAGCAGGTCGAGCTGGTCATGGCGGCGCTGCGCGATCGCCTGGAGGAGCACGCGTCACAGCCCAACCTCCGCTACACCCAGGCCATCGTGAACTCCGGCCGCGAGGCGGGAGCGTCGCTGGAGCACCCCCACGGCCAGTTGCTCGGAATGTCCTTCATCCCCCGCGAGCTCGCCGAAGAGCAAGCGCGCTTCGCTCGCTTCGTCGGTTCCTGCCTTCTGTGCACCACCATTGAGGCCGAAGAGGACTCCACCGAACGGGTGATCTACGCCAACGACCGGGTTGTCGTGGTCTGCCCCTTCTGGAGCGCCGTGCCGTATGAGATGTTGGTCTTGCCCCGGGAGCACAATCCGCACCTGCACCGGAGCCCGACCGAGGACCTCATCGCCGTCGGGGAGGCGATCCGCCGCTCCCTGCAGCAGCTGGCCGAGTCGGTCGGAGACGTCGCCTACAACATCGTGTTCCACTCCGCCCCGTACCGGGTCGGCGAGCCGTACCACTGGCACGCGCACATCTGGCCCAAGGCCACGACGACCGCCGGCTTCGAGCTCGGCACCGGGGTGGCCATCAACGTGATCTCACCCGAGGAGGCGGCCGAGACCCTGAAGGTCTCCGCCCTGGCCGTTTAAGCCACGTCGTCCCGCACCGAGCGGGCCAACTCGAGGAACGAGACGAGCCGTCGCACGAGGTCTCTGTCGGGCCCGACCAGTCCACCGATTCCCGGCGTGCCCAAATAGGCCGTGACGAAGGCGCGACGGTTCCGCATCTCCCAGGCGTGGCCGAGCGCGGCAAGCCCGAGCCTGCCGGTCGGATCACGCTCCGCTGCCGCCACCGCACTGGCGCGGTGCATCGACCACAACAGGTCGGCCACGTCGCCCAGTGGGGTGCGCATGACCACCGTGGACGCCGGGGCGACGACGCCCCCCGGAGCACAGTCACTCACCACCCATCCCTGGTCCGTCCGGGCCGTCCGGCCCAGTTGGAAGTCGCCGTGGGTGCGGATGACCGGGAGGCGCGCCTCGGACTCGCGGAGCCACTTCACCAGGTCAGTGACACCCGGGGCCTCCAGGAGGGACGCGTCGGACACGGCGATGATGGCCTCGGCCTCGTCGACCCACTGGCTGACGGGCTCGTGCTCCCGCTGGAACGCACTGTCGAGAGCGAGGTGCATCCGTGCCGTCATGGTGCCGAGCGCTCTGGCCTCGGCCCCGAAGTCGGCGCCGGCGACCTCGGGCGAACCGCCGGACGCGTAGAAGTCGCGCAGGGAGGTCAAGGCCAGCGCCCAGCCGGCGGAACGGTCGGCCAGCGGCTCTTGCACCACCCCGAGGTCACGCCCCTCCCAGACCCAGCGCGCCAGCGGTGCGGCGACATGGTTGAAGCCGGACCGCTCCAGCGCAACCATCAGATCGATGTCATGCCGCGGCGTGGCCCGAAGCCACGGGAACACCAGGAGGTCGCCACGGTCCCCGCAGTCGAGCACCGTGGCGTCGTCGTCGTCCCGCAGGACCGCCACCGGTCCGGGACGGGCCGCGACCCCCCGCACCGTGGCGAGCAACAGACCGGCCAGCTGGGCATCGCGCAGCGCATCGGTGCACACGGCCAGCCCGTCCTCGTCGTCGAGCAGGCCCAGAGCGGCCTCCTCACCACTCCGCAGGAAGTGCGGCTCGTCACCCACACCGCGCAGTCCTGCGACGATGTGCGCGCGGCGCTCGCCGACGCGCACCACGATGTCGATCAGGCCGGGCCGACCCGCCTTGAGCACCTCGTCGCGCTCGACGACGATGTCACCCTCCGGCGCGACCCGGCGCAGTCCGAGCCACGCCTCCGAGATCATCCGCAGGGCCTGGTCGCGTTCGGCGGTCATTCCGGTGGCCGCTCCTCCAGGGCCAGGTCGAACCACAAGAACCCGTACGGCGGCAGGGTCACGGCGTAGGGCTCCTCGGTGATCACGGGAAAGGGCACCCGCCCCAGCACCTCGTACGGCGTCGCGCCCGCCCACTTGGCCAACGCCAACTCGGCCGGTTGGGCGAACCGGCTCAGGTTGTGCACGCACAGCACCGCCTGCTGGCGGTGCACCGCCTGGTCATCCTCGCTCTCGTTCCCGGCCGGGACGGTGCGGGCCAACACGGTGGAGTGACCGAAATCGAGTGCGCCGTCGACCGCCGGGCTGACCGACGGGCCGGTGGAGCTCGTGCCGGTCAAGATGTCGGCCACCTCGCCCGACCGCATGTAGGCCAGGACGGAGGGGTTGGCGCACGGCAGCACCTCCATGGCGCCGACACCCATCACCGGCAGTGCCCGCCGCTCAGTCAGCATGCGGCGCAGCCAGTGCAGGAAGGACCCCTGATTGCGCAGCTGGGCCTCCACGTTGAGCGCGCTGAACCCGTAGACGGGATCCATAAGCGGTGGCAGGTAGAGCTGGGCGAAGTCGGCCTTCGAGAACCCGCCGTTCCGGTCGGGTGACCACTGCATGGGTGTGCGCACCGAGTCCCTGTCACCGAGGTAGATGTTGTCACCCATGAGCAGCTCGTCGCCGTAGTAGATGACCGGGCTGCCCGGCAGGGACAGGATCAGGGCATAGAGCAACTCGGCCGTCCGGCGGTCGTTGTCGAGGAGGGGGGCCAGGCGTCGGCCGATCCCCATGTGACGCTTCATCCTCGGGTCCTTGGCGTACTCCGCCATGAGGTAGTCCCGCTCCTCGTCGCTCACTGTTTCGAGCGTCAGCTCGTCGTGGTTGCGCAGGAAGATGGCCCACTGACAGGCGTCGTCGATGACCGGGGTCTGGGCCAGGATCTCGGTGATCGGGTAGCGCTGCTCCCGCCGGACCGCCATGAAGAGGCGCGGCATGAGGGGGAAGTGGAAGCACAGGTGGCACTCGTCACCGTCGCCGAAGTAGTCGGCGACGTCACTCGGCCAGCCGTTGGCCTCGGCCAGGAGGATGCGACCCGGGTAGTCGGCATCGATCTGCTTGCGGATCCGCTTAATGAACGAGTGCGTTTCGGGTAGGTGCTCGCCCGAGGTCCCGTCGCGTTGGTACAGATAGGGGACGGCATCCAGCCGGAACCCGTCGAAGCCGAGGTCGAGCCAGAAGCGCACCAGATCGATCATGGTGTCGGCGACTTCGGGGTTGTCGTAGTTGAGGTCGGGCTGGTGGTGGTAGAAGCGATGCCAGTAGTACTGCTGACGCGTGTCGTCCCACGTCCAGTTCGACCGCTCGACGTCAGTGAACACCACCCGCGCGTCCGGCCATTTCTGGTCGTCGTCGTTCCAGACGTACCAGTCGGCCTTGGCGTTGTCCCTCGACGACCGCGACTCGACGAACCACGGGTGCTCATCGCTGGTGTGGTTCATCACCAGGTCGGCAATGACCCTGATGCCGCGGCGGTGCGCGTCTTCGAGGAATGCCACCAGGTCGCTGATGCTCCCGTAGTCCGGATGGACGTTGAAGAAGTCACTGATGTCGTAGCCGCCGTCACGGAAGGGTGAGGGGTAGAAAGGGAGCATCCAGATGCAGTCGACACCCAGCCACTCCATGTAGTCGAGCTTCTCGCGCAATCCGCGCAGATCACCGGTGCCGTCGTTGTTGGCGTCGTGGTACCCCCGGATGAGGACCTCGTAGAACACGGCGTGCTGGAACCAGCGGACCGAGGGGTCGAAGGCGCCCTCGCTGGTGCTCACGGGAATCGGCGGGGAGCTCAAGGGATCACCGACCGACGAAGGTCGCCTTGCCGGCACCGTGCTGGCGGAAGGACGCGATGCCGCGCGCCGCGTCTTCCGTCCGGGCCACGGTGACGAACGCCTCTTGTTCCAGCGCCATCCCCCCGGCCAACGTGGTCTCGAGCCCGCCGTCGACCGCGGCCTTGGCCAACTGATGGGCCACGACGGGGCCGGTCGCCAGCTCCGCCGCCCAGGTCAGCGCCGTCTGCAGCACATCGTCGGGCGCCACGATGCGGTTCACCAGGCCGATCGACAGTGCCTCGTCGGCCCGGACCTGACGACCGGTGAAGATCAGCTCTTTGGCCCGGGAAGACCCGATCAGGCGCGGCAGACGCTGCGTGCCGCCCCCACCGGGGATGACGCCGAGCAGGACCTCTGGCAGCCCGAAGCGGGAATCGTCCGCGCCGACGCGGAAATCACAGGCCAGCGCCAGCTCGAGCCCACCGCCGAGGGCGTAGCCGTTCACGGCGGCGATGGTGGCCCGGGGCACCGATGCCAAAGTGTCCAGCGCGGCGGCGAAGCTCGCGCCCACGGAACCCGCGCCACTGTCGCCCAGCTCGACGATGTCAGCTCCCGCCGCGAAAATCCGTCGCCCGCCCCACAGCACGACCGCACCCGGCGGGTCCTCGTGCAGCCCGGTGGCGACGGCGCGCAGCTGTGCCAACACGGCGGCCGACAGGGCGTTGGCCTTGGGCCGGTCCAGTCGGATCAGCGCGACGTCGTCGGGGCGCCGTTCGACCGTCACGAAGGTCTCAGCCATCGCCGCACCGTACCGGAATCGACTTGCGATGGCTCATCCGGCCAGCAGGCCTTCGGCCGCCTCGTAGGGATCGAGCTCCCCGGCCGCCAGCGCCTTCACCGCAGTGGTGAACTCCTCCCCCGCCACCAGCTCGTCCACCGTGACCTCGGTGCGAGCCAGCAATACCCGGCGGAGCTCCTGGGCCACCCGGTCGGCGCGGCGGACGGCCAGCTGGCCCGAGCCCACCAGGTGGGCGCGGTGGCGGGCGACGGACTGCCAGAGCTCGGTGACACCCTGGGCGCCCGTCGCCGTCGTCTCGACGATCTCGGGCCGCCAGGCTCCCGGGCGCGCCAGGTCGAGCATCTGCTCGAGATCGCGCCGGGCCTCGTGCACGCCCGGCCGGTCCGCCTTGTTGATGACGAACACGTCCGCCACCTCGAGCAGTCCGGCCTTGCTGGCCTGCATGGAATCGCCCCACCCGGGAGTCACCACGACCACGGTCGTGTCGGCCGCCGATGCGATCTCCACCTCCATCTGACCCACCCCGACCGTCTCGACGATCACCACGCCCAACCCCGCCGCGCCGAGGAGGCGGATGGCGTCGGGGACGGCGAGCGAGAGCCCACCGAGGTGCCCTCGCGTCGCCATCGACCGGATGAACACCGTCGGGTCGAGCGTGTGCTGGCCCATGCGTACGCGGTCCCCCAGAATCGCGCCGCCGCTGAAGGGCGACGTGGGGTCCACCGCCAACACGGCGACCTGCCCGATGGCCGCGCCCTCCGGCCAGCCACCCCGGACTGCCGTGATGAGGCCGTCGGTCAGCGTGGACTTGCCGGCCCCGGGTGCGCCCGTGAGGCCGACCGAATACGGGGCGTCCGAGCGGTAGGCGAGCCGCGCCACGGCCATCGCCCGCTCGCCGCCCCGCTCGACGTACGAGAGCAGCCGGGCCAGCGCGACGCGATCGCCCGCCGTGGCCCGGTCGAGCAGGGCCGCCGGGTCGCTCGGGAGCGCGCTCACCGGCAGGTCACCGTGGCTCCGAGGGAGCGCAGCGCGCCGGCCAGGTCCTCGTAGCCTCGACGGATGTGGTGCGCACCGCTCACGACGGTCTCGCCCTCCGCCACCAGCCCGGCCAGCACGAGCGCCACGCCCGCCCGGATGTCGGGGGCACGGACCGGGGCGCCCGACAGGCGCGCGACGCCCCGCACGACGGCATGGTGGCCCTCGGTCCGGATGTCGGCCCCCATCCGGCGCAGCTCCTCCACGTAGCGGAAGCGCCCGGAGAAGAGGTTCTCGGTGAGGATCCCGACACCGTCGGACACCGTCAGCATCGCCACGAGCAGCGGGCTGTAGTCGGTCGCCACGCCCGGGTACGGGAGGGTCGCCACGTCGGCCGCGGCGAGCCGCCCCGTTGCGCTGACCCGCAGACCGGACGGGGACATGTCGGTGCTCACGCCCATCTGCTGGACCTTGCGCAGCAGCATCTCCATGTGCTCGGGCCGGGCGTCGGCGATGGTGACCTCGCCACCCGCCATACCCACCGCGGCGAGGAACGTGGCGGCCACCACCCGATCGGGCACGACCGCGTGCCGGGTGGGCCGCAGCGACTCCACCCCCTCGATCTCAATGCGGGACGTCCCGGCGCCGCGCACGACGGCCCCCATGTCGCAGAGCATGGCGGCCAGGTCCGTCACCTCGGGCTCCTTCGCCGCGTTCTCGATCACCGTGGTGCCCTTGGCCAGCACGGCCGCCATGAGCAGGTTGTCCGTCGCCGTGTGGCTCGGGTACTCCAGCACGACGCGCGTGCCGACCAGGCGCCCCCCCGGCACCGTCCCCCGCACCTCGCCGTGGGACGACTCGAAACGCGCCCCCATGGCCCCGAGGCCGGTGAGGTGGAAGTCGATGGGCCGGTCACCGAAGTCGTCCCCGCCGGGCAGCGGCACCCGGACGGAGCCGCAACGGGCCAGGAGGAGGCCGAGGACGACGACCGAGGCCCGCATCCGCTCGAACAGCTCGAACGGTCCCGAGGGCACCAGCTCCCCCTCCGGCGGCGTCGTCACGCTCACATCCCCGTTGTCGAGGCGCTCGACCCGCGCCCCCATGGCCCGCAGGACCTCGGCCATGGTGTCGACGTCGGAGATGCGAGGGACGTTGGAGAGCACCGTGCGGCCTTCGGCGAGCAGGCAGGCCGCCATCAGCTTGAGTGCCGAATTCTTCGCACCACCTGCGCTGACGGTGCCCCGGAGCGGGCCACTGGGCTCGACGACGATCTGATCCACGACCCCAAGTATCGCCGCTGGAGGCCCGGCCGAACGGCAAGCCACGATCCGTGACCAACTATGGTCAAAGCCGTGGTGACGTCGCGTCAGGCCCCCGACCGCAACCTCGCGATGGACCTTGTCCGGGTCACCGAGGCGGCCGCCATGGCGGCCAGCCGCTGGATGGGCCGGGGCGACAAGCTCGGTGCCGACGCCGCGGCGGTCGAGGCCATGCGGACCGTCCTGTCCAGCGTGCCGATGGACGGCATCGTCGTCATCGGCGAGGGTGAGAAGGACAACGCACCGATGCTCTTCAACGGGGAGAAGATCGGTGACGGCACGCCCCCGCTGACCGACATCGCCGTCGACCCCATTGACGGCACCACGCTGACCGCCCAAGGGCGTGGCGGTGCCCTGGCCGTCATCGCCGTCGCCGAGCGGGGCGCCATGTTCGACCCCGGCCCCTGCGTCTACATGGAGAAGCTGGCCGTGGGGCCCCGCGCCAAGGGCGCCTGCGACATCCGCCGGACGCCCACCGAGAACCTGCACGCGCTCTCCGAAGCCCTGGGGCGGCCCATCCGCGACCTGACGGCCGTGATTCTGGACCGGCCCCGCCACGACGCCCTCGTCGCCGAGGTGCGCGCCACCGGGGCCCGCATCCGGCTGATCTCCGACGGCGACGTGGCGGGAGCAATCGCCACCGGGTGGCCGGGAGCGGGCACCGACATCCTCTTCGGCATCGGCGGCACGCCCGAGGGTGTCCTGGCCGCAGCCGCCCTCAAGTGCATGGGGGCGGAGATCCAGGGCCGGCTCTACCCGCGCAACGAAGAGGAGCGGGCGGCGGCCGCCGAAGCCGGGTACGCGCTCGACGCCGTGCTGACCACCGACGACCTGGTGCAGGGGAACAACTGCTTCTTCGCCGCCACCGGCATCACCGACGGCGAGCTGCTCCAGGGCGTGCAGTACCACGAGTTCGGGGCCACGACGCAGTCGCTGGTCATGCGCTCCAAGTCCGGCACGTTGCGGAAGATCGACGCCAGCCACACGCTGGCCAAGTTGGCCGAGTTCAGCTCCATCTCGTTCGGCTGACGCCGGTCTCGTTCGGCGGACGCCGTTCGGCGGACGCCGTTCGGCGGACACCGGGGCGGCGACCGGTCCGGCCGCCCGAAGTGGTCCTATGCGGCCGACTCGGTGGCCACGGCAATACGCAGCTCGGCGCGCACCAGGGCGCCCTCCGCCTCGGCCAGCTCCACGTCGACCTCGACGTCCTCGGACACCGGGCCGCGGCCGGCAGCCAGCTCGCCGACCCGCTGGGCCGCCCGCTCACGGGCCTGCTCGGCTCGGGGCACGTCGATCTCCGACGCCAGCTCCGCCACACCGGCGAGCACCGTCACCCGGGTCGACAGCCCGGGCAGGGGGCCGTCGCCCTCGGCCAGGCCCTCGGCCGCACCTGGGCTCGTGTCGACCTGCAGGAACCCGCCGTGCACCGCCAGGCGCACCAGCTCCCCCTCGGGCTGCTCCACCTTGACCTCGCAGTGCGTCACGTCGCCCACCAGGGGGGTGTGGCCGTCGAGGACGGTCAGGGCACCCTCGGAGGTGGCCAGCACAATGGAGGTGGCACCGCCGGCGTAGAGGGACTGTTCGGGCGTGACGATCTCCACGCCGAAGACACCGTCGGCCACTAGCCGGCCTCGGCCTCGAGCGTGCGCGCCTTCTCGAGCACGGACTCCACGCCACCGACGTTGAGGAAGGCCTGCTCGGGCACGTTGTCCAGGTCGCCGTTGGCCAGCGCCTCGAACGACTCGACCGTCTCGTCGATCGGCACGAAAATGCCCGGCACGCCGGTGAAGACCTCGGCCACGAAGAACGGCTGGGACAAGAAGCGCTGGACCTTGCGGGCCCGGCTCACCGTCACGCGGTCCTCCTCGGACAGCTCGTCCATGCCGAGGATGGCGATGATGTCCTGCAGCTCCTTGTAGCGCTGGAGGATCTCCTGCACGCGGCGGGCGACGGCGTAATGGCGCTCGCCGACGATTTCGGGAGCCAAAATGTTCGACGTCGAGGCCAGCGGGTCGACCGCCGGGTAGATGCCGAGGGCGGCGATCTGGCGCGACAGCTCGGTCGTCGCATCGAGGTGGGTGAACGTCGTGAACGGGGCCGGGTCCGTGTAGTCGTCGGCGGGGACGTACACGGCCTGCAGCGAGGTGATCGACTTGCCCTTGGTGGAGGTGATCCGCTCCTGCAGCTCGCCCATCTCGTCGGCCAGGGTGGGCTGATAGCCCACGGCGGAGGGCATCCGGCCCAGCAGGGTGGACACCTCGGAGCCGGCCTGGACGAAGCGGAAGATGTTGTCCACGAACAGCAGCACGTCCTGGTTCTGCACGTCCCGGAAGTACTCGGCCATGGTCAGCGCGGCCAGGGCGACGCGCAGGCGCACGCCCGGCGGCTCGTCCATCTGGCCGTAGACCAGCGCCGCCTTGTCGATGACCCCGGACTCCTGCATCTCGAGCCACATGTCGGTGCCCTCACGCGTGCGCTCGCCCACGCCGGCGAAGACCGAGACGCCGCCGTGCTGCTGCGCGACGCGGTGGATCATCTCTTGGATGATGACGGTCTTGCCGACGCCGGCACCGCCGAAGAGGCCGATTTTGCCGCCCTGCACGTACGGCTCGAGCAGGTCGATGACCTTGATGCCGGTCTCGAACATCAGGGCCCTCGGCTCCAGCTGGTCGAAGGCCGGCGCACTGCGGTGGATCTCCCAGCGCTCCTCGATGCCCTCAATGGAGTCGACGTCGAGCGGCTCACCCAACACGTTGAACACGTGGCCGAGCACCGCGTTGCCGACCGGGACGGAAATGCCCCGGCCCAGGTTGCGCACGGCGGCGCCGCGCACGAGCCCGTCGGTCTGCTGCATGCAGATGCAGCGCACACGCCCGTCGCCGATTTGCTGGGCCACCTCGGCGGCCACGGTGTGCGTGGACCCGTCGAGCTCAATGTCGAACTCGACCTCGAAGTTGATCTCGGGCAGGGCGTGCGGGGGGAACTCGACGTCGATCACCGGCCCGGCAATGGCGACGACGCGCCCCTCTTCGAGGGCGCGCCCCGCGGTGTCGGTGCTCTGTGCGGTGGTGGTCATACGGTCAAGCTCCCTTCGACTGGCGGAGCGCCTCGGCTCCGCCGACGATCTCCATGATCTCGGTGGTGATGGCGTCCTGACGGGCGCGGTTCATGACGCGGGTCAGGGTGCGGACGAGCTCGTCCGCGTTCTCGGTGGCGGCCGCCATGGCGCGCTGCTGGGCTGTGAAGAACGCGGCGGCACCCTCGAGCAGTGCGGCGAAGATCTCCGCCTCGAGCGCACGGGGCGCCAGCTCGGCCAGCAGCTTCGCCGGCTCCGGCTCGAACTCGGTGTAGCCCTCGAGCGTCCCTTCCTCCTCGTAGACCACCCCCGCCTCCTCGGGCAGGGGAAGCGGCAGCATCTGCATGCGCTCGACGCGCTGGGTGCCGGCGGAGATGAAACGGGTGGACACCATCTGCACGAGGTCGATCTCGCCGGCGACGAACGGTGCCGCCACAACGGCCGCGATGTGCCGGGCGTCGCCGAACTCGGGGCGGTCGGCCAGGCCGACGAACGACTGCGCCACGTCGATGCCGCGAAAGCGGAGGTAGGAGGGGGCCTTCTTGCCGACGGACCACACCGTGACCTCGGTCCCGGCGGCCCGGTACTCGGCCACGGCGCGCTCGGTCAGGCGCAGCACGCCCGAGTTGTACGACCCGGCCAGGCCCCGGTCACCGGCGATGGCCAGGATCCCGACGTGGCGCGGGGACTCGGGCGTCCCGAGCAACGTCTTCGCCGCCATGGGATCGGCGGCCGCGGTGAGCCGCAGCACGCGCTCCATGCCCTCCCGGAAGGGGCGGTTGGCCGCAATGCGGTTCTGGGCGCGCACGATCCGCGAGGCGGCGATGAGCTCCATCGCCTTGGTGATCTTCCTCGTGGACTGCACGCTGCGGATCCGGCGCCGCAGGATGCGCTCTTGGCCTCCGGCCATGCGTCAGGCGCCCTTCCCCGTGTCGAATCCCTCCAGGAAGGTGGTCATGCCCTTGTCGAGCTCGTCGCCCTCGGGCATGGCTCCGGTGCTGCGGATGGTCTCGAGGACGGCCGGGTGGTTGGCCCGGAAGTACTCGATGAGCTCGGTGGCGAAACGGCGTACCTCGCTCACCGGGACCGTGTCCGCCCAGCCCTTGGTGCCGGCGTAGATCACGAGGACCTGCTGCTCGACCGGCTCCGGCTGGTTCTGGGGCTGCTTCAAAAGCTCGGTCAGGCGATAGCCGCGGTCGAGCTGGGCCTGGGACACGCGGTCGAGCTCCGAGCCGAAGGTGGCGAAGGACTCGAGCTCGCGGAACTGGGCCAGGTCGAGCTTGAGCGTCCCCGACACCTGCTTCATGGCCTTCACCTGGGCCGCGCTGCCCACCCGGCTCACCGAGTTGCCGACGTTGATGGCCGGCCGGATGCCCGAGTTGAACAGGTCGGTCTCCAAGAAGACCTGGCCGTCGGTGATGGAGATCACGTTGGTCGGGATGTAGGCGGAGATGTCCCCGGCCTTGGTCTCAATGACGGGCAGCGCGGTCAACGAGCCGCCGCCGCGCTCGTCCGAGAGCTTGGCCGCCCGCTCCAGCAGGCGGGAGTGGAGATAGAAGACGTCGCCGGGGTACGCCTCGCGGCCCGGTGGTCGCCGGAGCAACAGGGAGACGGACCGGTAGGCCTCGGCCTGCTTCGACAGGTCGTCGTAGATGATCAGCGCGTGCTCGCCGTTCTCCATCCAGTGCTGGCCCATGGCACAGCCGGCGTACGGCGCCAGGTACTTGTACGGCGCGGGGTCACCGGCCGAGGCGACCACCACGACGGTGTACTCCAAGGCCTGGTGGTCCTCCAGGGTGGCCACGGTCTGCGCCACCGAGGAATTCTTCTGGCCGATGGCGACGTAAATGCACTTCACGCCCTGGCCCGCCTGGTTGATGATGGTGTCGACGGCGACCGTGGTCTTGCCCGTCTTGCGGTCGCCGATGATCAGCTCGCGCTGCCCGCGGCCGATCGGCGTCATGGCGTCAATGGCCTTGATGCCCGTCTGCAACGGCTCGCTCACCGGCTGGCGACCGACGATGCCCGGGGCCTGCACCTCCATGCGGCGCGTCTCGGTGGTGTTGATCGCCCCCTTGCCGTCGAGCGGCTCGCCCAGGGCGTTGACCACGCGGCCGAGCAGCGCGTCACCCACCGGCACGGTCTGGATGCGCCCGGTGGCCTTGACCGTCTGCTCCTCCTCGAGGGAGTCCACCTCGCCCAGGACGACGGCACCGATGGTGTCCTCGTCGAGGTTCAGCGCCAGCCCCAGCGTCCCGTCCTCGAATTCGAGCAACTCGTTCACCGCGGCGCCGGGGAGCCCGGAGACACGGGCGATGCCGTCACCGACCTCGACGATGCGCCCGATCTGCTCGGTGCCCACGGCCGGGGTGTAGTCCTCGACATTGCGCTCCAGCGCCTCGGTGATCTCCCTGGCGTCAATCGTGAGCTCTGCCATCACTCTGCTCCCTCTGTCTGGTCCTGCGAACGCTGCCCCCGGCCGAACCCGGACGAATCCCAGCCCGTCGGCGTGAAGTGCTCTCGGAGTGCATCGATCCGGCCCCGTGCCGTGGCGTCCACCTGCAGGTCGCCGATGCGGATCAACGCGCCACTCAGCAGTGACGCGTCCACCTCCACCTGCAACTCCACGGGCGCGCCGGCGAGGGTGCCGAGCGAATCGGTCAATTCGGTCCTCTGGGCGTCGTCGATCGGCGCCGCCGACCGCACCCGGGCGATGCGCCAACCCCGGGCCTGGGCGGCCGCTTCCACCAGGAAGTCCAGCGTCCCGACCATGTCCCGGGCCCGCCCGCCGGTGACGGCGTAGCGGGCCAGCGACAGGCTGGCGGCGGAGATCTTGCCCTCGAGCAGCTGCGTGACCAGCCCCCGGCGCGCCGCCACCTCCAGGTCGCGGTCGGTCAGGGCGGCGCGGAGGGCGGGCGTGGACTCCACGATGCGGGCGAACCGGAACAGGTCGTCTTCGAGTGATTCGAGCTCCGCGGTCGACATGTCCTCGTGCACCGCGATGGCGAAGCCGCCGACGCGCTGGCGGGACTGCAACAGGCTCAGGCCGGGCTCCTCGTCCTGCCCTTCGGCCAGGTGGCGGACCCGGGTGCTGACCCAGCCCAGCGCGTTGGGAACCTCGGGCGCGATGACCACGCCGCTGGCGAACGCGGCCAGCCGGCGGGCCTGGGGCGTGACCTTCCCGTCCAGCAGGTCGAGCACGACGGCCCGCCGGGCCGGGCCGGGCACGGCGGTGTCGGTCAGCGCGGCCCGCAACTGGGGGTTGGCCAGGACGAGCCGCTCAATCGCCTCGAGGTCGGCCGCCAGGCCGCCGAGCGCGTCCGGGCCGGCCGCCTCGACCACCGCCGCCGTGTAGCCCTGAAGCGTGGGGTTCACTGCCTGGCCCCGGTCCCGGCGGCCGCGGCGCCACCGGCCGTGTCGGCCCGGAGCGCGGCGACGGCCTCGTCAATGAGGTCGTGGTGAGCCGCGGCGTCCACCTCACGGCCGATGACCCGCTCCACGACCTCCATCACGATCTCGCCCATGCGCGCCGCGGCCTCCTCGACGGCCCGCTGGCGGGCCAGGGCGATCTCGACGTCGGCGTTGCCCACAATGCGCTCGTAGTCGGTCTGTCCCTTGGCCTGGGCGTCGGTGCGCACCTGCTCCGCGGTGCGATTGGCGGTGGCGACGATCTCGCGGGCCTGGTGGCGCGCCTCCTCGAGCACGTTGCGGCGCTCGTCGTCGGCGGCCTCTGCGTCGGCGCGCGCCTTGTCGGCGGCCTCCAGGGACTCTCTGATCTTCTCCTGGCGCTCCTCCATCGCCTTGTTGATGGGAGGAAGCACCCATTTGTAGATGGCCAGGATCAGAATGATCGAGACGATCAGCTCAATGAAGAAGGTCCCATTGGGCAAGAGGAAAATGCCTGCGGTGGTCATGGTGCTCTCAGTTTCCGGAGTGTCTCCGTGAGGGAGTCGGTGAGTTGGGTCGTGCTAGCCGGCGATGCTCTTGGCGGCGAAGACGTAGACGAACACCACCATGAACAGCAGGTTGATGAAGTACATGGCCTCCACCAGACCGACCGTCAGGAAGAAGTACTGACGGGCCTTGGCCTCAATCTCGGGCTGCCGTGCGATGGCCGCGATCGTCTGCGATCCGGCCAGGCCGTCGCCGACCGCGGCACCGATGGCGCCGCCGCCCAGCGCGAGGCCACCGCCGATGAGGGCGCCGGCGACACGTACCGCACCTTCAATGTCGTTTGTTGCCATGTTTCCTCTCCTTTGTCGAGATCGTTGCGTTCGAATGTTCCGCTGATCGCCCGGATCCTCAGTGCTGATCCCTGCTCATGCCCATACCGAGGTACATGATGGTCAGAAGGGCGAAAATGAAGGCCTGGATGGCGCCGATGAAGAGCTCGTCGAACGGCTTCCAGACGAGGAGCCCGATCCACGACAGGTACGGCGGGATCAGGGCGACGATCACCGCGACCATCAGCACACCGGAGAAGATGTTGCCGAAGAGTCGGAAGGTCAGCGTGATCGGCTTGGTGATCTCCTCAATGATGTTGATCGGGGTGAGCGCGGCATAGGGCTGGGCGTAGTGCTTGAAGTAGCCGCCCCAACCGCGCGCCTTGACCGAGTTGTAGTGCACCAGGAAGAAGACGGTGAGGGCCAGGGCCAGCGGGAGGTTCACGTCGCCGGTCGGCGGCGCCAGGAAACCGGGGTCACCGCTCGGCACGAAGGCCAGCCAGTTGCAGATGAGGATGAAGAAGAAGACGGTCACACCCAGCCCCACGAAAGGGCGCCCCTCGGGGCCGATGGCCGAGTCGGCCAGGTCCGTGACCTGTTCGACCAGCGTCTCCCAGAAGAGCTGCAGCTTGCCGGGCACGCCCGACGTCACCTTGGCCCGCATGCGGAACCCGAACGCCAGCACGATGGCGGCCGCCAGCACCGTGGTCCAGACCACGTCCATGTAGATGGTCAGGCCGGCCACGTGGACCACACCATGGTGATCGCCGATCGTGATGTTGCCACTGGCGAGCACGAAGCTGTTCTTCATTGAATCCCCTGCGAAACGATGACGCGCCCCACGTTGACGACGAAGAGCAGTTGGAAGATGACGAGACCGGCCACCGCACCGATGCCGAGCGCGCCGTTGAGCAGCAGCAGGCCCACGCAGATCACGGTGATGACGCCGAGGCGCGTCACGCTCTTGGTCCCGATGGCGCGCCGCAGCACCTTGTTGTTGGTCTCTCCGGACGTGTTGAGCTTGGCCACCCCGGCATCGAGGAAGCGGAAGTTGAGCACGGCCATCGTGAGGCCGATGGCGAGGCCGAGCGCGGCCCACGGGACGGACAGGAGCAGGGCGATCAGAATGGCTGCGGCGCCCACAATGATGGCGGAGACGATGGTGCGGCGCAGGACCTTGGCCAGCGCGTTGCCGCCCAGGCCCGAGAGCCCGTCGAGCATGTTCATGGCCGGGCCCCTACAGGTAGGTGCGGATCTGCTTCACGACGCTCATGGTGGCCACGGCCAGGCCGAGCGCCAGGCCGACCAGCAAGAAGGCCGGCGCCGTGTGCAGCGCGTCGTCCACCAAGATCCCGAGCCCGAGGCCGATGCCCACGCAGACGGCGGCCGACAGCCCCATGCTCAGAAACGCCATGGCACCCGGCAGGGGCTTGGGCTCCTCTGACGGAGGGGACTCTTCCGGTGCGTTCACCCGAACGGGCGCGCACGTCGAGGCTCACTTGACCACGCATCCGACTGCTGACCCCTTATGCGGTGCGTGGCGCGCCGGAGTCCGTCGTCCGCGAAGCGGCCGGGGCGGCCGCATCGGACGAGGCGAGGTGGACGGGGTACACAGGCCTCATCATCGCATCCCGGCCCAGATGGCGTCCAAACGGTCAGGAAGGGAACTTGACGACCTCACTGAGCCGCTGCGGCTCGTCGGGAGGGGTCGGAATTCCCAGCTGAGGCTCATCTTCCTCGTCGTCCCCGTTCCCCCGGCGCAGCCCCGGGTGGAAGAAGGTGTAGAGCCCCACGCCCAGGGCGGCGGCACCGATCGGGATGAAGGCGTTGACCTGGTGCACGAACAGGGGAAAGAGCAGGAAGCTGGAGAGGATCGCCGTCCAGGCCCACAGGATGATGACGCTGCGCCGCGGGCCGTGGCCGAGACGGAGCAGGCGGTGGTGGATGTGCTCCTTGTCCGGGGTGTGGAACCCCGTCCCCCGTGCCGTGCGTCGGACGAAGGCGAACGCCATGTCGACCAGGGGGACGCCGAGAATCAGGATGGGGATGAACAGGGGGGCGAAGAAGAAGTAGGTCACGCCGCTGATGGGCACCGCGGTGGGGACCCGGCCGCCGATGACCATCGTCGAGGCCGCCATGAGCAGGCCGAGGAAGTGCGCGCCGGCATCACCCATGAAGAGGCGCGCCGGGTTGAAGTTGAACGGCAGGAAGCCCAGGCAGATCCCGCAGGCGGCGACGGCCACCAACGGCCCGATGTTGTCGCTCGGCAGCAGGCCGAGACCCATGAGGCGGATGCCGTAGAGCGCCAGGGCGCCCCCGCCGATCGCCACCACGCCGGCGGCCAGGCCGTCCAGGCCGTCGATGAGGTTGACGGCGTTGGTCAGCGCGATGACCCAGGCGGCGGTGATGAGCGGGACGATGCCCGGTGTCAGGACGAAGAACCCCGCCAGCGGGATCTTCAGCTCGTACATGGTGACGCCGCTGAAGTACAGGATGCTGGCGGCCAGGACCTGCCCGGCCATTTTGGCCGGGGCCGACATGTCGCGCACGTCGTCGATCAGGCCGACCGCGAACATGGCACCGGCCGCCAGCACGACGCCGGCCATTTCGGGCGAATCCTGGAAGATCGGCCGGAGCTGCGGCACCGACGCCGCGCCGAGCACGGCGACCATGAACCCGAGGAACATGGCGGCGCCCCCGCCGTACGGCGTCGGCTTCGTGTGGACCGTGCGGTCGCCGGGCTGGGCGACGTAGCCCACCCGCAGCGCGATGCGCTTGGCCGGGACCGTCAGGGCGGCCGTCGCACCCGCCGCGATCACCAGCACCAGGCCGTACCAGCCGATGTCGGGCACGCGCTAGGCCAGGAGATCGGGGTACGGCGGGAAGGCGGCGCACAGGGTGGCGACCTCCGCGCGCACCGCGTCGATCTCGCCCTCGTCGGTCCGGGCCCGGAGCGTGCGCACGATGAGGTCGGCCACCAGGCGCATCTCGTCCGTCCCCATGCCCGCCGTCGTCTCGGCCGCCGTGCCCAGGCGCAGGCCCGAGGTGAGGAACGGTGAGCGCGGGTCGTCGGGAATGGTGTTGCGGTTGCAGGTGATGCCGGCCCGGTCGAGGACCTCCTGGGCCTCCTTCCCGGTCAGCTCCTGGTCGAAGGGCTGCAGGTCGACGAGCAACATGTGGTTGTCCGTCCCGCCCGAGACGAGCCGGAACCCGTGCCCGGCCAGGGCCGCGGCCAGGGCGGTGGCGTTGGCCACGACCTGCTCGGCGTAGAGGCGGAATTCCGGACGCGCCGCTTCGGCGAAGGCGACCGCCTTGGCGGCGATGACGTGCTCGAGCGGGCCGCCCTGCAGGCCGGGGAACACGGCGCTGTCGATCTTCTTGGCCAGCTCCTCCCCGCACAAGATGGCGCCGCCCCGCGGGCCGCGCAGCGTCTTGTGGGTCGTCAGCGTGACGACGTCGGCCACGCCCACCGGGCTCGGGTGGGCTCCGCCGGCGATGAGGCCGGCGGGATGGGCGGCGTCGAACATGAAGCGGGCGCCGACCGAGTCCGCGATCTCGCGGAACGGCACGGGGTCGATCACCCGCGCGTAGGCCGTCGAGCCCGCCACAATGAGCGCCGGCTTCTCCGTCTTGGCGAGATGGGCCACCTGGTCGAAGTCGATGACCTCACCGGGATGGGCCGGGTCCGACGACGGTGGTGTGACGCCGTAGGACACGAACCGCCAGAACTTGGAGACGATGGAGGCGGGCGAGCCGTGTGTCAGGTGGCCGCCGTGGTCGAGGCGCATGGCGAGCACGGTCGCCCCCGGTTCGAGCAGGGCCTGGTAGGCCGCCAGGTTGGCGTTGGCCCCCGCGTGCGGCTGCACGTTGGCGTGCTCGGCCCCGAACAGCGCGGTGGCGCGGGTACGGGCCAGCTCCTCCACCTCGTCGATGACCCTGTTGCCCCCGTAGTACCGCCGTCCGGGGTAGCCCTCGGAGTACTTGTTCGTCAGCACCGAGCCCGAGGCGGCGAGCACGGCCGGTGACGTGAAGTTCTCGGAGGCGATCAGCTGCAGCGTGGTCTGCTGCCGGGTGAGCTCCTCCCCGACGAGGCGGGCCACCTCGGGATCGGCCTCCAGCGCGGTCTCGTCGCTCCTCATGGGGTCCCTTCGGCGCTGTGGTGGGGGGCGGCTCCGGCCGGCGCCGTCTGCTCCGGGGGGGACCCGGCGTGATGGGGGCCGGCGGCGGCGCGCATGAGGACCGAGTGTACCGGGGCACCGGGGAGGCCCCGGGGCGTCAGCCGGTACGCTCCCCGGTCCATGGCTCTCGACCCGCGGACCCCGGTGGTGGTGGGCGTGGGCCAGGTGGCCACCCCACCGGACGCCGGGCTCGATCCCACGGCGAGGCCCGAGCCGTTGGACCTCATGACGGCGGCGCTGCTCGCCGCGGCCGAGGACTGTGACGGCGTGGCGGCGGGCGGGGCGGCCCCGGCCGGACGGGCCCTGATCGGGCGCGCCGACAGCGTGCGGGTCGTGGCCTCGCTGGGCTGGTCCACCCCCGACCCGGCCCGCCTGGTGGCAGCGCGTCTCGGCTTCGCCGAGGGGGACGAGCCGGCCGAACTGATGGTCTCGTCCATCGGGGGCAACAACCCCGAGGCCCTCATGCACCATGCCTGTCTGGCCATCAGCCGGGGCGAACGCGAGGTCGTGCTGGTCACCGGGGCCGAGGCGATGTACGCCCGCGCCCTGGCGCGTCGGGACCCGGCCCGGCCCTGGTTGGCCTGGACCACCCAGCCGGAGGGGACACCGCCCGCCACCCTCTTCGGCGTGGAGAAGGCCGGTGCCACCGAGCTCGAGATGCAGCGCGGCGTCGTGCTGCCCATTCACGCCTACCCCCTGTTCGAGAACGCGTTGCGCGCCGCCAACGGCTGGACCCTGCAGGAGCACCGCGCCCGCATCGGCACCCTGTGGTCGCGGGCCAGCGAGGTGGCGGCGGCCAACCCCCACGCGTGGATCCGCACCGCCCGCACCCCCGACGAGATCATCACCCCCGGCCCGGCCAACCGCATGGTGTCGTTCCCCTACCCCAAGCTCTGCACGGCCAACATGCAGGTCGACCAGGGCGCGGCGTTCATCGTGTGCTCGGTCGCCGCGGCGCGCGCCGCCGGCGTGCCCGAGGAGCGCTGGGTGTTCCCCCTGGCCGGGGCGGACGGCAACGACCACTGGTTCATTTCGGAGCGACCCGAGCTGCATCGCTCCCCCGCCATCCGGCTCGCCGGTGCCGCTGCGCTCGAACAGGCCGGCCTGGGGATCGACGACATCGCGTTCGTCGATCTCTACTCGTGCTTCCCCGTGGCGGTCCAGATGGCGGCCGGGGAGCTCGGTCTCGCTCTCGACGACCCCGGTCGACCTTTGACCCTGACGGGCGGACTCACGTTCGGCGGGGGGCCCGGCAACAACTACACGTCGCACGGCATCGCCCAGGCGGTCGGCGCGCTGCGCCGCGCACCGGACAGCGCGGCGCTCGTCAGCGGCCTGGGGTGGTACGCCACCAAGCATTCCCTGGGGGTGTACGCGTCGCGCCCACCGGCCCACGGCGGGGCCCGGCCGTTCGCCTGGCGGGACGTGCAACCGGCTGTCGACGCCCTGCCGCGTTGTGCCGTCGCTCCCGACGCCGTCGGGGCTGTCCGCGTCGAGACCTATACGGTGACCTTCGATCGGGACGGCACGGCCGAACGCGGCATTGTGGCCTGCCGCACCGGGGACGGCAGGCGGGCCTGGGGCAACCTGTCCGAGCCCGATGCGCTGGCGCTCCTGTGCACCGAGGAGGGCATCGGTCGCCGGGGCGACCTGGCGCCTGACGGCACCCTGACACTGACCGGTTAGCCGCACCGCAGCGCAGCGCACCGGCACCGCACCGCACCGGACGGGGCACGAGGGCCCCGCGCGACGAATCTAGGGTGCAGCCCATGGCCTCCCCACCGGACGAACGGGTGCCCGGCGTGCGCTTCGTCGTCTCCATGTACCGCGAGTTCGAACAGGTGGCGCGGCGGGGTGACCTCAGCATGGCGCAGTACCGCACGCTCCTGTACCTGTTGGGCGGGTCCCGCCGCGCCGGCGAGCTGGCCGCGGCCAACGCGGTCACCAAACCGACGGTCTCGGCCATGATCACCAGCCTGCGCCAGCAGGGCTGGGTGACCGACGTCGTCGACGGGACCGACGACGGGCGGGTGACCCGGGTGGAGCTCACGCCGGCGGGCCGCTCCCGGCTGGCCCGCTTCGAGCAGGAGCTGGCGCAGCGGATGGAGGAGCTGCTGCCCGGGGTGGACCGCGCCGCCGTGCGGGGCTTCCTGCGCGACCTCGCCGCCGCGCTGGCCGAGACCCGCGAGGAGCGCCTGGGCTCGGTCTTCGGGCCTGAGCCCTGATCCGCCACGACGGGCGGCCATGCTTGGGGTCTTGCCAGGGGATCGTGTCCGGCATATAGTTCGATTGATCTAACTATCTCCCGGCTCGCCGGGGAAGGTGGGGGCAGGACATGGCAGTGACTGCACACGACCTCGTGGTCCGGGGCGGTTCGGTGGCCGACGGCCTCGGGGGCGAGCCGCGCCCGGCCGATGTCGCCGTCGACGGCGGGACGATCACCGCCGTGGGCCCCGTCCCCGGGCGGGGCGCGGAGGAGATCGACGCCGACGGGATGCTGGTGACCCCGGGCTTCGTCGACATCCACACGCACTACGACGGACAGGCGACCTGGGACGAGCGGATGACGCCGTCGAGCTGGCACGGTGTCACGACGGCGGTCATGGGCAACTGCGGCGTCGGCTTCGCACCGGTGCGACCCGATGCGCACCCGCGCCTCATCTCGCTCATGGAAGGGGTCGAGGACATTCCCGGCGCCGTGCTCGACGAAGGGATCGACTGGTCGTGGGAGAGCTTCGGCGAGTATCTCGCGGCGGTCGAGCGACGTCGCCACGACATCGACCTCTGCGCCCAGCTTCCCCACGGTGCGCTCCGCCTCTACGTCATGGGCGAGCGAGCGGCCCGGCTCGAGGCGGCGACCCCCGAGGACGCCGCGGCGATGCGCACGCTGGCCACCGAGGCCCTGCGCGCCGGCGCGATCGGGTTCTCGACCTCGCGCACGCTGAACCACCGCACCGCCGGCGGGGACCCGACGCCGTCGCTGCGCGCCGGGACGGACGAACTCGAGGCCATCGCCCTCGGTGTGGCCGATGCCGGGCACGGCGTCGTGGAGTTGATCTCCGACTTCTGGCCCGACACCGATGGTGAGTTCGAACTGGTGCGCGCCATGGTGGCGCGCACCGGCGTGCCCCTGTCGCTCTCCCTGGCCCAGAGTCATCGCCACCCCGAGGCCTGGCGCGACCTGCTGCAGCGCATTGAGGACGCGGTCGCCGACGGCCTGCCGATCCGGGCCCAGGTGGCGCCCCGTCCGGTCGGTGTGCTGGTGGGGCTGCAGTCCTCCTACCACCCCCTCCTCGCCCTCCCCTCTTACGCTGACCTGGTTGGCCGGCCCGTCGCCGAGCAGGCCCGTGCGCTGCGCGACCCGGACCGCCGGGCCCGGTTGCTGGCCGACCTCCAGGCCGGCGACGGGACCGGCGCGCGCGCCAGGCGGCCGGTCGACTACGGCCGGCTCTACCCGCTCGGCGACGTACCCGACTACGAGCCGGCGCCCGAGACGAGCGTGCTCCGGCTCGCCGCGGCCCGGGACGTCGAACCCGCCTCCCTGCTCCTCGACCTGCTCGCCGAGAACGACGGCAGAGCCTTCCTCTACTCCCCGTTCTCCAACTACGCCGACGGGAACCTCGATGCCTGCGGCGAAATGCTCGCCCATCCCCTCACCCTCTTGGGCCTGGGCGACGGGGGGGCCCACGTCGGCCTGATCTCCGACGCCAGCTTCCCGACCTACGCGCTGAGCCATTGGGCCCGTGATCGCTCGCACGGCCGCATGGAGGTGGGCCAGGTCGTCCGGCAACTGACGAGCGTCACGGCCGCGGCGGTGGGGCTGCAGGACCGCGGCGTTCTGGCCGAGGGCATGCGGGCGGACCTCAACGTCATCGACTTCGACCACCTGGCCTGCGCCGTGCCGGTCATGGCCTACGACCTGCCCGCCGGCGGCAAGCGGCTCCTGCAGGGCGCCCGCGGCTACCGCGCCACCGTCGTGGCGGGCGCGGTCACGTACCGCGACGGCGAGCCCACCGGCGCCCTACCCGGGCGCCTCGTGCGGGGAGGGCGCGACACCGCCCGCACGCCGCTTGCCTCGTGAGGCGCGTCGACCGGACACCCCACCATGGAGAGGAGCAGACATGACAGCCGGAGCACTGCATGCACTGGAGCCCGCCGCCGAGTGGCGGGCCGCCGACATCGCCGATCCGGCGGACTGGACACTGCGCCTGAGCGCAGCCGACCACGCCGAGCTCGACGACGCCCTGGCCGTGGCCAAACAGAAGAGCGCGGACCCGTTGGAGCTCGGGCGCGACGACTTCCCTCTCGATCGGCTGGCAGCCAAGCTCGACGGCGTCATTGACACGCTTCTGGACGGACGCGGCTTCGCACGCATCGCCGCGCTCGACACCTCCCGCTACGGGGACGACGACCTCACACTGCTCTACTGGGGCATCGGGCTGCATCTCGGCGAGCCCTGGGCCCAAAACCAGCACGGCCATGTCCTGGGCGACGTCACCGATCAGGGCAAGACGATCGACGACCCGACGGTACGCGGCAACGAGCTGGGCGGCATCGCGCTCGACTACCACACCGACGGGTCCGACCTGGTGGGCCTCCTGTGCCTCCGCGCGGCGCGAAGCGGCGGCCTCTCCTGCGTGGCCAACGCAGTGGCGATCCACAACCACCTGGTCCGCACCCGACCGGACCTGGCCGCGGCGCTGTACGAGCCGCTGCCCTACGACGCGCGGGGCGAGCAGGCCGACGGCGCCCCCGCCTTCTACTCGGTGCCGGCGTTCACCGAGCACGCCGGGCGCCTCTTCGTGCGGTTCATCCCCCAGTACATCCTGGCGTCCCAGCGTCACCCCGAGGCACCCCGGCTCAGCCCCTTGGCCCGGGAGGCGATTGCGGCGGCCTCCGCGCTGGCGAACGACCCGGACTTCAACGTCTACATGGACCTGCAGCCGGGGGAGATGCAATTCATCAACAACTACCACGTGCTCCACGGCCGCACCGCCTACGAGGACGATGTGGCACACGGGCACAAGCGACACCTGAAGCGGCTGTGGCTGGCCACCTACGCGCTGACCGACCGGCCGCCCCACTTCGCCGCGCTCGGGCGGCGCAGCCACTGGGAGGCGCGGCGCTCGGTGAGCACGCTGCCGGCGGTCGAGAGGGTCGACGCGGCGCCCTGAGGGGCGACGGCGTCAGCCGGCGGCGGGCTTCTTCTTGCGCGAGAAGAGCTTGCGCCGCGTGCTCATCAACATCGTCCCTTCTATGAACGACGACGGCAACGCGCCCTCGCGCAGCACGCGGACAGGCGTCACCGTGGCGTCGACCACCGTCGGGGAGGGCCCCTCGCGCCGGCCACCGTCGACCACCAACGCCACGTCATCGGAGCGAAAGGCGTGTGCCACCTCCTCCGCCTCGGTGAAGCGCAACGGCACAATCCGCCACGGGCCGTGCTCGCGGCACAGGCGGCGCAACGCCCGTCCGTCGGGCATGCCGACCACGACCGCCCAGTTGCCGTGCTCGGGCCCACCCTCGTCCGGGACGGCGCGTAACACAACGGGCGCACCGGCCTGGTCCTCTTCTTGGTCCTCTTCTCCGGGGCCATCGGCGGGCCCGGCCCTCGGAAGGAACACCTCGACCGGCCCGGGCCAACAGCGCTGGAGCAGCGACCCGAGCTCCTCGGTCCACCCGGAGGTCAGCGCCCGGACGTCGTCGATCTGCCCCACGGCGTAGTGGGGCCCGTCCGGGTCGGCCGCCAGCTCGACCAGCCTGGCCTCCTCCTCGACGGAGCCGGCCCGCACGGCGAGGCTGTAGCCGCCCACGTTGGGGACGGCCACAATGGCCCCGGCCCGCAGCGCGTCCACCACCGCGGCCGACCCCACCGCGACCAGCGGGGGCCCGGCTTCGTCTGACAGCGCGACGGCATCCATGTCCCTATTGTCCCTGCTGCGCGCCGCTGAGCCGTGCCACCAGCGCCCGGGGCCGTCCGGCCAGGTCCGGCTCCGTCCGCACCTGGTCATACCCGAGTTGCCGGGCCCACGCCGCGGCCGGGCCCGCCTGCGGGGGGGCCAGCTCCACCACCACGGCACCGGGCCGACCGAGCCACTGGCGGGCCTGCAGGAGCACGGCCTCCACGTCGGCCAGCCCGGCCGTACCCTGCCGACCGGGACCGGCGAGCAGGGCACCCCGGGGTTCGGCCCGCACCTCGGGATCGAGCCCGGCCCACTCCTCCGGCGCGACGTAGGGGGGATTCGACACCACCAGGTCGACGCGGCCCCGCACCTCCTCGGGCAGCGGGTCCAGCCAGCTCCCCCGGAGGAGCGCCACCGTCGGCAGCCCACCGGCGCCGGCGGCGGCCCGGCAGGCCTCGAGGTTGGCGTTCGCCACTTCGAGCGCGTCCGCGCTCACGTCGGTCGCCCAGACCTGCCCCACCACGCCGCGCCCGAGCTCGCTCGCCAGCGCCAGCGCCAGCGCGCCGCTGCCCGTGCCGGCATCGACCACCGTCAGCCCCCCCGGCCGCAGCGCGCCCAGACGGCGGGCCTCGCCCAGAGCCACCTCGGCGACCTGTTCGGTCTCCGGTCGCGGAATCAGGACCCGGGCGTCGACACACAGGTCGAGACCGCGGAAGGGCCAATGGCCGAACACGTACTGCAGCGGCTCCCCTGCCGCCCGGCGGGACGCCATGGCCCGCGCCACTGCCACGACGCCGGCCGGAACCAACGTGGCTCGCGGTCCACCCGCGTCGGCGCCGCGAGCTTCGTCAATGATGAAACGCGCTTCGTGCCGCTCCCCGCCCAGCACCGCCGTCAGCTCGTCCACCAGTGTCGCGGCCCGGACGGCGGCCGGGTCACCGGCAGCCGGCGCGGCCGGGGACGGGCGTCCGGTCGGCCCGGTCGTCCCCGCCCGGGCCGTCACGGGCCGCCGTCCTCCTCGCCCTCGAGCTGGCGCGCCCGCTTGTCCGCCATTAAGGCGTCGGTGAGCTCGCCGAGATCGCCGGCCAGGACCTGGTCCAGCTTGTAGAGGGTCAGGTTGATGCGGTGGTCGGTGACCCGGTTCTCCTTGAAGTTGTAGGTGCGGATTTTGTCGGTGCGATTGCCCGCCCCCACCTGACCGCGCCGCTGAGCCGAGATCTCCGCCGCCTGGCGCTCCTGCTCGGCTTTCAGCAAACGCGCCCGCAGGACGACCATGGCCTTGGCCCGGTTCTGAATCTGGCTCTTCTCGTCCTGCATGGCCACCACGGTCCCGGTGGGGAGGTGCGTGATGCGCACGGCGGAGTCGGTCGTGTTGACCGACTGCCCGCCCGGTCCGGTGGAACGGTAGACGTCGATTTTCAGGTCGTTCGGATCGATGTCGATCTCGACGTCCTCGGCCTCGGGCAGCACGGTCACCGTGGCGGTGGAGGTGTGGATCCTCCCCTTGGCCTCCGTCACCGGCACACGCTGGACGCGATGGGTGCCCGCCTCGTGCTCCAGGCGGATGTAGGCATCGGGCCCCTTCACGAGGAAGACCGCCTCGTTGATGCCGTCCTTCTCCGACGCGTCCTCCGAAAGGATCTCCACCTTCCACTTCATGGTGGCGGCGTAGCGCAGGTACATGTCGTAGAGCACCCGGGCGAACAGGTTCGCCTCGTCGCCGCCGACCGCGCCGCGGATCTCCATGATCACGTTGCGGCCCTCGTTGGGGTCCTTCGGCAGCAGCAGCGTCTGCATGCGCTCCTCGAGGGAGGCCACGGACGCCTCGGCCTCGTCGGCCTCCTGGCGCACGAGCTCGCGCTCGTCGCCCGACGTGTCGGTCAGCATCTCGCGGGCGGCGGTGACGTCCTCGCGGGCGGCGCGCAACTCGTGCCAGGCCCGGACGATCTCTCCGAGCTCCTTGTGACGCCGCGAGAGGTCGCGCAGGCGATCGGGGTCCGACAGCGTGGCCGGATCGGCCAGCTCCGTCTCGACGGCGTCGAACTCCGTCTCGAGCGCGGCCATCCGGTCGTCAAACATGCGGTGTCCGGGGCTCCTCGTCGGGCGGGACGCGGCGGTGACGCCGGTCCCGGCGGGTCAGTCCTGCGCGGCCTGAGCGGGCTTGGCCTTGGCCTTGCCCTTGCGCTCGCCGTAACGGCGCTGGAAGCGCTCCACCCGGCCACCGGAGTCGACGAGCTTCTGCTTACCGGTGAAGAACGGGTGGCACTCGTTGCACAGCTCGACGTGGAGGTCGGCCTTGGTGGAGTGGGTGGTGAACGTGTTCCCGCACGAGCACTTGACCGTGGCTTCGACGTAGTCAGGGTGGATGTCGGTCTTCATGGTGTCTCCAGTGTGGGGTGTGAGTCGGTCCAGTGTAGGGGTGGCGGGGTCCCGACGATCAGGTGCCGGGGCCCTTGGCGATCTCGGCGAGGAATTCGTCGTTGCTCGCCGTGGTGCGAATCTTGTCCATGAGCAGCTCCAGGCCGGCCGCGTCCTTGCCGTCGCTGGCCAGGGCGTTGAGCACTCGGCGCAACTTCCAGACCTGCTGCAGCTGGCCCCGCTCGAAGAGGAGCTCCTCGTGCCGGGTGGAGCTGGCGTTCACGTCGATGGCCGGGTACAACCGGCGCTCCGAGAGCCGCCGGTCGAGCCGCAGCTCCATGTTGCCGGTGCCCTTGAACTCCTCGAAGATGACCTCGTCCATCTTCGAGCCGGTCTCCACCAGGGCCGAGGCCAGAATGGTCAGTGAGCCACCCTCTTCGACGTTGCGCGCCGCGCCGAAGAACTTCTTGGGCGGGTAGAGCGCACCGGAGTCGACGCCACCGGACATGATGCGGCCGGTGGCCGGGGCGGCGAGGTTGTAGGCCCGGGCCAGGCGGGTGATGCCGTCGAGGATGATGACGACGTCCTTGCCCATTTCGACGAGGCGCTTGGCCCGCTCGATCGCCAGCTCGGCCACCTGCGTGTGCTCGTCGGAGGGACGGTCGAACGTCGAGGCGATCACCTCTCCCTTCACCGAGCGGCGCATGTCGGTGACCTCTTCGGGCCGCTCGTCGACGAGCAGGACCATGAGGTGCACGTCGGGGTTGTTGGCCTCAATGGAGTGGGCGATCTGCTTCATCACCGTCGTCTTGCCGGCCTTGGGCGGCGACACGATCATGCCGCGCTGTCCCTTGCCGATCGGCGAGAGCAGGTCCACAATCCGCGCCGTCAGGTTGTCCTTGTCACCCTCTCTCTCGAGGTGCAGCTGGGAGTCCGGGAACAGCGGGGTCAGGTCCTCGAAGCGGGGACGGTTGCGCGCCTCGTCGGGATCGAGCATCGAGACCTTGTCGATGCGGAGCAGCGCCGGGTACTTCTCGTTGTTCGACGCCGGACGGCACGCGCCCTCAATGTAGTCGCCTCGGCGCAACGCGAACTTGCGCGCCTGGCTGATGGAGACGTACACGTCCTTGGAGGAGGGGAGGTACCCGTCGCAGCGCAGGAAGCCGTAGCCCTCGTCGCGGAGGTCGAGCATCCCGTTGACCTCGACCAGCTCGCCCGCATAGGGCTGCTCCTGGCCGCCACCCTGCAGCTCGCCGCCCTGGCCGGGCCGGTCACGACCACGGCGCCGGCGGCTGCGGCGGTTGCCGACGTCGCCGTCGTTCTGGTTGCTCTGGTTGTTCCGGTTCTGGTTGCCCTGGTTGTTCTGGTTGCCCTGGTTGTTCCGGTTCTGGTTGCGGTTGCCGGGCTGGTTGTTCTGGTTGTGACCCTGCTGCCCGTTCTGCCGGGGTGCCGAGTCGGCGCCGTCGGCCAGTTCGGGCGGCTCGACGAAGACGGCGGGACCGGAGTCCCCGTTGCTCACCGTGGTCGGTGTGACGACCGTTGCGGCCTGGGCCGGAGGGCCGTCGGCCGCCTCCCCCCCACTGTCGTCCCCGGCGTCGTCGCCGGCCACGAAGGACGGCGTCTCGGCGGCGCCCCTGGCGGCGGCGGAGGCCCGGGAGCGCCGCGCCGGCTTGGCGCCGTTGGCGTCCGACGCCTCGGCATCGCCGTTGCTGGTGGCGGCCGTCGGCCCCGAGGTCACCCCGGTCGCATGGAGGATCTGGTCGATGATGTCGGCCTTTTTCGTCCGGGTCGTCGTCTTGAGCGACATGGCCTGGGCGATGGCACTGAGCTCATCGCGCTCCTTGCCTTCGAGAACTGATCGTTCGAGCTGCTGTTCCGCAGTCATCGGCTCCTCTTCCAAGAGGGTTATCGCCAGCCCGGGTTCGTCCGCGCGTGGCGAGGGAAATTTCAGGGAGGAGAAGGGATTCGCGTGTGAATGCCTTCCCCCGGATCACCTCTGCGTGATGCTCTCCCGGGACCGCTTGAACCCGCGGAGAGCGCTACGAAGCGCAGTGGGGATTCCTCTACTTTAGCGGGAGGTGAGGGCACATGCCAACACACCCCCCTTTTCTGCAGGTCAGTGGCTCCGGGCAGCGCCCGGTCTCCATCCCTACAGGGAGATCTCGGCCAGGACCGATTCAAGCTTGAGGTCGATCACCGAGGGGACCGAGATCGCCTTGATGGCCAGGTCGGGATCCTTGAGCCCGTGCCCGGTCAACACACACACCACGGTTGAGCCCTCGGGCACGCCGTTCTTGAGCAACCCGGCCACCGAGGCCGACGACGCTGCCTCGCAGAAGACGGACTCCTGCTGGGCGAGGAACGTGTAGGCGTCCATGATCTCGTCGTCGGTGACCGCCGTGATGGATCCGCCGGACTCGGTGGCGGCGGCCGTGGCCGAATACCAACTGGCCGGGTTCCCGATGCGGATCGCGGTGGCGATCGTCTCGGGGTTCTCGACCGGGTGGCCCAGCACGATCGGCGCCGCACCCGCGGCCTGGAAGCCCATCATGCGGGGCAACCTCGTCGAGCGCCCCGCCTCCTTGTACCTGAGATAACCGCGCCAGTAGGCCGAGATATTCCCGGCGTTGCCCACAGGGATGCAGTGCACGTCGGGGGCATCGCCCAGGACGTCGACGATCTCGAAGGCGCCGGTCATCTGGCCCTCGATCCGGTGCGGATTGACCGAGTTGACGATCGTGATCGGCGCGTGGTTCGGCAGATCCCGCACAATCGTGAGCAGCTGGTCGAAGTTCCCGCGCACCTGCAGCACCCGGGCGCCGTGCATCAGCGCCTGCGCCAGTTTGCCGAGGGCGATGTGGCCGTCGGGGATCAGGACCACGCAGGCCAGTCCGGCCCGCGAGGCGTAGGCGGCGGCGGAGGCGGAGGTGTTGCCGGTGGACGCGCACACCACGGCCTTGGCTCCCTCGTCCACCGCCATGGAGATCGCCATGGTCATGCCGCGGTCCTTGAAGCTGCCCGTCGGGTTGGCCCCTTCGACCTTGAGCCAGACATGCGCGCCGACACGTTCGGACAACCGGGGTGCCGGGATCAGTGGGGTGCCCCCCTCGAGCAGGGTGACCACCGGGGTCTTCTCGGTGATCGGGAGGAAGTCACGGTATTCCTCCATCACGCCGCGCCACCCGACTGTCACGACGGATCACCGCCCCGGTGTTCGGACGACTCCCCGATGACGCGGAGGACCCCGCTGACCCGGTCCACGGCCTGGTGCCGCCGCAGTTCGTCGATCGTCGCCAGCAGATCGCCCTCGCGGGCCACGTGGGTCAGGAAGATCAGCCGCGCCTCTTCGGCCAGACCGAGCTGTTCCATGGCGCGGATGGACACGTCGTGCTCGCCGAAGATTCTGGCCACGGCTGCCAGCACGCCGGGGCGATCGGCCACATCGAGACTGAGGTAGAAGGCCGAATGCATGTCGTTCTGCGAGAACAGGGTCGTGCTCGTCCGCTTCGGCGCCGGTGCGGGCGCGCCGGCGAGCAGGTTGCGCGAGGCGTCGACGAGGTCGCCGAGCATCGCGCTGGCGGTCGGTCCTCCCCCCGCCCCACGCCCGTACAGCATGAGCTCGCCGCTCACCGCGCCCTCGACGAAGACCGCGTTGAACGCGCCGCGCACGGCGGCCAGGGGGTGGGTCTTGGGAACCATGGCCGGGTGCACCCGCACGGAGAGCTGCGGCCCACCGTCGATCAGCTCGGCGATGGCGAGAAGCTTGACGGAGTACCCGAGCCGGCTGGCGTAGGCGACGTCGGCGGCGCTGATCCCACTGATGCCCTCGCGGTACACGTCCGCATCGACGACGTCACTGCCGAACGCCAGTGCGGCCAGGATCGCCGCCTTGGCCGCGGCGTCGTGGCCTTCGACGTCCGCCGTGGGGTCGCGCTCGGCCATGCCGAGCTCCTGGGCCTCGCGCAGGACGTCGTCGTAGCCGGCACCCTCCTCCTCCATACGGGTGAGGATGTAGTTCGTCGTACCGTTGACGATGCCCATGACCCGGACGATCTGCTCCCCCGCCAGTGATTCACGCAATGGGCGGATGACGGGGATCGCTCCCGCCACGGCGGCTTCGTAGAGGAGGTCCACCCCAGCCGAGTCCGCGACCTCGGCCAACTCGGCACCCGCCACGGCCAGGAGTGCCTTGTTGGCGGTGACCACCGGCTTGCCGTTGCGCAGGGCGGCCTCGACCAGCTCGTGCGCGGGGTGCAGGCCCCCGATGACCTCCACGACGACGTCGACGTCGGCCCGCGCCACGAGTGCCGCGGCGTCCGTCCCGATGAGGTGGGCGGGGACGGCGGCGGGCCGGGACCGCGTCGGGTCGGCCACGGCGATCGCGACGAGCTCCAGGCGGATGCCCGTGCGGGCGGCGACGTCCTCGGAACGGGTGAGGAGGATTTCGGCCAGGGCGCCCCCGACGTTGCCGCAGCCGAGTAGGCCGACGCGCACGGTCGGTGCCTGATGGGCGTGGGGCAAGGCGCTGGCCTGGTCCGCGGTCACCACCAAACGGTACAAGGTGCCGCGCGGCGAACCGCACATGCGCGGCGAGCGGTCGGAGGGTCGCTCGAGCACGCGCCGGTGGTGCTACCACGATCGTTCCCCGAGGGGTGACGCCCTTGAGCCTTCCGAGGAGCCGGGCCACACTCGTACCTGGAGGTTGTGCGACCGTGCTCAGAATGTTGCTCCGGTCCGGGGTGCGGCAGCGCTGGCAATCGTGGCTGGCCCTGACGCTCCTGACGGCGGTGGTGATTGGCGTGGTGCTCGCCGGAGCGCAGACGGCACGACGAACGGCGACGGCCTTCCCGCGTTTCGAAGCGGCACACGGCTACGACGCGTTCTTCTACAGCACCACACCCGCGCCCCGCTTGGCAAAGCTGCCCGACGCTGCGTCGACCACGGTCGTGAACATCGCCGGCAGCGGGTCCCCGACCTGCGCGTGTCGGCCGATCAACGTCAACTATTTCAGCCTGCAGGAGGTACCCGCACCGAGCCTCGCGCATGTCGTGAAGCTGGTGAGCGGGCGGATGCCCGATCAGTCGAACCCCTCCGAGGTACTGGCCTCGTACAACCTGGCCACCTACGGCGTCCACGTGGGCAGTGTGCTGCACATCCCCCTCGTCGCGACGTCCCAGCGTGTCGCCGTGCTGACCGCCAACAACCTCACGCCCCACGGGCCGCTGGTCACGGTCCACGTCGTCGGCATGGCGGTCTCCGAATTCGAGTTCCCCTCCACGTCCGGCCAGCCCGCGTTCGACGTCTACGCAACGCGCGCGTTCGCGCGGGCGTACAACCCACACACGGTGTTGCTCTACGAGTACTTCGTGCGCCTGCACCCCGGCACGAGCGGGCTGCTCCATTTTCAGGCCGCCACGCGGAGCCTCGGCGGCCTCTCCCCGACCGATCTGCAGGGCGTGGCCACCGCCATCACGACCTCCATCGACCCGCAGGCCGTCGGGTGGTGGATCCTGACGGGCCTCGCCGCGCTCGTGGGGATCCTCGTGCTGGCGCAGGCGCTGGCGCGCCAGGCCGCCGCCGAGGCCGAGGACGTGCCGACGCTGAGCGCACTCGGCGCCTCGCGGCGCCAGCTGTTCTCACTGTCAATGGCCCGAACGCTGGCTATCGCCGTGACGGGCGCGGCGGGAGGCGTGGCCGTGGCGGCGGGGTTGTCGGTCTTCGCTCCCGTCGGCGAGGCGCGACTGGCCGACCCGACCCCGGGCTTCGACTTCGACCCGCTCCTCCTCCTCGGGGGGGCCGCCATCGCCGTGGGCGCCGTCGCCGTGCTGGGGTTGTGGCCTGCGGCCAAGGCGGCGCGGCTGCTCTCGAGCGACGACGGATCCCATGTCCAGCGGCCGTCGCGTACCGTGGCGCTCCTGACCGCCTCGGGCGCGCCGCCAACGGCGCTGATCGGGGTGCGCAATGCGCTCGAGCGCGGGCGGGGGCGCAACGCCGTCCCGGTGGGCTCCGCGATTTTGGGCGCGGTCCTGGCGGTCGGCGTGCTGTGCGGTACAGCCGTCTTCGGCGCCAGCCTCTCCCACCTGACAGGCACCCCTTCGCTGTACGGACAGGGGTACGACGCGTCGTTCGCCACGAACGGCACGGCACCGGTGGCACAGAGCGACCAGCTGCTGACGGGCCTCGAGCGTCCCGGCGTCCGAGCGATCACGGCCGGGGTCAGTAGTCCGGTCACGGTCAACGGCAACGTGGTCGCGGCCATCGCCGGCGTGAACGTCCGCGGTCCGTACCTCCTCTCGTTGACCGGGGGTCGATTCCCGGTCAAGTCGGACGAAATCGTCCTCGGCGCGAAGACAATGCGGGAGACCGGTGCCCACGTCGGGTCAACGGTTCGGGTGGGTACCGCCGCGCCGTCAGGGCCCTCGCGGATCAGGTCCTTCAGGGTGGTGGGCACTGCCGTGTTCCCACCGGACTTCAACGATCAGGGGCTGGGCACCGGGGCCGTCGTGTCCATGGCGGCACTGACCGGAGCCAGCTGCCGGGGTGGCACCGACATCAGCTGCCTGGTGTCCGAGATCGTCTCTCACAACGGTTCCTTCTTGGTGCACGTCGCGCCCGGCGCGCCCGGCAGGGGGGCACTCAGAGCGCTGAGCGCGGAGTACTCGTCGCAGGTCAATTTCCCCCGGCCGCCGGTCGACCTGGTGAACTTCGGGGAAGCGGTCAACTTCCCGCTCATCTTCGGGCTGATCGTCGTGCTCTTCGGCGTGAGCACGCTGCTCCACCTGCTGCTCAGCAGCGTGCACCGTCGACGCCAAGAAATGGGCCTGCTTCGATCGCTTGGGCTGGTGCGGCGCCAGGTGGCGGCTTCCGTCGCGTGGCAGACCTCAACGGTTGCTGTCATCGGCATCGCCCTGGGTGTGCCGCTCGGGATCGCAGCAGGCCGCGCCGTCTGGGACGCCTTCGCCGGCAATCTCGGGGTGGCCGTGGACCCGGTGGCCACCGTCTGGGTCATCGTCGGCGTGGCGGTCGGCACCCTGGTCGTCGCCAACGTCCTGGCGGTCATCCCCGCCCTGATCGCCGCCCGGGCCCGGCCGGCGTCGCTCCTGCGATCGGAGTAAATGGGCCTTCGCCGTTGCCGGCTCAGGCGTCGAGACTCGTGAGGTCGTCGAAGGTCTCCCGACGCACGACCACCCGGGCATCGCCGTCGGAGACGAAGAGGACGCCGGGACGGGGCACCTTGTTGTAGTTGGACGCCATGGCGTAGCCGTATGCGCCGGTCACCGGCGTGGCCAGGACGTCACCCACCTGCAGATCGTCCGGCACATACGCGTCGGGGACGACGAGGTCGCCGCTCTCGCAGTGCTTCCCGACCACGCGCACCGGCCGGGGGCGGGGCGCCGCCACTTCACGCGGCAGGAAGGCCTCGTACCCACTCCCGTACAGGACCGGTCGAGGATTGTCGCTCATGCCACCATCGACGCTGACGTAGGTCCGGATCCCCGGAAGGTGCTTCACGGTCCCGACCGTGTAGAGCGTCATGCCGGCCGCCGCCACAATGGACCGCCCGGGTTCCGCCGAGATCTTCGTGGCCGGACTGACGCCCGCCTTGGCGCAGGCGCGCTGCGTCGCCTCGGCCCAGGCGGCTTGCGTCGGCGCCGTCTCGCCGTTGACGTAGGGGACGCCGAGCCCTCCGCCCACCACCAGCTCAGGCAGCTCCAACGGGGCGAAGAAGGCACCGAGCACCTCGGCTGCCTGCTCGAAGGACGACGCGTCGAAGACCTGGCTGCCGATGTGCGCATGGACACCGACCAGCTCGACACCGGGCATGAGCTCGAGCGCGGCAACGGCCTCGGTCGCCGCACCGGACGAGACCGAGAAGCCGAACTTCGAGTCCTCCTGGCCGGTGCGGACGAACTCGTGCGTGTGCGCTTCGACGCCGGGCGTCACCCTGACCAGGACCCTCGGCCGCTCGCGTTCGGGTGGCGCCTCCTCCAGCAGAGCGCCCAGGCGGGCGATTTCGTCGAATGAGTCGATGACGATGCGGCCCACTCCGTGGTGCAGCGCCATCTCCAGCTCCTGGGTGGACTTGTTGTTGCCGTGCAGCACGAGCCGGCCCGGAGGGACCCCGGCGGAGAGGGCGACGTGAAGCTCCCCGCCGGAGGCCACGTCGAGGTGCAATCCTTCCTCGTGCGCCAGCCTGGCCATGGCGCGGCACAGGAAGGCCTTCGTGGCGTACGCCACACCGTCACCCCAGGCGGCGACCGCCTGGCGGCAGGCCCGACGCAGATGGTCCTCGTCGTAGACGAAGAGCGGCGTGCCGAATTCCTCGGCCAGCTCCAGCAGGTCGATGCCGCCGACGTGCAGGTGACCTTTCTCGTCGACCGATGCCGAATGCGGGAGGAGGTGCCGTTCCAGGGGTGCGGTGGCCACGGTGTGGTCGGTCGGCATGGAAATGGAGGATACGGCAGCATGCGATGCCGCCGTGAGAGCCGGGACCGCCTTCGCCCCCCGACGAGTACGATCGTCCCCTGCTCTCACAACTCCCGCCCCCGTAGCTCAGCGGATAGAGCACCGGCCTCCGGAGCCGGTGGCGCAGGTTCGAGTCCTGCCGGGGGCGCTTTTTGTGCCGGGGGCGCTTTTTTCTGGCCAGCTTCTGCCGCGGGCGCCCGCTGTCTTGTCGTCAGACCCGAGTCGGTCGTTCTCGTCGCGTGCTCGATTCTCGTTGCGGTCTCGACTCATCGGCGCTCGCCAGACGACCGGCACAGCCCCTCCCATGGCAGCGCGTGCGAGACGGTCTGATTCGAGAGGTTGGTGCTAGCACTACCCCCGAAAGGGGTCGACCACCTTGGACGCCCCGAGTTCCGTGAATCACACTGGGGACGGGAGGTCAGTGTGGGCGCAGTCAGGCTGGTGTTCGGCGCCGAGCTTCACCGTCGATGGCGCTCCTGGCTGATTCTGGTCGTCCTGATCGCCGTCGTGGCCGGTCTGGTACTAGCCGCCGCAGCGGCCGGGCGCCGAACAGCAACCGCCTTTCCGCGCTTCGTCGCGTCGTACGGGTACGACGTCTATATCTACAATCAAAAACCCGTTTCCGGACTGAGCCGGATGCCCGGTGTTTCCTCCGTCACGGCGATCGCCAACCCCGCGAGCGGACAACCGACATGTGCGTGCACCACCCACGCCATCAACGCATCGAACTTCTACATCAATGAGCTCTCGCCCACTGCACTGAGGCGCGTGGTGAAATTGATCGACGGCAGAATCCCCGCCGATTCGTCACCGTATGACGTCCTGGCTTCCTTCACGCTCCAGCAGGACTACGGCGTCCACATCGGTTCGGTCATCCACGCGCCCCTCTATGCATTGTCACAACTGCCGGAACTCGGTAGCGGTGCCAACGCGTCACCGACCGGGCCAACGGTTGCGCTGCACGTCGTAGGAATCGGTGCAGCCGAAATGGAGTTTCCGTCAGGAACCACACCCGAATACGACCTCTTCACGACGCCGGCATTCGCACATGCCATCAACAAGGAAGTTCCGCACGCTTCCGTCTACCTCGTCCGGCTACGCCATGGCGCTGCCAGCCTTCCCCGGTTCGCGGCGGCCGCAGGCCCTCTTCACCTCGTCTATGTCTCAAATCAGGCCACGGCTGCTGCGGCAGTGGCGGCATCCATCCACCCTCAGGCCGTGGGGTGGTGGGTCCTCGCCGTCCTGGCCGGGCTTGCCGGCCTCGCCGTCGTCGGCCAGGCGATCGGTCGGCAGAGCGTGGTCGAGAGCGAGGAGTACCCGACCCTGGTGGCCTTGGGTTTGCCGAGGCGATCCCTCGTGGTGCTCGGCACGGCGCGGAACCTGACGGTCGCTCTCGTCGGCGCTGTCGGTGCCGTCATCGTCGCCTTTTGGCTGTCCCCCCTGACACCGATCGGCGAGGCTCGCCTGGCAGAACCTTCCACCGGACTTGCCTTCGATCCGCTGGTTCTCCTGTGGGGAGCGCTGGCGACGGTGGTGGTGGTTCTGCTCCTCGGCATCTGGCCGGCGGTCCGCGCGTCGCGTGTCCGCGTCAGCGGCGACGGGGCAAACGACGCCCACCGATCCTCCATCGTGGCCAAGGTGGCAGCCACCGGCGCGCCGCCGAGCGCCGTGATCGGGGTCCGCCACGCCTTGGAGCGTGGACGCGGCGCTACCGCAGTCCCGGTGGGCACCGCACTCTTCGGATCGGCATTGGCGGTCACGGCCCTGTGCGCCACGGTCGTGTTCGCAACCAGCCTGACGCACCTCACAACGACTCCCGAGCTGTATGGCAGTGACTACCAGCTGTCGTTCTCGAACTCGAACGGCGGGCCGGGGAATGCCGACTCTTGGGTTTCCAGCCTGCAACATGACCACTCCATCACCGCGATCATGCTGGCGGCCAGCAATGAGGTGTCGATCAACGGGCATGACGTCGTCGCCATTGCCGGGAAGGCGTTGCGTGGCCGAATGCTCCTGTCGACGGTCGACGGCCGCCTTCCCACCGGTGAGGACGACATGGCACTGGGGGTCACGACTCTGCACCAGGTCGGTGCCCATGTGGGGTCGGTCGTGCGAGTGACCGTACAACGGCCGACCGGCGGCTCCCGCACCGTTCCCTTTCGCGTCGTCGGGACGGCGTCGTTCCCCAGCGACGCCGGAGGCGGTGGGCTCGGCACCGGGTCGGCTTTCACGATGGCCGGCTACGTGAACGCCGTGTGCCCGCCCGGGCGTGACGTCAGTGCGTGCCGCCGGTCCTTCGCGGCCAGTCAAGATTTCGTTGTCCTGGCGAAGGCAAAGCCCGGCCCCAAGGGTCGGGCCGACATCGCCCACTATGTTGCCCAGGGCAGCGCGAACCGGCCGACCATTCCGACCTCGTTGCTCAACTTCGGGGAGGCGGTGAATTTCCCACTCATCCTCGGGTGTGTGCTGGCGGTGTTCGGTGCGGCCACGCTCCTCCACCTACTCGCGGTCAGCGTCGTCCGGCGCCGCCAAGAGATGGGGTTGCTCAAGGCCCTTGGCTTCGTGAACCTGCAGTGCGGCGCCACCGTGCTCTGGCAGGCCACGACGGTTGCCCTGGTGGGTGTCGTGATCGGCGTCCCTCTCGGCATCGTCGTCGGCCGGGTCATCTGGAACGACTTTGCTGCGAATCTTGGCGCGGTACCAGTCGCCGCCGTGCCCGGGCTCACACTCGCCGCACTCGCCCTCGGCGTGCTCATCGTCGCCAATGTCCTGGCGGTCGTTCCGGCCGTGATCTCGGCGCGTCGACGGTCGGTCGGACAACTCTTGCGGGCTCAGTGAAGGCCGTGTCGGAAATGGCAATCGCTCGTCCCACGGAACCGGCCGTTCATGAGCGGTTGCCGCGTGACGAAGGACCCGTCGACTCATCGCGCCCGACCCGGCAATGACGTGGGGCAGCCACCCAATTGCACGACCAGGCTTCTCGGATTGAGGGAACGGAGCCCGCACTCGCTTGCTCCAGCACGCAGGTCCCACGGGTGCGACGGATCCATGCATGCACGCGGCTCGCGGAACCCTCGATTTGTCACGCACTTGTGTGACGAGAATACGCACGCCTGGTATGCCTTGTCCGGGTGGGATGCACGGGGTCCCACCCGGAGTGAGGGGGATGCTGCGATGGTGAGGACAATCCTGATCATGATCGCCGGGGCAGCGGTCGCCGCGGTGTGGGCGGTCCCCCCGGCGGGCGCCGCTCCGTCGTTCACGACGGTGGACCACTGGGGCAGTTACTTCGGCGACCACGTCTCCGCCGACCGCGCGACAACGCTGTCGCCGACCCCGATCACCTTGCCGGGGACGATCAAGCAGATCGCAACGTCCAACAGCGACGAGTACGCGCTTCTGAGCGACGGGAGCGTGTGGGCCTGGGGACAGGGGACCTACGGCGAACTGGGCGACGGCTCCGCATCGAACTCGTTCAGCACCCCGGTCAGGGTCCAGTTCCCCGCCGGCGTGACGATCGCCTCGATCCCCACCGACGCGATGCCCTTCGATACGGGGCTCGCGCTCGACATCTCCGGCCACGTGTGGGGCTGGGGGCGCAACCAGTCGGGCGAGCTCTGCCTGGGCAACTCGACCGAGCAGGACGCCCCTGTCGAGCTGCCGCTCTCGAACGTCACTCTGCTGGCGGGAGCCGGCCCGCACGCCGAGTACGACTCTGGTGGCACGGTCTACTCGTGTGGCGGAGACCAGGATGGCGACCTCGGCGCCGGCACGACGACCGCGAGCGTCACCCCGGTGCAGGTGCAGCTCCCGACGGACGAGACTGTCGTATCTCTCGTCGCCGCATTCGAGAATGGCGGCGCCTTGATGTCCGATGGCGACTACTACAACTGGGGACGCAACAATCTCGGGCAGCTCGGCGACGGCACGACGACGGAGTCAAACGTGCCGGAGCTCGTCCACCGCCTCGGTCGAGTCGCCCAGGTCGCCCAGGGCGGCTCCTACGCGGATAACGGGCAGACGATCGTCATCATGCGCGATGGCACCGTCAAGGGCTGGGGAGCGGATGGCTTCGGGCAGCTCGGCGACGGTGGGGGCAGCTCGGCCTACCATGACCTCCCAATTCTGGTGACCCCGCCCACCGGCGTTCGCTACGCCCGGGTCGCCACGAGCGGCTACGACTCCTACGCCGTCTCCGCGACAGGGACCGTCTACGCCTGGGGCGAGGGAACGGCCGGTCAGGTCGGGAACGGCACGACATCCAACGCCACAGTGCCGACGCTGGTCGACTCGGGCGCTGCGATGATCTCTGCCACCGCGCTCAACGTGGCGGTCGCTGGGTAGGTCCACGGCGTAGACGTCGCTTCGAGGCAGCGGGACCCTGGACCGTGTCTTTCGACGTAGTCAGTCGGAGTCGTCTCGATTTCGAGTCGAACCTCGACGACGGCACTGGTGACTCCTCTGTGGTGCCTCTGCGGGGCCGCGAGCGGCATGACTCTCGGCGCCGCCCCGTCGGAGCGAAGGCCCCGAATCCCACGCAGGGTCAACCGTCCGAGCGGAGCACGACGACATCTCCATTTGCTATACAACGTTCACATCGATGTGCGGGCGGAACCCGAACGGGTTCTCGCTGAGGATGTACCTTCGGAGGGGAAGGCGGAGAGCCTTGTCAGTGCGAACGCGTCGTTGCCGGACTACGGCGAAGCAGCACAGCGGTCACGTCACTTCTCGGCGCACCCGCCCCGGGCATCACGTCCGGCTTGTCGCGGCCGTCGCCTTGGCGGCCGCGGGTGTCCTCGCGGGGTCGATCACGACGGCGGCGGGTGCGGACACGGTCGCCACCGCGCCTACTGCCCCACAGCCTCACGTCTCGTTCACCGCCAGCCCGTCACCGGCCTACGGAGGTGACGCCGCAGACCCTGACCTCTTGTACTCGGCTGGCACGTACTACGCCTTCACCACGGGTACGCCGTTGGGCAACCACATCCAAGCGCTGACCGACACCACGGGCAGTCCGGCGTCGGGCTGGCAGTCCTACACCGGACTGCCATATGGCTCCAGCGCGTTGCCCGGCCCGCTGCCGGCCTGGGAGACGCCGAACACCCAGACCTCTCCCGGCGTCTTCTTCTACGGCGGCCACTGGGTCATGTTCTACGACGCCTCGGCGAATGGCGCCCCCGCCGACTCGGGGCACAGCTGCCTCTCGGTGGCGACGGCGACGACGCTCAGCCCTCCCGTCTTCACCGACAACTCGACGGGAGGCCTGTATTGCGGCACACCCGGGGTCGGCGTGCTCGATCCGAGCCCCTTCGTGGACCCCGCCACGGGTGTCGCCTACCTGTTGTGGAAGTCCAACGACGGCAGTTCCGCGGCGCCGTCGCAGATCTGGTCGGACCAATTGAGCACCAGCGGAACAAGTCTTGTTGGGACTGCCAGAGTGTTGCTGACCGTCGACCAGCCGGCACTGCCGTGGGAGACGACCACCGACGATCCCCAGATGGTCTTCGCCTCGGGCACCTACAATTTGCTCTTCTCGGCCGGGGACTTCACGTCGACCAGTTACAACGAGGCGCTCACCACCTGCTCGGGTCCCCTCGGCCCCTGTTCCCAGCCCGCGGCACCCTTCCTCACGACGTACGGCGGCGCATACGGACCGGGCGGTGGGTCGCTCTTCCAGGACGCCAGCGGGGCCTGGTGGCTCGGCTACGCCGCGTGGTCGCTGCCTTGCACCTCGTACAGCTGCGGAGCGGTACGGCAGCTGTACACGGCCCCCATCGATCTCAGCAACGGCCTCTCGGTCCCGTGCAGCCCGCCGACGGGCACACCGACCGGATACCGATTCGTGGCCAGTGACGGAGGGATCTTCAGCTATGGCAACCAGCCCTTCTGTGGATCGACCGGGAGCATTCACATCAACCAGCCGGTGGTGGGGATCGCCAACACGGCCGACGCCGGCGGGTACTGGACGGTCGCTCGCGACGGGGGGATCTTCTCCTTCGGCGATGCCACCTTCTACGGCTCGACGGGGTCGATCCACCTGAACCAGCCCATTGTCGGGATGGCGGCCACGCCCAGCGGACACGGCTACTGGCTGGTGGCCTCCGACGGGGGGATCTTCTCCTACGGCGATGCCACCTTCTACGGCTCGACCGGGTCGATGCACCTCAACCAGCCCATTGTGGGGATGGCGGCCACGCCCAGCGGACACGGCTACTGGCTGGTGGCCTCCGACGGGGGGATCTTCTCCTTCGGCGATGCCACCTTCTACGGCTCGACCGGGTCGATGCACCTCAACCAGCCCATTGTGGGGATGGCGGCCACGCCCAGCGGACACGGCTACTGGCTGGTGGCCTCCGACGGGGGGATCTTCTCCTTCGGCGATGCCACCTTCTACGGCTCGACCGGATCGCTGCACCTCAACAGGCCCATCGTGGGGATGGCGGCCACGCCCAGCGGCGACGGCTACTGGCTGGTGGCCTCCGACGGGGGGATCTTCGCCTACGGCGGCGATGCCACCTTCTACGGCTCGACCGGGTCGATCCACCTGAACCAGCCCATTGTGGGGATGAGCGGACCGTGACACGTTTCGGGGGATCCGGTCGCCACGGCGTGGATTCCCCACCTTGTCTGGAGGAAATTGTTCGTTCGTCGTGAATCGAGTGAGAAGGCCTTTTCACCACGGATACCGCCGCCATGCTCATCGCCAGAGGACACCGTTGTTCACCCTCTGCCATCGGCGTACGGGACGGTCGGTCGGGCATCCTCGACAGTCCCATTGGTACTCCTCGGGGGACATTGAGCCGAGGGCACCGAGCCGAGCGCAGTGAATCCCCTGGTCAGATCACCTTCCCGCGCAGGCCCCTGCGGCGCTCCCGAAGTCACTCGAGCAGCCCGAGTCCATGGGGCGGCGCCCCACTGAGTGGCGAGACATGCACCGGCCGACCCGGCAACCAGCGATGTGCCCCGATAACGCGGCGGCGCCGCCCGGGCGGCGGTGGTATCACGAGAGTCTTCCCGCCCTCCCTGCTTGTGCAATGCAGCAAGGAGGCAACCCCCAGATGACGCTTCGCGATTCCCGGATCGACGGACAGCCCGAGACGACCGCAGCGTGACCCCGCGCCGAGACCGCTCGCCCGGGACCGTCGACGCCCTCGTGCTCGATGGGAGCTCGCGGCAATCGCTCGTAGCCACCCGGACGCTCGGTCGTGAGGGTTTGCGGGTGATTACAGGGGAATCCTCCGATCTGTGTGATCCACAGTTCGGAGTGCCGACGTTCGCCTCCCGCTGGTCCGAACGTGAACACCTTCTCCCCAGCTATCACGACGATCCCACGGCCTACGCGCAACAACTCCTCGATCTTGTGGGCCAGCAACCCACTCGCGTGCTCATTCCTTGCATGGATGGCTCAATTGCCGCCGTCCGACCCTGGCGCCAGACCTTCGCAGACCACGGCGTCGCCGTGGCCCTCGCTTCGGAAGCGGCCCTCGACACGGCAAACGACAAGCAGAGCACGCTGGCCGTCGCGGCCGAGCACGGTATCCCACGCCCACGGACCGTGGCGCTCAACCATCTCGAAGACGCCACATCGGCCCTCGGCGACGTTGCATTCCCGGCTGTCATCAAGCCCACACAGTCCTGGGTCTCCAACACCGGTCCTGCAACCCGGGTGATCTCGAGGACCGTCATCAACAGGTCGGAAGCGCTCGACTTTCTCCGAGAGCTCAATGACGCCGGGAGTGCCTCCGCCATCATTCAGGAGATGGCCACCGGAGCCCGCGAGGCGGTGAGTCTGTTCTACGCCCAGGAACGAGTGTGGGCGAGCTTCGCGCAGGTGGCTCATCGCACCACGCCCGTCCTCGGAGGCGTTTCGGTTGTCCGCGAGAGCATGCCAATGCCCCGGGACCTCCTCTCGGCATCCGAGACGCTCGTGCGAGCATTGAATCTGGAGGGCTACAGCGAAATCGAGTTCCGCCGTGATGCGCAAGGCCGACCTCTCCTGATGGAGATCAATGCCCGTCTGTCCGGTTCGCTGGAGATGGCCACCCGCTCAGGCGTCCCCTTCCCCGCGCTGCTCTGGCAGTGGGCGATGCGTGAACCCCTCACTCCTGTTTCGGGCTATCGGACAGGGGTCCGAATGCGGTACCTGAAGGGCGACGTCAAGTGGCTGCGGGAGAACATCCAGAGCCGGGGGCAACGACCCGAATGCGTGCCGCCCGGGGAGGCCATGGCGGAATTCGCAAAGGACTTCCTCCATCGACAGACCTACGACTACATGGACAGAGGCGACCTCGGCCCCGCCTTCGCCGCTCTTGCCGGCAACGTGGGTCAGGCGCGAAGGCGTCTCACCGCAGGCCGACCGGCAAATCTTGTTGGGCGCTTCCGCCCAACCCGACATGAAGGGAGCAATTCCGTGCCCAGCACCGACGTTGTGGTGATCGGAGCAGGCCCGAACGGGTTGTCCGTGGCAGCCCACCTCAAGCACGCAGGGATTGAGCATCGGGTATTTGGTCAGACCATGGGTGCGTGGAGGTCCAACATGCCCGCCGGAATGATCCTGAAGTCCGAGCCCTATGCGTCCGATCTCTCGGCGCCATCCGCCGGCTATCTCGCCCGCGACTACTGCGCCCAGGCCGAGGAGGTGTACCACGAGAGGGTCATCCCTCTGTCGCGGGAGCAGTTCGTCGACTACGGCAGCTGGTTCGCCGGTCAGCTCGTGCCCGATCTGGAGGAAACAGAGATCACCTCCCTGTCCCGCACGTCAGCCGGTGGTTTTCAGCTCCGCACCGCTCGCGATGAACAGATGCACGCAGCCCGTGTGGTCGTGGCCACTGGCATCATCCCGTTCGCGTACGTGCCTCCAGAATTGTCGAGCCTGCCTTCGGACCTCGTCTCGCACACTTCCGAGCACACGAACCTCGCAACATTCCGCGGCAAGGAGGTCATCGTCATCGGAGGTGGCTCCTCGGCTCTGGAGACGGCAGCGTTGCTCCTCGAGCAGGGAGCAACGGTCAAGATCGTCATGCGTGGCGACAGCGTGTTCTGGCCTCCGCCCAACCCGGAGAACCCCTCTCGCCGGCAGCAGCTCCGGAAGCCTGTTGCCCGGCTCTGCGAGGGTTGGCATTGCTGGGGCTATGACCAATTCCCCGACCTCTTCCGGCTCTTGCCGAGCAAGAGCCGGGTCGAGCGAGGCTTGGGGTTCTTGGGTCCGCAAGGCGCCTGGTGGCTCCGGGAGCGCGTCGAAGGAAAGGTACCGATGCTGTTCGGCCACGAGGTGGTGAGTGCGGAGCCGGCAGGCGACCGCGTGCGGCTCCACCTGAGTGGGCCTCAAGGCGCCATCACCGAGAGCGCGGATCACATCATCTCCGGCACCGGCTTCCGTTTCGACCTGAGCCGCCTCGGCTATCTCACGCCTTCCCTTCGCGCTGAACTCGACCTCGTGGGTGGGGCACCGGTTCTGAACCACAACCTCGAATCCAGCGTGCCCGGACTCTTCGTCACCGGCGCCTTGGCTGCGCCGAGCATGGGCCCGCTCATGCGGTTCGTCGCCGGCACGCACTTCGTCGGCCCACGACTCGCCCACCGCCTCGGCGGCAAGAGGCGTCGCACCACACGCCGCCCGAGCGGCAACGCGGTGTGGCAAGCCACGCCGTCTCACAAGGTAGGTCACAGCGCACCGGCGACGCCGCGCAGCGGGACCCAGACCACGGAACCCAACGAGTTGATCGCCTGAGCGGCTCAACGGTCCATCCGGAGCCGGCCGTCGAGGCTTGCGTGCTGCCGGGCCGCACCGCTCTCGCTGTCCGGGCTCGGTGGTCGGGCACGCCGGAAGGTCCGCCCGAGGCGTTCCTGCTCGTCCCCCGCGGGCCCCTCGGTAGAGCCCCTCGGTAAGCGGCCCCGGCTTCGCACGGAGCCAGGGTGCCATGGCGGCGAGCCGGTCGCTCGAGGGCGGGTGCATGGGTGGGTTCGGGTGGGCCGGTTACCCCACCGCGTGGGATGACGGGCCAGAGGTCACATGGCGGCCCGGGGTCGGGTGCGAACCACTCTTCGGGCCTCAAGCACCGCGACGGAGGCAATGACGAGTGCTGCAACGCGGTCCGCCCACCACCATCCGAAGGCGCGATTGGCCAGGAGGCCGACAAGCGCCAACGCGCCGAGAGATGCTCCGATCCCGCTCAAGGTCCCATCCCCTCTCAGGGCGCTGCTGGGCAGCGCCGTCCCCACGCGGAGCTTCGCAATGGCCAGGGGGGTGAGGACGGCAGCGGAGGCACCGGCTGAGAGCATTGCCGCAAGGGAGCTGTCCGGGGCCGTACCCGCTGCCAGGGCGAGGACCGAAGCCACCGTCAGTGTCGTCGCCGTGAGGAGCAGAGCGACCATGACAACAATCGATGCTCGTGCCTCGGCTCGCTGGGCGGCTTGTGGGTCCGCGCGCTCCCGGTGGAACCGCCAGACGAGAGTGGCCGATCCAATGACATCGGCAATGACAGCAAGGCCAAGACCAAACACGGCCAGGCTTCCGGCCAACAACCCCGCGGTGATCGACCAGGCCCCGGCACCAATGCCCCAGGCGACTGAGAACCTGGAAAGGAGGAGTGCCCTCTGCACCAGGGCATGGTGCTCGCCCAACGTGGACTCGAGCTCTGGCACGGACAGAGTCTCTCGCACGTCATCGGCGTGGCCCGTTTTCGAAAGCGTCCGTCGGGTATCGCCAACGGGTGACCATTCCCCAAGATCCGATCCCCATTGAGCCCGAGCCCGAACCGAACCCTCCGTCTCCGATTCCCGATCCTGAGCCCGTCGCTCGCTGAAACCCGCCCTCGTGCGACAGACCCCCGACTCCTACCCGCGCTCGGGAGTGTCCTCCACGGCTGGCTCGGGTACCTCAATCGGAGCGAGGCGTTCGGGGACGTCGTCTGGCGTTGGCTCGGGAAGATCGGCGGGGTCGTCGGTGAGGGTCATATGTAGTCAATACCGCGTTCTCACGGAGCGAAACCGCACCAAACGCAAACACAGTTGAGCCCATATTGCGGCGGATCACCCTGTCCGCACGCGGGACCGAACCTCCTCGGGTGGAGCTTGTGGCTCACAACCGACGAATCGCCGTGTTGTCACGATTCACGAGCGAGGACGTGCGAACTGCGGACCAGGTCATTGAAGGCGTGGAATCACCGGACCCCCAGGGTCAGGCCGACTAGCCCGGGCCCGCCGGACCCGACGCTCTCGGGCCGTACTTTCGGATGGCGCCGAACCTCCAAGGTCCGTCCGCCGAAGGCAGCACTATCGACGGAGAATCGCCTACCTCTCGGACGAAGTCGCGGAAGGACTGGTTGTCCACGTCGTCGATCAACGCCAAGTCCCCACCCCCCATGGCCGGCCAGACAGCTCTCAGCTCGAAGCGCATGTTCCGAGCCGTGTGGAGGCTGTCGTGCACGAACAGGTTGACACTCTCGAGACGTGAGACTAGCGATGGGAGCTGGCGGCGGCTCGAGCCTCGGACATAGGTCCATCGATCTCGGCATCCTGGCGGGACAGCCGCTGCGATCTCCTTGTGAAGCTCCGGACGGAATGGATGCGGCAGGTCCACGCTCCAGAGGTGCCCGATGCCGTTGAGGGACATTGCCTCGAGGATCACGCGGCTCGTCACACCTCGCGCAACGCCAGTCTCGACCACTTTCGCCGGGTGCAGATGGCGTACGGCACACCAGGTCGCGGCACTGAGTGAGGGGTCGGCGTCGCTGTACTCCCCATAGGTCCAACGACCCAACGACAGCCCCTTGGCTGAAAGGGTCGTCCCGATGTCCGCCCAGACCTGATGGAAATCCTGCAGCTCCTCGCACGGCCACCGTGCGCCCAGCATCCGATGCAGGGCGGGTCCGGAGTCTTCCTCCACGCAGTAGGCGACCTGCCGGTCGAAAAGGTGATGGGACACGGCTTCGGGAACGCACCCGAGGGTCTCGACTGGATCGACCCCCAGGGCACGGACAAAACGTCCAATGTTCGCCGGGACGCGGTCGAGCCGAGACGGAATCTTCTGCGCCTTGCGGACAAGTCGTCGTACGTGTGAATTCTGAGGCGGCATGGACGTCCATCCGTGCCCCGAGCGCAGGCTGTGAGAAACCCCACTTGGAGAACGAATGGGGATGCTCAGATACGAAGACGAAAATTAGCATCACCAACTCGGGGATGTCATGGCGGACGCATCCCGGGGGCCGATGACGCTGAGGCCAGACCCAGGCGCACGTCGGCTCCCCGTTTGCCGGGTCTGCACGCGGGCGGGCGCCCGCATCTGACGCACCCGAACCCGGACCTGGGTCGCTACGTGTTGGTGTCGTCGGTCGGGACGAGCTGAGGACTAGGGAGGGGTGCCGTGTGGGCAACAGGCGGTCGCTGGGGGCAGTGCGCGTCGAGCGTAAAGGCCGTCATCGACAGTGATCCGTAGGCGTAGCCATCCACCAGGACATCTGTGGTCGATCCCCCAGCCTCGGCCAGTCCGGCGAGATAGACGAGAGGGAGAAAGTGGTCGGGGGTGGGGACCGCGTTCGGGAAATCAGCGTGATCGCGGAGACCGAGGACCTCTGCGGGTGATGTGGTCATGTGCTCCCGAGCGGCCTCGTCGAAGCGATGCGCCCAGTCAAGGCCGCCGTCGGGTTGGCTCCAGTCGATTCGACGCAGATTATGAACCACGTTGCCGCTGACGACGATCAGGATGCCGCGCTGGCGCAGCGGTGCGAGCTTCGCCCCGAGTTCGAAGTGGTACTCAAGCGGCCTCTCGGCATTGATCGATAGCTGCACGACCGGTACGTCCGCATTGGGAAACGCGTGCACGAGGACCGACCAGGTGCCGTGATCGAGGCCCCAGCTGTCGTGGTCGAACCCGATCCAGGTGGGTTTGACCACCTCGGCCACCTCCTCCGCAAGGGTGGGATCGCCTGTCGCGGGATATTGCACGGCGAAGAGTTCATCGGGGAACCCGTAGAAGTCGTGGATCGTCTTGGGTTGACCCATGGCGGTGACCGCCGACGCGTTGACGTACCAATGGGCGGAGACAGCCAGGATTGCACGAGGTCGTGGCACTGAGTCCCCAAAGGCCCGCCATGCCTCGGTGTAGCCGTTGTGATCCAGCGCGTTCATCGGGCTCCCGTGTCCCAGGAATGCCGCCGGCATCAACTCGCTCATGAGCCACATCCTTATCCAACTGCCTCGATGTGGTCGGTTATCGATCCACTGATTTCCGGTCCGGCGCCCACAGTATGAGGCTGGGCGCAGCGGCGCCACGACCCAGAGCCACGGGAAGGCCCCTCCACCTTTGCGTCGACCCGTCGGGTCTCGATCGTGTCGAGGCCGGACTCTCGCTACATTGAGGTCTCTACCACGACGAGAGGATCGCGATGTCGTCAAGCTCAGGGCCCGAGCATCTCAGCGGCCATCATCGAGACACCTTGCAACAGATCTTTCAGCAAAAGACCAATCACAACGTCGAATGGCACGACGTCGTGTCACTCCTCGAAGCGGTCGGAACAATCGAACAACAACACGATGACATGTTTCTGTTCCGCATCGGCGAAGAGACACAAGTTTTCAGGCGACCGAGCGACAAGGACATCGACGGACAACAACTCGTCGACTTGCGTCGAATATTGACGAGTGCCGGCTACGACGCCATGGCAGCCGGGCTCGCAGACAAAGGCAAAGAAGTCTGACGATGGTCGACGGCCCGGAGCAGATCCTCGGCAAGACCGTTGTTGCTGTCATCGACTTCCACGAAACCGTGATCTACGTGACTGATGCTGCGCCTCACCAGCGGCCCGAGCGGTTGGTTGCGACGGATCCACACGGACACTTTCAAAAGGTCCACCATCACGCCGGCAATCCCTCGGGTGCGTACGAAGAGGACAGTCCCGCATACTGGCGCGAACTGACCGACGCCCTCTCCCCTGCGGGGGCAATCCTGCTCCTCGGACATGGCGCAGGAAAGGCGAACGCGTCGCATCGCTGGGTTGCCTACGTCGAGGAACATCGTAAGGATGTCGCAGCCAAGGTCGTCGCCGATGTGCGGGTGGACATTGATCACCTCGAAACGAAACAGGTTCTCGGGCTGGCCCAGTACTACTTTGCGGCGCCCCTTTAGGGTCACGCACTCTCGGCGGCTGCCACCGTCACGACCAGAGCGAGTCGCGGGTTGCCTGCCCCGGAGATCGTTCTAATCTGCTCCTCGTGTTCGCAATGACCGCGGCCACAGGGGTGAGGCTCGCCGAGGTGGCGTTTCTGCTGATCCTGATTGCCGGCGTGTGGTTCGTGGCAGCGGAGATCCCAGCGCTGGGCATGCAGCGAGTGCGAACGATCGTCGCAGGTTCGGCTCTGGCCGTGGCCGGCATCCTGCTCATCGTCGCCACCCACTGGGGCCACTTCGGCTGAGCCGTTGGCTCTCTCCGCGCCGCTCGCGAGCGCCGACATGAGGGAGCTCGCTTCGCGCACACGACGGGCAGATACTTGGCTCCACCCCGGCCACGAGCTGCCGCCGCCGGAACCCGCAGCAACGAAGCGGAGGCGCACGCCTCTGGCAGAGTGGGCCGGTGGGAGAAGGGAGCGTCCGCCACGGTTGGGAAGACTGGGTGTGGGACGAGACCGTGTTCGAGGGCACTGCTCCCTACTACCCACGAGGCCGTAAACCGTACGCTCGCGGCCTCGCGGACGCCCTGGCTGCTCACCTCGACCTTGACGGCCGGGGACGACTCCTCGATGTCGGCTGTGGACCAGGCACCGTGGCCCTGTTGTTCGCCCGTCTCTTTGAGAGCGTGGTGGGGTTGGACGCCGATGCTGGAATGATTGCCGAAGCGAGACGGGCGGCCGCAAAAGAGCCCGGAACGGCGGCGACCTGGGTTCGCATGCGAGCCGAGGAACTTCCAAGAGCGCTCGGAAGCTTCAGGGTCATCAGCTTCGGCCAGTCGTTCCACTGGATGGATCGGCCGCGAGTGGCCTCCGCCGTTCGCACGATGCTCGAGCCTGACGGCGCTGTCGTCCAACTGGACCTCTGGCACACCAACCCGCCGGATCGGGAGCTTCCCGCAGGAGTTCATCCAGCGGTACCAGAAGCAGCCATCGACGATGTACGCCGTCGCTGGCTCGGGCCCGACCGCCGGGCGGGTCAAGGGTTCCGCAACACCTCGCCGTCAGGTGAGGACGAGGTGTTCCAGGGCGCCGGCTTCAGCCCCGAAGAGGTGATTGTGGTACCGGACAACCGAGTCCTGGAGCGATCGGTCGATGACGTGATCGCATGGGTGCTGTCCACCTCGTCGACCGCTCCTCACCTCTTTGGAGATCGGCTCCCAGAGTTCGTGAGCGAATTGCGCTCACGCTTGATCGACGCCTCTCCCGATGGCCGGTTCAGCGTCCCGCTGTCGGAGAACAGGCTTCGCATTCGCAGGCTCCGTTGAGGGAGGCGGGTGGCCGCTGTGCCGTCGGATGGCGCCGGTGGCGACAACGCGCCGCCGGCACGGATTTCGGACCGGACCGATTGGGCCTGTGTCTGTACCATGGCCGAGGAATGACCCGCCTACGAGGGGGGACGTGCATGACAGAAAATGACGCAGGACGCACGCCCACCGGACGCCACGTCGTCCGATTCATCCCGGTACCGACCTCGGTCAGCGAGCAAGCACAACAGTTCCTCGGGACCGACCTGTTCGGCGGCGCCGGACAACTGGTGCCGAGGGACACCGCCGGATGGCGGTTGCTGATCAAAGAGACTGATGAGCTGCTCGTCGCTGTCATGGGCGCACAGGTCGAACAGCTCCGCTCATCCGTTCAGGCCACGACGGTCAGTGGAGTGCCGGTATTCGTGGTCACGCCGGAAGGTGTGGACGAGGGCCCTACGCAGCCGATCTACTTGGACATTCACGGCGGTTCGCTGGTGATGGGCAGCGGCAAGGCATGCGAAGTGATGGCACGAAGGATGGCGGACCAGGTGCAGATGCAGACCTGGTCCGTCGACTATCGGATGCCACCTGACGATCCCTACCCGGCTGCGCTCGATGATGTCCTCGCTGTCTATCGCGGTCTTCTCAATGATCGGGCACCCGAGCAGATCGTGGTGGGCGGGGGGTCGGCAGGGGGCAACCTGGCTGCGGCTCTGATCTTGCGGGCACGTGACGAAGGGTTGCCCCTTCCAGCCGCACTGATTTTGCTCACACCCGAAGTCGACCTCACCGAGTCTGGCGACTCATTCCGGACGAATCTGGGTATCGACAACGTGTTGACGGAGAGTCTGGCCGACTCGATCGCCTTGTACGCCGGTGACCACGACCTCCGACACCCCTACCTGTCTCCGCTGTTCGGCGACCTGACTCTCCCCTTCCCACCGACTTTTCTCCAAGCCGGAACACGAGACCTGTTTCTGTCCAACGCGGTTCGGACGCATCGGAAGCTCCGAGCGGGCGGCGTTGATGCCCAACTCCACGTGTTCGAGGCCATGCCCCATGGCGGGTTCTTCGGCGCGCCCGAGGACGACGACCTGACCGACGAAATCCGTCGTTTCCTGGCAGCCCACGTCGGAACCTGATCGTCAGTCGGTGCGCCGGAGGCGCCGGACCCCGGATTCCACAGGCTCAGCGGGGCGTCGCCCGCTGCCGCTCACGCCGGCCGAGGTGTCACCGATGCCATCGCGATCACCATTTCCGCCAGGGTCTCCTCGCTGATGAGGTAGGGGGTGTAGAAGCCCACCCGATCGACCATCCCTCCGAATCGGCGGGCGATGTCCGCGGCCACGTCGCCGGGTGAGCCCACCGCGGCAAGTGCGGCGAGCATGTCGTCGTCGATCAGTCCCGGCATCTCATCCCAGCGTCCCGACTTGGAGAGGCTGTTGAGCTCAGGTTGGAGCGCCTCCCAGCCTTCGGCCTCGAGCACCGGGCGATAGGCCGGTGTCGACGCGTAGAAGGAGAGAAGCCACCGACCGGCGGACCGGGCGATCTCGAGTTCTTCCTCCTTCTGCCCGCAACAGACGATGACCTCGCCCGTCACGGTCAACGACGAGCGATGCCTCCCCCCTCGAGCCAGTCCTTCCACAATGGCGGGAAGGCTGCGCTCCATGAAGTGCGTCGCCGTGTTGAACGGCATCACGAGGACGCCGTCGCCCACCTCGGAGGCCAGTCGGAGCATCTGCGGGCCGAGCCCGCCCAGGGCGATCGGGGGCGGCCCGTAGGGGTTGGGTCCCGGATTGAACAACGGCGGCATCAGCGTGTGTGACCAGAACTCACCCCGGAAGTCCAGCGCCTCCCCTGTCTCCCACGCCGCAAAGATGGCACGGAGCGCTGCGACCATCTCGCGCATGCGGGCGACGGGGCGATCGAACGACGCGCCATACCTCTTTTCGACCTGCGTCTTGATCTGAGAGCCGAGACCCAGGGTGAATCGACCACCGGTGAGCAGCTGCAGGTCGTAGGCCTGGTGAGCCAGCTGCACGGGGTTGCGCGGGAAGGCGATGGCGACGTTGGTTGCCAGCTGGAGGGTCGTTGTCGTGCCGGCGGCCAGGACCAGGGGCGTGAAGACATCGTGGGGTCCTTCGAACGTGAAGGCGCCGTCCACCCCAATCTGTTCCAGTCGTTGCGCGTGGGCCGGCGCGTCGGTGAGGCCGGCCAGCATGGTGTCGAACTTCATGAGCGCCTCCCGTCAGCCTCCAGCATGCCCGTTGAAGCAGATGCACCGGACGGTGCGCCACGAGGAACGGGGATCCCGCTCCTGGCATCTGCCGTCGAAGCTTCAATCTCGCATTTTCCGCGCCCGTCGGGGTACGGAACCGGACGCTGGGAGCTGTTGGCGATGTCTCGCTCGAATCACGAGGGTGCTGTCGACCCTGATCGTCAAGGGTCGGGTGACGCGGTCAGGCGCGCTCGCCGGCTGAGCTCTCGCGGGTGCATTGCGCTAGAGCTCGTACGTCTTCCCCGGTATGCGGTGAATGGTGAACGCCGCGACCACCGCGCCCACGAGAATGAGACCGCCGGACAGGACCAGAGCCTCGTGCAATCCCGAGCCGAAAGCGTTGTAGGCCGCGTTGACCACTTTCGTGGCGATTTTTGCCACAGCCTCGTTCTTGGAATGCTCAGCGCTGCTTGCTGCTCCTCCGCTCGAGGCTCCGCCCGTCTGAATGGCGTGCTCCACCAGACTCTGAAAGTTCGGGGGGATCCCGATCGCCTTCAGGCGGGCGGCGAGGTCGCCCGTCAGCTTGGCGTTCACGATGGAGCCCAGAATGGCCACACCGAACACAGCGCCCATCTCACGACTCGTGTTGGTGGCGGATGCCGCCATTCCCGAGCGCTCCGGCGGCACCACGCTGAGGGGCACAGACGTGACGGGCACCAGCAACATGCCGATGCCAATGCCCGCTACCGGAAGCACCCAACCCAGGGTCCCGAAGTCGACCGTCGGCGAGAGCACCGCGTTGGCCACCAGGATGCCGCCCCCAGCCAAAAGGCTTCCGATGACCATGGGCCACCGTGGCCCGATACGCGCCACCAGCGGGCCAGTGAGTGCGGAGGCGATGATCAGCCCGGCCGCCATCGGAAGAAAGTCGACTGCCGTTTGGTAGGCCGACGCATTCGCCACGACCTGTAGGTAGAGCGCCGTAAAGAAGAAGATGGAGAACGTGCCGAAGTAGGCCACGAAGGCCACGAAATTGGAGCCGGCAAAAGGAGGAAGGCGGAACATTGACAGATCGAGCATCGGGCTCTTGACCTTCTTCTCCGTAATGACGAACGCGATGCCGGAGACAGCGCAGAGGACAAAGAGCGTCACGATCCACGGTGCGGTGTACCCGGACTCCTCCCCCTGGATCACGGCGAACGAGACACACGCGAGAAATGCCGCACCGAACAGGAACCCCAAGACGTCGATACGACGACCCTGCCGGTCGGCCGTCTCGGGAACGGCCACCGCCGCCAAAACGAAGGCCACGACACCAAAACCCAAGTTGAACCAGAAGATGGCACGCCAGCTGGAGAAGCCAACGAGGAAGCCACCAATGACGGGCCCCAGGGCCAACGCAAGCCCCGAGACGGCGGCCCACACCCCGAGTGCATCGGCACGAGTCTCTCGGTCCGGGTACACGTGCCTGATGATCGACAGGGTGCCGGGCTCACTGGCGGCGGCGCCGATCCCCATGATCACCCGGCCGGCGATGAGCCAATCCACATTGCCCGCCAGAGCTGCGACGACAGAGCCACCACAGAAGATGGCCACCCCGACGAGCATGACGCGCTTGCGGCCGAAGATGTCGCCGAGCATTCCGGCGACCAGCATGAAGCTGGCGAACGTCAGCGCGTACCCGTTGACCACCCACTGCAGCGAGGTGACACCAGCATGGAGATCGCTCTGGACGTTGGCCAAGCCGACGCTGACGACGGTGTTGTCCAAGAAAGTGAGGAACAGGACCCCGCACAACGTGGCGAGCGCAAGGGCCTGGGCGCCCGAACCCAGCCCACCCTTCTTGATATCGAATCCGGCCGGCGCGCCCTCAATGCCGATGGCCCCAGGGACCCCCTGCGTCACGAGCGCGGGCCTTCCTCGGGCCGCGCGCGGCGAAGCGGATGGCTCCTGCGGTTCATGGACACGAGTTTTGCCTACCCACGGGACGGGTAGGGGAACCCCAACGGGGCGGCGCCGGAGCTGGCGGCCAGTGCCCGCCCTCCCGCGGGACACCCCCTCGGACGTTTCTGTCGGTTGGGGTGCGCTCGATTGAGGCATTGGAGGACCGGCGGTGCGTTTCGGTACGGCTTTTCAGACACTCCGCCGGTGACCGACACCGACGAACTCGGTCCGTTCTTCGACCTGATCGACTACGCCTACTTCGTGGTTACCGTCAGGTCACCGGAGGCGGACATGAGTGGCTGCCTCGCCGGATTCGTGACCCAGTGCAGCATCGACCCGCCCAACTTCCTCGTCTGTATCTCCAAGATCAATCACACCCTGGCTGTGGCCGAGCGCTCAATGGGGATGGGCCTCCATCTCCTCGGTGAGCACCAGGTCGACCTGGCCCGCCTCTTCGGCGAGGAGACCGGTGATGTCGTCGACAAGTTCGCATCGGTCGATTGGCGTCTCGGCTCCACCGGAGCGCCGCTGCTGGTGGAAGCCGCCGTGAGCATGGAGGGCCAGGTCCTCGGCCACTTCTCGGTAGGTGACCACGAGGCCTTCCTGATGCGGGGGGTGCGCGCCGTCTCGGGCGGTCATACCGGGTTGCTCACGTTCAGGGGCGCGCCGCCGCTCCACCCCGGCCACCCGGCCTGACGGTCGGGCCGATCGCTACTCCGACGCTCCGTCGAACGCAGAGGGTTGCACCAGGCTCATCATGTTGCCCGAGTCATCGCGCAGGGTGGCCTCAATTCCGTAGGGCCGCGGGGCCGGCTCGGCGAGGAAGGTCACCCCCTTGGCCAGCAGTTCCTCATAGGTCTGCTGGCAGTTGTCGGTGGTCATGACTCCGACGCCCATGGAACCGCCCGCCACGAGGTCACGCAATTGCGCGGCCGCCTCAGCAGACCGACCCATCTCACACGAAGAAAGGATGATCTGAAGGTCCGGCTGGTCCTTCGGGGCGACCGTCAGCCAACGAAACCCGGCGCCCGCCCCCTCGAATTCCTCCCCCATGGTGATGTCGAAGCGCACCTCGAATCCCAGCTTTTCGGTGTAGAAGGCCTTGGCGGAGTCCTGGTCCAGGACAAAGACGCTTGTGTGTGACATGCGAGTGATCATGCAGCCAGGGTAGAACCACCGGCCCCGTACAGGCTTCTCCGGGATTGCGCTTCTTCAATCAGCGCTGATCGGTGGCGGGCCCGGCAGCCCCGGGCTCGGGTGGGCGAGGTCGGCTCCAGTCCATCAGAAAGCAGCCGGGAATCGGCGGCGGACCACCTCGGGCGGTAGAGGCGCGCTGAAATGCACTGGGCGACATGCCGACCATCTCCGAGAAGCGGGAGCTGAACGACCCCAGACTGGAGAACCCGACCAGCATGCAGACTTCGGTCACCGTCAGATTGGCCGAGCGCAGCAGATCCTTGGCACGCTCCACTCGGCGACGGCTCAGATAGTTGGCCGGCGTCTCGCCATAGGCGTCCTTGAAGGCGCGGGCGAAATGGAACTTGGAGAACCCCGCGTGCGCTGCCATCTGGTCGAGGTCCAACGGGTCAGCAAAGCGCAGGTCCATCAGATCGCCGCGCGTTGCGCAGGTGCGTCATTCGCTGGTGGCCGCTCACCGCCGTGCAGGGTACCGCCCCGTGCATGAACGGCGAGGATCACGCGTGTGCCTTCCAGAAGTCACGCAAGAGCGCGACCAGGTCTGCCGCCCGCTCGTCGGGCCAGAACAGCATGGCGTCGGGGACGAGGGTGACGCGCTCGACGCCGGGAATCATGGCCGCCAGCCGCTCCGCCCACTGTGGCTCGAAGAACGCATCACCCGTCCCCCACGCCACCTGGACTGGAGCGCGCACCTCGGCCAGCAGCGGCTCCACCGCCATCAGCTCCGCCGCCGACGACGCCGTCAGCAGCCGTTCGAGCCCCTTGCCCTGATCCGGGACGAACGGCTGGAGGTAACTGGCGAGGACGTCGTCGGGAAGCCCTTCGGGGTGCGCGTACCCCATGCCGAACCCGACCTCTGAACGCGCCAACTCCAAGTCGCCGGCCATCGCGGCCACGAGGGGCCCGAATTCTCCCGATGCGGCGAGATCGACAAAGGGCTTGAAGGACTCGGGTGGGAAGTTGTCGTGGACGTCGCAGTTGGTCAGGGTCAGTGTGCGGATGCGCTGGGGGTGGCGCGCCGCGAAGACCTGTGCCACCGCGCCGCCCGTGTCATTGGCCACCACGTCGACCTGGGCCAGCCCGAGCCGCTCGCACAGCTCGTCGAGCATGGCAGCGAGGCCGTGCAGCGAGAGATCGGCCGCCTCGCCCGCAGGCACCGGCGTCGCCCCGTGCGCCGGCAGGTCGGGGGCGATGCACCGGCGCATATGGGCGACGTCCCAGAGGACGTTTCGCCAGATATCCGCATTCACCAGGACACCGTGGACGAACAACGCCGCCAGCGCTCCAGCGCCGCCGTCACCTTGCTCGACGTAGGCCACATCCCCCCGACTGAGCCTGATCATCCGGCGCGGGAGCAGCGTGGGGGCGGTAAGGACGGGGCGTGCACTGCCTGTCTGGGTGAGGGAGGTCATGCGGTCACTTTACATACCAACTGTCTGTTTGTAAAGACATGAGTAGGATTTCCCCGTGCCCACGCAGGCGGAACGCACCGAGGCCACCCGCGGCCGGCTCATCGCCACGGCGCGGCGCCTCTTCGCGGCCAAGGGGTTCGCGGCCACCTCCACCGAGGAGATCCTCAGCGAGGCCACCGTCAGTCGTGGCGCGCTGTACCACCACTTCCCGAGCAAGACGGATCTGTTCCAGGCCACCTTCGAGCAGGTGGAGGACGAGCTGACGGCCCAGGTGCTGCAGGTCGCCACCAGCAGCGGCGAGACCGACCCGATGCGGATCCTCCAGCTCGGCTTCGACGCATTCCTCGATCAGTGCGTCAACCCCGAGGTGCAGCGCATCGTCATGCTCGACGGCCCGACGGTCCTTGGCTGGGACCTCTGGCACGAGCTCGATGAGCGCTACGCCTTCGGCACCATCAAGGCGGTGCTGAGCGTCGCAGCGGAGATGGGCCGGATTGAGGAGTCAGCGGTCGATCCGCTGACCCACCTCCTACTCGGCGCCGTGATGCAGGCCGGCATGGTCGTGGCCCGGTCCGATGACCCGCTGACGGCGAAAAGGGCAATGACGGACACGTTTGCCGGGATCGTCTCGGCACTCTGAATGCCGTCCGCGACGTCGGGCGGGGTCCAGGCGTGCTCGAGAAGCGCCCAGCGGATTCAGCTGCGGGCGTGGTCGACGGCCTCCGCGACCCAGGTCGGCAGCCGCGCCGCTCGGCCGAGCCCGTCGACACAGCCGTGCACGGTGATCGCCGTCGCCCGCGCCTCAGTGCCGACCATCAGGAGGTAGGCGATCTGGAACGTGGCGCCACGAACGGCCCCGATACGCAACGACACTGCCACCTCGTCGTCGAAGCGCAGAGGCTGGCGGTACTGCACGGAGACCTCGAGCACCGGGAACTCCCGAGCCTCACCCGAGTCGCCCGCACGTACGGCGTCGTAGGGGTGCCCGATGGCCCGGAGATACTCGACCCGGGCCTCCTCGAGATACGGCAGGTACGCCGCGTGATGGATGATCCCCATCGCATCGGTCTCGGCGAAGCGGGTGCGCAGACGGTGGGTGAACGAATAGTCGGCGGGGTCGCGGGTGGGCTCCAGGGACTGACGGGTCATGATCGGGGCGCTACTCCCCCGCCGCTCCCGCGGAGGGTGCTGGGCCGGAGCTCTCGTCGGGAGGGGGGCGCCGGCTGGACGCCAACTGATTGACTCGTTGCTGGTTGAAGATGGCGAACACGCCGTCGGCCTCGACCGTGACCACCCCTCCCTGCACGATGCGACCCTTGCTGGTGACCCGACGATCGGTGACCTCGGTCACCCAACCCTCGAAGACAGCTTCCTCGTCGGTGAGCGTGGGTCGCACGTAGCGCAGGGACAGCGACACGGTCGGTCCGACGGCGCCGACGATCGCATTGGCCGCAGTGAGGATGATGTCGAAGGTCGCCGCCAGCACTGCGCCGTGGACGCACCCGGGCGCGCCCTCGTAGGTGACGTCGAAGATGGCACGGCCGAGCGCCTTCGGGGGCTCGAAGTCGAGGACGACGGGCAGAGCCACCGGGTTGAACGGTCCGACCACGACGTCGTAGGGCATGGCGCCACCCAGCGGCACGTCTCCCGGAGGATCGTCCTCGGCGGGTGGGATGAAGCGGGGCAACGGGTCCCGGGGCAGGTGGGCTTCGAGACCGTCGGCCAGCTCGACCAGGCGTGCAGTCAGGTCGGCGGTCTCTTTGGCGGGCGGCGCCGCGCTCACCGACAGCCGGATCAGGCGGCGCAAGGCGTCGGCCAGCTCGCGCGCCTCGGGCTCGCGATCACGGAGTCCCGGATGTTTCTGGAATGACGTCGGCCTGGGGTCGGGCGTCAACACGGCGGGAAGAGTACTGCCGGCTCTCATCCGGCCGACATTCGGCAGAGCCGCCGTCAGGCTGAACGCACCCTGTGCTTGGACGCTGATCGGCGCTCGTACCATGGGTGGGTGACCCCCGAACATGCTGTCCACTTCACCTCCGGGAGCCCCGAGACCGTCCTCGACCCGCTCGACCCGGAGCTGGCCGCCGCGCTCGACGAGGCCCGGTCCCTCCCGGCGGGGCGCCGGCGCGGGGCGGTGGCGGCGGTGGCGGCGCGGGATCCCCACTGCCTGCAGGCCTGGGCGGACCTGGCCGAGATCGCGGACGACCCCATCGATCGGTATGCGTTCGCGCGCGTGGGCTACCACCGTGGGCTCGATGCGTTGCGAGCCGCCGGTTGGCGCGGCTCGGGCTACGTGCGATGGCGGGACGAGCCCAACCGGGGTTTTCTCCGTTCGCTGCACATGCTGCAGCTGGCGGCCGCGGCGATCGGCGAGGTCGACGAGGAAGTGCGCTGCGACCTGTTCCTACGGCAACTCGACCCCGAGTGGGGGTCACGGGAGCCCTGAGGCCGTCCCGGTTGGGCCCGCAATGGAGGCCCGCTGCACGTAGTTAGAGTGTCTAACTGTATGATGGTCGAAGTGTCCGTGACCTCACCCCTCTCTCCCGACGCGACGTCTGTGAGGAAGACCGACGCCCGCGCCGTTTCGAAGACGACCGCCCCACCCCCCGTGCTGGGGACCTACGGCCGCGTGGCGGCCTGGCTCTCCAAGCGGGTGGAGGTCGCGTTGGCCCAGGTGGAGCTGACCTTGCCGCAGTACCGGGTGCTCGGGATTCTGGCCGAGGGGTCGGCCGCCGCCTCGGGTCTGGCCGACCGGCTGGCCGTGCGACGGCCTTCCATCACGGCGCTCGTCGACGGACTGGTGGCCCGCGGCCTGGTCGACCGCCGTCAGGAGGACATCGATCGTCGCCGGGTGGAGCTGCGGCTGACACCTGAGGGTGCCAGCACGTTGGCCCGGGCCGACATCGCGGTGGACGAGTACCTGATCGCCATCGCCGGCCACCTGCCCGACAAGGAGGAGACCATGGCCCTGCGCTCGCTCGAGCTCTGGGCACGGGCGATGGTCGAGTCCCGCCAGGGACCTCGCCCGGGCGCCGACACCGCGGCGACGGCGGCGAGCGTGGCGCACGACGCGCCGAAGCCACGAAGGACGAAGCGATGAGCACGACCGAGGACAGGCTGGACGGGCCGGACGTCGACGCCCCGGCCGCCCGAAACGGCCGGATCGAAACCGGGGCGGCGGACACCCAGGAAGTCGGGACCCAGGACGGGGTGCGCCGGCTGCCGCTGGCCGCCTACGTCCCGATGGGAGTCACGAGCCGCTACGAAGCTCCCACGGCAACCGTCGACCCGGACCGGTCCAAGGGGTGGATCAAGCGGGCGACACCCATCGTCATGGCGCACAAGGTGGCGTGGTTCAGCGCGCTCATCTTCTCGTTCCTCGGACTGATCATTCAGGTGTGGATCCCCAAGATCCTCCAGAACGGCATCACCAACGCGCTCATCAACAAGACGCAGCCGCTGCACAACTACGTGGAGTTGATCGCCGTGCTGGCGTTGTTCACGGGGCTCTTCGGCTACATCTCGCGCACCAATCTCTTCAAGGTCGCGTACGCCATCGAGTTCGACCTGCGCAACATCCTCTACGAGCACTTCACGCGGATGTCGTTCCCCTTCTACGACCGCGTGCAGTCGGGGCAGCTGATCTCGCGGGCCAACTCGGACATCCGGTCGGTCCAGATGTACCTGACCTTCGCGCCGATGATCCTGGTGCAGTGCTCCATCGCGCTGGTCGCCTTCGGCTTCATGCTCTCCATCAGCGTGCCGCTGGCCTTCGTGGCCATGGCGGCGATGCCCTTCATCTACATCGTCGGCGTCAAGATGCGGAAGTCGCTCTTCCCGGTGTCGTGGATCATCCAGGCCCGCCTGGCCGAGGTGGCCACCGTGGTGGACGAGAACGTGAACGGCGTGCGCGTGGTCCGCAGCTTCGCCGCCGAGCAGCAGCAGCTCCGCCAGCTGGCGACGGCCGCCGACCGCGTGCAGTGGGGCTACATCAAGGATGCGGACCTGCGCGCCCGCTTCGCTCCGCTGGTGCAGAACCTCTCCCAGGTCGGACTTGTCTTCGTCCTCCTCGTGGGCGGGTGGATGGTCATCCACTCGGGCCTGCCGGTGGCCTCCATCGTCTCGTTCAACCTGTACCTGATCATGATGCAGGCCCCCTTCATGATGCTGGGGATGCTCATCATGATGGGCCAGCGCGCGTCGGCCTCGGCCGAGCGCATTTACGAGATCCTCGACGAGAAGCCGACGATCGTCGACCGCCCCGACGCCGTCGACCTGGTCGACTGCCAGGGCGACGTCGAGTTCGACGATGTCACCTTCGCCTACGCGGCGGACAGTCTCCTGTCGAAGCCGGGTGACGAGAACGAGGGGCGCCGCGACATTTTGCGCCACCTGAACCTGCACCTCCACCCCGGCGAGACCGTCGCGCTGGTGGGGCGCACCGGCAGCGGCAAGTCGAGCGTGGCCCGCGTCCTGGCCCGCTTCTACGACGCCACCGGCGGCACCGTCCGGGTCGACGGCCACGACGTGCGCGACCTCACCCTCACCAGCCTGCGGGGCAACATCGGCGTCGTCCTCGACGAGCCCTTCCTCTTCTCGGTGTCCATCCGGGACAACATCGCCTACGGCCGGCCCGATGCCTCCATGGAGGAGGTCAAGGCCGCGGCCGAGGCTGCCGGCGCCTCCGGGTTCATCAACCGGCTGGCCGACGGGTACGAGACCGTGGTCGGCGAGCGCGGCTACACGCTCTCGGGCGGCCAGCGCCAGCGGATCGCCATCGCCCGCGCCCTGCTCGTGAACCCGCCCATCCTGATCCTCGACGACGCCACCAGCGCCATCGACGTCAAGGTGGAGCAGGGCATCCACTCGGCGCTGCGCGTCCTGATGCAGGGGCGCACGACACTGATCATCGCCCACCGCCTCTCGACCATCAGCCTGGCCGACCGGGTCGTGCTGCTCGACGGCGGGCAGATCGTGGCGGACGGGACCCACGCCGAGCTCCTGCGCACGACGCCGCTCTACTCCGAGGTGCTGGCCCAGGCGGCTCGCGACGAGGACTCGGCCGAGGAGGCAGCGGCCGGGGCCGAGGACCTGGGCCTCGACGATGACGTCCTCGAGCCCGAGGGCATGGCCGTCGCCCCGGAGGACGGGCTTCTCCAGACCGACGACGAGGTGCTCGAGCCCGAGAAGGGTGCGATCTGATGTTCGGCGCAGGAGGTGGAGCACCCATGGGCGGCGGCGGCGCGCCCGGCGCGGCGCAGGCCGGCCTGCCCTTCGGCGGCATCCCGCACGAGCTGCAGGACGGCGTCGACCTGCTCTTGCAGGAGGAGCCCGAGCGCGGCGAGTCCGACGCCGTCTTCACGCAGTTGCCCTCGCCCCACGAGTCCAAGAAGCTGACCCTCACCAGCCTGCTCATGGAGTACCCGGGCATGTGCGCGTTGGCCACGCTGCTGGTCGGCCTCATCGCCCTGTTCACCCAGCTCGGCCCGAGCTTCGTGTCCTACGCCATCAACCACGGCCTGACGCCGCCCCACTACGACTACGCCGTCGTGGTCGTGATGGCGATCCTGTACCTGGTCTCCATCTGCGTCTCGGCGGGCGCGCAGTACGGGCAGGCCCGCGTGACGGGGCGCCTGGCCTCGTGGGTCATGAACGACCTGCGCATCAAGGTCTTCCGGCACCTGCAGCGGCTCTCGCTCGACTTCTTCACCGAGGAGAAGGCCGGCGTCGTCATGAGCCGCATGACGAGCGACATCGAGAACCTGCAGCAGCTGCTGCAGGACGGCCTGGCCCAGTTCGCCATTCAGGGGCTGACCATGGTCGTCATCACGGTCTTCCTCTTCGCGACGAACGCCACGCTGGCCGCCATCACGGTCTTTGCCGTCCTGCCGCCGCTGGTCATCATGTCGATCTGGTTCAAGCGGGCCTCCGAGCGCGGCTACGACAAGGTGCGCGACGGCATCGCGCTGGTGCTGGCGGACCTCTCCGAGAGCCTGCAGGGCGTGCGCATCGTCAGCGCGCACAACCGCCAGCGCTACAACGTGGAGACCCACCGCGACATCGTGGGCTCCTACCGCGACGCCAACAACTACACGGGCCGCATCAACGGCATCTACGGGCCGGGCTCGCAGGTCATCAGCGTCTTCGGCCAGCTGCTGATCCTGGGCATCGGCGGGACCATGTACCTGCACCACCCGCAGGAGATCAACCTGGGCCAGCTGACCGCCTTCTTCCTCTACGTGAACCGGTTCTTCTCTCCGATTCAGCTCCTGGTGCAGCAGTACAACACGTTCCAGCAAGGCCGGGCGTCGGTGACCAAGCTGCGGGGCCTGCTCGAGAACGAGCCCTCGGTGCTCGAAGCGCCCGACGCCGTGGAGCTCCCGCCGATCCGCGGCGAGATCCGCTTCGACCACGTGTCGTTCGGTTACGACCCCGCCGTGCCGGTGCTGCACAACGTCGACCTGACCATCTCGCCCGGGGAGACAGTCGCCTTCGTCGGCGCCACCGGCGCGGGGAAGTCGACGATGGCCAAGCTGGTCACCCGCTTCTACGACCCGACCGCGGGCCGGGTGCTCATCGACGACTACGACCTCAAGCACGTGACGCTCTCCTCGCTGCGCTCGCAGCTCGGCGTCGTCCCGCAGGAGCCCTTCCTGTTCGCCGGGACGATCCGGGACAACATCGCTTTCGCCCGGCCGGGTGCGCCCGACGACGAGGTCTGGAACGCGGTGCATCAGGTCGGCCTGGGCGAGCTCGTGCATCGGCTCCCCTACGGTCTCGACACGCCCGTCCACGAGCGGGGCCAGTCGCTCTCTTCGGGCGAACGCCAGCTGATCGCCCTCGGCCGGGCCTTCATGGCCGAGCCCCGCGTGCTCGTGCTCGACGAGGCCACCTCGAACCTGGACCTCCAGTCCGAGACGATGGTGGAGGCTGCTCTGGACGTGCTGCTCGACGGGCGGACAGCCGTGCTGATCGCGCACCGTCTGTCGACGGCCATGCGGGCCGACCGCATCGTCGTCGTCGGTGACGGCGAACTCCTCGAGGTGGGCTCGCACGACGAGCTGGTGGCGCTCGGCGGTCACTATGCCGAGATGTACCACACCTGGATCAACCAGTCGCACGCCGCGTAGCCCGCCCTGCAACGACTGCCGCTGGCGAAACCAGCCACCTTTCGGTGTGGGAGAAGACGTCCGGACCGGCGCAGACTCAGCCAGGCACCTCAATGACGGCGACCGTGTTCTCGTCCGGATCGAGCAGGGTCGCCTTGCGGCCCCCACCGACCGCCTCCATCCGGGCCGGCCTGATACCCCGACCGGCGAGCTCGGCCAGCTCGGCATCGAGATCGGCGACGGACAAGGCGACCAGGCCGTTTCCGGCCCGGTCTGCATCGACCACGACATAGAGCCAGGCCGTTTCGGCCACCCGCCACATCACCTCGTTCGCGGCGACCTCGACGTCGGCCGGTCGTCCGAAGACGCGGTCGAAGAAGTCCCGCCCGGCGGCCAAATCAGAGACGGGCACGCCGGTGAATGCGATCGTGACGTCCATGACCTTCGACGTTACCGAGACAGACGGACGCCCGTCAGGTGGTCACCCTTCCCGGCTCCAGTCACGCAGCGTCGTCCTGTAGCGAGCGTCCCACTCGTCGTAGGTGGCGCGGAGCGCTGCTCCGGGCCAGTCAGCCGGGAGGAGCGCAGCAGGCAGCAGCGGGTCCGCCTGCAGGTGCCGCAGCACGGCTGCCGACAGCTCGAACCCCGGCGTCAGTGCCTCGGGCCCGGCGGGGTCCAACGCAGCCAGATCACGCAGCAGGGCACGCGCCCGCGCCGACCACGCGGGAAGGTCCCACAGTCGCTGCGCCAGTCCCGAGGGCTCTGCCGGTCGCGCCCTCATCAGCTCGATGTCACCGTCCAGAGAGTCCGGCAGCCGCACCGCCACGTTGGCCGGGCGCATCCACACGCCCTCGCGTAACTCGGCCAACCGCCCGTACGCGAGGCTGCGGCGACGGGCGCCACGGACTTCGGCCGAGCTTCCCGTGGTGGTCACCACGGCCAGCCACCACTCCCCGTCGTAGCCGGCGGTCAGGCCGGCCCGGCTAGCCGACTGACGAGACTGCCGCTCGACCAAATGGCCGGAGAGCCTGTAGCGGCCCGCCCCGTCGGACGTCGCCTCACCGGCGGCGACCATGCGGCTCAGTGCCACCCGAGCCCGGTTCTCACTGATGCCGAAAAGCCCGGTCAGGCGCACGAGCTGGGCTACAGGCAGCTCGGGCGGCTCCATGCCGAGCAGGGCACTGGCCAGCACGGACCGGGCCGTCAGCGGCGGTGCCGGGTCCTCCGGATGGCCCCCTGCCGGGGTCGTATTACGTAATTGTGTCAGCTGACTGATTCCAGTAATATAGAGCCCATGGCCAGCACCATGGTGCCCGAAGCGGCCGATCGGCCCGACGTCCTGCCCAGCGCGCGATTGCAGGCGAACGGCATGGCCATCCCCGGGCTGCGGGCCGACCTGCGCCGCATCGACAACGGCCGCAACGCCCTCTCGGTGGCCACCGTCTGGTTCTGGGTGGCGGTGGTCATCGGTGGCGCCGTCGTGATCGACCGGTGGTGGAGCTATCTCATCGCGTTCGTTCTCATGGGCCCGCTTTACGCCCGCTTCGCCATCCTGATGCACGAGGCGGCCCACAAGCTCCTGTTCACCAACAAACGGTGGAACGACTGGGTCGGCAAGTGGTTGGTGGCCTACCCCGTCTTCACGCCGGTGCAGCTCTACCGCCGAGTGCACTTCGCCCACCACAAAGACGAGTTCGGGCCGGACGAGCCGGACATGGCGTTCTACTCGCCCTACCCGTGCACGCGCCGCGCGCTGCGCCGCCGCCTGTTCCGTGACGCCGTCGGGATCAGCGGATGGAAGAACTTCGTGCCGCTGGTGAAGAACACCCGCACCAAGCCGTTCCGCCCTATCGGGTTGTCCATCTTCGGCGTGCAGGCCCTGCTGTGGGCGGTCATGTGGGCCGCGACCGGGCGCTGGTGGATCTACCCGCTCCTGTGGTTCTTGCCTTGGATGACCGAGTGGCGGGTGATCAACCGCCTGCGCTCCATCGCCGAGCACGGAGGCATGGAGCGCAGCTCGGACCGCCGGGCCACGACGCACAACGTGCACCAGTCCTGGCTGGCCCGCTTCTGGATCGTCCCGTACAACACGGGCTGGCACCTGGCCCACCACGTCGACATGGGCGTCCCATGGCGCAACCTGCCGGCCTTCCACGCCGAATTGGAACGGGCCGGCTACATCACCGACGCAATCACCTACAAGAGCTACTGGGCCTTGTGGAAGGCTCTGTCGAGCGCCGACGAGACAACCGAGGTCACCTTCCCCGCCGCCTGAGCCCTGCCCGGTGGCATGGACGCCTGCCATGGGAGTCCGCTCGGCTGCCCGTCACCTCCGTATCCTGCTGGGGATGACAGGGTCGACCGGCCGTCCACGACCCTTGCGCGCCGCGGTGCGTCGCCACATGATGGCGAGGTCCGGCCTGGTCCTTCCCGAGCTGGACCCGCAGACGATCACGATCAACGGTGTGGGCCGCACGTTCGTCGCCGTCCCCGGTCCAGGGGTCGACGCGCCGCTCCTCCTCGTCCTGCACGGCGCCGGCGGAACGGGGATCGGCACTGCCGCTCTGAGCGGGCTCGCCGCTCGCGGTCCTGCCGCCGGGTACGCGGTCGCGTTCCCGGACGGGTACCTCCACGTCTGGGGCGACCGCACCGGACCGCCCCTGATGGCCCGGCGCGAGCACATCGACGATGTGGCCTTCCTTGCCGCGCTGGTCGAGCAACTCCGGTCCGGAGGCGGACGCACGGGACCGGTCTTCGCCATCGGTATGTCCAACGGCGGATTTCTGGCGGAGCACCTGGCCCGTTACGGCCTCCTCGACCTGGCCGGCGTCGTCCTGGTGGCCTCGAGCGCCACCGTGGCCTCCCGGCGGGACCGGCCGCGGCCGACGCCGGTGCGGCCGGTCCGCTTCCTGGCCTTTCACGGTACGGCCGACCCGTTGGTCGCCTACGGCGGCGGCGGCATCGGCCCTCTGGGTCGGCTCGCCGAGAGGCGGCCCTCCAGAAATCCGGCCTGGGCCGGTCGCGGCGTGACGGCGCCGATTGAGGATGTCGCGGGCGACTGGGCGGCGACCGGCGGACCAGCCACGGGGCCGGTCGTCGTGCCCGTGGCCGCCGCGTCGGACGACTTCACGGTGGATCACCTCGGCTGGTGGGGCCCGGACGGTCCGGAAGCGCCACCGGCGGCGCAGGTCTACCGGATCATCGGCGGGGGCCACACCTGGCCCGGAGGTGCGCAGTACCTGCCCGCCCGCATTGTCGGTCCGGTCGCCCGGGGTCTCGACGCGACCGGGATCTTGCTCGCTTTCGTCGAGTCCTGTCGCTGAGCGGCTGCGTCGCGTTGCACCTCTCCCGTCGCCTCCGGAAGCCGGGGTTTCACGCCGGCACCCCCGGGCACAGACCGGCCGTGCACACCAACGGCGCGCGGGAGCGCCCGCCCAACACGAGGGTCGCGCTGCGGTGGGGCCCCGCGGTCGGCGGCGGTGTGCTGCTCCTCGCCGCCGTACTGCTGGCGCCACACCATGCCCGCGCCGCCGCGGCCCAGGACTGGCCGCCCTTCGTCCTTGTCGCGGGGCTCCTCCTGGTCGGCCTCGTCGCCGACGGGGACCGGCTGTTCGCGGCCGGCGGCCACGCCCTCGCCCGTCTGTCCCCCAACGGGCTCCTGCTCTACGGCGGGACCGTGGTGCTCGTCGTGAGCGTGACCACGCTCTTGAACCTCGATACGTCGGTCACCTTCCTGACACCCGTCCTCGTCTACGCGGCCCGTAGTCGCGGCGAGGGCGAAGCTCCGCTCCTCTACGCCTGCCTCTTGCTCTCCAACGCGGGTTCCTTGCTGCTCCCGGGATCGAACCTGACCAACCTCATCGTCCTCGGCCACCTCCACCTCTCGGGTGGCGCCTTCCTCGCCCACATGGCGCTGCCGGCGTTGGCTGCCGCCGGGGTCACCGCCCTGGTCGTCGGTGTGGTGCACCACCGCGCCTTACGCACGACGTTGACTCCCTCCATTGAGCCGGAGCGGGCAGTAGTCGGCGTCGGGCTGGTGGCCATCGTCCTCGTCACGGTCCTCGTCGTGACGTTGCGCGCGCCGGCGCTGCCGGTGGCCGCGGTCGGCGTGGTGGCGGTGGTGCTCAGCTCGCGGCGTGGGCGCGCCCGCCCCACCACCCCCCGGGCGGCCCTCGACATCCTCGGTGTCCCCGTCCTGGTCGGGCTCTTCGGCCTGGCCGTGGCCCTCGGCACGTTGGGCCGGTCCTGGTCGGGCCCGGCCACCCTGCTGTCCCATCTCGACGCCTGGGGCACGGCGGTGTTCGCCGCGCTGACCAGCGTGCTGGTCAACAACCTCCCGGCGGCATCGCTCCTGGCGGCTCGCCAGCCCCCGCACCCCTTCGCGCTGCTCATCGGCCTCAACGTGGGACCCAACCTCTTCGTGACCGGCTCGCTGGCCTGGATCCTGTGGCTCCGCGCGGCCCGCACGGCCGGGGGACAGCCCGATATCCGGCGAGCCAGCCTGCTCGGGCTGGTGAGCGTGCCGCTCGCGCTCACCGCGGCGGTCGGCGTGCTGGTGCTCAGCGGCTCCAGCTGAGTCGTTGGGGCAGCTCCGGACTTCAGCCCTGCATGGCGATGTGGTCGGTGCGCACGATGACCCGAATGCGGACCTCACCCTCCCGACGCATGGGGTAGCTGTCCACCCCGAGATACTTCTTGGCGAGCGCGTCGATGTGCGCGTCGGCGCCATCTGTCGTGATGTCGATGACGGACCCCCCGAACGCGACCACGTTGTACGCGTCGTCGGGATCGATCACGGTCACGGCGACCCGGCTGTCGCGCTCGAGGTTGCGCGCCTTCTTGCGCCCCTGGGCCGTATTGAACACCACGTCGTCGCCGTCGAGGTCAACCCAGAGGGGCGTGATCTGGGGCGACCCGTCCGGGTTCAGCGTGGCCAGCGAGGCCAGGACGGGCCGGGTGATGAGCGCACGGGCCTTCTCGGACAGGACGTCGGCCATGGGTCGGGACTCCCTTTCAGTTGGGCCGCCGCGTCCCTCGCGACAGCGGAGCCAGACTAAAGGCGCCTCGACCGGGAACCGGTCGGCCGACTGACCCCACCGGGCCGGCCTCAGTCCCGTTCGACGCCGAGCGCCTGGCGCAGGACCAGGGCGGACTCGCGCTGCGCCCGCTTCGACACCGCCGCCGTTGTCACCAGCGCGGAACCGTGGAAGGTCCCGGGGAACTGGTGCAGCTCCACCGAGACGCCGGCCTGCAACAGGCGCTGGGCGTAGGTGATCCCCTCGTCGCGCAGCGGGTCGTTCTCGGCCGTCGAGACGTAGGCCGGGGGCAAACCCGACAGGTCGGCCGCGCGGGCCGGCGCGGCGTAGTCCGGCACGTCGGCGGACCGGTACAACGGGCCGAGATAGGCCTGCCAGCTCTGCAGGGCCAGAGGCCGGTTCCACATGGGCGAGTCGACGAAGGTCTCCATGGAGCCCGTCTCCAGCCGGTCGTCGAGCTCGGGGATCTGCAGCAGCTGGAAGCAGATCGGCGGCCCGCCGCGGTCGCGCGCGAGCAGGGCCGTCGCCGCGGCCAGCCCACCCCCGGCGCTCGCTCCCGACAGCGCCACCCGGGCCGGATCGACGTGCAGCGCGTCGGCCTCGGCGTGCAGGTACGACAGCGCGGCGTAACAGTCGTGCAGCCCGGCCGGGTACGGATGCTCGGGCGCCAGCCGGTAATCGACCGACACCACGACGGCACCGGTGTCGATCGCCATCAGGGCCGCACCGGCATGCTCGGACTCGACGCTGCCGATGACGAAGCCGCCACCGTGGATCATCAAGACGCCCGGCACCCGCGCCGCCGTGGCCCCCGCCGGACGGTAGACGCGCACCGGCACGTCGGGGTCGCCCTCGAAGCCCGGCACCATCCTGTCCTCGACGTGGAGCGTCTCGATCCCGGGGATATCGAACGTGATGGCGACAAGGATCTCCTCGAAGGCCCGCCGCGCCGCCACCGGGTCAACGAGGTCGATTTTGGGCAGCAGGTCGATCACCGCCGCCAGCTCCGGGTCGATCATGAACGGTCCTCCCCCGTGGTTCGCACCACCTCGACGAGCGCTGGTACGAGCTACTTGGGCTGCATCCGGATGCCGGCGTCGATGCGGATCGACTCGGCGTTGATGTACGAGTTGGAGAGCAGCTCGAGCGCCAGGGTGGCGAACTCCGTCGAGTAGCCGAGGCGGTGCGGGAACAGCACGTCCTGGGCCAGCTTCCCCTTGAACGTCTCGGAACCCTCGCCGGCGCCGTAGATCGGCGTGTCGATCAGACCCGGCAGAATGGTGTTGACGCGGATGCCGACGACGGCCAGGTCACGCGCCACCGGGAGCGTCATGCCGACGACCCCGCCCTTGGAGGAGGAGTAAGCCGCCTGCCCGATCTGCCCGTCCTCGGCCGCCACCGACGACGTGTTCACGATGGCGCCGCGAGCGCCGTCTTCGTCGGGTTCGTTGAGGCTCATTTTGGTGGCCGCCAGCCGGATGCAGTTGAACGACCCGATGAGGTTGATCTCGATCACCCGGCGGTAGAGGTCGAGGTCGTGCGCCGAGGCGTAGTCGCCGTCCCGGCCAATGGTACGGGTGGCCCAGCCAATGCCGGCGCAGTTCACCAGCGACTTGAGCGGCGCCATCTCGACCGCCGCGTCGACGGCGGTGATCACCTGCTCGGGATTGGTGACGTCGGTCTGCACGAACAGGCCGCCGATCTCCTTGGCCAGGGGCACGCCCTTGTCCTCCTGGACGTCGGCCACCACCACCCGGACACCCCGCTCGGCCAGCAGGCGCGACGTGGCCAGCCCGAGCCCGGATGCCCCTCCGGTGACGATCGCCGACGAGCCGTTCAGTTCCATTTCGCTGCTGCTCCTTGTGGGTTCTCTTCGTCGGCCCGCCACGCGGGCCCGCACTCGACGTGCCGGGCAGAGGATAGGGGGCGGCCCGGCCAGGGTCACATCTGCTCGGGTGCCTCCATCCCGAGCAGCGAGAGACCCTGTTCCAGCACGCGCGCCGTGAGGTCGCACAGGCCCAGCCTCGAGTCGCGCACCGCCTCGTCGTCGACCAGCACCCGGCAGGCCTCGTAGAACGAGGTGAACGAGGTGGCCAGCTCGAACAGGTAGGTGCAGAGCTTGGACGGGCTGCAGGACTCCGCCGTCGCCTCCACGGCCGCCGCGAAACCGAGCAGCTGCAGAGCCAGGGCGCGTTCCTGGGGCGCGCCGAGCACGGGCACCGCTCCGGGGGCCGGCGGGGCCATTGCGGCACGCCGGAAGATGGACCGGATCCGAGCGTGCGCGTACTGCAGGTAGGGACCGGTGTCGCCCTCGAAGGCCAACATGCGGTCCCAGTCGAAGATGTAGTCCCGCATACGCTCGGTTGACAGGTCGGCATATTTCACCGCGCCGACGCCCAGCGCATGCGCCACGGCGGCCTGGCGCTCGGGCGACAGGTCACTGGCGCGTTCCTTCATGGCCGCGGCGGCCCGATCGATCCCCTCGGCCAAGAGGTCGACGAGGCGTTCCGAGCCGCCCGACCGGCTGGCCAGCTTCTTGCCGTCGGTGCCGAGGACGAGGCCGAACCCGACGTGCACGGCCTCGTCCTCCTCGCCGAGGTAGCCGGCAAGGGAGGAGACGGCGAAGACCAGGCGTAGGTGAAGGGACTGCTCGGCCCCCACGACATAGATCAGGCGCGAGGCGCCGACGCGGCCGGTGCGGTCGCGCACGGCCGCCAGGTCGGTCGCGGGGTAGCCGTAGCCGCCGTCGGACTTGCGCACGATCAGGGGAAGCGGCTCGCCGTTGCGGTTCTCGAAACCCTCGGGGAACACGCAGAGCGCCCCGTCGTTCTGCACCAGGACCCCGCGCTCGTCGAGCTCGGAGACCACGACCGGCAGCAGCGGGTTGTAGAAGCTCTCCCCGACCACGTCGTCGGGGGTCAGCAGGACACCCAGCAGCTCGTAGACCTCGCCGGCGTGGCGCATGGACTCATCCACGAAGATGCGCCAGAGGTGCAGCGTCTCGTCGTTACCGCTCTGCAGCAGGACGACGCGATTACGGCAGCGCTCGGCAAACACCGGGTCGCTGTCGTACTGCCGACGCGCCGCCGCGTAGAACTCGTTGAGGTCCCGCACGCTGAACGACTCGGCGTCGGCCGCGCCGTCGACGTCGAGCAGGTGCTCAATGAGCATGCCGAAGGGCGTGCCCCAGTCGCCGATGTGGTTCTCGCGCCGCACGTCGTGACCGAGGAACCCGAGTACGCGGGCGAGCGCGTCGCCGATGAGCGTGCTGCGCAGGTGGCCCACGTGCATCTCCTTGGCGACATTCGGCGCCGAGTAGTCGATGACCACAGTCTCGGGCTGGGCGACGAGCTCCACGCCCAGCCGCTCGTCGGCGGACAGGGCCGCCACCTGTCCGGCGAGGAAATCGTCGGACAGTGTCAGGTTGATGAAGCCGGGCCCGCTGACCTCGACCTCGGCGCAGATGTCGTCGAGGGTGGCCGCCGCCACCACCTCCTCGGCCACCTGGCGCGGCGGCCGGCCGACCTCCTTGCCCAGGGGCAGGGCGCCGTTCGCCTGGAAGTCGGCGCGGTCGGAGGGCCGCAACACCGGGTCGGCCCCGGGCCGAATGGCGTCGAAGGCGGCCTGCAGTCGCTGGAGGAGGACGCTGGCGGCGTCGGGCATCCCCCATTCTCGCATGCGCGGCGCGCTGTCGAACCGGGCTGCGGTCCAAACCCGGGCGCCACCCTCAGCCCGCCGGTGCCCCCATGCCCCCGTCGAGCAAGCCGTAGCGGCGGTAGGGACCGAAGAAGCCGTGCTCGAGCAAGCCGTAGCCGACGTGGCCGTCGTAGGAGAACTCGGCCACGTGGTCGACGATGCCGTACTGCGCCAGTCCCTGCACCTCGTCGACGGCCAGGACGAGCCCCTGGGTCACCGGGTCGGGCCCGTGGTACATGCCGTGGCGCCAGTCGGCGTCGATGCCGTAGCCGGTGCCGATGGAGACGAAGTTGGGCAGCAGCGAACGGCAGCTGATCTCGAGGCCGGCCTCGGGGAAGCGCACCACCGAGCGGTCGATGATGCGGGTGCCGGGAACGAGGTGGTGCTCGTGCTCGGAGCGGCCCAGGTCCTCAATGGGTCGATCGGGATCGACCCACACCCGCTCGCTCTGCACCAGTGGGCGCTCCCCGTCGTCGCGCTCGTGGCAGATGTACATGATGGCGTGGTCGTCGAACTGCATCGGGAAGTAGTTCCACATGCCGCCGAGCACCAGCTCGCCCTGGCGGATGCCGTCGCTCTCGGGCTCGCCGACGGGCCGCACCCCCCAGGAGCGATCCCGAGTCCCCCAGCAGTGATCGGGCGCCACCGCAAGGTCGACCCCACCCACCGAGAGCGTCCCGGACCAGCGACCGGTCTGGGCCAGCCGCTGCGTGTCGAAGACGACCTTGCCCTTGCTCCGCATGTACTGGCGCGGTTCCTCCATGGCGGGGATGTGTCCTTCCCAGGTGACGTCCATCGCCACGCTGTGCTCGGTGGGCTCGACGATCACCCGCAGCCGGCGCAGGGGCTCGAGCACCTCGACCCGGAACGGCCCCACGGAGAGGTCGCCCCGGTCCCCCAGGGGCGCCGAGGCGCGCACCACGTGCTGGGAGCCGCCGTGGCGGACGTCGATGAACGCATCCACCACCCCGAGGTTCGGGTACTGGCCGTAGCCGAAGATGGCGAACCAGTCACCTGAGCTCGGGTGCATGTTGAAGTAGTAGCGGTCGTAGAAGTTGCGGTCGCTCGTGGCGGGATGGGCGATGAACTCGGCCGCCTGGTGGACGGGGTAGTCGTCCCACGATGAGAGGCTCATGTCGGCGGGCTCAGCAGCAGGCGCAGCCGCTGCCACAGCCGCCCGCCACCGGTGCCCCACACATGCCCCCGACGGGCTCAGCTGCCAGGCCGGTCGTGGCGAAGACGGGAAGGAGTCGCCGGGCCCCGGCGTGGCCGTCGGGACAACTGGCCGGCGCGTCGGCGTCGGCCATGGGCCGGCGCTCGTCGAACACGGCGTGACAGGTCGAACAGCGAAATTCGTAGACGGGCACGGTGGTGACCTCCCTCCGGCCCGGCAGCCTACGCGAAGACGCCGCGGCCTGACCTCACCCCGTTCGGCGCACGGATGCCGTCTCAGCGCTTCGCGTAGTCGGCCATCCCCTGCCAATCGATGACCACGCACGCCTCGTCACCGACGACCCAGGCGTCATGGCCGGGTCCCATGACGGCAAAATCCCCCGGCCCGTATTCCATGTCCTCGCCGTCATCCATGACGACCTTCATCCGGCCGGAGACGAAGTAACCGGTGTGCGCCGCCTGGCAGCTGTCGGTCTTGGCGATGGGCTTCACGTGCTCCGACCACCGCCAGCCCGGGAGGAACGTTGCCCGACCGACCACACCACCTTCCGTGTTGATCATTTCGAGCTGACCGGTCGCACCGTCAAAGGGCCTGATCTCATCCGGCTTCTCGAACGACTGACGTGTCAATGCTGGCATGGCTCCTCCTTTGATCCTTCGCTGTGCTCCTCGAGGTGGTCTGTTCGCCCACGGCATGCGCCGGCGGGAAACCGGTGGACGGCGCTCTACAACTCCTCGACGCTCTGCACGTCGAGGTTGCGAAAGGCGATCGGCCCGTCGCACAGCGCACCGAGCTTCTCCGCGAGCGCTGCCGTCTCCGGGAGTCCCGAATTGGACATTGCCGCTTCGAACGAGGGGAACTCGACGATCTGGAGGTACGTGTCCGGCCGATCCCTGTCGCTGGTGAAGGTGCCGCGCTTGGCGGTTCGTCGCCCTTCCGTCTTCTCCCGCCACTCCCCGACGAGCGCCTCGACTTCGTCGGGTCGGCTGGTTGTCAGCTCAATGATCTGGATGAATGGCATGGCCACCCCCTCGCTGGAGCTTCAGTGCGAAAGTACGCCTTCCATCGGGCGAATTCAATGGGCGTTTCGGAGGTTCGACACACCCGCAGGTCGGCGCGCCTCGGGACCCAGGTGAAGCCCAGTGACGATCGCGTCACAACCGTCCGCAACGTCCGCCGGCGGGGGGCGCCGAGGCGTCCAGGGTGGGCCCTACGGCTGGGCGAAGCCGTAAATCGGGACGCCGTTGTACGAATTCGAGTCGGTCGGCAGGAACGGTCCGTCCAGCGCCGTCGACAGGTACCCGCTGCGGCCCGGCCCTGAGTCCCCGCCGACCGTCATGATCGCGTCGTCGGGCCAGACTTGGGTCACGATCCCGACGTGCACCGAGGTCGCCGTGCTCTGGGGCCCGGTGCCGTACAGGACGGCGTCGCCGACAGCCGGCATGGCCGTGGGCGGCAGGTCGCGGCCGTGGGCGGCCGCCCAGCCCCAGATGTCGCCGGTGAAGGCATAACGCGGGATGGGGATGCCGGCCTGCTCCCAGGCCCACGTGGCGAACAGTGCGCACCACTGCTCGCAGGGGCCGTACGGATTGCAGAAGAGGCCCTGGGTGTCGGGGTCGGGGAAGATCTGCGAGGCCACCGCGTCGGCGATGGTGGAGGATCCGGGGAACATCGGTTCGGGGGTGGCAGTGGAGAAGCTGTAGCTCCAGGCCTGTGGGTCGAGCAGCCAGTACCCGGTGCCCTGATTGTTCCCGATGATGGCGGAGATCTGCGTCGCCGTCGGGTCGAGCGACAGGCCGCCGAACGCCTGGGCATCACCGAACGGCAGCACCACCCCGTTCTCGGTCGCCATGAGGTAGCCCCCACCGTCGGCCGAGGCCACCATGCCGACCACTCCGTCGGGCAGGTTCTCGGAACCCGCCGACCCGTAGAAGGCGGCGTCGCCGTAGTTGAAGATGCCGCCGTCGGCGGCCACGAGCCAGTAGCCCTCGCCGTCGTGCGTCGCGGCCATGCCGACGATGGGCTCGTTGAGCCTGATGCCGCCGGTGCTCCCGTAAAAGCCTGCGTCGCCGTAGGCGAAGATGCCGCCGTCGGCGGCCACGAGCCAGTACCCCTTGCCGTCAGGAGTCGCCGTCATGCCGACGATGGGCTGATTCAGGTGCGTGCCGCCCATGGAGCCGTAGAAGGGAGCGTCGCCGTAGGCGAACACACCCCCGTCGAGCGCGCCGAGCCAGTACCCCTTGGCGTCGGGCGTCAGGGCCATGGCGACGATGGGTCCCTGCAGCGGAAGGCTGCCCGCGGAACCCTCGAAGGTGGCGTCGCCATAGGCGAACACCCCACCGTCCGCGCTGGCGAGGACGTACCCTCCGCCGTCCTGGGTGGCCGCGCCCGAGAAGACCGGCGAGTTCAGGGGTTGCGGCATGACGGGATCGGTCAAGCTCACGCTGCCGAACCCAATCATCCCGCCGTCGTTGTAGGTATGGGCCGTCTCGGTCGCCGCGGCGGGGGCAGAGCCCGCAGCGCCGATGGCCAGGCCGATCGCCGCCACACCGGGGACGAGGACCGCTGCCACCGCCATGGTCACGATCGTCGACACGAGCGCGGCCATCCGGGCCCGCCGTGGGCCCGGCCGGGTTCCACCCGCGCTGTCTCCGCCTCTGCGCACGACATGGATTCTGCACGCTGCGTTCCGTACCGGTGCGCCTGAGCCGTTACGAAGTCGTTACGAAGTTGCCGTTCAACGCCGGTGTGGCCCCGAGCGTGACACCCGGTCCGGCCCCGACGCACGCCATCGGGTCACGACCACCCCGTTTGGGCGGTCGGGGCAGGCCCACGGCAGAATGGGTCCATGAGCACGGACTCCACGACCGCAGAGCACCCCGACACCTTCAACGCGAGGGCGGACCTCACGGTCGGCGACCGCACCTACGAGATCTTCGACATCACGGCGCCGGCGCTCAGCGGGCGCTACGACATTCAGAGACTGCCGTACTCCATCAAGGTCCTTCTGGAGAACCTGTTGCGGCACGAGGACGGGCCTCACGTGTCGGCCGACGACATCATCGCCGTAGCGGACTGGGGAGCCAATCCCGAGGGTCATGGCCAGGGTGCGGGCGACGCCGCGCACGAGATCGCCTTTACCCCCGAACGGGTGCTCATGCAGGACTTCACGGGCGTGCCCGCTGTGGTGGATCTCGCCGCCATGCGCGACGCACTGGCGCACCTTGGCGGCAATGCCTCCCAGGTCAACCCCCTCGTCCCGGTCGAGTTGGTGATCGACCACTCCGTCATCATCGAAGAGTCGGGCGACGCGTCGGCCTATGACACCAACGTCTCCATTGAGTACGGGCGCAACATGGAGCGCTACCAGCTCATCCGCTGGGCGCAAGGCGCCTTCCGCGACTTCCGGGCCGTGCCGCCGGGCATGGGGATCTGCCACCAGGTCAACCTCGAGTACCTGTCGCGTCTCGTCTTCGCCACCGAGGACGGCCGGGCCTTCTGCGACACGCTGGTGGGCACGGACTCGCACACGGTCATGGTCAATGGGCTCGGCGTGCTCGGCTGGGGCGTGGGCGGCATTGAGGCTGAGGCGGCCATGCTCGGCCAGCCGCTCTCCATGCTGCTGCCGCCCGTGGTGGGATTGCGCATCTCAGGGGAGACCAAGCCCGGCATCACGGCGACCGACGTGGTGCTGACCGTCACCGAACTCCTACGCGACCACGGCGTCGTCGGCGCGTTCGTCGAGTGCTACGGGCCGGGCGTGGCCGCTCTCCCGCTGGAGACGCGGGCGACCATCGGCAACATGAGCCCCGAGTACGGCGCCACGTGCACCATGTTCCCGATCGACCAGGTGACCCTCGACTACCTGCGCTTCACGGGACGCGACGAGGAGCACCTCGCCCTTGTCGAGGCGTACGCCAAGGCACAGGGGCTCTGGCACGACCCGGACGGGCCAGAGCCGGTCTACTCCGAGCACGTCAGCCTTGACCTCGGGGACGTCGAGCCCTCCCTGGCCGGCCCGGCCCGGCCGCAGGACCGGGTGGCGCTGGCGGTCGCCGGCGACGCGTACCGGGTCGCGCTCGACCACGCACCGCGCACCGCCGCCACCGAGCCCGCGGCGGCTCCACACCACCAGATGACGGACGGCGACGTCGTCATCGCCGCCATCACCAGTTGCACCAACACGTCCAACCCCCAGGTCATGGTGGCCGCCGGGCTGGTGGCCCAGAAGGCCGTCGAGCGTGGCCTGCACTCGAAGCCGTGGGTCAAGACTTCGCTGGCCCCCGGCTCCCGCGTCGTCACCGACTACCTCGACAGGGCAGGACTGACGGAGCCGCTGCAGCAACTCGGCTTCTACCTGGTCGGCTACGGCTGCACGACCTGCATCGGGAACTCGGGTCCACTGCTCGACGGCGTGACCGAAGCCGTCAAGGAGGGAGACCTGTCGGTCGTCTCGGTGCTCTCGGGCAACCGGAACTTCGAGGGCCGCATCCACCCCGATGTGCGGCTCAACTACCTGGCGTCGCCGCCCCTCGTGGTCGCGTACGCACTAGCGGGAACGATCGACATCGATCTCACCACGACACCAATCGGCCACGACGCCGAGGGCAGCCCGGTGCTGCTGTCCGAGCTGTGGCCCTCCATGGAGGAGGTGAGCGAGACCATCCGGGCATCGCTCACCTCCGACATGTTCCGCACTCGCTACCGGGCTGTCTTCGACGGCGACGAATACTGGCAACAGGTCTCGACCGCGGCGGGTGAGACCTACTCGTGGCAGGACGACTCCACGTACGTGCAGAACCCGCCGTTCTTCGAGTTGATGACCATGACCCCGGCACCGGTGACCGACATCACCGAGGCCCGGGTGCTGGCCCTGGTGGGCGACAGCGTCACCACCGACCACATCTCCCCAGCCGGCTCCATCGGGCCCGCCACGCCGGCCGGCCGCTACCTCACCGAGCACGGCGTGGCCCGCCAGGACTTCAACTCCTACGGGGCGCGCCGGGGCAACCACGAGGTGATGATGCGGGGCACGTTCGCCAACGTGCGCCTGCGCAACCTGCTGGCCCCCGGAACCGAAGGCGGCGTGACGCTGCACCTGCCGGATGGGAAAGAGACCTCCATCTTCGACGCAGCCATGCAGTACGCCGACGAGGGCGTCCCTCTCATTGTGCTGGCGGGCCGCGAGTACGGGACGGGAAGCAGCCGCGACTGGGCCGCGAAGGGCACCGCCCTCCTCGGCGTGCGGGCCGTCGTCGCCCAGAGCTTCGAGCGCATCCACCGCTCCAACCTCATCGGTATGGGCGTGGTGCCGCTGCAGTTCTACAAGGGCGACTCGGCCCAGGGGCTCGGACTGACGGGTCACGAGCGTTTCGCCATCAGCGGGCTCGAGGCGATGAACAACGGCGAGCTGCCCAAGGAGCTGACGGTCACGGCGACGGCAGACGACGACTCGGTCACCGAGTTCCGGGTGATCGTGCGCATCGACACGCCGATGGAGGCGGAGTACTACCGCCACGGCGGGATTTTGCAGTACGTGCTGCGCCAGATGGCTGGCTGAGCCGAGGTTCAGCCGTCGAAGGCGGTCAGGACCTTCCGGGGTGCCTTCCGGCGCCACGACTCCGTGAGCAGCTCACGCAGGAGCGGCACCGTCGCGTTGGAGAGCAGCACACGACAGCCCCGCCGCCTCGTCCCCCACCACAGCACTTCGATCGCGGACGGGTACTCGGCGGCAGAGGCGTCCACTTCGTCGTCGCCGACGAAGACGTGCACCCGGTCGCCCTCGTGCGGCAGAGTGGCGAAGATCTTCCCTGCAACCCGGAACGAGGTCATGTCGTGGTGCGGTGCCTCCGCCGTCTCGGGCAGTGACAAGGCCAGGCGCCGAACGGTGACGGCCGACACACCCATCAGACGGCCGGCGCTCCATCCGACAGGCCGACGAAGCGGCGCACGATGCCCTCACCGGCCCGGCTGACGTGCGCCACGTCGGATGAGCGCAAGAAGACCCCGGGCGGAAGGTGGGGCCCCCAGTGGGCCACCAGGCTCGCCGTCACCTCCACATGGAACTGCAGGCCGTAGGCGCGGTCTCCGAACCGGAAGGCCTGGTTCTCGTAGGCGGCGTTGCCGGCCAGGCGCACCGCGCCCTCGGGGAGCCCGAAGGTGTCCCCGTGCCAGTGCACGCACGGCAGTGGCGTGGGAGCCGGGCCGAACACGGGGTCGCTGATCGTCTCTGAGGTCAGGTGGACCTCACCGATGCCGTACTCGGCCGCCGGCCCGGCAGTCACCTCGGCGCCCAGCGCGACCGCCAGCTGCTGGGCCCCGAGGCATACCCCGAGGACGGGCCGGCCGGCTTCGACCGCCCAGCGGAGGAGGGCGCGCTCGTCGGCCAGCCAATCGAGGTCGTCGTGGACGCTCATGGGACCGCCCATGACGATCAGCCCGGCCATGTCGCCGACCGCGTCGGGGGGCGGGATGGCATCACCGCGGTCCATACGCAGGACGGAGAGGTCGGCACCCACGTCGGCCACGGCATCGGCGATGGCACCGGGGCCCTCGAAGGCCACGTGCTGCACCAGCAGCCAGAGGTCGCCGCGGGCCATGTCGCGTCAGGGAATGCGGATGACCCGGAACAGCTCGGCGGAACGCCCCTCGGGCAAGCCGGCCACTGCCGCGTTGCCCCTGGCCCAGTCGCGCACCCGCTGCGCCGTCGCGTCGGGATCCGGCATCTGGCTCTTGTGGCACATGAGCGCGGCCAGCTTGCGCTCGACCGTGGAGGTGGTCTCGACCGCCACCCCGGCGGCCTGACCACCGGGGCCCATGATCCAGAGCTCCGGGACCGTCCAGGGCTCGAGGCCCTCGACGTCGAGGAGCGCGGGATGTGCGAAGGGATTGCGCGCGTCGGGATACACCGCGTCCACCGCGGCCTCGCCCGTGGCCAGGTGGTCCGGGTGGCTGGCGAAAATGAACTCCAGGTTGCGCTCGGGAGACTGGGTCACCACTCGCTCGGGCCGAACCTGGCGGATGACGCGGCTGATGTCACGCCGTAACTCCAGCGTCGTCTCGACCATGCCGTCGGGATGCCCCAGGAAGCGCACGTCGCCGACGCCCACGACGGCGGCGGCGGCGCGCTGCTCGTCCTGGCGTAACGCCGCCATCTCGGTCCGGGTCATCGTTCGGTCGGAACCGCCTGACTCGCCCGAGGTGGCGATGCAGTAGGTGACCTCGACACCGGCATCGGTGAACGCCGCCACCGTGCCGGCAGCCCCGAAGTCGACGTCGTCGGGATGGGCGGTCACGACGAGGACACGGCGCACTCCGTCCCCCGGGGACCAGACCGGGAGCACTCCATCCTCCGTCAGAGGACGCTCTCCTCGGCGAGGGGCGTCCAGGCGGCCAGGTCCGCCAGGCGCGGGTCGTTGGAGAACATCTCGACGATGGGGATGCGCAGGCCCAGCCGGCGCTGGATCACCTCCATCTCCACCAACTGGTTCCACAGCGACAGGCTGACGACGACGCCGGCCTTGCCGGCCCGGGCCGTGCGACCCGAACGGTGCAGGTACGCCTTGTGATCTTCGGGGGGGTCGAAATGGATGACCCCGTCGACGTCCTCAATGTGGAGCCCCCGGGCCGCCACATCGGTGGCGACGAGCACGGCGAGCTTGCCGTTCGAGAAGTCGGCCAGGGCCCGCTCGCGGTTGGCCTGGCGCAGATCGCCGTGAATGGCCTGGGCCCGGATGCCCTCCTTGCCCAGGTTCTCGACCAAGCGGTCCGCTCCCCGCTTGGTGCGAACGAACAGCAGCGACTTCTCCTGGCTCCGGCAGATGGCCGCTGCCACCTTCACCTTGTCCATCTGGTGCACTTGCAAGAAGCGGTGCTCCATGAGGGTCACGGTCTGCGTGGACGAGGCCACCTCGTGGAAGACGGGGTCCGTCAGGTAGCGCTTCACCAGCCGGTCGACGGCACCGTCGAGCGTGGCGGAGAACAGCAACGTCTGATGGGGCTGGTCCAGACGACGCAGCACCCACTCGACCTGGGGCATGAACCCCATGTCGGCCATGCGGTCGGCCTCGTCGAGGACAAGCGTCTCGAGCTCGTCCACGGCGACCTCGCCCCGGTCGCCCAGGTCGATCAGGCGACCAGGCGTGGCGATCACCACGTCCACTCCCTTGCGGAGCTTGGCCACCTGGCGGTCGATGTCGGCCCCGCCGTACACGGCCACCGCGTGCAAGCCCAGCTTCTTGGCCAGCGGGGCCAGGACGTCGTACACCTGCACGGCGAGCTCGCGCGTCGGCAGCAGGACGAGGGCGAGAGGCTTGGCGGGGCGGGTGGCGGGCCGCGGACCCTGGGCCTCCCGTGTTGCCTTGGCCCGCTGCAACAGCGGCACGCCGAAGGCGAGCGTCTTACCGGAGCCGGTCTTGGCCTTCCCGCACACGTCGCGCCCGGCCAGGGCGTCGGCGACGGTCAGGGCCTGAATTGGAAAAGCGCTGACGATGCCTTCATCGGCCAGCGCTTTGTTGAGTTCGGGTGAGACGCCGAGGGACTCGAAGGTCCGGGCCGTCTCGTAGGTATCGTCGCCGGGGACATCGCTGTCATTGGTGGCGGTGCCGGCGTGCGCGCCGGCGGGGGCTTCAACAGTCATGGACCCGCTCTCTCTGTTGTACGGCGGGGCTGTGCGCCTTCCAGAGGAGTGAGAGTCAGCCCCGACTCACCGGCCCCCGCCGATGGTCGCACACCTATTGTACCAGTCCAGGGCCGTGCAGCGACGCACCCCTGTGCCAAAGTGAGCCGTCCGGCAACGACGACCGAAGGAGACCCCACCATGGCCAAACTCGAGGCGGGAGCGACGGCTCCCGCATTCACCCTGCCTGACCAGGACGGAAAACCGGTCAAGCTCTCGGACTTCAAGGGGCAGCGGGTAATCGTCTACTTCTACCCGGCCGACGACACGCCGGGCTGCACCAAGGAGGCCTGTCAATTCAACGACAACCTCAAGACGTTCGAGAAGGCCGGCGTGGCGGTGCTCGGGATCTCCCCCGACAAGGCCGAGAAGCACGTGAAGTTCCGCACCAAGTACAAGTTGAAGTTCCCGCTTCTCACCGACGCGGACAAGAAGGTGATGGAGAAGTACGGCGCCTGGGGGGAGAAGACGATGTACGGCAAGAAGACCGTCGGGACCATCCGCTCGACGTTCCTCGTCGGCCCGAACGGCAAGGTGCAGCGCGCCTGGTACCACGTACGCGCCGACGGACACGCGGCCAAGGTGCTGGAAGAGATCGCCGCGGCCTGACCTCGCCACGCCCGGTCACGAACCGCGATCCCGGTGGCGCAGCGTGACAGGCTTCCGGGCGACACCGGCGCGGGGAGGCCACATGGGGCAAGGAATCAGCGCAGTCCTGACGTTCGCCATCGGAGTGGCCATCAGCCCCATACCGATCATCGCCGTGATCCTGATGTTGTTCTCCCAACGGGCCCGGGTGAACGGGCCCGCCTTCCTCGTCGGGTGGGTAGTCGCGCTCGCCGCGGTCAGCACGGTCGTCTACGTCGTCTCGCACGACGGCAACGTGGCACAGACGAGCAGCACGGCGTCGGACTCGGTCTCGTGGGGCACCATCGCCCTGGGCGTCGGCATGCTCGCCCTGGCGCGCCGCAACTGGCGCAAGCGCCCGGCGCCGGGGGCCGAGCCCGTCATGCCGAAGTGGTTGGTGACGGTGCAGTCCGTGTCGCCGGTCAAGGCCCTCGGGCTGGGCATCGCGCTCGCCGTGGTAAATCCCAAGAACCTGATCCTGACCGCCGGGGCGGCCGCGGGCCTGGCCCAGGTGTCCGGGCTCACGACCACTGACGCCGTCGTCGCCATCGCGGTGTTCGTGGTGATCGCCAGCCTCACCATCGCCGGTCCAGTGGTCTACGCGCTGGTCGGCGGGGCGAAGGCCAAGGCCTCGCTCGACTCGGCGAAGTCCTGGCTCACCGTGCACAACGCGGCGGTGATGGCCGTGCTGTTCCTCGTCTTCGGCGTCGACCTCATCGCCAAGGGGCTGCCGCCGCTGACGCACTGAGCCGGGTTCGGCCGCCGGGTGACTTGACGGCGGATGATCTGAGGTACATATTTATCTAGTTAGCTAGATAAAGTGAGGTTGGGTGATCGAGTTCCACCTGGACAGCCGCTCGGGGGTCTCCCCGTATCTCCAGATCGTCCAGCAGGTCCGCCAGGCCCTCCGCCTCGACCTGCTCCGGGAGGGCGACCAGCTGCCCACGGTCAAGGAGGTGGTGGGCCAGCTGGCCATCAACCCCAACACCGTCTTGAAGGCCTACCGGGAGCTGGAGCACGAGGGCCTCGTCAGCGCCCGGCCCGGCGTCGGGACCTTCGTCACCGGCAGCCTGGGCGGCCAGTCGCTGGCGGCCCAGGGCCCGCTGCGCCAGGCGCTGCAGCGATGGATCGTCAAGGCGCGCCGGGCCGGCCTCGACGACGAGAGCATCGAGGCGCTGTTCCGCGACTCCTTTCGTTCCACCGCCGAAGAGGACATAGCGTGAGCTGGGTCCTCGACGCCCAGGGTCTGGGCAAGCGTTACGGCCGGCGGTGGGCGCTCAGGGACTGCGACCTGCAGATCCCGTCCGGTCACGTCGTCGGGCTGGTCGGGCCAAACGGGGCAGGCAAGTCCACACTCCTGCAGTTGGCCGTCGGACTGCTCGCGCCCTCCGCGGGCACCATCGCCGTGCAGGGTCGGGCTCCCGCCGTCGACCCGGCGCAGCTCGCCCGCGTGGGCTTCGTCGCCCAGGACACGCCGACCTACGCCCGCCTCAGCATTGCGGACCACCTGCACTTCGGGGCCCAGATGAATCCGGGGTGGGACGACGGACTGGCCCAGGGACGCCTCGCCGAGCTCGACCTCGACCCCGGCCAGAAGGCCGGCTCCCTCTCCGGCGGTCAGCGGGCCCAGCTCGCCCTCACGCTGGCGGTGGCGAAGCGACCGGAGCTCCTGGTCCTGGACGAGCCGGTGGCCAGCCTCGATCCCCTGGCCCGGCGCGAGTTCCTCCAGAGCCTCATGGAGTTCGTGGCCGACGGCGATGTGAGCGTGATCCTCTCGTCCCACCTCGTCGCCGACCTGGAGCGGGTGTGCGACTACGTCGTCGTGCTGGTCGAGTCGCGGGTACAGGTCGCCGGCGAGGTCGATCACCTTCTGGCGACGCACCGACGCCTCATCGGACCCCGGCGCGATCCCGCCTCGTTGCCAGCCGGTCTGGAGATCATTGAGGAGAGCCACACCGACCGCCAGAGCACCTTGCTGGTGCGCTGCGACGGGCCGGTGCTCGACCCGGTGTGGAGGGTCGAAGAGTTGAGCCTCGAGGACATGGTGTTGGCATACATGGGGAACGCCGGCAGCGCGCGCCGGGCCCAGGCCCGGACCCGGCGCGGTGCCCGCCAAGGACTGGAGGTCCTGTCGTGATCGCGTTCTCGTGGCGCCAGTTCCGGACGCAGGCGCTCATCGCCACGGCGGGCCTGGTCGTGCTGGGCGTGATCCTGCTCGTCACCGGGCCCAATCTGGTCCACGTGTACGACGTGGCCATGGCCCAGTGCCGGGCGACCGGGGGCGGCGGTCCCGGAGGCTGCATCAACCCGGTGGCGACCGACGACGGAAAGCTGCAGACCCTGGCGCTCGCGCTCGTCCTCATTGTGCCGGTGGTCATCGGCATGTTCTGGGGTGCGCCGCTCGTGGCACGCGAGCTCGAGACGGGGACGTTCCGCCTCGCCTGGACGCAGAGCGTGAGCCGCCTGCGCTGGCTCCTGGTCAAGCTCGGGCTCGTCGGCCTGGCCAGCGCCGTCGTGGCGGGACTGCTCAGCCTCATGGTGTCGTGGTGGTTCAGCCCCATCGACAAGGTCAGCGCCAACCGGTTCAGCCCGGCCGCTTTCGGCATGCACGGTTTCGTCCCGGCCGGCTACGCCTTGTTCGCCTTCGCGCTCGGCGCCACCACCGGGGTGCTGTTCCGTCGCACCCTGCCCGCCATGGCCGTCACCCTCGTCGGCTTCATCGCGGCACGGGTCGTCGTGGCGGAGTGGATCAGGCCCCATTTCATGAGCCCGGTGAGCGAAGCGGTGCGGCTCAATCCGAACAGCGGGTGGGGCATCAGTGAGTCCTCCGGCGTGCTCTCGGTCAGCGCCAATCCACCGAATCTTCCCAATGCGCTGGTCCTCTCGGCCAACATCGTCAACAAAGCCGGTCAGTCACCCTCGAACGCATATCTGCGCCGGGCATGCTCCAATCTGCCCGGCCCGAACGGGGCCCCTTCCGGCGGACCTGGAGCGAGCCATGTCTCCGTCTCACCCTCGGGCCAGCAGGCATTCCAGCAATGCATCGACACGGTCTCTGCACACTTCCATCAGATCGTCGTCTATCAACCGGCCAACCGGTTCTGGACCTTCCAGACCTACGAGACGCTGCTGTTCGTCATCGCATCGGCGGCGCTGGCCGGCGTCAGTCTGTGGTGGGTGCGCCGCCGCCTCAGCTGAGCACAGGGCGTCAGTGACCGGTTCGAGCGTCAGCGCCCGTCAGACCTGGTGCGCCGGGCACCAGTAGGTGGTCCGCCCGCCGACGGTCTCACGGACCAGCTCGGTCCCGTCGAGCGGGCAGCGGCCGTCGGCGGTGCGCTGCTCCATGAGCTCGCCCATGTGCGAGCCACCGCGCCGACCGAGCTGGCGCAGGGTGGCGCGCAGCTCCTTGTGCAACACGCGCAGCTCGGCGTCCGTCAGCGGCGTTCGCCGGCCCGGAGCGAGGCCGGCGCGCCAGAGGATCTCGTCGGCCAGCAGGTTGCCCACGCCGGCCACCCGCTCCTGGTCCATGAGGCGCGCCTTGAGCGGCGCCGCCGTCCCCTCCCTTCCCGGCCCGATGGTCAACGCCCTCCGGAGCTGAGCCAACGTCACGGTGAGCCCGTCGGGACCCAGACGGTTCTCGTCGGGCGCCAGCTCGAGCGACCCGAAGCGGCGCGGATCGTGCACCAGCAGCTGGCCCCCGTCGTCGAACGTGATGCGGGCCCGCACCCACTTGTCGTCGAAAACGCCGGGTCCGTAGCGCAACCGGTCGAGCGCCTCGTGCCCGTCGACCACCAGCCCTCCCGTCATGCCGAAGCGGACACCGAGCGTGGGGCCCCCGTCGGTGTCGAGCAGCAGGAGCTTTCCCCGGCGTCTGGCGGCGCTGAAGATGTGCCCCACCAGCGCCGATCGGAGGCGGGCCGGCGTGGTGCCCCCACGTCCATACCGAGCGTCGACCATCCAGGCCTTGGTGATCAGCCGGCCGAGCGCCGGCTCGGCGCTGGCCCGGTACAGCTCGACTTCGAGGATCTCGGGCACCGGCGCAAGGTATCCGACCGATGCCCCCCGCCCGAATATGGTGGACCAATGCCTCCCGAGAAGCCGCAATGGGCCGAGCTGTTCACCGAGGTCGTGACGTCCGGGCTGTGCACCGGGTGCTCCGCCTGCGTCGTCGTCTGCCCCTACGACGTTCTCGGTTACAACGATCAGGACGGGGTCTACAGGCCTTTCCACGTGGATGCCGATGGTGGGCCGGACAACTGCACGCATGGGCTCAAGGGGTGCACGCTGTGCACGCGGGCCTGCCCCCGCTTCCGCACCTGGGAGCCCGAAATCGAGACGCACCGGTTCGGCCGGCCCCGCACCGACGAGGAGGTGGCCGGCATCTCGCGCCGCACCGTCCTGGCCCGGGCCACCGATCCGACGGTGCAGGGCACCGGGCAGGACGGCGGGCTGGTTTCCGCCCTCCTGATCTGGGCCTTCGAGCACGACGTGATCGACGCCGCATTGGTCTCCGGCCTCGAAGGCGACGGTTCGACCTGGAAGGCGGTGCCCCAGGTGGCCCGGTCCAAGGAGGACGTGCTGGCCACGGCGGGCTCTCGCTACACCTACTCGGCCAACCCCTTGGCCTACGCCGAGGCGATCGAGGGCGGCGCCGAGCGCATCGCCCTGGTCGGCATGGGATGCCAGGCCTCGGCTCCACCCGTGATGCAGGCCCGCAAGGCCGGGAAAGTGGCCCGACGCTTCGTCCTCTCCATCGGGCTGCTCTGCTCCAAGACGTTCGACGATGCCATCTTCAGCGAGCTCTTCGAGGCGAAGTACGGGTTGGCCCGGGCCGACATCGTCAAAATGAACATCAAGGGCGTCTTCCAGGTCTGGATGAAAGACGGCAGCTACCACGAGGTCCCGCTGAAGGAGGCCCACGCCTGGACGAGGGAAGGCTGCAAGAGCTGTCCCGACTTCGCGGCGGAGCACGCCGACATCTCCACCGGCGGCATCGGCGCCTTCGGCGACTGGACCCTCACCCTGCTGCGGACCGAACAGGGTGAGCAGATCTTCGACGAGATGGAGGCGGCCGGTGTGATCGAGACCCGGCCTATTGAGGACGATCCCGGTGCGGTCACGCTCCTCAACAGGCTGAGCCGGGTCAGCCGCAAGCGCTGGCCGTCCACCGCCGTGCCGATGCCGGGGCGCCTCCCCGCTTCCGCCTCCAGCACCTGAGATGAGGCGATGAGCGGTCCGCAGGCCGACGCGTTCGCCGCCCTGCTCGGCATCGACGTGGAGCGGCGGGGCGCCGGCCACACCGTGGCCGTCCTCACCACCGACGAGCGTCACGCCAACCCACATGGCACGGTGCACGGTGCCGTCTTCTACGCGGTGGCCGGTGCCGCGGTGGCGGCGGCGGCGAACGACGCCGAGAGCTCAGGGATCATCTCATCGGTCCTGGTGGAGTACCTCCAGCCCGCCGCCCTGGGCGACCAGCTCCATGCCGAAGTGGCGCGCGAGGTCACGACCGGCCGGGAGGACATCTTCACCGGGTCGGTTCGTCGCGGCGCGCAGGGCGATCTGCTGGCCTGGGTTCGGGCACGCGGCACCCACCGGGCCCGGACCGACTGAGCCGCTGCCCGGGGATCCGCGCACCAGGAGCCGAAACCGGGTCCGGGATGGCCGAATCTGTGGGAACCAGGTCATTGACGCCAGCGCCGCCGGCCCCCAGAGTGGGACCCGTGCAGGAACGCCACATCGTCATCGTCGCCTTCGACGGCCTGCAGCCGCTCGACGCCGTCGGACCACACGAGGTCTTCACCGGGGCGACCCGGGCCGCCGGCGCGCTGGGACGAGCGGGCGGCTACCGCGTCACCCTGGCCTCTCGGGGTGGCGCCACCGTCCGTGCCGAGAGCGGGCTCGTCCTGGGCACCGCACCGCTCCCCGCCGTCACCGAGCGGATCGACACGCTCGTGCTCGCGGGCGGCCCCGGCGCCGAGGAGGCCGCACGCGACCAGGTCATGGTGGACTTCGTCCGGCGCACCGCCCCGCGCTGCCGGCGCGTGGCCACGGTGTGCTCCGGAGCGTTCCTGGGCGCCGCGGCGGGGCTGTTCGAGGGGCGCCGGGTGACCACGCACTGGGCCCGCGCCAGCCAGCTGGCGGCGGAATACCCCGGCCTCACCGTCGACCCCGATCCCATCTACCTGCGCGACGGGAAGTACTGGTCGAGCGCGGGCGTCACCGCCGGCATCGACCTCTCGCTGGCGCTCGTGCAGGAGGACCTCGGTGTCGACGTGGCCCAGACGGTGGCCCGCTGGCTGGTCATGTTCCTGCACCGTCCCGGGGGCCAGACCCAGTTCGCGTCACCGGTGTGGGTGCCGCGCGCCGAACGCTCGACCCTCCGGGCCGTGCAGACGCTCGTCGAGGCCGCCCCCGGAGGCGACCATCGTCTGCCCGCGCTCGCCGCCGCGGCGGCCATGAGCGTGCGCCACTTCACCCGCGTCTTCACCGCTGAGGTCGGTGAGAGCCCCAGCCGCTTCGTCGAACGCACTCGCCTGGAAGCGGCCCGACGCGAGCTCGAGGAGACCGCCGACACCCTCGACGTCGTAGCGGCGCGCTGCGGGCTCGGCAGCGCCGAGACCCTGCGCCGCGTGTTCCAACGCCACCTCGGCGTGGCGCCCGATGCCTACCGCCGCCGCTTTCGCGCCGGCTCGACCGAAAGGACGTCCGCATGAAAGACCGCCTGCAGATCGCCATCCCCCTGTTCCCCAGGTACACCGCGCTCGATGCCGTCGGCCCCTATGAGGTCCTGCAGCGCATTCCGAACTTCGACATCGTCTTCGTCGGTCACCGCCCCGGCGAGGTGCGCAGTGAGAACGGCATGATCGGGCTGATGGCGGACGCCACCTTCGAGGAGGTTCCGACGCCCGACGTGGTCGTCTTCCCCGGTGGCGTCGGGACGCGGCCGCTCGAGCACGACGAACGGGTGCTCGACTGGGTGCGCCGGGCCCATGCCGGCAGCCGGTTCACCACGTCCGTCTGCACCGGCTCGATCGTGCTCGGCGCGGCAGGGCTGCTGCGGGGCCTCACCGCCACCACGCATTGGGCCTGCTACCGCGAGCTCGAGGCCCACGGCGCCGAAGCCACTGCGACCCGCGTGGTCGAGCATCTGGACCAACGCATCATCACGGCCGCCGGGGTCTCGAGCGGCATCGACATGGCACTCCGGCTGGTCGAATTGCTGGTCGACCGCACGGCAGCCCAGGCGTCCCAACTCATGATCGAGTACGACCCGCAGCCGCCCTTCGACTGCGGATCGGTGCACAAGGTCGATGACGTGGTCATGACCCGGGTCATCGAGTACGCCGCGCTGCGCGAGTGAGTGCGCCGACCTACGGGGCCAGGGAGGGATCGCGTCCCGTGTACGCCAGCAGCTTCTCCTGAGCGGTCGCGTCCTGCGCCACTGCGATCTCCGGTTTGAAGATGCCCTCGCGTTGCTCGTCGGTGAAGCGACCGTGGATGATCGAATAGGCGCGGGCGGGGAGCTCGTCGGGCATGGTCGCGTCCTGCCCCGTGGACAGGGCGAGATCCCAGCCGTGCAGCAGCTGGTCGCTGAAGGCGATGCCGAGCGCGGGTCCGGTCTTCTCCATCACCCCGGGCTCCCCGAAGGTCGCCAGTGTCTCGGCACGAGCCCGGTCGAAGTCGGTCGCGGGCTCGTCGCTCAGGACATCGGGTGGGGTGCCCCCCGGGGGCGCGACATCCTCGCCGCGGGCTGCCCCCACGAAGTAGCGCTGTGTCTGGAGCATGTGGTTCATGAGCGTGCGCACGTCCCACCCGCTGCAGATGGTCGGCGCATCCATCTTCGAGGATGCGCCCGCGACCAACGTCCCGGTCCAGGCGCTGGCACGTCCGTAAAGGTCAAGGAGGTCGAGTTCCATGGCTTCTCCTCTCGTTCTCCCTCTCTTTCATACCCAGGCCGGGCTGTCGCATGTCATCCCGGCGCGGGAGCGTCTGTCCCGGGCGGACCGCCAGCGCTCCATAATGGGCCGGACCCGAGGAGGAGCGCGTGGCGATACGAGCAGTGATGTTCGACTTCGGCGGGGTGATCTCGACCAGTCCCTTCGAAGCGTTCGCCCGCCTGGAGACCGAGCGCGGCCTTCCCGCCGGATTCATCCGGACCGTGAACGCCACCAATCCCGACGACAACGCCTGGGCGCGTTTGGAACGGAGCGAGATCGGTGTGGAGGACTTCGCCGCCGCGTGGGCCGACGAAGCCAGCGCGCTGGGCCACGAGCTCGATGGCCGGCTCGTGCTCGAGAGGCTGTCCGGCGACATTCGCCCCCGGATGGTCGCGGCCATCGACGCGTTGCGCCGCACCTACAGGACCGCCTGCCTGACCAACAATTTCGCATCACCGGACCGCGTGCTCTCCGAGGAGATGGCCGAGGTGTACGCCCTCTTCGACGCCGTCCTCGAATCACGCGTGCTCGGCGTACGCAAGCCCGACCCCCGCTTCTACGAGCTCGCCTGTGCGACGCTCGGCGTGGAGCCCGACGAGGCGGTCTTTCTCGACGACCTCGGCGTCAACCTCAAGCCGGCCCGCGTGCTGGGTATGCACACCATAAAGGTGACCGACCCGGATGCGGCGCTGGCGGAGCTGGAGCATGCCCTCGGACACCCCGTCGTCACTGGCTGAAAGGGCGCCCGCGCGGTGGCGTCAGGCCGACCGCGGTGCCACGGCGGCACTCGCCCCGGCCAGGCGGCCGAAGAGCGTGCTGTCCCCGATGGAGAGCCCGCTGGCGTAGCCGAAGGAGCACACCCCGGCCGTGGTGCGCCCGGCTGCGAACAGGCCACCGATCGCCGACCCCGTCAGGTCGCGCACCTCTCCGGAGACAGTCGTCTCGAGGCCACCCAGCGTGAACGGCGCGTAGGGCGCCGGGCCGATGCGCAGGTCGACGGCACCGATGGGTGGTGCCAACGGCCGCACCCACGACGGGTCCTTGTGGAAGAGCGGGTCCTGCCCCGTCGCTGCATGCCGGTTGTAGAGGTCGACCGTGCTCTGCAGTGATCCGACGGGGAGGCCGACTTCGGACTCGAGTTGCGCCGTCGTCTCGCACACCCAGGTGGCGGCGAGGCCCATCCAGTTCACCTCGTAGGAGGCCTCGTCGACGATGAGGTAGACCTCGCCGTCCTGCTCGTAGAGCGCGGACTGGCCCACCCGGCCCATGTAGGTGTCCTCGTTGATGAAGCGCTGCCCTTGGCCGTTGACGAGGATGCCGTGCATCAACGTCCGCGGCGGTGTGATGGGCAGCGACACCTCACCCGCGTACATGTTGCGGACGGACGCGCCGATGGCCTGCGCCATGCGGATGCCCCGCCCGTCGTCGCCCTCGGTGCCGACCTTGAAGGTCCCGCGGGCCAGGGGTGGGCAGTGCTGGCGCAACATGTCGTCGTTGAAGATGAAGCCGCCGGCGGTGAGCACGACCCCGCGGCGGGCTCGCAGCGTCACCGTCTCGCCGAACCGCTGCGCCTGCACGCCGACGACCCGGCCCTCGTCACAGACCAGGCGGTCGACCCGCGTGTCGGTCGAGACCGCTGCGCCGGCCCCGGTCGCGGCCGCGGCCAGGTGCTGCATGAGGAGCCATCCGGTGGAGCGCTTCGTCTTGGCCAGGTGGCCTCGGGGCGCCGGACGGGCGATGGCGTTGAACGGATACGCGTCCTCGCCGCCCGAGTAGACCAGGCCCTCGGTGCCGTCCGGCGCCATGGAGGTGTCGGCACAGAAGGTGGCGTCGAAGGGCACGTCCCGGGCCACCAACCAGTCGAAGTGTCCCAGGCTCTCCTCGCAGTAGCGGGCGATCTTCGCCTCGTTCGGATCCGGGCCGCAGGCCGCCATCATGTAGCGGTACATGTCGTCGAGGGAGTCCTCGAAGCCACATGCCGTCTGAATCGGCGTTCCGCCCCCGAGGTACACGATGCCCTCGGCCAGTGCCGCGGCTCCCCCGGGACCACCGGTCCGCTCAATGACCAGCACCTCGGTCCCCGCCACGGCCGCACTGAACGCCGCCGCCGATCCGGCCGCGCCGAATCCGACGACGATCACATCGGCCGTCTCGTCCCAGCGCGTGATCTCGCTGGCGTCGCACGGGGTCACGTCGTTCGGCTCGCGCACTCCATCCTCCCTCGCGTGTGGCCGAGACGGTAGCCGTTCGGCCCCCGGCCACCTACCCTCCATGGTCGTGCCGTCCCCGTCAGACCGACCGGTGCCGCCCCCAGAGCTGGACCAGATGGCCCCCGGCTGGACGGCAACGCTGGCCTACCGGTTGGTCCCCCACCTGACCACCTGGAGGCTCACCGGCCCGGACGGCGCGGTCCGATTCGCCAAAGTGGCGCGGGACGGTTCGCGCTACCCCACTCTGCGCGGAGAAGCAGAGCGCATGGTCTGGGCCGCCCCCTACCTCCCGGTCCCGTTGGTCGTCGCCCTGAAGGAGCTCGGCGGCACAACCGTCATGCTCACCGAGGCGCTCCCGGGACTGGACGCGACCAACCCGGCGTGGCGGGCCGACCTCCCCGCGCTGGTGCGCGCCCTCGGCCTCGGACTGCGGGAGCTCCACCATGCGGTCGGCGAGGAATGGTGCCCCTTCCGCTTCGACCTGGCGCGCGCGCTGGGCCACGTGGAGGAGCGGGTCCGTACCGACGACATCGACCCGGCCGGGTTCCACGTCGAGCACGCCCATCTGACCCCGGCGGCGGCGCTGGCCGAGCTCGAGGAGCTGGCGCCCGACGACGAGGACCTGGTCGTGTGCCACGGCGACTACTGCCCTCCCAACGTGGTGCTCCAAGACTGGCGCGTGACGGGCTTCGTCGACCTCGGCGAGCTGGGCGTCGCCGATCGCTGGTGGGACATCGCGGTCGGGGCCTGGAGCGTCGGCTGGAACTTCGGGGGGGAGTTCGAACCGCTCTTCTACGAGGGCTACGGCATCGCTCCGGACCCGGGGCGGATCAGGTTCTTCCGTCTTCTCTACGACCTCGTGTCCTGATCGGCGGTGATCAGCTCCCGGGCCCGGGCAAAGACGGCGTCGAACATCGGCACGGTGAGCTTCCCCGTGAACGTGTTCTGTTGGCTCGGGTGATAGCTGCCGAGCAACCGGCGTCCGTCAGGGAGCGGGCTCTCGGCCAAATGGCCGAAGGGCGGCCGGGGACGGAGCCCGTAGTGTGCGGCGACGGCCTGCCAGGCCACCTGCCCCAGGGCCAGAACGACGACGGCCCCGCCCAGGAGCGACAGCTCGCGGGCGAGGTAGGGCCCGCAGGCTGCACGCTCCGCCGGGGTGGGCTTGTTGGCCGGCGGGGCACAGTGCACCGTGGCCGTGATGTAGGCACCGCTGAGCTCGAGGCCGTCGTCCCGGGCCGTGCTCGTGGGCTGCGAGGCGAAGCCGGCCCGGTACAGCGCGGCGAAGAGCCAGTCACCCGAACGGTCCCCCGTGAACATCCGGCCGGTGCGATTGGCGCCGTGCGCGGCCGGCGCCAGTCCGACCAGCACCAGCGCGGCCCGGGGGTCGCCGAAACCCGGGACGCCACGGCCCCAGTAGACCTGCCCGGCATACGAGGCGCGACCCGTCCGGGCCACCTCTTCACGCCAGCTCACCAGCCTCGGGCAGCGTCGACAGTCCGTCACGTCCCGTTGCACGGCGGCTACTGAGTCCGGCCGGCTCCGGTTGGACGCCACGGCGCAGAGCCTACGATGGGCGGCTGTGTCCCCGACCGCCCGTTCTGCCTCCGCACGCACGTCGGTCCGGCGACGCCACAAGGCTCCCGCGGCGACGGTCGTCCTCCTGGTCCGGCACGGTGCCACCCCCACCACCGGCAAGATGCTGCCGGGTCAGGCCGCCGGCCTGCACCTCGCCGAGAAGGGCCATGCGCAGGCCGCCGCGGCGGCAGAACGCATCGCCGCCCTGACCACGGCGCCCACTGCCGTCTACGCCTCGCCACTCGAGCGCACGCGCGAGACGGCCGCCCCCATTGCCCGGGCGCTCGGCCTCCGCGTGCGGACAGCCCCTGGTCTCATTGAGGTCGACGTGGGCGATTGGACCGAGAAGCCCCTGGCCCGGCTGTACCGGACCCCGCAGTGGCCCACGGTGCAGCGCTGGCCCAGCGGGTTCCGCTTTCCCGGCGGTGAGTCGTTCGCAGAGATGTCCGTGCGCTCCATGGACACGGTGCTCGGCCTGGTGGCCGCGCACCCCGGCGAGACCATCGTCGCCGTGTCCCACGCGGACCCGATCAAGGCGGTCGTGGCGGCGGCGGCCGGCATGCCACTCGACCTGCTGCAACGACTGGTGATCTCGCCCTGCTCCATTTCCGCCCTCCTCTTCACGGCGAACGGCCCGGTCGTACTGTGCATGAACTCGACCGGCACGCTCAACGAGTTGGCACTCTCATGAGGAGGCGCGCCGGGTGAGCGACGAGTACGACTTCGACGCGCCCGACCATTGCACGGTCGGTGTCGTCGGCGACGTGGGCCAACGCCTCTTCCTCTTCTATTGCCGCCAGGGTCTGTCGGAGACGACGGTCAAGGTGGAGAAGCAACAGGTGGCGGTGCTCGCCGGCTATCTCGGACGGATCGTCAAGGAGCTGGGCCGTCCCGGTCATCTGCCCGATGACCTCGAGTTCTACGGCACCGAGGAGTTCGAGTGGGTCGTGGGGACGATCGGCGTCTCGTACGACGAAGAGCTCGACCGGATCATTGTGGTGCTCGAAGAGATCGGCGTCGAGGACGAGGACGACGAGGACGAGGAGATGGAGAGCGGGCACGTGCTCCGCGTCGCGCTCACCCGCGAACAGGCGGCGGCCTTCGCCATTCAGGCCACCCGGCTGGTAGAGGCGGGCCGCCCACCGTGCCCCCTGTGTTCGCTCCCGTTGGACCCGGCCGGGCACGACTGCCCGCGCACCAACGGACACCGGCCACCGGTGACCTAGCAGCGGTGTCCGACCCTGAGGTCGAGCGCGTCCTCATTGAGGGAGACATGGAGGTCCACGGCCGCATCGCCGGGAGCTCGAACGCGACGCTGCTCGTCACCTGTCGTCTGCAGGGCGAGGAACTCCTCGCGGTCTACAAACCCTTGAAGGGCGAGCGGCCGCTGTGGGACTTCCCCGGCGGGCTCTTCCGGCGTGAGGTGGCTGCCTACGCGCTCTCCGAGGCCCTCGGCTGGGGGCTCGTGCCCGAGACGGTCGCACGGCCCGAGGGCCCATTCGGGCAGGGGTCGGTGCAGCGCTTCGTGCACGAGGACGGCACCTCGCACTACTTCACGCTGCGCGACGAGCCCAAATGGCACCCGGTTCTCACGCGGCTCTGCGCGTTCGACGTCGTGGCCAATAACGCCGACCGCAAGAGCGGCCACGTGCTGCTGGCCGACGATCGGCTGTGGGCCATCGACAACGGGCTCTGCTTCAACACGCACGACAAGTTGCGGACGGTGATCTGGGACTTCGGCGGGGAACCGCTCGACGCCGGCGTGGAGGATGACCTGGCCCGCCTCACCCGCGACGGGGTGCCCGATGCGCTGTGCGAGCTCCTCGACCCGGCCGAGCTCGCCGCCACCATGGACCGGGCGGCCTGGTTGCTCGGCCTGCGCGCCCTGCCAGAGCTGGTCGACGACGGGGACTGGCCCCCCTACCCCTGGCCCCTGGTCTGAGCCCGTCCGGGCCAACCGGGAGGAGCCCAGCTCAGGAACTTGGGTGATAGTTGACTAGTTTCATAGGTATTGTTAATCCACTGAGATATAGCGGGGCCATTCCTCAAGACCGCCCGCGCCGACTGCATCGGACCCACAATGTCGATTGATCCGTACATCGTCCTCGGAAGCGCCCTGGTCGGGTTCCTGGTCGGGATGACCGGTGCCGGCGGCGGCGCATTGATGACGCCGATGCTCATCCTCCTCTTCGGCGTCAAGCCGTCCACCGCGATCTCGAGCGATCTGGTGGCGGCCGTACTGATGCGCCCGGTGGGCGCCGTCGTGCACATGACCAAGAAGACGGTGAACTACTCATTAGTCGGGTGGATGGTCCTCGGTTCCGTCCCGGCCGCCCTCCTCGGCGCCTACGTCCTGCACGAGCTGGGCAACTCCACCGGTGCCGAGAACAACGTGCAGATCCTGCTCGGCGCCGCACTGCTCCTCGGCGCCTTCGCCATGGTGCTGCGCTACGGACTCGATCGCCGTTCCGGCCACAGCCGCCAGGGCCTCATCGGCGACGTCATCGTGCGCCCACTCCCCACCGTCGCTATCGGGCTGCTGGGCGGCTTCGTCGTCGGGATGACCTCGGTGGGCTCGGGGTCGCTGATGATCGTGCTGCTCCTGTTCATGTACCCGGTGCTCGGGGCCAACCAACTGGTCGGCACCGACCTGACCCAGGCCGTCCCGCTGACCTTGGCGGCCGCGCTGGGCGCGCTGGCCTTCGGCCACGTCGAGTTCGCGGTGACGACGTCGATCGTGATCGGCAGCGTGCCGGCCGTCCTCGTCGGTTCCCTCATCTCCTCGCGGGCGCCCGACCGCTACATCCGCCCGGTGATCACCTTCGTGATCTTCGCCTCGGGGCTCAAGTACGTCGGCCTGAGCACCACTGCGCTCGGCTGGACACTCGGCGCCGTGCTGCTGGGGACCGCCACCGTCTGGCTCGCCTACATCCGGCCGCGGCGGGCCGGCCTCGGGTCCGTGCCGACTGCACGCGATGTCGTGCTCGGGCCGGCACCGACCACCGTGACGGCGACCCTGACCGGAGAGCCCGGGTCGGGTTAGATGTGGTAGCCGAGTGTGTGCAGCTCGGCCATGACTTGCTGTGCCGCCACCTGGCCCCCACCCGGGGTCAGGTGGGTGCCGTCCGGCGTGCGCACGTTGACGACCTGCCCCGCCCCGTTCGTGACGAAGGCCGTGTAGCCGCCCTGCACCGTCCCGAGCGTGTGGTCCGTGCTGACGTACGTCACGGGTGGATGCGCCTTCACCGCCTGCTGCTGGACCACGGCGTTGACGTCGGACATCTGCGCGTTGAGGCCCGGGTTCTGCATCGGCGGCATGCCCACCCAGACGACCGTGGCGCCGTGACTCCCGGCGATCTGCATGAACTGGGCCACCCGCTGCGCGTAGAGCGTGTTCCACTGCGGCGACGTGTAGGGCACATCGGGGGGCCCGAGAAAGTCCTGCGCGTCGTTGGCCCCGATCATGACGACGATCACCTGTGGGTTCGTCGCCTTTATGTCGGCGGTCAGTTCGGCCGGCCAGTTGAAGTAGTCGGGCCTCGTCAGTCCGGTGCTCACCCGGCCGTCGAGCGACGCGCTGACCACGCCGGTGCCGGCCAGGTCGGGCTGCAGCGCGTCACCGAGGTCGATGCCGATGGAGTCGCCGACGATCAGGACACGCAACGGGTTGGCCGCAGTGGGCTCCTTCGGGTTGGGAGGCACCGTCGTCGGTGTCGCCGCCCCCGTGCCACCGTTCCTGGGCGCCGCCGGGGGTTTCGACGGCCCCGGTCGCGGTCCGGCCACCGTCAGCCCGGTGGACCCGCCGGACAGGCCGTTGCCGCGGCCCGTGATGGAGACGAAGTGGGAGAGCTGCAGCGCGCGGCTGATGGCGGCCACCGGGCCCGTCACGTCGAGGCTCACCGTGCGCCGGGTCCCGACGGGTGAGACCTGGGCGTTGTGCTGCAACGTGGGTGCGTACAACAGGAACCAGACGGCGAAGGCGGCGCAGCCGAGGGCCAGGACATGTCGCCATGGTGCCCGCGCCCGCCCGTCGTCGACCGGGGACAGCTCGGCGTGCGCATGGGACTGGAACTCGGCCGGTGACTCCCAGTTCACGTGATGCGGCGGTGTGCGGGCGTCGGCCATCAGAAGCGGTAGTAGATGAAGGGCGCGACGCCGACCGGACCAAAGGTGGTGATGCCGAGCAGGGCGAAGGCGAGCAGGCCGACCTGCACGGCGGTCTTCTGCCGTGAGAAAGCCGCCTGCAGGCGGTCGATGCGTAGGGGGGGCACGAACTGCGAGGCGAGGGTGCCGAAGACGGTCAGGACGAGGAGCGGCGTCACCAGCGGGGACGCCTCACCCCACCCTGTGAAGACGCGGCCGATGACCGCCAGGGCCTGTGACGTCCCCGTGGCATTGAAGAAGACCCATCCCAGACAGACGTACTGGAAGGTCAGGAACCGCTGCACCCACACGCGTACCGGCCCGTCGGCCACGCCCGGGAGCCCGCGCCGTTCCCGGCTGGCCCGGCGCAGATGGCCGAAGGACTGCCCCGCCCCCTGCAGTGCCCCCCAGATCACGAACGTCCACGCTGCACCGTGCCACAAACCACCCAGCACCATGGTGATCATGATGTTGCGGATGGTCTGGGCCTGCCCGTTGGCACTGCCGCCAAGCGGGATGTAGAGGTAGTCCCGCAGCCAGCGCGACAGCGTCATGTGCCAACGCCGCCAGAAGTCCTGCAGGTTGCGGGCCGTGTACGGCGCATCGAAGTTCTGGGGGAAACGGAACCCGAGCAGCATGGCGAGCCCGATGGCGATGTCGGTGTAGCCGCTGAAGTCGCAGTAGATCTGCACCGCATAGCCCCAGGCGGCGAAGATCGCCTCGGGCGCCGAATGCTGGGTGGGCGACGTGAAGACGGGCGTGACGATGGCGCTCGACACGTAGGAGGAGATCACGACCTTCTTGAAGAGACCGGCCAGAATGAGCCAGAAGGCGCGCGAGTAGTCCACCGAGTCCGGGTCGCGACGCCGGCGGATCTGGGGCAGCAGCTCGGTGCCGCGCACGATCGGGCCCGCCAGCAGGTGCGGGAAGAACGAGATGTAGACGGCGAAGTCCAGCGGCTTGGCGGGCTCGAGCTCGCGGCGGTAGATGTCGACGACATAGCTGATGGCCATGAAGGTGAAGAACGAGATGGCGATGGGCAGCCCCACCTGCAGCAGAGGGACGGCCCTTCCCATCCCCAGGGCATGGGTGAGGTTGTCGAGGTTCACCGAGACGAAGCCGTAGTACTTGAACCAGCCGAGGATGGCCAGCAGCGCGCCGACCGACACCCCCATGGCTATGCGCCGGACGCGCTCGGTGCGGGTGGCGTTGACCCAGACCCCACCGGCGAAGGCAACGACCGTCGTCGTGAGCAGCAGCAGGCAGTAGCTCCAGCCCACCCAGCCGTAGAACACGTAGCTCAGGCCGATCATGGACAGCTTCCACCAGCCCGCGTAGGGGTTGAGCAGCCAGTTCACCGTGAAGGCGATGGCGAAGAAGACGGCGAAGTCGATTGTGGGAAAGAGCATCAGGTGCAATCAGCGGACTGCGCCGAATGTACTGCCGGTCGCCTCCGCTGAGCGTGCACCGTCCGACCGCGAGAGGGCGGGTGGTGCCGGTTCCTTGGTGCCCACGCTGCCGCGGCTGCCGTGGCGGACCCACGAGGCGGGCGGCGTCCCGGGACCCTGGGCCCCGGTGGGGCTGGCGTCAGCCCTTGGCCTTCAGCGCCTCAATGAGCGCGGGCAGCACCTTGTGCACGTCACCCACAATGCCGAGGTCGGCCACCGAGAAGATCGGCGCCTCCTGGTCCTTGTTGATGGCGACGATGTTCTTGGACCCCTTCATCCCCACCAGGTGCTGCGTGGCCCCCGAGATCCCGCACGCCACGTAGACGGTGGGCTTCACGGTCTTGCCCGTCTGGCCGACCTGGTGCGAGTAGGGCACCCAACCGGCGTCGACGATGGCGCGGCTGGCGCCGGCGGCGCCGTGCAGGAGCTTGGCCAGCTCCTCAATCAGGGCGTAGTTGGCCGCATCGCCCAGCCCGCGGCCGCCCGACACGACGACGGCGGCCTCGTCGAGCTTGGGACCGCTGCGCTCTTCGACGTGTCGCTCCACGATCTTCGCCGTATTGGTGGCGGCGACGTCGGGAACCGGTGCGGACACCACGGCGGCGGCGGCGCCACCCGACGGCTCCGGCGCGAACGACTTGGCGCGGATGACGAAGATGGCCGGTCCCTCGCCCGTGAAGCGCGCCGTGACGATGTGACTCCCACCGAACACGGGGTGCTGACTGGACAGCGCACCGTCGCTCTCGACCAGGCCGGTCACGTTGGTCAGGACCGGCCGGCCGAGCTTGGCCGAGAGCCGCCCCGCCACGTCACGCCCCTCGTAGGTGGCGGGCATGAGGATGGCGTCGGGAGCGTTACCGCCCTGCACCAGCGCGGCCAGCGCGGCCGCCACCGGAACGCCGGGCAGCGCGCCACCGAGGTCGCCCACGTCGTAAAGCGTCGTCGCGCCGTACTCCCCGAGCGGGCCCGCCAGCGACGCCGCGTCGGCACCCCAGGCGACGGCCTCGACCGTCGAGGCGACCGCACGGGCCTCGGTCAGTAACTCGAGCGTGACCGGCGTCGGTCCGTTGTCGCCCACTTCTGCCAGCACCCATACCTTGCCGATCGGCATCTCAGACCACCTTCAACTGCTCGAGGAAGGCCACGACGCGCTGGGCGCCGTCGCCTTCGTCCACCACGATCTCTCCCGCCCCACGTGCTTCGGCCTCGGACACGTCCGTGATCTCCTGCCCCGCCCCGGCCGCGCCGACCTGCGCCGCGTCGATCCCGAGGTCGGCCACTGTGAGGTTGTCCACCGGCTTGGACTTCGCCGCCATGATCCCCTTGAAGGAGGGGTAGCGCGGCTCGACCACGCCGGCGGTGACCGTCACCAGGGCCGGCAGCGGGCACACGATCTCGTCGTAGCCCGCCTCCGTCTGACGCTCGACCTTCACCGAGCTGCCGTCGACGGCAATGGCCTTGGCGAAGGTCACCGAGGGCAGACCCATGAGCTCGGCCACCTGGACGGGCAGGGTGCCCGTGTAGCCGTCGGTCGACTCGGTCGCCATCACGACCAGGTCGGGGTTGGCCCGCGCGATTGCGGCGGCCAACACCCGGGCGGTGCCCAGCGCGTCACTGCCGGCCAGCGCGTCATCACTGATGAGGATGGCCTTGGCCGCGCCCATGGCCAGGCCGGTGCGCAAACCCGACGTCTCGCCTCCGGGTGCCATGGAGACGAGGGTGACCTCGTCGCCGTCGCCCGAGGCCAGCTGGAGCGCCATCTCGACTCCGTAGTTGTCCGAGTCGTCCATGATGAGCTTGCCGGACCGGTCCAGGGTGTTGGTGCCGGGATTCAGCGAGGAGGGGGCGGCCGGATCGGGTATCTGCTTGACGCATACGACGACGTTCATGGCGGTCCATCTTTGTGGACCAGGGCCGTTCCCCGCCATTCGGCCCGGTGACGAGCCACTTTTGGGCACCGCCCACGGACGGGCGATCGACGCCCGGCTCTCTCAGGCGCCCCCCGCCACCGCGGCCAGCGCGTCACTGAGGCGGTCGGTGATCACGGTGTCCACCCCCGCAGCCATCATCGCCCGCAGGTCCTCGGGGGCGTTGACGGTCCACACGTTCACCGCAAGGCCCATTGCATGGGCCCGCGTCACCAGCTCGGGGTCGACCGACGCCACGAACGGGTGGACGGCGCCGAATCCGGCTTCCGCGGCGGCCGCCAGCGCCGGTCCGACATCGGCCGCGAGGCCCCAGAGCGCGCCGAGCGCCAGCCGCCCGTCTGCGGCCTGCACGGCCCGGAGGGTCGCCGTCTGGAAGGACGAGACGAGTACCCGTGCCGTCCAGCCGGCCTCGTCGATGGCGGCCGCCGTGAGCGCCGCCACCGCCTCACCCGGGTCCCATCCGGGATCCTGCGGGGCGTTCTTGATCTCGATGTTCACCACCATGCCCTCGCAGACGGCCAGCACGTCGGCCAGGAGCGGGACGTGCGCCGGCAGGTCCGCCACTTCCAGCTCCGCGATCGTGCCGAGCGCCGGGATCTCGGCATCGTGGTGGACAGCAAGGGCACCGTCGGCGGTGAGGCGCACGTCGAGCTCGACGCCGTCGGCACCCAGCCGCCGAGCCTCCGCGAAGGCGTCGATCGTGTTCTCGGTGAACCCTTCGGTGCAACCCCTATGTGCAAAGACGGCGGTCATCGGGCCCGCGACCCCCTCATGTCACGATTCCGCCGTGCCGAGCGTCGAACTTTCACCAAAAACTCCTTGCCTGGGCCTCGGCAGACCGTTACCCTCTTCCCCGTTAACCCGCTTTTCACAGACGGACACCAACTGGGTCCGATCATGTGAAAAGGATCACAATGCTGGTGGAGGCACATTCCGATGGCTCTCATGTGGAACCGGACCGTCGACTGGGACGCGGACGACTGGCGGCGCTCGGCCGCCTGCCGCAACACCGAACCGGACCTCTTCTTCCCCGTTGGCACGACGGGGCCCGCCGTCGACCAGATCGACGCCGCCAAGCGTGTCTGCCATGCCTGTGACGCGCTCGAGCCGTGTCTCGATTTCGCCCTGGCCACCAACCAGGAGTCGGGCGTCTGGGGCGGCACCTCCGAGGAGGAGCGCCGCAAGTTGCGCAAGGCCTGGCTGGCCGCCCGACGCTCGCAGCGCGTCGCCATCTGACCCCGATCTCGCAGCGCCGAGGTCACCGGGGGGCGCGGACCGGCACCGAGATGGCGACGCGGGTTCCACCCCCGTCGCCCGCCGGCACCGGCTCCATGGAGATCGTCCCCTCCAGCTGACTGACGACGAGGTCGCGCACGATCGACAGCCCGAGGCTCGACGTCCGCTCAATGTCGAACCCCTCCGGCAGCCCCAGCCCGTCGTCGCGTACCTCGACCCGCAGGGCCGTCTCGTCGTTGGACATCGTGAGTTCGACATGGCCGACCGGCGCGTAGCCGGCCGCCCCCCCGGCACCCTCGAGCCCGACGGCCCCGTCCTGGCCCCCCGCGTTCTCGGGATCGAAGGCGTGCTCGACGGCGTTCTGCAACAGCTCGGCCACCGTCACGGCCAGGGGCGTGGCGACATCGGCGGCCACCTCGCCGAGGTCCCCGTGCACCGAAATCACGATCGGCTGGGACGAGACCACCGAATCCTCGGCCATCTGCACCAGTGAGCTGACGATTTCGGCGAAGGGCACCTGGTCGCTCGGGTCCCGCGACAGGATCTCGTGCACAAGCGCGATGGAGCGCACCCGCCGCTCGGCCTCGTGCAGGGCGACCCGGGCCGCCCTGTCACCGACCCGGCGCGCCTGCAGGCTCAGGAGCGACGAAATGGTCTGCAGGTTGTTCTTGACCCGGTGGTGGACCTCGCGGATGGCGGCGTCCTTGGACAGCAGCAGGCGGTCGAGGCGGCGCACGTCGGTGACGTCGCGCAGGAGGATCATGGCCCCGGTCACCACGCCGTGTGAGAGGAGAGGGATGCAGTGGACGAGGACGATGACGTCGGGACGGCGCTCGACCTCCTCCACGACCGGCCGGCCGGTGGCCAGGGCCCACTCGACGGCGGACTCCTCAACGTCGAGGTCCCCGAAGCGGCGCCCCTCGGGCTGCGTGTAGATGCCCATGCGGTGGAACGCGTTCATGGCGTTGGGGGAGGCGAACTCCACGCGCCCGTCGGCGTCGACCACGACGACACCGTCGCCCACCCGGGGCGACTCCTCTGTGCCGACGTCCTCGTCGGGGAACGGGAAGGCCGATTGGGCCACCATGTCGGCCAGGCGCTCGAACACGTCGAGGTAGGTCCGCTCGTACATGCTGGTGGGCCCCTTGAGCGGCGCGAGCGAGACGCGCAGCAGGGCCCCGATGATGTGGCCGTCGAACCGCACGGGGATGTTCTCCACCGGCACCTGCTCACCCAAAATGGGGTGGTGGATGCTGCCCCGCACGATCTCGCCCGAATGGAGGCACTGGGCCACCAACGTCCACTGCGACTCGTTCACGGTCTGCCCGACCAGGTCCTGGTCGACCAGGGTGGGCCGGTTGTTGGGTCGCATCTGGCCCAGCACGACCAGCTCGGGGTCCTCGTCGCCCGAATCCGCCCCCGCGGTCCCGGCTGCGCCGGCGCCACCCCTGCCGGCGAGCTCGGACGCGTGCACGGGTACCAAGAGGAGCAGGTCGGAGAAGGAGAGGTCCGCCAGGACGCTCCAACTCCCGAGCAACCGCTGCAGGTGCTCGAGCTCCTCGGGTTTGAGGTCGGTATGGCTGAGGGCCAACTCGGCGGGTGTGGGCATCAGCGGACCTCCCCGGCGCGCTCGGCCAGCGGGACGGCGTAGGGCGTGCGGCTGCGGTATCCCTGCAGCGCGCCGACTCCCACGGCGTCGAGCACGGCCCGCAGGTCGTCGGCCCGGTCGGCCACGTGCTGCAGCCGATGGGCGTCCGACGCCGTCGTCAGGGGCACGCCTCCCGCCACGAACCGCTCCAGCAGGCCCAGGGCCGGGTACTGCTCGCCCACCGGCTTGCGCCACCCGGCCGAGCTGACCTCGGCCGCCATGCCCGAGGCCACTGCCGCTTCGGCGATGCGGTCCCACCACTCGGCCGGCGCGTCGGGGACGTGGCCCGCCGCCTTTATGAGGTCAGGGTGGGCCAGCACGTCGCAGGCGCCCGACGCGGCCAGCTCCTCGAGCGCCTCGGTGTAGGCGTCCCAGCTGGCGTCGACCTGCCGCACCGACCACTCGGCCATGGAGACCGGGTCGTCGAGGTCGTCGAAGCGCCATGCACCGACCCAGTGCACGGAGCCGAGCAGGACGTCGAAGGGGTAGCCGGCGAGGAGATCGGCGACCGTGTCCATGCGGCCTTCGTAGTAGTCGACCTCCAGCCCGATGACGACCGGGAGCCCAGCCTCCTTGGCCTCCTGGGCGCATTCCACGTAGGCGTCGAGGTCCGCCGTGGCGTGGAACTTCCAGTAGTCGGCCATGGACTCGGCCAGCCCCGCCGGCACCCGCTCGTCGTCCCAGAAGCCGCCGAAGAGCGCCTCGGCCTGGCGGAAGCGGAAGAGGTGCTCGGTGACCGCCAGCTCGGTCACGCCCGCCTCCTGGGCGCGGGCGCAGTACTCGGCCAGCTGCTCCACTCGCAGCGGGGTCTCGTGCTCCGAGTGGGGCCACAGATGCAGGTGGTAGTCGAGCACGGCCGCCGCGTCCCTCCGCAGGCCCGGTCAGCCGGCCCGGCGGATCAGGGTGACGCCATCCCTGATGGTCGTCAGCACGCAGACGACGCGGGGGTCGTTGACCACCTTGTCGTTGAAGGCGCGCAGCGCCCTGGCCCCCTCGTGCGGATCGCTCTCCGAGGCCAGGACGCCGCCGCCCTGCAGCGTGTTGTCGACGACAATCAGTCCGTGGCGCGCCAGCTTGGGGAGCACCGCCTCGTAGTACGCGTCGTAGGTCACCTTGTCGGCGTCAATGAAGACGAGATCGAAGGGGCCCTGCAGCTCTTCGAGTGAGCGCAGCGCCGGCCCCTCGATCACGCTGATATGGCTCTCGAGCCCGGCTTCGGCGATGTTGCCCCTCGCCACCTGGGCGTGGTGCGGGTCGACCTCGAGCGAAATGATCGACCCGTCCTTGCCGAGCCCGGCTGCCATGGCGATGGCGGAGTACCCCGTGAAGGTGCCGATCTCGAGGATGCTCGTCGCCTGGGTGGCGAACACCAGCAATTCGAGGAAGCGGCCCTCCTGGCGCCCCACCATCATCCCCCAGGCGGCGAAGTCCTCCTTGGTCGAGGCGTCCACGGACTCGAGGTGACCGGGCGGCGCCGTCGTGTGCGCGTCCGCGTACGCCTGGACCTCCGGATTGATGAGTTGGGCCATGGCACCGATGGTAGGCGCCCTCTGACGCCGCTACTCCCAGACCTGTGCGCCCAGCCGCAGCAACCCGGCCATGTCGTAAATGTCGGCATCGAAGAACGGGACGGTGACCAGCACGTCGGGCGCCCCCCTGAGCTCCGCCTGTTGCTCGGCCTCGCGCCGGGCCACCACACCGAAATTGAGGAAGCTCTCGGCCACCTCGCCGAGCACCCGGGCCGCCAGCACGGGGTCCTCGGTGAGCCCGTCGCCGAGCTCGGCGGCGCGGGCGGCAATCGACTGCGCCAGCTTGTCCGTCCTGACGTCACGCAGGTACTCGGGCAGCACCTTGTTCAACACCAGCGCGCCAAGGTGCAGCTCGCGCGCGGTGAGCTCGGACGAGAAGAACTCCGCCTCGCGCACCGGCGTGGCCTCCAACGTCGACACCACCATGAACGTCGTGCGCCGGTCCGAAAGCAGCCGCGTCACGGCCTCGGCCCGCTCGACGAAGCCCTCGTACATCGACTGGAACAGGATGAAGAACTCCGAGATGTCGGCCAGGAACTGCGTGCCGAGAATGCGGTCCGCCACTTGGTAGAAGGGTCGCGACGCCATGTTCACCAGCCGCGACCGGTAGGGCACGATGAGCCAGCGCAACAAGCGCGACGAGAAGAAGTCGGCCATCCGTTGCGGGGCGTCGAGGAAGTCGAGCGCGTTGCGCGTCGGCGGCGTGTCCACCACGATCAGGTCGTACTTCCCCTCACAATGGATCTCGTAGAGCCGCTCCATGGCGATGTAGTCGTGCGACTGCACGAAGCGGCCCGAGATGTTCTGGTACAGCGGGTTGGCGAGAATCTGCTCCCGGGTCTCGGCGTCGGGCGCATGGGTGCGGATGAGGTCGTCCCAACTCTGCTTGGTGTCGAGCATGGCCGCCCACAGCTCGCCCCTGGGTTGGGCCGCCGCCCGGGTGAACATCTCGTCGGGGATGCGGACTTCGTCGTTCCCGATCCCCTTCAACCCCAGCGCGTCGGCCAGGCGGCGTGCCGGGTCGACCGTGAGCACCAGCACGCGCCCGCCCTGCTCGACCACCGCCGTGGCGGCCAGGGCGGCGGCCGTGGTGGTCTTGCCGACCCCGCCGGGCCCGCAGGCGATGACGATGTCCTTGGCGGCCAACAGGTGGCCCACCGTCTTGGCCCCGGGGGCGGCCGCCACCGTCACAGCCCCAGCTCCTCACCGAGGGAGTGGGCCACCTGGCGCGTCGTGCGGGCACCGAAGCTACGGACGAAGAGATAGGGCAGCAACAGCACCGGCATCCCCTCGGGCAGGCCCGCCTGCAGGCGCTGCAGGTGCGCCGACCGGGTGCGGCGCAGCGTCACGGCGAGCCGGGCCGCCTCGAGCACTGGGGCCACGCGCCCACCCGCCCGCTCCGACAGCACGGCCTCGGTCTCCGGCGCGCGCAGTTGCTCGAAGAGCTCCTCCTCGCGCTGTCCGAAGAGCTCGGGGAGGACGCGGTTGACGACGACGGCCGACATGCGCACCGTCGTCTCCTCGCGGACCCGCCGTTCCAGCTCGAGTGTCTCGCTCACCGGCATCTCCTCGGGCGTGCAGACGGCGATCAGACCTGTCTGACGAGGGTCCGAGAGGATGTCGAGCATCCAGTCGGTCTGGCTCCGGATGAGCCCGACCTTGACCAGGTCATTGATGGCCTGGGGGGCGGCCAGCTGCCCCACGATGTGCCCGCTTGCCGGGGCATCGACGACGACCAGGTCGTAATGGCGCTCCTTGACCTCCCAGCAGAATTTCCCGACGGTCAGGATCTCCCGCACACCGGGCGCCGCCGTGGCGACGAAGTCGAACGCCTTGGCCAGCGGTCCGATCCGGCCCACCACGGGGATGCGCAGGTGCAACTTGAGGTACTCGCGCAGCGAGGCCTCGGTGTCCATCGACATCGACCACACCCCTGGCGCGATCTCCCGGGGGGTGAAGTCGGTGGGAGGTGCCTCGAAGAGCGAGGTCACGTCGCCCTTGGCGTCGACCTCGCACACCAGGACGCGCTTGCCGTGCTCGGCCGCCAGCTGGGCCAGGCCCGCCGCGACCGTTGTCTTCCCCACGCCGCCCTTGCCGGTGACGAACACCAGGCGCAGGTCCAACAGGTCGGGCGCCGCGCTCACGGCCCGAACGCCTGTCGCGCCGACATTCCCGTTGTCAGGGGGCGCCGAACCCGACGCGGCGATCGCCTGCCGGCGCGCCCACCTCGACATAGGCGATTTTGACGACGGGGATGCCGACCCGACGGCCCTTGCGGTCGGTCAGCCAGAGGACCCCGTCACCCGTCTTGAGCAGCTTCTCGATGTCGGCGACCACCTCGTCGCGGTCGGCATCGTCAGGCATCTCCACTTCGAGTTCCTTGGGGGTGTGGGTGATGCCGATGCGCACGTCCACCTGGTCTCACTCTCCTCTCGACCTGTCGGACGGTTCCGAGGCCGCCTCGACGTTACTGCGAGCGGGCAGACTGCTGGACATGGATGGCCCGCCGACGGCTGGAAGGACCGAACGAAGTGCGCGCTGGGCGGCGACGATGGCTGGGTACGAGGGCCCCGTGCGCCTGGCGCACGCCGACTCGCACGCCCGCCTCGGGCCGGTTCCCGGACCGGACCCGGCTTCGCCGTCCCAACCCGCGGTGCCGCGGGCGCGCTCGGAGCGCCGCGAGCTCGAGGACTCGCTGTTGGCGCCCGGGGCGACCCGCTCCTCGGACGCAGGCGACCGGGCCGAGCCCGAGCCACCCGATCCCTGGCGCACCTGCTTCGAACGCGACCGCGATCGCATCCTGCACGCCACGTCCTTCCGTCGGCTGGCCGGCAAGACCCAGGTCTTCGTCTTTCCCCAGGATCACCAGCGGACCCGGCTCACGCACGCGCTCGAGGTGGCGCAGGTCGCCACGGCCATTGCCCGGGCCTGCCGCCTGAATGTGGCCCTCACCGAGGCCATCGCTCTCGGGCACGACTGCGGGCACGGTCCGGGCGGCCACGCCAGCGAGGACGCACTCGACCCCTACGTGTCCGGCGGGTTCGACCACGCGCCCTGGGGCGCCACGGTCTCCCTCGCCCCCCTCAATCTGTGTGCGGAGACAGTCGACGGGATCGCCAACCACAGCTGGTCGCGCCCGGCACCGTCGACACCCGAGGGTGAGGTGGTCAGCTGGGCCGACCGCATCGCCTACGTCTGCCACGACTGGGAGGACGCCGTCCTGTCGGGCATCGTGGTCCCGCATCAGCTGCCGCTGTCGGTCCGCGCCCTCTGTGGCGAGCGCCGGAGCGCCCAGCTGGGCGCCTTCATCAACGGCGTCGTCTCGGCCTCCCTCCGCACGGGACAGGTGGGCATGGGAGAGGAGGAGGCCGAGGCGTTGGCGGCCTTCCGGACCTGCAACTACGAGCGCATCTACCTGCGGGACGCATCGCTGCGGCAGGGCGATGCCGTGATCAGCGTGCTGCGCGCGCTGGTCGAGCACTTCTCGGACCGCCCCCACCTGATCACCGACCAGGAGTCCGCGCCAGAGGAGTCCCCCGACATCACGGCGGGCAGCGAGCGCGCGGTGCGGGCCGCCGTCACTTACGTGGCCGGCATGACGGATCGGTTCGCCTTTCGCCAGGCGGTGGCGCTGCTGGGCTGGGACCCGGCCAAGCTGCCGGCCGGCGTCGACGCCTGAGACGCCTCAGCGGTTCGCAGCCCGTCAAGCCGGCGCATCGGGGAAGGCCGGCGGGCGTTTCTGCGTCAGCGCGGCCACCCCCTCGGCGAAGTCGGGACCACGCATCATCTCGGCCATGCGGGCGCCGGCGTCGCGCACCGACGAGGCGGCATCGCCGTGCAGGTCGCGGTAGAGCTGGAGCTTGGTCACGGCCAGCGACGAGGGCGCGATCTCCGTCGCGAGGCGTCCGGCGTAGTCGTAGGTGAAGGGCAGGAGCTCGTCGGGTGACAGTGCCCGGTTGACCAGCCCGAGCTGCTCCGCCTCTTCGGCCAGGACGACCCGGCTCGACAGCAGGAGGTCGGCGGCCCGTGTCACGCCGACCAGTCGGGGCAACAACCACGACAGTCCGTACTCGGCCGGCAGTCCCAGGCGGCCGTGCGACGTCGTCAATTTGGCCCCGCGTGCCGCGAAGCGCAGGTCGCAATAGCACGCGAGCACGAGACCGACTCCGGCGGCCGCTCCGTTGACGGCGGCAATGATGGGCTTGGGGATGCCGAACTGGAAAGCGAAGTCGGCGTCGAACTCGGGCCGCACGCCGTAGCCCGGCATGGCGACGTCGTCGCTGAGCCCAGCGTCGTACGCACCGCGCTCGACATGACCCTCCAGGGCCCGTGCGTCGGCGCCGGCGCAGAACCCCCGGCCGGCTCCTGTGACCACAATGACCCGGACCCCGGGGTCGGCGGCGGCGCGCTGCAGCAGCCAGCGGTACTCCGTGTGCATGCGACCGGTCCACGCGTTCAACCGGTCCGGCCGGTGCAAGGTGATGGTGGCGATGCGGTCGAGCACCGCGTAGCGGGTGACCTTGAGCTCAGCCGGCTCCACGTCAGTCCAGGGTGGTATAGCGCGCCAGGTGGAAGGTCCCGTACTCAATGACCCGGGCGAACTCGGCCTGGAGCGGATCTCCCTCGAGCGCCCGCTGGGAGGCGGCGGCGGCCTCGTCGGACGACCACAGGGTCACGACGAGCCAGTCGTCACCGTGACGCGCCGTCGTCCGCCGCATGAAGCCGGGCTGGTTCGGCACGAGCTCGGTCTGGACGCGCCGGTCCAGCGCCAGGAACGACTCGTCCGTCACGTCCGCCGCCAACCGGAACATCGTGATCTCGACGATCGACACGGTCAGGCCTGGACCAGCATCACGGGATTGCCCTCCGGGTCGGTGATGCCGGCCAGCGTGGGACCGCCGGGGACGTCGAAGGGCTCGGCGACGATGGTGGCGCCGAGCGTGACCGATCTGTCGAGCGAGGCACGCAGGTCGGCCACCTGAATGTAGAGGGTGACGCCGGACTGCTCGCTGGCCCTGATGTGCCCCCCGGGGCCCGGCTCGGGCCCGCCGATGCCGGGTGGGATCTCCATAATGAAGCCGTCGCCGATCTGCCAGTTGAAGAGGTCGGCGTAGAAGGCCCGCTGCCGTTCGGGGTCTGTCGCCGCAATCTCCCAATGCACCACCGGCCGTGCCCAGTCCTGCACCGTGCCACCTCCCCGGGTCGGCCCACAGTACCGAGCCCGGGAGGGACCGGCCTCGGTCGCGTCGGACCCGCTCCACGCAGGCGGCGACAGGACGGCGGGCCGACTCTCCCCGAGGGCTCCGCCCGAGGAGGACAGGGCGCGGATGTTTCGGCCGACGGACCAGCGAGGAGTACTCTTTGAGCGCAGATTCGGGTCTGGCACGCCCGGAGACGGATCCGCTGCAGAATTTGGCGACCTCGGCGAGGCAGCGGAGGAGGGACGCACAGGGTGACTCACTGGACGCATGTTCTGTCCAACGTCTCGCTGGTGGAATTCGTCCTGTTGGCGGCGTTCACGACCCTGCAATGGGTTCGCCACCGAATCCGGGGTGCCGGGTGGGTCGCGCTGTCGTTTGCCATCCTCGGCGGCCTCTCACTGGCCCTCAAGATCGACCCCGGCCTGGCCACCGACCACACCGTGTCCAAGCTGCTGATCGCCCTGCTCCTCGTGGTGCCCTACTGTCTCTTCCGCTTCGCCGCCACCTTCCGTGCGCCGGGCCGCGCCGTGCGGGTGCTCGCCATCATCGTCACGGTCGGGATCGTGCTCTTCACCTTCACCCTGCAGTACGTGCCGGCACCGGGCTCGGCCGCACCGGCGCACTTCCTGGCCTACCGGATTTCGTTCCTGGTCGCCTTCGGGTTCCTCTTCAGCTACGTGGTCGCGTCCCTGTTCCTGACCGGCCGCGGCGAGCCGCCGATTGCCGCGTTGCGCATGCACCTCCTGGCCGTCGCCGTGGCCGGGCTGGAGATTCAGGTCCTGGTGGCCGCGCTCGGGCTGCACGGGCCCACCGTCGAACTGCTCACACAGGCGCTCACCGTGGCGACGGGTGTCCTCTTCCTGATGGCGCTGGTGCTGCCCTCGTCCGTACGGGTCTTCCTGAGTCGCAAGGAGGACGTCGCCTTCCGCCAGGCCATCGGCAAGCTCGTGTCCGCCGGTGACTCCCGCGATGTGGCCGAGCACCTCCTGCCTCACGTGTGCGCGCTGGTCGGCGCGTCGTGGGCAGCCCTGCTCGCCAGTGACGGCACGGTCGTGGCGCGTTACCCCGCTTGGACGGACGACGACGGATCAGACGCATGGGATCCGAATGGCTCGGGGGACGGACAGCGACGCATCACGGTGCAGACCCCGAGCGGCGCCACCCATACGCTCGCCGTCAAGATCAGCCCATCCATGCCGTACTTCGGCAGCGAGGAACTCCGTCAGCTCGACCAGCTGGCCGACATGGTCGGGCTGGCCATCGAGCGCTGTGAGATGGCAGAGCAGATGGCCTTCCAAGCTTCGCACGACGGGCTGACCGGCCTGGCCAATCGCGCCATGTTCATGGAGCGCCTGGAAGAGGCGATGCGACACGTCGGCCGCCGGCGGGCCTCGCTGGCCGTGCTCTTCATCGACCTCGACCGTTTCAAGCTGGTCAACGATCGGGCGGATCACTCCGCCGGCGACCGCGTCCTCTGCGAGATGGCCAACCGGCTCACGGCCATGACGCGCGGGGTGGACCTGGTGGCACGCTTCGGGGGCGACGAGTTCGTCGCCTTTGCCGAGGTCGACCATGAGAGGGATGCGTTGGACATGGCCGAGCGCATCCGCATCGGACTCAGCGCGCCGGTTGCCATCGGCGGCGGACAGCTCGCCGTGACGGCCAGTGTCGGCGTGGTCATGACGACCGACGGGTCGACGTCACCGGCGGCGCTCCTGCGCGACGCCGACAACGCCATGTACCAGGCGAAGCGGTCCGGCCGCGATCAGGTTGTGCTCTTCCACAGCAACGCCCGCGAAGCGGCCAACCGCCGATGGGGGCTGACCCCCGCCCGCGCCCGCCGGCTCAACGCAGGCTGAGCTCCCGCCGGTAGACCCGAGCCGGCCCCAGCGCGGCCAGCTTCTCGGCAATGGCCCGGAACGCCTGCGCCGTCTCGCTGTCCGGATCGACCGCGGTGATCGGGCGACCCTCGTCACCACCCTGGCGGACCGCGCTGACCAGGGGGATCTGGCCGAGCAGCGGGATACCGAGGTCTGCGGCGAGCGTGGCCCCGCCGCCGCTGCCGAAGAGCTCGTAGCGCTTGCCGTCGTCCCCGGTGAACCAGCTCATGTTCTCAATGACGCCACGCACGGAGAGCTTGAGGCGCCGGGCCGCGAAGGCCGAGCGCTGGGCCACCCGCTGCGCCGCCGCCTGCGGCGTCGTCACCACAATGATCTCGGCCCGCGGCATGACCTCGGCCAGGGTGAGCGCGACGTCGCCCGTGCCCGGCGGCATGTCGATGAGCACGAAGTCCGGCTCGCCCCAGTAGGCGTCCGTCAGGAACTGCTGAATCGCCTTGTGCAACATGGGACCGCGCCAGATCACCGGCTGGTCGTCCGGCACGAAGTACCCCATGGAGAGGCACTTCACGCCGTGGGCGGAGGTGGGGATCACCATGTCGCCGATGATGATCGGGTCGTGATCGGTCCCGAGCATTTTCGGCACCGAGAAGCCGTAGACGTCGGCGTCGAGCAACCCGACCCGGTGGCCGGCCTGCGCGAGCGCGATGGCCAGATTCACGGTCACGGTGGACTTGCCGACTCCGCCCTTGCCCGATGACACACCGATGACGCGCGTGGCGGACTCGGGCCCGAGAAAGGCCGGCAGCGGCGCGGCCGGCGCGTGCCCATGCCCGGCATGATCATGCCCGTGGTCGTCGCCTCCGCCGGGCTCGCCATCGCCCGCCATACCGGAGCGCAGTCGGTGGCGCAGCTCGGCGCGCTCCTCCTCGCTCATCACCACGAAGTCGAGATCGATCTCCTCAACGCCGGCCACGGACCCGGCGGCCTGGTGGATCTCCTCAGCGAGCTCCTCGGTGCCGGGCCAGGCCGCGACCGGCAGGGCCACCTCAATCTGCACGCGGCGGCGGCGGGACCGGACCGATCGCACCAGGCCGAGCTCACCCAGCGTCAGGCCGATCTCGGGATCCCGGACAGCGCTCAGCGCTGCCTCAATCTGTGATTGGTCTGCTGCCATGCACTCCCTCGTCTCGGGTGGGATCGGACGACCCGTGCTCACGGGGAGGCGGTACGCGTCGCCCCAGCTGGAGAGGCTGATCCCTCGGTAGACTACCCAGCGTGAGCACCGCTTCGATCACCGCGGAGACCGAGCGACCGGCCGGGGCGGACGACGGCCGCTTCAGCGCGGCCGTTGCCGCCGTCGCCGCCGCGTTCGGCGATCCCACCCGCCGGGACATCTTCTTGCACGTGCGCGCCGTGCCCGGCGCGACGGTGAACGAGGTCGCCCACGCCTTCTCACTGCATCCCAACGTGGCCCGTCACCACCTGCAGCGGCTGGTCGACGGCGGCTACGTCAGGGTCGAGACCGGTCGCAACGCCGCTGGTGCGGGTCGCCCTTCCAAGCGCTATTTCTGCGTCGAGGAGGAACTGCAGCTCGGCCTCACCCAACGCCGCGACGACTTGTTGATGCGCCTCCTCGGTGAGGCAGTGCACCGTCTCGGGCCGGAGGAGGCGGAGGAGATGGCGGCGCATGTCGGCGAGGAGTACGGGCGGTCGCTGGCCTCGCGCATGACGCCGAGCGAGGGACAACGCACGGTACGGGCCGCCATGCACGTGGTGGCGGAGACGCTCACGGCTCACGGCTTCGCCGCCCATGCCGAGGACCGGGGCGAGACAACGGCGGTCGTCGCCGAGCAGTGTCCGTTCGGCGACGCCAGCAGCACCAACCCCGTGCTCTGCGCGGTGGACCGCGGCATGGTCAAGGGGTTGCTGTCCGGACTGTGCGGTTCGGCGTCGCGGCAGGCGCTCCCGGTGATCCTCTCCTCGCGGGCGCGGGGCGACGACGCCTGCACCGCGTCTGCCTGAGCCTTCGTGGCGCGCGTCTACCTCGACCACGCCAGCACCACCCCACCGCGGCCCGAGGCGGTGGCCGCGCTGTCACGGTGGGCTGCCCTGCCGACAGGGGATCCCGGTCGCGTGCACGAAGAGGGTCGGACGGTCCGCGACGCGCTCGAGGCGGCCCGCAGCCAGGTCGCCCATCTCGTGGGTGTCGTCGGGCGCCAGGTTGTCTTCACCTCTGGCGCCACTGAGTCCATCAACGCCGCCGTGTGGGGTGCGACCCGGGCGGCGCCGGGCCGGCCCGTGCTCTGCGCCGCGGTGGAACATTCCGCCGTCCGGGACGCGTCGGCACGCCTGGCGCCGACCGAGGACCTCGCCGTGGACGGCACGGGAGGGATTGAGGTCGAGGCGCTGCGGGAGCGCTTGCACGCGGACACCCTCCCCCGCCCCGCCCTGGTGCACTGCCAGTGGGGCAACCACGAGGTCGGAACACTCCAGCCAGTGCACGACGTGGTGGCGCTGTGCCGCGAGGCGGGTGTCACCGTCCATGTCGACGCGGCGGCCGCCTGTGGACACGTGCGGCTCGACCTGGCCGCGCTCGACGCCGACCTGGTCAGCATCAGCGCGCACAAGCTCGGCGGGACCCCCGGCGCCGGCGCCCTGATCGTGCGGCGCGGCAGTCGATTCGAGCCCCTTCTCGTCGGCGGGGAACAAGAGCGTGGGCGTCGCGCCGGGCTGGAGGCCCTGCCGGCCCTCCTGGCATTCGGTGCCGCGGCCGCCGCACTGGCCGAGGGCGAGCCGGCCGCGTTGGCCACCGAAGCGGCCGCCGCCCGCCGCCTGATCGCCTCCGTGGTGGACGCCGCATCGGCGGTCGACGACGTCACCGTGGTCGGGCCGACGGCACCGAGGCGCCTCCCCCACCTGGTGTGTCTCGGTGTGCAGGGGGTCGAGGCCGAACCCGTGCTGATCGGCCTGGACCGGGCGGGCGTCGCCGTCCACTCCGGATCGGCCTGCTCGTCGGAGAGCATCGAGCCGTCACCGGTGCTCGAAGCGATGGGCGTCGATCCGAGCCACTCGCTCCGAGTCAGCGTCGGGTGGACGAGCACCGAGGAGGACTGCGCCGCGTTCGCCCGGGAGTTCCCCCGCGTCGTGGCCGACCTGCGCTCGCTACGAGCCTGACGTGGTCGTCGTCGTCGTCGTGGTCGTCGTCGAGCCGGTGCTGAACTGGGCCGGCAGCGGAACCCCGGCCGCCTTGTAGGCATCGCTGACCAGCGGGGCGGCCTGGGCCAGCTCCGACACCGGGGGCGCGTCGTTCAAGAAGTCGTTGAACTGCGCCACGGCGGCCGCGTGGTTGTGATCTTGGTTCTCGAGGACGAGCCCGTAGAAGAGGTGGGCCTGGCCGTAGCTCGGGTTGTTCCGGATGGCCGTCTCGATCTCGGATCGCCCGACCTTGGTCAGCGACGGCACACTGGCGGTGGTGCCGACGTTCCATTCCAAGAACCCGGCAGAGGCGAGCGCGTGGGGGTTGGACGGGTCCTCGGAGAGCACCTTGTCGTAGAGCACGAGCGCCGCCTTGGCGCTCCCCTGCTGGTTCAACGTGTCGGCCTGCACCAGCTGCTGCTCAATGAGCTGTGCCTGGGACACGGTCACGCTGCCCGAGGAGGCCTGGCCGGGTTGGCGGGCCTGCACTGAGTGCACGACCAAAATGACCGCGCCGGCAGCAATGAGCAGGCTCGCCCCCACAATCCCGAGCCGGCGCCACCACGGCATCGGAGCACGCTCGGTTGCCGCCGGCACGTTCCGCTCCACCTCGGAGGGCGTCGGAAAAGCGGCGTCGAGGGCGGCCAGCTCGTCCTCCACCTCGGCCAACCGGGCCCGGTCGCGCGCCACCAGCACGGCGTGGTCGTCGGCTGAGAGGTCACCGGCATCACGTTCACGGTCGGCGTCGGCCAGGGAACGCTCGAGGAACTCACGCTCGTCGCTCAGGTACCAACGGTCGCCACTCGGTGCAGACCCCTGGCGCTCCGTCCGGGGTGCATCGTCGACGCTCACGCGTCGGCCTCTTCGGGCTGCAGCGCACCGAAGTCTCTGCTCCGCCGCCAGAAGACGATCCCCACGCCGGCCAACGCGCCGGCGCCGAGCACTATGGGAATGATCCAGATGAGAGGGACGCCCCCCGCGTCTGGCGGGACCAGCAGGATGGTCTGGCCGTACTCGGACACGAGGGCCTGGTCGATGTCGGCGTTGGAACGCCCTGCCGCCACCATGCTCTCGATCTGATGCCGTACGGCGATGGCGGTGGTGGCGTTCGACTCGGCCACCGAGAGGTCCGTGCAGGAGGGGCAACGCACGCCGGCTTCGAGTGCCGCCGCCCGCTGCCCCGCCGTCGGCGGCGAGGATTCCAGCGCGCCGCTGCCGATCACCAACGCGACGACCAGGACGGCCATCGGCAGGGCCACCCGGGCCCAGAGCGGCAGACGCGTGGCGCGGTCAGCCACTCGGGATACCGGCCTGGTCCCGGGCCGCCTTCAGGAACGAGTCGAGGTTCTTCTGCGTCGCCGGGCCCACGAGAACGGCGCTCACGCGGCCGGCCGGGTTGATGACGAAGGTCGTCGGCGGGGCGGTGACCCCGTAGCGCTCGGCGATGGTGCCTCCGGGGTCGGCGATGGCGGGCCACAGGTCGCCGTACTGCCGCAGAAAGCCGCGCGCCGTGGACGACGTGTCATGGAAGACCACGCTGACCATGGCCGCGCCGTCGGCCACGTGCGCCTGCTCATAGTGGAAACGGGAGAGGTCGGGCGCCTCCTCCTGGCACGGGATGCACCAGCTGGCGAAGAAGTTGACCACGACGTAATGCCCCTTCAGGGTGGCCAGTGAGACGTGCGCACCCGTGGTCAGATCGGTGCCGGTGAAGGCAGGCGCCGGCCGGCCGAGCAACGGGCTCTGCACGGCGGTCGCCTCCTGCGGGGTCCGGGTGGCCAGGACGATGCCGACCACGACCAGGACGAGGAGCACGGCGCCCGCCGCCCAGCGGGTGGCGTGCCGGCGGCGGCGGCTCATGGCGTGCCCGCGACGCCCCGCGCCACGAGTGCGCCGACCCGCTCGGGTGCCTCGTCGCGCTCGCGCGGGAGCTCCGGGGTCGCGCCCGTGACCAGATCCGATGTGGCAGAGGCCGGATCCGTCGCCCGGCGTCGAGACCCCGGTATCAGGGCGAGCAGCCCCCCCAAGCCGATGAGCAGGCCGCCGGCCCACAGCCATGCCACCAACGGCTCGATCACCACGCCGATCGCCACCGAGCCCTTGGGCAGGTTGTTGATGGCCTGGTTCCCGGAGGCAGCGCCGAGCCCGCCCACAGCGTCGAACGTGAGGTAGACGTCGTCGAAGAGTCCCGAGTCGATGGCCGGCGTCCCCACCACCGACAACGCGCTGCCGAAGCTGGTCGTGGCCGGGGTGAACACGCCGCCGTCCACCCTGACGACAGCTTCCTGCGAGGTACGCGAAGGGGAGTTCACGGTGCGCAGGCCCTCGAACTCGAAGCGGTGGCCGTCGTACGTGACCACTGAGCCCTTGTGCATGGGCAACTCGGCCTGGTGCCGATAGGACGTGGCCGCAATGACCCCGACCGCCAGAACGACGACGCCGAGGTGCACGATCATGCCGCCGTTGGCCCGGCCCACCAGACCACGCCACCAGCCGACGTGACGGGCGCGCGCCGCCCGGACAGAGAGGACGAGGGCGCGCCCAGCGGTGGCGGCAGCCATGGCGCCCAGGCCGAAGCCGATCAGCGTCGCGACGCCACGCAGGCCGAACGCAACGCAGAGGACCACGGTTCCGACGCCGACCCACACCGGGATGGCCAGCCGCTGCCACAGCACAGGCCCGTTGATTTTGCGCCAGCTGAGCACCGGCGCCACGGCCATGAGGAAGAGCAGGGTGAGGCCGACCGGAATGGCCACGGTGTTGAAGAAGGGCGCGCCCACGGTCACCTGTTGTTGGGTCGCCGCCTCGTAGAGCAGTGGGTACAGAGTGCCGAGCAGGACCACGAAGGCGAAGCCGACGAAGAGAACGTTGTTGAGGAGGAAGGCCCCCTCACGCCCGAGCGGCGCGTCGATGCCACCCGGGGAGCGCAGACGGTCACCCCGCCAAGCGATCAGCCCGAACCCGACGATGACCACCGCGAAGAAGAAACCGATGAGCAACGGCCCGAGAGACGACTCCGAGAAGGCATGGACCGATGTGATGACCCCCGACCGCGTCAGGAAGGTGCCGAGGATGGTCAGGGCAAACGTGGCGATCGACAGGGAGAGGTTCCACACCCGCATGAGGCCGCGCCGTTCCTGGACGAGCGTCGAATGGAGGTACGCCGTCCCGCACAGCCAGGGCAGGAGCGCCGCGTTCTCGACCGGGTCCCAACCCCAGAAGCCCCCCCACCCGAGGACCTGATACGACCACCAGGCACCGAGCACGATGCCAACGGACAGGAACGTGAACGCGACCAGCGTCCAGCGCCGGCACTCGATCTGCCAGCGGTCTCCCACCCGTCCCGTGGCCAGCATGCCGATGGCGAAGGCGAAGGGCACGGTGAACACGACGAAGCCGACGTAGAGGAGTGGTGGGTGGATGGCCACCAACGGGTTGTCCTGCAGCAGCGAGTTCGGGCCGAGCCCCTGCGTCGCCCCCGGCGCGGTCACGAAGGGGTTGGCCGGACCGACCATGAGACCGAAGAAGAAGGCCGAGACGACGTAGAGGACGAGCGTGGCAAAGCGGATCACGGAGTCGCGGGCCTGGGCGCGGTAACGCCACACGAAAATGGTCGTGACGACGGCCAGGATGAGGCCCCACAGCAGGATCGATCCGGCGAGCGCAGACCACATTCCGGTGATGGAGTACAGCAACGGGGTCACGGTGCTGTTGTTCTGCGCCACGAAAACCAGCGTGAAGTCGTGGGTCACGAGAGCGTGCTCCATGGCGCCGGCCGCGCCGAGCGCGCCGACGAGCACCACCGGCGCCAGCAACCGAGCATCGGCACCCGAGCGCTCGACGGACGTTGAAACGCCGGGCCCTTCGGCGACCCGCCGACGGGGCACCAGCCCGACGATACTCACGGCGATCCCGGCGAGGCAGGCCAGGAAGGCGAGCCAGACACCGATGGTCCCGAGGTTGGCGTCGAGCATCAGCAGGCCGGGCCGGTCTGCGGCTTCAACCGACCGGGATACGCCGCGCTGTACGTGCTCGAGTGCTTGATCAGGATGGAGTTCGAGACGAAGTCATCCGACCTCTCCGACGTGAAGTGGCCCACGACGACCACGGGAACGCGGGCGTTGAACAAGCTCGGCGGGCTCCCGGTGTTGGCCACATGCACGACGTCGGCGCCCTGACAGATGGAGAAGTCGGAGCCGGCATCGGTGGCGTGGATGGTGTTGGGGACGACCGTTCCTTCCAGCCGGAACGTCTGTGTGCCCAGGGTCTGGCGGTGGGCCATGGCCTGGCTCACCGTGTCGAAGTAGTCGAGCGAGCTGCCGAGCCCCTCGACGAGGAGGAAGACGAGCGCCACGGCGAGGACGGCGAAGACGGCCAGGACTCGCCAGCTGGCCCGACGGCGACGGCGTGGTGGCGGAACGGCGGGGCCCCGGTGGACCTCGGACGTCGGCGGGCTGGGCGGCGGGGGCGGCTCGGTGGTCGTGCCGGTCACGACGGCTCGCCGTGGGCCGGCGCGGCCTCGGACTCCGCCACCGGCTCCGACATCTGCAGCGCCCGCTCCCAGCGCCGACGGCGCAGGACCAGGGAGATGGCGTACACGAACAAGGCTCCCAGCGAAATGGCGTAGCCGGCGTCGACGTAGTTCACGCTGCCCCACCGCCCGGGCTGGGCGACGGCGTGGCTGTGCTCGCAGCGACGAGCTCGGCGTCCTCACTCCAGCGCTCGCTCAGCGACACCTCCAGCTCCTGGTCGCCCACCGCGTCCTGCAGCACCTCCACCTGGTAGCGCACGCCGAGGAGCCAGACGAAGACGAGGCTGAAGGCGACGAAGCCGAGCAGGAACGTCCACGACATGGATGGCGACGCGTGAATTTGGAACCCCGGGTCGATGAAGGTGCCACCCTGGTGCAGCGTGTTCCACCAGTCGACCGAGAAGTGCACGATCGGGATGTCGATGGCGATGAGCAGAGCGGCTACCGCACAGCGGCGGGCGCGGATCGCCGGCTCCGCCGGGACGCGGCGCAGCGCCAGATAGCCGATTTCGAGCAACAACAACAGCGCGGTCGAGGTCAACCGGGCGTCCCAGGTCCACCAGACGCCCCAGACGGGGCGGCCCCACAGCGAGCCGGTCACGAGCGTCAGTGCGGCGAACACCGCTCCCACTTCGACCGACGCCGCGGCGAGCCGGTCCCAGAAGAACGAACGCGTGCGCGGCCAGAGGTACAACAGGCTTCCACCGGCGGCCACCAGCCCGACCCAGTAGAGCGCCACCGTGGCGATGGCGGGGTGGATGTAGAGCAGCCGGGCCAGGTTCCCCTGGAACCGGTCCGGCGGCGTCACCCAAAGACCGAGCCACACCGTGAACCCCATGGCGACCACGCCGAGCAGCCCGACGACGGTGAGCCAGCGCGGCCGTCGGGACATCGTCCGCGTGCTCACGACGCCTCCTGGAGTGGCCCGTAGAGAACGACGCCCACCACCAGGTAGATCACCGCGAAGGGCACGAGGATTTTGAGCCACTGGGTCCCCGACGCGGCGTTGCCGTCGAGCGCGGCCCCCCACGCCTTGGAGCCGGCCAGGAGGACGGGGGCCAGGACGGGCAGCACGAGCAGCGGCAGGAGGGTGTCGCGCACCCGGAGTCCGGCCGACAACGCGCCGTAGAGCACCCCGGCGCACGCCAGACCGACGGTGGCGAGCAGGCTGGCCGTCACCGCCAGCCAGACGACGTGGACCCGCACGTCGAACAGGAAGGTGATGCCGGCCCACAGGACCAGCTGCAAGACGAGCAACTGCAACCCCACGGCCGCCGCCTTCCCCAGGAAGATCCCCGCCGGGTCGATTCCCGAGAGCCGCAGGCCGTCACGGGTACCCTCACCCGACTCGACGGCCACGCTGCGCTGAATGGCCAGCACGGTCGAGAAAAGCAGGGCGACCCAGAAGATGCCCGGCGCGGCGTGGCGGAGCGACGCCTGGTCCGGGCCGATGGCGAACGCCAGCAGGACGAGGACGAGGACGGCGAAGGGGACGACCTGCCACAAGGCCACGCGGGCGCGTGCTTCAATGCGGAGGTCCTTGCCCGCGACCAGCACCGCGTCATGCCACATGGCTGGCCCCCGCGGCGCGTGCCGACGCACCCGGCGCCACGGCCGGCACCGCGGTCAGAGTGACGCGGCGACCGCCCGGCTCCTCACCGGTGACGCGTCCACCACCCATGGACACGACGCGGTCAGCCAGAGGAACCGAGAGCTCCGGTTCGTGTGAAGACAGGAGCACGCTCGCCCCGTCGACCACCGCGTCGCCGATCAGCTGTCCGAGGAGCGCGCGCGAGGTGGCATCGAGGCCGGCGTGCGGCTCGTCCAACAACCAGAGGGCGGGGCGCCGCGCCAGCACCGCGGCCAGCGCCACCCGGCGACGCTGGCCGGCCGACAACCGGCCCGCCGACGTCGTGCGCAGGCGGCCGGTCAGACCCAGGCGCTCGAGCGCCTCGTCGCCGCGCGCGACGGGCAGGCCCAGGGCCCGTACGGCGAACTGGACGTTCTCCGCCGCGCTGAGCTCGTCGTAGAGGGGAGCGGCATGGCCCAGCAGGCCCACGTAGCGGCGCACCGAGGTGTGGTCCGTGGTCAGGTCGACGCCGAGGACGGTGGCCTCACCCGAGGTCACCGGCAACAACCCGGCGCAGACCCGCAGGAGGCTGGTCTTGCCGGCACCGTTGGCGCCGACGACGACGACGACCTCACCCTGGTCGAGAGACAGATCGACCCCGGCAAGGGCTGGGAAGCGGCCGGCGAGTGCGACCGCGGCACGAAAGTGGACGACAGGGGCCATGGCCTTCCCCACCATGGTAGGGGGGGCAGGTGTCAGGGTTCCAAGCGGGGGGTCAGGCGGCCGATCCGGCCCCCGTGGGCGCCAGGGCTGCCCGCAGCCGGGAGATCGGCCTGCTCAGCCGGGCTTCAGCCGATCGACCGCATGGAAGGAGGACGAAATCCTTCCGGAACGTGCGTCAGCGCATGTGCCCCAGCGCCATGATCGGCTCGAGCGAACGGTCGTGGTCACCGGCGATTTCGGCGCGGGAGAAGTCCCGGAGGGCCTCCTCGTGCGCCACCAGCAGGCTGGCCGTCTCCCTCTCGGCCGGGCTCAGCTCGCCGATCCGCCGGTAGAGCGGAATGTACTGCGCCGTGATGGGACCGATGGTGGCCATCAGCTCGCCCCAGGACAACGCCAGCGCGCCCGGCAACAACGCCGCAGCAAGGGCTTGCGTCTCTGGATCGACATCGGTCGGAATGCCGGCCCGCTCCAGTGCCGGAGCCACCGCATCTTTGGTCCGTTGTTCCAGGGTGGCCAGCGTCCGCATGGCGGCGGCCTGACCGGGATCCTCGAGTTGGTCGGCGATCCCCCCGAACAACAGCTCGCCGAGGACCTCGCCCTGGTAGGCCTTGGTCCACAGCTCGGCCAGCCCGTCCGCGGGCGAGAAGATGGGATCGGGGGCGGGCTCGGCCTCGCTCATCCCACGAACGCTACCGGCCCCGGATCCGCAGTGCCCGTGGTCCGCAGAGGCGCCGTCGATAGTCTCTCTGCCGCCGTGCTGACCGTTCTCATGCCGCTGCCGGCGACTGATTTCGACCCGACCGAGGTGGCAGTCAGCTGGCAGGTGCTCACCACCCTGGGCCACCGGGTCGTGTTCGCCACGCCGTCGGGCCAGCCCGGGCAGGCCGACGACCTCATGGTCACCGGCCAGGGTCTCGACCCGTGGGGTGCCATCCCCGGGTTGCGTCGGATCACCGTGGTCGGCCGTGCCCTGCGCGCCAACGCCGACGCCCGACGCGCCTATGGCGCGTTGGCCGACGACCAGGCCTTCGGCGCGCCGTTGCACTGGGGTGCGGCCAGGCGGAGCGACTACGACGCGCTCGTGCTGCCCGGTGGACACCGGGCCCGCGGGATGCGCCCCTATTTGGAGAGCCCCGAGGTGCAGCGGATGGCCATCGACGCCTTCCGCGCCGACAAGCCGGTCGGCGCCATCTGCCACGGCGTGCTGGCGGCGGCCCGAGCCGTCGATCCCGTGACCGGTCGCTCGGTGCTGCACGGCCGGCGGACCACCGCGCTCACCTGGGAGCTGGAACGCAAGGCCTGGGGCATCGCCCGCTACACGCGCTTCTGGGACTCCACGTACTACCGGACCTATGTGGAGGAGCCGGGACAGCGCTGGGGCTTCATGTCGGTGCAGCAGGAGGTCACCAGGGCCTTGGCCGATCCCACCGATTTCGCCGACGTGGCGAAGGGCACACCGGACCGGCGGCGCAAGACGAGCGGGCGTGCCCGCGACACGTTGGACGACCCGCGGCCGGCCTGGGTCGTGCGCGACGGCTCCTACGTCTCGGCACGCTGGCCCGGTGACGCGCACACCTTCGCCCGGACATTCGCCGACGTCCTCGCGGAGCGGGCCTGAAAGGTCAGCTCCCGTCCAGGACCAGGTCGAAGGCCTCCGGCGGCATCAGCTGCTCGAAGTAGAGGTCTTCCGCCTCCGCCCAGCGGGCCTCCCACTCCGCCCGGTCGTGCTCCCCCTCGCGCCGCAGAAGGCGCTCTCGTCGCGTCCCGCGGGGAGCCTCGAGCAGCACCCGCAGGTCGAAGAGGTCGGCCAGCTCCGGGCGGGCGCTGTAGGCGCCGTCGAGAATGACCACTCCAGAAGGGCCCGCGGTGACGGCGAGGCCGAGCCGGCCGTCGTCGGCGTCCCAGTCGTCGGGCCGCCAGGTCGCCGCCTCGCCCCGGGCCAGCTGCACGAGCAGCGCGCGTTGGCGCCTCCAGTCGATGACCAGGTCGACCTTGTCCGCCGCGCCGAGAGCATCCCAGAACGCAGGCTCACCGCCGCGGTAGAAGTCGTCGCCGTCCACGACGAGGGCGCCGGCCACGCCCTAACTCTTGGACAGGCGGCTGAGGCCGAGGTCGTTGAGGAGGTTCGACAGCTGCGACGACACCCAGCTGATGTTGTCGGTGAGCAGCAGCACGCCGAAGACGATCAGGACCAACCCGGCGACGAGCTCGACGGCCCAGAGCCAGTGGCGGGCCCTGGCCAGCGCGGCCGTCAGCCGTCCGAAGGCCAGGCCGACGAGCACGAAGGGCACCGCCAGCCCCAGTGAGTACGCGCACAGCAGCAGCACCCCCCCGGGCAGCGTGCCGTTGTGCGCCGCCAGTCCCAGGACGACGCCGAGGATGGGACCGATGCAGGGTGTCCAGGCGAAGGCGAACGCCATGCCCATGAGCGGCGCGGCCCAGACGCCAAGGCGCGAGGGGCGCACGTCGAACCGACGCTCACCCGTGACCCGCGACACGACGCCCAGGGTGCCGATCCCTGCGTGGGCCCACACCCTGGCCGGCAGGGCGGCGAGCAGCATGACGCCCCCGAGCAGAATGATGACGACCCCGCTCAGGTGGGCCAGGGTGACCTCGTGGGCAGTGAGGAGGCGCCCGATGCTCGACGCCGTCGCGCCCAGCGCGACGAAGACCACCGTGAAGCCGGCCACGAACAAGCCGATGCCGCGCAGGACGGGGCCCAGGGCGGCTGACGGCGTGGCGCCGTCGCCGCCGGCCTCCAGCTCGGCCGCCGAGAGACCCGAGACCATGGAGACGTAGCCCGGCACGAGGGGCAGCACGCAGGGGGAGACGAATGACAGAATCCCTGCCCCGAAGGCGACCAGCACGCCGGCCGGATCGGCCGAGATCGCGGCGGGGACGAGCATGACGAGGAGCGCGGCGGCCCCGGTTACCTGAGGCTCTTGCGGACCAGATCCATGTCGGCCTCGACCATCATGGCGACCAGGCCCGGGAAGTCGACTTCGCGCTCCCATCCCAACACCGAGTGCACCTTGGCCGGGTCCCCCACCAGCAGGTCGACCTCGGCCGGACGCAAGAACCGCTCGTCAATCACGACGTGCTGCTCCCAATCCAATCCGGCGGCGTTGAAGGCGAGCCGGCACAGCTCGCGCACCGAATGCGTCTCACCGGTCGACACGACGTAGTCGTCCGGTCCGTCCTGCTGGAGCATCAACCACATGGCCCGCACGTAGTCGGCCGCATAGCCCCAGTCCCGCTGGGCGTCGAGGTTACCCAATGCCAGCTTGTCGTCGAGCTTGTTGGCGATCCGCGCCACCCCGTGCGTCACCTTGCGCGTGACGAACTCGAGACCACGCCGCGGAGACTCGTGGTTGAAGAGGATGCCCGAAGTGGCGTGCAGCCCGTAGCTCTCCCGGTAGTTCACCGTGATCCAGTGGCCATAGACCTTCGCCACGCCGTAGGGACTGCGCGGATACAGAGGCGTCGACTCGCGTTGGGGCACCTCCTGCACCTTGCCGAACATCTCCGACGAGCTGGCCTGGTAGAAGCGGATCTCAGGGTCGACGAGCCGGATGGCGTCGAGCATGCGCGTCACGCCCAGGGCCGTTGTCTCACCGGTGAGGACCGGCTGGGTGAAGCTGGTCTGCACGAAGGACTGGGCCGCGAGGTTGTAGACCTCGGTCGGGCGATGGTCGCGCAGGATGTTGATGAGCGACACCTCGTCGAGGAGGTCCCCGGCGACGAGCTCGAGCCGGTCCTGAATGTGCGCGATGCGCTCGAAGTTCAGTGTGCTGGACCGGCGAACCATGCCGATCACCGTGTAGCCCTGCCCCAGCAGGAACTCAGCCAAATACGAGCCGTCCTGGCCCGTCACGCCCGTTATCAGTGCCCGTTTTGCCATCGGGGCAACGCTAGTCCACCCGCTGGTGGGCTCCCCGTGCACGCGTACAGTGCGGTCGTGGCGACGGCATGCATGGTCTCGTTCCGCCTCGGCGGTGGTGACGGGGTGGCCGTCGAGGCAGCGAAATGGGCCGGTGCGCTGGGTGTCCTCGGCTGGACGGTGCGCACGGTCGCGGGCGCCGGGCCGGTGGACGCCGTCCTACCCGGGTTGGCCATGGACGCGGCGGAGCCCCCGACCCGGGCCGAGGTGGAGGGCGCGCTGGGCGACGCCGACGTGGTCATCATCGAGAATCTCTGCTCGCTGCCGTTGAACCCGTCGGCGGCGGCCGTGGTGGCGCGGGCCTGCGCGGGGCGGCCGACGGTGCTACACCACCACGATCTGCCATGGCAGCGGCCCCACCTGGCGCACCTGGGGCCGCCCCCCGACGACCCCGCCTGGGTGCACGTGACCATCAACGAGCTGAGCCGCGCCGACCTGGTCACCCGCGGCATCACGGCAACGACGATCTACAACGCCTTCGACCCGGATCCGGCGCCGGGTGACCGGGTCGGTGTGCGCCGTGCCTGCGCCGTTCCCGACGGGACGCCGCTTCTGCTGCAACCAACTCGAGCGCTGGCGCGCAAGAACATCGCTGGCGGCATCGCCGTGGCCGAAGCACTCGACGGCACCTACTGGCTCCTCGGGCCCGCCGAGGACGGGTACGGACCAGAGCTCGACCGCCTCCTCGCCCACGCTCGCTGCCGCGTCGTTCGGGGCACACCGGATGGCGGCTGCTCGATCGCCGACGCGTATGCGGCGTGCGACGCCGTCCTCCTCCCCTCGCTGTGGGAGGGCTTCGGCAACCCGTCGGTGGAGTCGGCCACGTACCGGCGACCGTTGGCCATCGGCCCCTACCCGGTGGCGAGCGAGCTGGCTGCGTTCGGCTTCGAGTGGTTCGATGCAAGGGAGCCTGCAGCGCTGGGGGCCTGGCTCCGTCAACCGGATGCGCGCCTCATCGACCACAACCTGCAGGTGGCGGCCGCGCACTTCAACTTGGCCGACCTGCCGGAACGCCTGACAGCGGTCCTCGAGCGCGTTCACGGTCCCTGACCGTTCGGTAACCTGACGCGATGTCGGCGACGGTACAGGCGTCCTCCAGGCGGCTCACGGCGGAGCAGCGCCGCCAGCAGCTCGTCGCGGTGGCGCTGGAGCTCTTTGCGCAACGGGGCTACCGCGCCACGACGATGGACGACATCGCCGAGGCCGCCGGCGTAACGAAACCGCTGCTCTACCAGCACTTCTCCTCCAAGCGCGCGCTCTACCTGGAGTTGGTCGACTCCATCGCCCAGGACCTCCTGGTCGCCATCGGACGCGCGGTGATGCGGGCCGAGGGCCCGCGCCAACAGGTCGAGCTGGGCTTCGCCGCCTACTTCCGCCTCGTCGTCAGTCACGAGGCGGAGTTCCGCCTGCTCTACGGCCGGGACCACGCGGACGACCTCGAGTTGGGTCGCGCCCTGCGCGCCGTCGAGGATGCCATCGCCGAGGCGATCGACCCGCTCATTGACGCGGGCCTCGACGACGACCACCGTCGCCTGCTCGCCTACGGCATCGTGGGCATGGCGGAGGGCGCCAGCCGTCGCTTCATGGCGCAGCGACCCGACTCGGAGGCCGAGGTCGGCGAGGAGGCGCAGAAATTGGCGCGCCGCATGGCGGACCTGGCGTGGGCGGGGCTGCGTTCCGTCCACGCCGACTGATTCGCTCCCCGGCGAGCCGAGTCAGACCAACGTGCTGAGCGTCCGGCACAACCCCCACAGCTCATCGACGCACGCGGCATAGACATCGGCCTCGTGCCCCGCCGGATCGAGGACGTCCTCGCCGTCGTCGAGCTTGACGTCACCGAGACCGAGCGCCGCCACCCGCCGGTCCAGAGCGGGTGGGGCCGGTGCCAGGTGCTGACAGAGGTACCGGATGGTGGCCGTCTTCGCCGCGGCGTCGGGGAATTGACGGCGCACGAACCGCACGTGGTCGGCCTCCATCACCACCACCAGCTCGGCGTGCACGAGATCGACTCCGTGTACCTGGCGGCTCCGGTGCCGGCGGAAGTCGGCATCGGCCAGCTCGGGGAGACGCGTCAACGCGGTGCGGGTGCGCATCCCCATGGGCTGGCCGTCAATGGTATGGGTCCCCGCCGTCACGACGTGGAGCGGTTCGCCGGGGCGGCCGTTGGCCAACACGTCGAACATGAATCCAGCCATGACCGACCGTGCCGCGTTGCCGGTGCAGAGCACCAGAAGATCGGTCACGTGGCGACGTGGAGCAGGGCCAGAGCGTCGACGTCGAGCGCGTGTTGGGCGTGGCGGCTCGAGCTCGTGAGGAACATCAGGTCCCCCCGGTCCGTGCGCTGGACGACCATGGACGCCACGATCGCCATCAGGAGTCCGGCGAACGTGTCGCGCCGGGTGTCGGCCCGCAGCTGCTCCAGCGTGTAGCCGTAGACACCGCCTCGGCACAGAGCGTCGTGATAGTGCTCCAGCAGCTCGGGCTCGTGGGCCCGACGATCCTCCGCCGTGAGGCAACCGCCGATGAAGTAGGCCACGTCAATGGACGCACCGGCCCACGCCACGGTCTGCCAGTCGACGACCACGGGTCGCGGCGTCTCCGGTTGGAACAAGAGGTTGTCGAGGCGAAAGTCGCCGTGGCTGACCGTGCGCGGTCCGCTCCGCAGCTGCAGATACACCGGCAGGCGCTCGACGAAGGTGCGGCACACGGCCTGGTGCTCGGGGGCCAGCGTGTCCGCGTATCGCTCCAGGAAGCCCGGGAGGAGCGAAGAGACGAGGGCGACCAGGAATCCGTCGGATTCGGGCGTGTTCCGGTTCAGCCACTCCAGGTTCTCCAGTTCGGGTGCCTCCCAGCACGGCGCATGCAGACCGGCCATCTCCCGGAGGACGGCCGCCGCCACGTCCGGGGTACAGGCCGCGATCTGATCGCCCTGGGTGGCACCCGCGATGTCCTCCATCAACAGGGTGAACCATCCGGTTTCGGGGTCCACCTCGGCCAGATAGACCGCCGGCAGACGGGCAGCGACCCGGGAGGCGACGTCCCGGTAGAAGCGGACCTCAACCTCGTAGGCCCGCAAGGCGAGACCGGTCCCGCGACTCTGCTCGTCGGCCGAGGCGAACTTGCCGACGACGCTGGAGGGTCCGGCTCCCGGTTGGTCGAGCGTCAGGGTGAAGCGCGTCGTGTCGGCCATTTGGCCGGTCCCAATGGCCGTCGTCTCGAATGAGCGCACGGAGACACCCTCGGCCACTGCCCCGGCCTGCCGCAGGGCATCGGTCAGCCACTCGGGAGTGACATCGGTGGCATGGCGCAGGAGTGACGGCGGACGCATGGGAGGTTGACACTATGGCCCGACCTACGGGTCGCGCGGGGAACCGTCGTCTGGTCGAGGACTCAGAGACGTTCGGCCCGCGCCAGCTCCTCGATCGGATGCGGTGCGTGCCCGTTGGTCTCGGACGCGTGCGACTTCGTGCCCGGATCGTGCAGGACGATCTGGTTTCGTCCGGAGCGCTTGGCCACCAGCAGCGCGTCGTCGGCGCGGCGGAGGGCGGCCGCCAGCTCCTCTCCGGGCTCAATCTCGGTGATTCCGAAGCTGCAAGTGAACTTGGGCAGCCCGCCGACCGTGATGGCGGCATCGAGCTGGTTCTGCACGGTAGTGAGCGCCCGGGTGGCGTCCACCGCCGAGCAGTCGGGGAAGGCGATGGCGAACTCCTCGCCGCCGTACCGTGAGACCAGGTCGTGTCCCCGCAGTGCGTCGCGCAGGACACGGGCGAAGAGGCGCAACGCCCTGTCACCGGTCTCGTGTCCGTAGGTGTCGTTCAGGTTCTTGAAGTGGTCGAGATCGGCCATGGCCACTGCCACGGGGTGGAGATCGTGGGGCACTGCGGCGACCTTCTCGGAGAACGAGCGTCGATTGAGCAGTCCTGTCAGCGTGTCGGTCGACGCCTGTAGCTGCGTCTCCGCCATGACCCTCAGTAACCCGATCCGCGCCCCACCCAATTTGGCCAGCGTCGTCAGATCCTGAATTTGGGAGTCCTCGACGGCGGCCTCGGGCTTGTCGGTGGCATGGATGACCCCGACCGTCCTCCCCATGATGGAGACCGGAACGCACAGGGCGGAGAGGCGGCCCTGCGGTCGGTTACGGAGCTTGGGGCATGCATCGAGATGGTCGCTGTCGCCGAAGACCTGTACCTGGGCCCTCCGGGCCGCGGGGCAGCGGTCAGGGGAGTCGACACTGCACGAGGGCAGTTCGCCGTCGGGCCCGACGCCGGCCATGCGCAGAAGGTGGGCGTGGCTGTTGTCGGCCAGGAGGAGCTCGACCGGCGCGTCGGGGACAACGGCCGCGAAGGACCGCTCAATGACGTCGATGACTTCGGGCTCACCTTCGGCCATGTCGAGGGCGTTGGCCAGGCGACTCTCGAAACGCTGGCGCTGCCCCTGCACCTCTCGAGTGATCCCCTCGCGGTCGGCGATCTCGATCGCCTCGCTGAGCTCGTGGGTCAGCGCCCGCACCTTGTCGTCGGTCTTCAGCTGCTGGCGGTCGCTGATGATGACAAGTAGGTAGATGAGTGGGAGGAGGAGGGCCATGAGGACACCCGCCGTCACCGCATAGGCGCTGACACCCGACCCGAATGACCGACCGATGGCGACGGCCGGCACGGTGAGCAAGCCGAGGACCACGAGTCCCGCCAGAGGGCTGATGAAGCGGAGGCGCCTGGCTTTCGCCATCTCGCCATGCCATTCCTCTTCTGTGACCATCACCCGACCCCTTCACGCGGCGGCGCGGCGCACCCGAATGGCCGCGGCCGGCCGGAACGACCCGCACAGCCCAGCGGAATCCGCCACTGAGATTGTCGGCAGCAACCGGGGGATCTTTAGGGGATCGGGAAGCCGGGCCCGACCCGTCGAGATGAGCCACCGAGCCGCGAACACCCTGGTGGATCGATTGAATTGGGTAACGCTGGAGGAGGTTGCTCCACTCCATCCGGCGACGAGCCGGCCATCGGATCGGTGCCCGAGATCAATCGGGCCTGAGGCCGCCCGACATCATTCCGACCGATCCGTGGATCCCACAGCTAGGTACTCGGTGGCGTCGCCGTACATCCGACACACGGCCCGAGTCCGTTGAAGTAGGCCGGGATGCTCGGCGAGTCCGTAGCAGGGTTGGTCGGGAGGAGAACCGGGGCCCGCGGTGTCTGGTTGAAGTCGAAATCGTTGACCATGTTGCCCAGGATCTTCTCGTCCTCCCGGACGTCGGGCCTGGGATCCGGTCGCTTGTCGGTCTTGGGATTGAGCCGGGACCCACCTAGGAAATCGTCCTCGATGAACTTGAGGTAGGCATCGCTCGAGAGGGTTTGGTGATCGATGTACCCGGATTTGGCGTAGGGCGAGATCACCAGGGCTGGGACCCGCAGCCCGTAGCCGTTCTGGTCGACCGGAGGCGGCACGACGTTGTCGTAGAAGCCACCCCAGTCGTCCCACTGCAAGAAGATGGCGGTTGAGTCCCAGTCGGGGCTCTTCATGGCTGCATTGATCACCGCGGTCACATAGGCCTGTCCCTGATGGACACTGGCCGGTGGGTGCTCGCTGTCGGCCTGGGAGGGCGTGACCCACATGACCGACGGCAGGGTCCCCTTCTTGGCTTCGGCGAAGTAGTTGTTCAGCGGCTGGATGTTACGGATCTGGTGGTCCTTCTGGACGTCCTCGAAGATGGGAAGGGGGTTCCAGATGCCCGGGGTGAGATAACTCTGGGCCACGGGCGGGCACGCCACTGCCGAGTCGTTGTCGCAGTCGGGTTGGTCACCGGTCTGGACGTAGTAGGCCCACGAGATGTGCTTGTTGTAGAGGAGCCAGGTGATATCGGTCCAGGCGTTGGTCACGTCGGCCGTACCGGTATTGATGGCCTGGTCCACGTACCGCTGCATCTGGGCCGGCGTGTAGGGACCCCTGATCTCGTTCACGCAACTCGAGGGAGCGGGGCTCGAGCACTTGGCCGACCATCCCGATACCAGGTAGAGGTGATCGGGCAGCGACCACGACGCGACCGGCTCGAACATGTGGTCGTCGAGAGCGAAGTCCTTGGCGTAGGTCCAGTAGTTGGGGATCTCGGCCGCGGAGTGATAGCCCATGACGTCGACACTGGCGGCGTTCGAACAGGCCGGATTGTCGACATTGGCACCGCAGCCTTTTTTGGCGCCTGACGCCGAGGCGATGAAGCCATCCATCTTGCCGCCGTCGACGTCCCTCTTCGCGTTGGCCTCACCGTGCGGCCCGCCTCCGTTGACGTCCGCCGTGTCGTGGTAGGGGGCTTGGCAGCCACCCGTCGGGATGGGCACGCAGACTGTCGACACGCCGTCCTTCATCGGAAGGCCGTCAGCCCCCGGGTAGGTGCCGAAGTAGCTGTCGAACGAGCGGTTCTCCTGTTCGATCACGATGATGTGCTTGATCTTGTGGATACCGGCTGCCACGACATAGTGACCCGTCGGACCACCGCTCACTCGCTCAGGGGAGGCCGCCGGCTGCGAGGGCGAGCTGCTGCAGGCGCTGAGCGCCAGCGCCAGGACAGGGACGACGCCCAGGGCGATGGCGGCGACGCCGCGCCGTCGGGGTGGTCTCGTCTGTCCCTTCACGACTGTCCCCCTTTGCGTGAACCGGATGGGCGGAGTGAGTGGAGCATGGACGTTGCAACCCGCACCGTGTCACCTACGGGGCAGCAGCTGCAGTCGTGCGCGCCGTGGGGGACCAGGCCTTCGGCGCACGGTGAGGTCACGATGCTCCTGAGGTCACGATGCTCCTGAGGTCACGATGCTCCTGAGGTCAGGATGCTCGACTGGCGACGAGTGCCGCATGCTCGCAGTATCGGCCGCCGGCCGCGAACTGTCAACCAAGTTCACAGTTCGCTAACATCCTCCTCGTGGTCCCCGGCAACCGTCCATCGAGCGTGGTACCGACATCGGTGGGGCTCGGTGCGGCGCTCAGGCGCGCATGGCTCGGTTACCAGCTTCGGTTGGACCAGGCCATGGCCGAAGCGGGGTTCGGCGAACGAAGGTTCCCCGACGGCCGTGTCCTGCGAGTGTGCTCAGGTGCGGCGGGGACGACCATCTCGGCCATAGGACGAGAGCTCGGCATCACCAGACAGGGCGCTGGCAAGGTCGTGGCACACCTGCGTGATCACGGCTATGTCCGGGTGACGGATTCGGCCGCCAGCAAGAGGGAGAAGTCGGTCGTGCTGACGCCCATGGGTGTCGACTACCTGGCGCACCAGCGCGCGGCGACCCAGGCGATCGAGGACGAAGTGCGGGCCGAACTCGGGGACGCGACGCTCACTGCGCTGGGCGCGTTGCTCGAGGCGTTGGATGCCGGGGAGGGGGTGCTCCTCCGCGCCTACCTTCGTCGCTCGTCGAGCATCTGACCCTGGGTCGGGGTGGCGACGTCGCGGCCACATCTCAGTTGATGAGATTCCCTCAAGCAACCGGTGAGACCGCCACAGCACATCGGACGTGTCCTCGATGGTAGAGGTCTCGAGCACGGAAGACGATCCGGTAGCCGGCTCCACGTTGCGGTCCAACCCCAACCCCCTCTGGTCAGCGCTGGTCCCCTCCAAGGAGCGACAGCCTGTCACCGGCTTCGAGCACCAGATCGCCGGTCGGAGTCAGAACCTCACCACTGCGCGCGATCGAGGTGACCAGTGTGCCGTCTGGAAGGTCGGCGGCCCGCAGCGCTTGGCCAGCAAGGCCCGAACGCTCCGTGACCGCGAGCTCGAATGCACCGGTGGCGACCCCGAGCGCACTCACCCGCTGAGCCGAGGCCAATAACTCCGCACGGTAGGCGGCGACGACGTCCGAGATCGACATGGTCCCGACGACTCGCCGCTCGTCGTCGAGAACACTCACCCAGGACATGTCCGCAGACGTGATCGCCTCCAACGCGGCGTCGAGTCGGCTGTCCGTCGTGACGACGGGTGCGCCCGCGTCCGCCACGTCACCAACTCGAATCCCCGGATGCGCCGAGTTCACGAGCTCGATCACGGCGACCGTGCCCTCAAAACGCCCAGCCGCGTCGACCACGGGCGCGCCGCTGACGCCGGCCGCCTGGCTGAGTTCGACGGCTTCGCTCGCCGACGCCGAGTTGGGCAGCACAAGCCGAGGGGCGGCCATGGCGTGTGCCGTAGGGATGGTCGCCAGCAAGGGCAGCCCAGCGGTGAGGCGACGCGCTTCGGTGTCGGCGCGGCTGCGGATCTGACTCCGATAGATGGTGTCGTCGAAGTGGTGCACGATCAGCCATGCCAGACCGACCCCGACCAGAGCAGGCGTGAGGATCGAGAGACTTCCTGTCATCTCGGCCACCATCAACATCACCGCCAGAGGCGCCCGCGAGATGCTGCCGAAGCAGCACATCATGCCCACGATGACATAGGGCGAAGGATCGTGACCCATCGAAGGCGCGATGGGCTCGAAGAGTCGCCACACCGCCCCGCCCATGAAGGCGCCGATCACCATGCCAGGCCCGAAGATCCCACCTGATCCACCACTGCCGATGGAGAGTCCGGTCGCCACGATGCGAGCGAAGGGCACAATGAGGACGATCCACAGAGGGATGCCCAGCAGCTCGGGCCCGAGCGACTTCTGGATCCAGCCATACCCGGTACCGAGGACCTCTGGGATGGCGATCCCGATCGCGCCCACCATCAGGCCGCCGATAGCTGGCTTGATCCACTTCGGCAGACGGGGAACGGCGGCCGAGATCTGGGCGATGCCGTAGAACCCCTTGGCATAGAGGATGCCCATCAGGCCTCCAAGGATGCCGATGAGGGCGAACCACCCGAGCTGCGCAGGATCACCGAATCGGTACGAGCCCACGTAACCGAAAAGTGGGCCGAAGCCTTCGACCGATCCGAAGACGGCATAGCTGACCGACGACGCGATGAAGCAGGGCAATAATGCAGCCGGGTCGAAGTCGTCGCGGTAGAGAATTTCGGCGGCCAGCACGGCTCCACCGAGCGGTGCTCCGAAGATTGCACCGATACCTGAGCCAATCCCGGTGGCCACCGCGATACGACCGTCCGCTGGATCGAGGTCGAGCACGCGCGTCAGCAACGAGCCGAACCCTGCGCCGATCTGGCCCGTCGGGCCCTCGCGTCCGCCCGAACCACCCGAGCCGACGGTGAGAGCCGATGCGACGATCTTCACGATCACCGCGCGGAAGCGCACGCCCTTGGGATTGTGGTGCACTGCCGAGATGGCGGCGTCCGTACCGTGGCCTTCGGCTTCGGGGGCGAAGCGGTAGACCAACATCGCGCCGAGAAGCGCACCGGAGCCCGCTACCAATGGAAGGGCCCACGGCCGGGCTGCGTGAGCGGATCCGGCGGCGTGCCCCTCCGCCGCTGGCGTTGGCACGCTGTAGCCGGCCAGGATCTCCAAGAAGAAGTGGGTGCAGAAGCGCAGCGCCTCGTAGAAGACAACGGCGCCGAGCCCTGCGATGGCGCCGATCGTGACGCCGACGATGATCCAACGCTGTAGATACGACGCCGAACGAAGCCACCGACCAACCGCTGCAGCGCTGCCGCGGGCGCGAACCGAGCGGCCCGGATGGGGGGTCACGCCCATCCCGTCCTCGCCCGGACGCGAACTCAGAGGTCCCAGCCCGTGCTCCAGTCCTGCTCGGGCACTTCACCCGCGGTCTCGCCCAAGTGTCTCAGCGCGTCGACGACCCCTCCCCGGGACTCGCTGGGGATGGTGGCGACGAGTTGCTCGATCTCGGCGCGGCGCCGAACCGTCACCGCGTCGACCAGGCGCCGGCCCCCCGGGGACAGGGCAATGCGGACCTGGCGCCGGTCGCGCCGGTCGGTTCGACGTGTCACGAGGCCCTTTTTGACCAGGCGGTCGCACATTCTCGAGGCGGTGGGGGGAGTGACCGAGACGGCGTCGGCCAGTGCGGCGACGCCCTGAGGGCCTCGAGAGGCCAGCACAACCAGAGAGCGGTACTGGGTGAGGGTGACCTCTTCTCCCACGTCAGCGAGGGAGCGTGCCGCGACGGCGACCAGTACCCGGCTGGCGCTGAGCACGGCATCGACCAGCTGGTCTTCAGAGTGAGAGGCGACCAGAAGCTCTTGCATATGACAACTATTGTGCAGGCTATGGATCTCCGGCGCAAGCTGGTGCTCCTGGGAGCTGGGAGCGTTGTGTCGACGGCGTCGCGCTCGGAGTGGGGTTTCCGTCCGGTGTGAGCCCCGCCGGTCCACCGCCGGCATCCATCGGCGAGGCGATGGTCCGCGCCGTCCAGTCCGGCCATCTCGAAGCGTCCTTCGGCGATCAGGACGGCCGGCGCGTCACCTCGGACAGCTTTGACGGCAAGGCCGGCGTCTCGGTGACCCTGATCGCTTCGCGTCAGGTGGAATGCCCATCAAGCCCCGGCGCTCGACACCCTTGGAGGCAGCCGCACGCGCGAGGCACCTCGAGACAAGGGGCCATTGTCGAGGCGACTGTCTCATCCGGGCGAGACACAGCGGGTGGCCGACTACGCCCAGCGATATCGAGACAGGAACGACTTCCGTCTCAAGTGCGCCGACCCGAAGTCTCAGGCAGACCGACCTGCACGACGGGTCAGATCCTCTTCTCCCCAGTCGATCAGTTGATGTGAATCCCCGAGATGGCCCGGGAGATCACGAGGCGCTGGATCTCGGACGTCCCTTCGAAGATGGTGTAGATCTTTGAGTCACGGTGCCACTGCTCGACGGGGTTCTCCCGGACGTAGCCGTAGCCACCGAGGATCTGGATCGCCTGGTCGGTCACCCAGACGGCGTTCTCGCCGGCGTAGAGCTTGGACATGGAGCCCTCGCCGTTTTCGAACTTCTTGCCCGTGCTGGCCATGTTGGCGGCGCGGTGCACCAGCAGCCGGGCGGCGTCGGTGTGCATCTTCATGTCGGCCAGCTTGAAGGCGATGGCCTGGTTCTCGATGATGGCCCGGCCGAACTGCTTGCGTTCCTTGGCGTACTCGAGGGCGTACTCGTAGGCGGCCCGGGCAATACCCACAGCCTGCGCGCCGACAATGGGCCGGGACGCCTCGAAGGTGGCCATGGCAGCCTGCGTGGAGGTCTTCTTCCCCTCCTTGGCGCGGGCCAGGCGCTCGTCGAGCTTCTCCTTGCCACCGAGGAGGCAGCGCCCCGGTACCCGGCAGTCCTGGAGGACGACCTCGGCGGTGTGCGACGCCCGGATCCCCATCTTCTTGAACTTCTGGCCCTGGGAGATGCCGGGCGTTCCCTCCGGCACCACGAAGCTGGCCTGGCCGCGGCTCCCGAGCGACGGGTCGACCGAGAGAACCAGCACGTGGGTGTTGGCGATGCCCCCGTTGGTGATCCACGTCTTCGTGCCGTTGAGCACCCACTCGTCCTTGGCCTCGTCGTAGACCGCCCGCGACTTCAGCGACGAGACGTCCGAACCCGCGTCGGGCTCGGAGACGCCGAACGCCGCCAGCTTGACGTCGTCGGGCGTGCCGAAGCACTGGGGGATCCATTCGCCGATCTGGTCGGACGTCCCGTTGGCGAAGATCCCGGCCACGGCCAGGGTCGAGCCGAAGATCGCCAACGCGATGCCGGCATCGCCCCAGCTCATCTCCTCGTTGACCAGGCACATGAGCAGGCCGGTCGGGTCCGAGAAGCACTGGGCGACGAAGTCGAAGGAGTACAGGCCGTTCTTGGCCGCCTCTTCGATGATGGGCCAGGGGGTCTCCTCCCGCTCGTCCCATTCGGGGCCTGCTGGACGCACGACGTTCTCGGCGAACTCGTGCACCCACTTGACGATCTGGAGCTGGTCCTCGTTCAGCTCGAGGGAGTAGTCGGACATGGTGCGCCCTCCTTGTGCGACCCCGGCTGCGGCCGGAGCCCTGCGTTCGAATGCTCGCCACGCCCGGCGCGACAAACTTGTGGATTCCTTGGTTACTACACAGTAACCTGAGGTCCGTCGAGACGTCCAGGCATGCCTGGAAAATGGCCGTTGAACTGGGGTGATCAGCGACGGATGGCGGTGCCGTTCGGGGTGTCCTCGACGGTCCACCCACGGGCCACCAGCTCGTCCCGCAGGGCGTCGGCGCGGGCGAAGTCCCGGTCGCGTCGGGCCCGGTCCCGCTCGGACACGAGCTCCGCCGACTCGTCGTCGACGTCGCTGTCCGCCGACCGGAGCGACAGCCCGAGTGCCGCAGCGAGCACCGCTGCCGTGTGGGCGAGGCGACCCGCATCTTCCCCATCGTCGGCATCGGAGGCGGCGTTCGCCGCCGTCACGAGTTCGAAGACGCCTGCCAGCGCGCCGGGGGTGTCGAGGTCGTCGTCCATCCGCTCTCGGAAGGCGGCCAGCGCGCCAGGCTCCAGACCGGTCGCAGGGGGCGTCCCCTCGACGACGAACCCGCCGGCGGTCTGCGCCAGGAGGTCGGCCACGGGGAACCGCCGCGCCAGCCCGTCCAGTCGGGCCAGGGCCTTCTCGGCATCGGCCAGGGTCTCGGGGGTCACTTCGATCGGCGAGCGGTAGTGGGCCCGGAGCACCAGCAACCGGTAGGCCCGGGCGTCGTGGCGGGACAGGAGATCGGGCAGCGTGGTGAAGTTGCCCAGCGATTTGGACATCTTCGTGCCCTCGACCTCCACCCAGCCGTTGTGCATCCAATGCCGAGCGAAAGCCCTGCCGTCGGCGACCGCCTGGGCTCGCTCGTTCTCGTGGTGGGGGAACTTCAGGTCCTGCCCGCCGCCGTGGAGGTCGAAGCTCTCGCCCAGCAGGTCGAGCGACATGACCACGCACTCGGTGTGCCACCCCGGCCGCCCCGGCCCCCACGGTGAATCCCAGCTCGGCTCCCCCTCCTTGGCCTTCTTCCACAAGGCGAAGTCGAGCGGTGAACGCTTCTCCTCGTTGGCCTCGACTCGTGCTCCGACCTGCAACGATTCCAGCGACTGCTGGGCGAGCAGGCCGTAGCCGTCGACCTTGGAGACCTCCAGGTACACGCCGTCGGGCGTCTCGTAGGCCTTGTCCAGGGACACCAGCTCGCCCACCAGCGCGACCATGTCCTCGATGTACTGCGTGGCGTGGGGGATCTCGTGCGGGCGCAGGTCACCCAGTGCGTCCATCGACTCCCACCACCGGGTCTCGAATTCGGCGGCCACGTCGGACTCGGTCCGCCCGAGCTCGGCCGCCCGCTTGATGATGTTGTCGTCGACGTCGGTGACGTTCGCCACGTGGTGCACCGTCAGCCCGGTGAAGCTCAGGTACCTCCGGAGGATGTCGAAGGTCAGGTTGGCCCGCCCGTGGCCGATGTGGGGCATGTCGTACACCGTGGGGCCGCAGACGTACATCGACACCTCTCCCTCGGTGCGATGTTCCAACGGGCGGACCGTACCCGTGGCGGTGTCGTGCAGGCGTAGCACCCGGGTACGGTAACCCGATCATGTCGATCCCAACGACCGGAGGACCGCGCGTCCCCGACAAGCCGACGCTGGACAACCTCGAGGAGCACTGGGCCGCCGTCTGGGAGGACGCCGGGACCTACCGTTTCGACGACACGGCCACCCGGGCCGAGGTGTTCTCCATCGACACCCCCCCACCCACCGTGTCCGGCTCCCTCCACATGGGCTCTGTTTTCGGCTACGTGCAGACGGACGCCATCGCCCGCTACCGCCGCATGCGGGGATGGAAGCTCTTCTACCCGATGGGGTGGGACGACAACGGCCTGCCGACCGAGCGGCGCGTGCAGACCTACTTCGGGGTGACCTGCGACCCCTCGCTCCCCTACGACCCGGACTTCACGCCGCCCGAGGAGCCCGGGAAGGACGACGTCCCGGTCAGCCGGCCCAACTTCATCGCGCTCTGCCACCAGCTGACTGCGGAGGACGAGCGCGCCTTCGAGGACCTGTGGCGGCGGGTCGGCCTGTCGGTCGACTGGGGGCGCACGTACGCCACCATCGACGACAAGAGTCGGCGCACCAGCCAGCGGATGTTCCTGCGCAACCTCGCCCGCGGTGAGGCCTACACGTCGGAGGCCCCGACGCTCTGGGACGTGGACTTCCAGACGGCTGTGGCCCAGGCCGAGATGGAGGACCGCCAATTGGCCGGCGCCTACCACCGGCTGCGCTTCGACGATATTGAGATCGAGACGACGCGGCCCGAATTGGTGGCCGCCTGCGTGGCTCTGGTGGCGCACCCCGACGACGAGCGCTACGCCACCCGCTTCGGCTCGACGGTGCACACTCCGCTCTTCGGGGTCGAGGTGCCCGTCCTCGCTCACCACCTGGCCGAGCCGGACAAGGGCTCCGGCATCGCCATGATCTGCACGTTCGGCGACGTGACCGACGTCGTGTGGTGGCGCGAGCTCGATCTGCCGACGCGCAGCATCGTCACGCGGTCCGGCCGCATCACCGAGGCCCCGCCGGCCGGTGTCCCCGACGGCGACGCTTGGCGCGCCATCGCCGGCAGGAGCGTGAAGCAGGCGCGGCGGACGATGGTGGAGATGCTGGTTGCATCGGGTGACATGGTCGGGGACCCCCGACCGATTGAGCACCCCGTCAAGTTCTACGAGCGTGGTAGTCGCCCGCTGGAGATCGTCACGAGCCGGCAGTGGTTCATCCGCAATGGTGGTCGCGACGACAAGGTGCGGCGCGAGCTGCTCGAGCGCGGTGACCAGCTCGACTGGCATCCCCCCTACATGCGGGTCCGCTTCGACGACTGGGTCAGCGGCCTCAATGGCGACTGGCTCGTCAGCCGGCAACGCTTCTTCGGCGTGCCGGTGCCCGTCTGGTACCCCGTCGGACCGGATGGCGAGGCCGACCACGCGTCGCCGATTGTCCCCGACGAGGCGAGGCTGCCGGTCGACCCGACGACCGACGTGCCCGAGGGCTACACGGCGGAGCAGCGCGGCGTACCCGGGGGCTTCACGGGCGATCCCGACGTGATGGACACGTGGGCCACATCTTCGGTGACGCCGCAGATCGCCTGCGGCTGGGAGGACGACCCCGCGCTGTTCGCCGCCACCTTCCCAATGGATCTCCGGCCGCAGGGTCCCGAAATCATCCGCACTTGGCTCTTCTCGACCCTGCTGCGCTCGCACCTGGAGCACGACGTGCTGCCGTGGCGCCATGCCACCATCAACGGCTGGATCCTCGACAAGGACCGCAAGAAGATGTCCAAGTCGAAGGGCAACGTGATCACGCCCATGGCGACTTTGGAGGAGTTCGGCTCCGACGCCGTGCGGTACTGGGCCTGCAACGGACGGCCCGGAACCGACACCGCGCTCGACACGGGCGTCATGAAGATCGGCCGCCGCCTGGCCATCAAGGTGCTCAACGCATCGAAGTTCGCGCTGGGTCGGTTCGGCGAGGGCCCGATCCCGGGTCTCGATGCAGTGGACATGCCGCTCGACGCAGCACTGCTGGCGCAGCTCGCTGCCCTGATTCTCGCGGCCACGGAGGCCCACGACGGGTTCGACTACGCGCGAGCGCTCGAGCTCACCGAGTCGTTCTTCTGGTCCTTCTGCGACGACTACGTCGAACTGGTCAAGACGCGCGCCTACGGCGAGGGCGTTGGGGGAGGGACCGACTCGGCCCGCGCCACATTGGCGCTGGCGCTCTCGGCCCTCCATCGCCTCTTCGCTCCCTTCCTCCCATTCGTGACCGAGGAGGTCTGGAGCTGGTGGCAGGAGGGCTCGGTGCACCGGGCCCCCTGGCCCGATCGGGCCGACGTCGGCCGCCACGCCGGAGCCGACACGTCCGTGTTGACGGCGGCGTCGGACGTCCTCGGCGCGGTACGTCGGGAGAAGACGGCCAACAAGCGCTCCATGCGGGCACGGGTGACGTTGCTCAAGGTGACGGGTCCCCCCGAGACGATCGCCGCGGTGGAGGCGGCACGGGGTGACATCGTCGACGCCGGCGGCGTGGACGAACTGGTCGTCGGAGCGGGCGATACCCTGTCGGTCGCCGTGGTGCTCGCCGACGAAGGCTGACCTCGGGGGTCAGAGGTAGGCGGACCGGGCCGCCTCGGCCATCTCCCGGGGCGTCCCTTCGTGGGCCACGCGCCCGTGCAACATGATGGCGGCACGATCGGCCACGCCCAGAGCGGTCTCGGCAAATTGTTCGACGACCACCACGGTCACGCCACTGGCGGCGATCGCCGCCACCAGCTCGTAGAGGTGCGCCACAATGATGGGGGCGAGCCCCATGGAGATCTCATCGAGAAGGAGCACCTTCGTCTCCCCGGCCAGGGCGCGCGAGACGGCCAGCATCTGCTGCTCGCCCCCCGAGAGGGTTCCGGCCAGCTGCCGGCGCCGCTCCTTCAGTCGGGGGAACTGTTCGTAGGCGCGGGCCTCGACCTCCACCGTGGTCAGGCCCCCGCGGTACGTCCACATGCGCAGGTTGTCACGGACGGTGAGGTTGGGGAACACACCCCGCCCCTCGGGGATGGCGACGACCCCGTCTCGGGCCAGGGCCTCGGGCGTCCGATGGGCGGCCGGCACACCGTCGATCGCCACCGTGCCCGCCGTCGGTCGAAGGCGGCCGTTCATGATCTTCAACAATGTGCTCTTGCCGGAGCCGTTTGGCCCGAGGAGCGCGAAGACGCTGCCGCCAGGGACGTGCACGTCCACGCCGTGCAGGACCTCAATGCGCCCGTAGGCCGCGTGGACGCCCTCGATCGTCAGGCCGGCACCGGCGGCGGTGTTCATGCGTCGGCTTCCGGAGGCCCGGAGTCAGCGGCATGGCCCAGGTACGCCTCCTGCACCGACGGGTTGCGGCGGATCTCTTCGGGTGCTCCGGAGGCGATCACCCGGCCGAAGTCGAGCACGTACACCGTCTGGCAGACCCGCCACACGAGGTCGGTGTCGTGCTCGACCAGAACGACGGCGCGTCCCTCCGCCGCCAGCGACGTGAGCAACCTGGCCAGGGCGTCGCTCTCGCGTTCGTCGAGGCCGGAGCACGGTTCGTCGAGCAGAAGGACCTTGGGGTCGGTCGAGAGGGCGCGGGCCAGCTCGACCAGGCGGGCCGACCCGGTCGGGAGCGACGACACCGGCGCCGCGGCCTCCTCCCCCACGCCCACCCGCTCGAGCAGTCCGGTGGCGGACGAAGGGGCGGCGTTCCCGGACGCCTCGAGCCCGACGCGCACGTTGTCCACTGCGCTCAACGTCGAGAAGAGCTCCAGGCGTTGGAAGGTGCGGGCCAGGCCGAGGCGGGCCCGCCGGTGCGTACTCGTGCGGGTGACCTCGGCCCCGCCCAGCGACACGGAGCCACGGTCGGGCCGTTGCAGGCCCGTGATGACGTTGAACAGGGTCGTCTTGCCCGCGCCGTTTGGGCCGATCAGCCCGGTCACCATGCCCTGCTCGGCCCGGAGTGACACGTCGGAGAGCGCGGCCACGCCGCCGAAATGGACGCGCACATGATCGACCTCGAGGGCAGGGGCGTCGGAGCCCGCCTTGTCAGGCGGCATTGGCCACCTCGTGTTCGACGACCAGCAGACCGAGATCGTTCTCCGCCTGGCCCAATGGCAGGTGCACCCGGTTCGTGAGCCACGACATGCCGAGGACGCCGTCGGGGCTGCGGGCCAGCAGCACAATGCCGATACCCGCGGCCAGGCCGGTCAGGTCGGCCAGCGACGTGGGGAGGTGGGTCTGCAGAACGGGAAGGGCCGCCGCCGTCAGGCCCCCCAACAGCGCGCCGCTAATGGTGCGGATCCCCCAGATGGCCACGAAGAGCAGCAGCGTCAGGCTGCCGATGAACTGGACGTCCGTGGCGCCGATGCCCCCCTGCTGCCCGGCGTAGAACACGCCGCCGAGACCGGCCATGGCGGCCGACAGGCTGAACACGAGCACCTTGGTGCGCACCGAGCTCAGCCCGACCATCGCGAAGGCGGCGGGTGAATCGTTCATCGCCACGAGCCGGCGGCCGAACACGCTCCGACGGACCAGGCCGACGAGCACGGCGCAGATGGCCGCCACCACCGCCACCTCAATGAGCTCGGACTGGTTGCTCACCGTGCTCATGAAGGGGAGCCGCAAGCGGCCCACGGCGATGGAGGTCCCGTCGGAGATCACACTCGAGTTGTTGAAGAAGGCCGAGTACATGACCTCCCCGAACGCGAAGGTGGCCAGCGCCAGGTAGAGGCCACGGAGCCGGATGGCCGGCAGGGCGACCAGTGCGCCGACGGCCCCCGACACGAGGACGGCCAGGAGCAACCCCCACCACGAATCGCCGCCGAGGGTCTTGCCCATGGTGAAGGCGCCGATCCCCATGAAGGTCAGCTGGCACAGGGAGACTTGGCCGGCGAAGCCGACGAGGAGGACGAGCGAGAGACCGACGATCCCGAGCGCCAGCCCCTGCGAGAGCGTCGTCAGCGCGGTGGTCCCCACCATGACGGCGAGGACCACCATGACGGCGACCAGGAGGACGGCGCCGGCCGCCGATTGGCGGGCCGTCACCACCTTGGGCGCGGCTCGCACGGCCAGGCGCCCGGCCGGAGCGAGCCGCGCTGCCGGGATCACGAGCAAGACGACGAAGAGGAACACGACTGGGATCACCTCGGTGAGCACCGAGGCCAGCCCGGCATTGATGTGTCCCGGCAGGTAGCCCTGGGCGTAGTAGGTGATGAGGCCGAGGATCAGCGCGCCGACGAACGTCATGGGGAGGCTGCGCAGTCGCCCGACCACTGCGGCGGCGAACCCGTTCAGGGCCAGGAGGGTCAGCTGGGTCGAGGTCAACCCCGTCTGCCCGACCAGCGGGGCGATCAGGACGCCCGCAAGCGCGGCCAACATGAAGCCGAGAACCCAGCCCGTCTGCGACATCCGGTGCGGCTTGGCACCGGCCAGCGCGACCAACTCGGGGTCGTCGACCACGGCTCGCATGGCGACACCGAGCCGGGCGCGACGGAGGAACAGGGCGAGCGCGACGCCGACGAGCGCCGTCACGACCACAATCATGATCTGCTGGTACTGGAGCGTGACGCCGTTGCTGCCGAAGAGACGGACGGAGAGCACTGTTCCGTTGCTCTGCGTGAAATAGGGCGGCACGGCCCGGATGACGTCGGGGCTGCTCCAAAAGATTGTCGCCACCCCGAGCAGGATCACCAGCAGACCGAGCGACACCATCAGCGACCGCTCCACCGTGGCGCCGTGAATGCGCCGGAAGAGCACGAACTCGACGAGCAGCCCGAGGAGCGGCGCCTCGACCAGGACAATGAAGGCGACGGCCAGGAGAAACGGCCAGTGCTCGTTCTGCCACAGCTCCCAGTACGAGAACGCGGCCACCATGCCCACCGCCCCCTGGGCGAAGTTGAAGACGCCGGTCGTGTTGTAGGTGACGACCAGGCCGATCGCCAGGAGGCCGTAGACCGCGCCGAAGACGATGCCGAGGACGGTGAACGATAGGAAGACGCTCACGTCCTTACCTCGTACCCACTGGCGATCCCGTACCCACTGGCGAAACCCCCAACTGCGACGCGGGCCTCAGCCCGTGACGCCTGATGCGTTGTACAGCTTTGCGTTGCAGTCGAACCCACCACTGGTGGGCAGCTCACGAACGAACTTCCCGTTCTTGATTCCGGCCACCACGAAGCACGGCGTGAGCGTCTTGGCCGCTGGATCCGAACCGCCGAACATCCCGTTGGCGTTGAAGCTCGTGATCTTCCTGAGCTGCGCCATGACGGATCCGCGGGTCGGGTGCGGCCCTGCGGCCTTGAGCGCCTGAACGAACATCTCGGCCGACGCCCACCCGAAGAGCGTGTAGAGATCGGGATCCCACGAAGGATCCGCCTTCTTCACGTAGGTGTCGAATTGCTTGACGGCCGGCACCTTGTTCGCGTCCTCACCGAGGTAGAGGGCGTACACCTGACCGATCTGAATCCCGTTGGTCGCCGTCGGGCCGCCGGCGTGGGAGATGAACTGATCGGCGTAGACGGGACCGCCGGAGAAGATGAGCCCAGGGTGCCAGTTCTGGGTGTTGGCGTTCTCGACGAATATCGCCGCGTCTTGCCAGTCAATCCCGGTGAGGTCGACCGCGTTGACGCCCTTGCTCTTCATGTTGATGACATCGGTCGTGAAGTCGGAAGCGAGCGGGTTGACGTCGTCGACGTAGGCGATCTTGTAGCCCAGGCTCTTCATGCCGGCAAACTGCTGGGCCATCTGTGTCTTGGCCGAGGCGACGTCCGAGACGATGGCGCCGACGGTCATGTCCTTTGGATAGTGCTTCTTGTAGTACTGGACGGGCCCGAGCGTCTCTTGGCCGGACAGCGGCTGCGCGCTGAAGTCGTTGGGCAACGCGTTGGTTCCGGCGTCGAGCGTCACGGAGACATCGGGGACGGCGGTGTCGCTGGCGAGGGCTGCACACCCGTACCCGTCGAAGAGGGAGAAGCTCCCCACCAGTGCGAAGTCGGAGTTGATCGCTTCCTGGGTCTCGGTCATGTTCTGCTGCCCACTGAACGCGTCGTCTTTGGAGTCGACGAGGAGTTTGCGACCGTTCACACCACCCTCGGCGTTGATCATGTCGAAGTAGGCCTTCACGCCGATCGGAGCACCTGCGAACAGGCTTGGCACGGGACCACTGATGATGGAAACGTTGCCGACGGTCACCGATTTCGCCGTGATGCCGGTCGTCGCCGCATTCTGGGCAGCCGTCGGGGCGAGTGCCGGCGTGCAGGTGCCTGAGGCCGAGGAGGCCGCTCCCGCCGGAGCGACAGCGAGGAGGGCGCCTCCCGCAATGGTGAGCGAGCCGGCCAGCACACCGCCCGCCAGGAGGACATGACCGACCCGCCCGCGCCAGGTCGAAGCGCACGTATGTACGTTCCCCACAGCCACCCCTTCTCGATTCCTCGGCCCTCCTCCCGCTTCAGTCCCGGTAGGGGTGGGAGGTCACAATTCGGGAGCTGACTCTACGTCAGAAACAATTCTCGAGTGCGGCACGCCCAGGCCGTCCACCGGCCCCATGGCGGCGCGGGCGGCCTCCAGGAAGTCGCCGACGGCCGAGGTGGTGGCCTGGCAACGGAGCGAGGCCAGGACGTCGAAAGCGTGCTGGGCCAGGGGTAGCTCCGCATATGCAACGGGGGCGCGGGACACTGCACGCAGGCGCTCGACGAACACCCGCGCCGACTCGACCGGTACCAATGTGTCGTTGACGCCCTGCAGCACGAAGAACGGCGGTGCATCGGCCCGGACCCGGTAGGTCGGCGAGGCGTCCCGGAAGAGCTCGGGGTGCTCCGACTCCTCCGTCTTCATCACTCGCTTCTCGAGCATGGTGAGCAGGCCGGGCCCGAAGATGGCCGAGCCGTCGGGCGAACTGGTCAGGTCCATCACGCCGTAGAAGGGCACAGCGGCCTGGACCGTCGTGTCGGCGTCCTCGAACCCCGGTTGGAAGGTGGGGTCACCGGAGCTCAGCGCGAGGAGGGCGCACAGGTGCCCACCGGCCGAGCCCCCGCTGACGGCGACGAAGGAGGGGTCGCCCCCGTACTCGTGAATGTGCTCCTTGACCCAGGCCACGGCCTTCTTGGCGTCGACGATGTGGTCCGGCCAGGTGGCCTTCGGGCTGAGCCGGTAGTTGATGGCAACGCAGACCCAGCCCCGGGCCACCAGTTCGTACATCATCGGCTTGCCCTGCTCGCGCTTCTCGCCGATCATCCAGGCGCCGCCGTGGACGTACACCATGACCGGCGCTTTCCCCGGAGGAGCCAGACGGGACTGGTAGACGTCGAGGCGGTGACGCTTGGTGTTGTCGCCCCAGTAGTCGATGTTGGCGGTCACCCGGACGGCCCGCGACGGGAACGGGATGGCACGGGTGACCCGCCACCAGCTGCCCCAGCTGGGCGCGGTGGGCTGCGCGGGCACCGGGAACGCGCCCGACCGCACCTCGGCCAAGGCCGCCGCGGTGACTCCGGCGGCCCGACGACCCGCGACGCCCAGCCCGATCAGACCCACCCAATCCACCACCACGATGGCCAGTCCGAGCCAACCGGCCCAGTTCGAGAGCGCCCCGGCCCAAATGAAGAGGGCGGTGGCCACCGCCTGCCAGACGATGTTCTGGAAAGCCAACTCGCCCGCGATCCAGCCGCACACGAAGCTGAAGACGGTGAACGGCTCTCGCCGGATGGGGCGGTAGGCGAGCGCCACCGCCACGGCGCCGATGAGGGTCACGGTCAAAAAGGCGTACGGCACTCCACCATCTTCGCCCGGGCGCGGCCTCCTTGCAGGTCCACCCTGGTCGGAGGTGTGCCCCGCCCGTTTGCCCTGGCCGTTATGGAGGCGCGAGCTTATGCACGATGACCAAGGAGAGCCCATGACCCCCGAACGGCTGACCGGGCTCGATGCGAGTTTCCTCTACATGGAGACCCCGACCCTCCACATGCACGTGGCCATGACGGCCGTCTTCGACCCGTCGACCGTGCCCGGCGGGTACTCCTTCCGCCGCATCCGCCAGCTCATCAACGACCGCATTCCCCTGGCGCCCGTCTTCCAGCGGCGCCTGGTCGAGGTGCCGATGCGGCTCGGCCACCCGGTCTGGGTCGACGATCCAGAGTTCGACATCGACAACCACCTGCGGCGGGCCGCGCTGCCCTCGCCGGGCGGCATGCGCGAGCTGGGCGACTTCGCGGCGGACGTCATCAGTCGGCAGCTCCATCGTGACCGCCCGCTGTGGGAGATGTGGATTGTGGAGGGGCTGGAGGACGGGAAGATCGCCCTCGTGATCAAGATGCACCACAGCACCATCGACGGGGTTTCCGGGGCCGAGTTACTCGGGGTCCTCTTCGACCTGGAGCCCAACACCCCCGAGACGCGCGCCCAGACCGCGCGCCCCCTCGACTCCCGCATCCCCTCCGGACTGGAATTGGTCTCACAGGCGATGATCGCGGGTCTCGTGGCGCCGTTCGACCTCGGGTGCACCGTGCTGCGGACAACCCGGAACATTTTCGACGTGCGCCGGATCCGCCAGGGACTCACCGGCAAGGCCGCCCTGCCCTTGACCGCGCCGCGTACCTCCATCAACGTCGCGGTGCACGCCCGGCGGCGCGTCGCCTTCGCCGCGGCGAGCCTGGCCGACGCCAAGGCAGTGAAGAACAAGATGGACACCACGGTCAACGACGTTGTGCTGGCCATGTGCACCGGCGCCCTGCGCACGTACCTGCTGGCGGGCGACGAGCTCCCCGACATCCCGCTCGTCTCTGTCGTACCGGTCTCCGTCGCGCCCGACGTCGCCGGGTTGAAGGGATCCAACAAGGTGTCCGCCATGTTCGTGCAGCTGCCTTGCCACATTGAGGACCCGTTGGAACGCCTGCGTTTCATCCACGAAGGCACCAAGGGGGCCAAAGAGGAGCATCAGGCGCTCGGGGCGACGACGCTGCAGGACTGGGCCGAGCACGCCACACCAAACGTCTTCGCCGCCGCCGCCAGGCTCTACACCGGCATGAAGCTGGCCGATCGGCACCGGCCCGTCGCCAACCTGGTGGTGTCGAATGTGCCCGGCCCGGATTTCCCCCTCTACCTGGCCGGGAGCCGGATGCTGGGCATGTTCCCGCTTGGCCCGGTGATGGACGGCATGGGTCTGAACATCACGATCATGAGCAACTTGGGCGTCCTCTACTGGGGGTTGGCGTCCGATGCTCGCGCCGTCCCGCGCCTGTGGGACGTCGCCGCCGCCATCCCGCGTGCCCTGACCGAGTTGATGGAGGCGGCCGGGCTCGAGGCCGAGCCGTTCGACGTCCCGATCCACCTGGGGCCCGGCATGCCACCGACGGCAAACTGGATCCGCACCGCGACGGCGGACGGGACCGAGACGACCGGTAGCGTGGGCGCATGACCGTTCGGGAGCTGGGCCACCTGGTGTTGTACGTGCGCGACCTCGGACGCTCCGTGGACTTCTATCGCGACGTGCTGGGCTGGCGACAGGTCCTGCCGGGACCCGGAGAGACACCCGTTGGTGCCGCGGGGTTTTCCTCGGGCCGGACGCATCACGAGCTCCTGCTCATCGAAGTCGGTGCCGACGCCACGCCGATCCCGTCGGGACGTCGCGTCGGGATGTACCACTTCGGGCTCAACGTCGGGGAGACCGACGACGACCTGCGCGCCGCGCTGGTGGCGGTCCAGGCGGCCGGCGCCACCGTCGTCGGCTCGGCCGATCACACCGTGACGCACAGCATCTACATCCTCGACCCGGACGGGAACGAGATCGAGCTCTACGTCGACGTACCCGGAGTGGACTGGCAATCGGACCCGACCCTCGTCGGTGCCGCCATCCGGCCCCTCCAGCTCTGACCGGCTCGTCCGGTCACGTGCGCGCACGACGGTGACCGACGCGCCGCGCATCGTGCGCGCCGACCGCGAAGGCGAACGTCTCGCGGCAGACTGCCTCTGTCACGGCGGCGTCGCCGTCCTGCCGACCGACACCGTCTACGGATTGGCGGCTCGGCCGGTGGAGGCCGAGGCGGTACGCGCCATCTATCGCATGAAGGGGCGCCCCGAGGGCATGCACCTTCCCGTCCTGGCCCCGTCCGTGCAGCACGTACGTGTGCTCGGCGTCACCTGGACCCCGGGAGCCGAGGCGCTGGCCCGACGTTGGTGGCCCGGGCCCCTGACCCTGGCCTTCGGCTTCGAGCCAAGCCTCGAGCGGCCGTCGTGGCTCGACGGCCGCGCCGAGGTGGCCGTGCGCATTCCCGACCACGACTTCCTGCGCGGGCTCCTCGAGCTGACCGGCGTGCTCGTCGTCACCAGCGCCAACGCCCACGGCGCGGCCACGCCGCGCCGGGTCCGGGACGTGGTGGCCGCGCTCGGTTCCCCGGCGGACCTGATCGTCGACGGCGGGGAGCTGCGCGACGTTCCCTCCACGCTGGTCAACGTCAGCCGGCCCGACCCGTCCGTGGAGCGTGAGGGCGCCATACCGCGTCAGGCCATCGCGGAAGTCCTGCGGGAGGCCCGGTGAGCCGGACCCTGCTGGCCATAGAGACGTCGTGCGATGAAACGGCGGCCGCCGTCGTCGACGACGAGCTGTCGGTGCGCTCCTCTGTGGTCGCCAGCCAGATCGATCTGCATGCCGAGTTCGGCGGGGTCGTACCGGAGCTGGCCAGCCGTGCCCACCTGGAGACGGTGACGCCCGTCATCGACCGGGCCCTGCGCGAGGCCGACATCTCCGGGAAGGACCTGACCGCCGTCGCCGTCACCGCGGGTCCCGGTCTGGTCGGCGCACTGCTCGTCGGCATCGCCACAGCCAAGGCACTGGCCCTGGGCTGGGGACTCCCCGTCGTGGGTGTCAATCATCTGGAGGGTCATCTGGCCAGCGTGTACCTCGCCGACCCCGAGGTGCCGTTCCCCCAGATCGCACTGCTGGTGTCGGGGGGCCACTGCATGCTGACCCGCTGCACCGGGCCGGGACACTACGAACTCCTCGGCGAGACCGTGGACGACTCCATCGGCGAGGCGTACGACAAGGTGGCGCGCTATCTCGGTCTGGGGTACCCCGGTGGGCCGGTCTTGGATCGGTTGGCCGCCGGCGGCACCGACGTGCTCGCCTTCCCCCGGCCCATGCTCGCCGAGGGCTATGCCTTCTCGTTCTCGGGGCTCAAGACCGCGGTCGTCAACCACGTGCGCGCCGACCCCGCCTTTTCGGAAGCCGAGGTCGCGGCGTCGTTCGTCGCCGCCTGCATGGACGTGCTGATCGCCAAGCTCCGCCGTGCGCTCGATGAGTTCGGCGACCCCGCGATGGCGATCGTCGGCGGGGTGGCGGCCAGCCCGATTTTGCGGGCGCGGGCCCAGGTCCTAGCCGACGAATTCGGCACGAGGTTGCTCATCCCCCCTCCGGCCATGGCGACCGACAACGCGGCCATGATCGGCGTTGCCGGTTGGCACAAACTCAGGGCCGGCGGCGCCAGCCCAACCTCCTTCGGACCCGAGCCCGACCTGCGCCTCCGTTTCGCCTAGGTGTCGGCCGCCCGCCGCGCCCGATATCGGCGCGCCCGTGAGCCGAACAGGTGTGAGGAGAGATCGCACACCACACCCAGGGCCACGATGAGCCAGCCGAACGGGTCCACGCCTTTCCCCGGCGCGTAGACAAGCGCGTAGAAGAGCGTGGTGTATGGCAGGAGGAGGAAGCCGATGATGCCCTCCCAGCCGGACCGGAAGGCGATGGTCAGGCGGTCCGTGAAGACCCAGAGCAAGAAGATGACGAAGCGCGGTGAGATGGCGGCCAGGAGCGCCAGGAGACAGCCCACGGCTCAGAGGGGCAGCCCGCCGGTCGCCGCATTCGTCGACCCCGTGTCCGTGTAGGCCGCAATGGTGCGCTCGGCGATGCGCATCTGGTGGATCTCGTCGGCACCGTCGGCGAACCGGGCCCACCGAGCGTGCTGCAACATGTTGGCCAGTGGCGTGTCAGTGGAGTACCCCAGCGCGCCGTGCACCTGCATGGAGCGGTCGATGATGCGGTTGAGGCTGTTGGCCACGAAGTGCTTGGTCATGGAGACCTCCGTGCGGAAGTCGTCGCCACGATCGATCTTGTACGCCGCGTGGAGCACCATCAGTTTGCACTGGTACAACTCCATGGCCGAGTCGGCGATGAGCCACTGCACGCCCTGCTTCTCCGCCAGCAGCGATCCATGCGAATACCGGTGCAGCGAGCGGCCCACCATCATGTCGAGCGCCGTCTCGGCCTGGGCGATCCAACGCATGCAGTGGGCCAGCCGGGCCGGCCCCAGCCGGTACTGTCCGAGGCGGTGGCCGTTGCCCCGCCCGCCGAGAATCTGCGCGTCGTGCACGCGCAGGTCGGTGATGACGATCTCGGAGTGGCCGGTGGACCCGTGCATGGTCTCGACCTCGCGGACATCGTTCCAGCCCTCGGCCGGGAGATCGACCAGGAACGCCGTGTTCGCACCCCGCGACCCCGGGGGGACATCCGGCTCGGTCCGGGCTACCAGAATGGCGAATTGGGACCGCCGCGCATTCGAGATGAACCACTTGTGACCATTGATGATCCACTCCTCCCCGTCCTTCTCCGCCCTGGTTTGGATCAGCGTCGGGTCGGAGCCGGCGACCTCCGGCTCGGTCATGGCGAAACAGGACATGGCCGTGCCCTCGCACAGACGGCGGAGGTAGTTGTCTTTCTGGGCGTCGGTGCCCCAGTGCAGGAGGGTGTGCATGTTGCCCTCGTCCGGAGCCATGCAATTGAGGATCCAGGGTCCCAGGCGTGTCTTGCCGGCCTCCGCCTGGACCATGGCCAGCTCGACATGGCCGAGACCCATGCCTCCCCACTCGACGGGCATGTGGGGCAGCCACAGGCCGGCCCGCTTGGCCTCCTCGCGCAACTCGAGAATGGTGACGAGGTAGTCTCGCCGCGACGTGACGGTGGACTCGTCGTCGAATCCCTTGATCCGCGGCTGCACCGTGTCCTGAATGAAGGAACGCACCCGGAGGCGGATCTCCTCGTGCTCCGGGGCAAGGGTGAAATCGATGGCCATGGGCCGCCTTCCTCGGTCGCCTAATAGAGGCCGACCACGTTGCCGTTCTCGTCGATGTCGATCCGCTCCGCCGCCGGACTGCTCGAGAGCCCGGGCATGGTGCGCATGTCACCGCTGATCAGGTAGACGAATCCGGCGCCGACGTTGGCTCTCGCCTCGCGCACGGGGAGGCGCCACCCCCGCGGGGCACCCCGGAGGGTGGGGTCCGAGGAGATGGAGAGGTGGGTCTTGGCGATGCACACCGGGAACGAGCCGAACCCCGCCCGCTCGTACATGTCGAGCTGGCCGCTCGCCCTCGGAAGGTAGTCGACCCCATCGGCGCCGTAGATCTCGATCGCCACCAGCTCGATCTTCTGCCGGAGTGTCGCCCCGTCGTCGTAGAGCATGCGGAATTCCCCGGGCTCGGCGGTGGCCTCCACCACCGCCTCCGCCAGCTCGACCGCACCCTTCCCACCGTTCTCGAAGTGCGTGCAGACGGCCGCTCGCGCCCCCACCGACGCCGCGATCTCGCGGATGGTCGCGTGCTCGGAAGGGAAGTCGCCGGCCATCGCGTTGATGGCGACGACCGGGGTGACGCCATGACGCCGCACGATGGCCAGGTGCGCCAGCAGGTTGGCCGCACCGAGCTGGACCTCCTCGGGGTTCTCGTCCAGCATGGCCGGCGGCAGCGGGCGCCCCGCCACGACCCGGTGCCGTCCCGAATGCAGCTTCATTGCCCTGACCGTCGTCACCACCACGGCGGCATCGGGCGTGAGGCCCGAGGTCCGGCACTTGATGTTGAAGAAGCGCTCCGCACCCATGTCGGCTCCGAAACCCGCCTCGGTGACGAGGAACTCTCCGGCATGCATCCCGATCAGGTCTGCCACCACCGACGAGTTCCCGTGGGCGATGTTGCCGAAGGGGCCCGCGTGGACGAGCGCCGGGGTGTTCTCGAGGGTCTGCAACAGGTTCGGCTTCATGGCGTCACGCATGACCACGGTCATGGCTCCGGCCGCGCGGATCTGCTCCGCAGTGACCGGGGCGCCGGCCGAGGTGTACCCCACCACAATGCGCCCCATGCGCTCGCGCATGTCGCGCAACGAAGTCGAGAGCGCGAGGACGGCCATCACTTCGGAGGCCGGCGTGATGTCGAACCCGGTCTGCCGGGGCGTGCCGTCCTGCTTCGTCCCCAGTCCGCTCACAATGTGCCGGAGCGACCGGTCATTGACGTCGAGCACGCGCTTCCACGTGACGTCGTGCGGATCGAGGCCCTCTGCGTTGCCGTGATAGATGTGGTTGTCCACCATGGCGGCCAGGAGGTTGTTGGCCGCGGTCACCGCGTGCAGGTCGCCCGTGAGGTGCAGGTTCAGGCTCTCGAAGGGGACCACCTGGCTGTAACCACCACCGGCGGCGCCACCCTTGATGCCGAAGGTCGGCCCCATGGAGGGCTGGCGGATGGCGATGGTCGCCTGGCGCCCGATGCACCCCAGAGCTTGACCGAGGCCCACCGTCGTGGTCGTCTTGCCCTCCCCGAGGGGCGTCGGGGTCACGGCCGTGACGACGACGTATCGGGCCCGGGGCCGATCAGCCAGGGCTTCGATGGCATCGAGGCTGATTTTCGCCACCTCGGTGCCGTATGGCTCGAGGAGCCCGGGGTCGATCCCCATCTGTGCGGCGATATCGGTCATCGGGCGCAAGGTGGCCCGCCGCGCGATTTCGATGGCCGGAGGAAGAGTCACCGGCAGGGATCATGCCAGACGGATGGGAGCGACCGCCCTCCTGCATTGCACGCAGGCCGCTCCGCTTCGGCCTACCCTCGGGGATGCGCGCTCCGACCAGGACGGGGCGTCGGCCCGATGGAGGGCCCGGAAAGGAGCGTTGCCATGTCCAAGTCTGATGGTGTCTTCATCTACATCGGGACCTACTCCAGCGAGGTGGACGCCCGGGCCGACTACGACGTTGTGAAGGACCTGCGCGCCGCCGGTGTCGTGGGTACCTACGACGCCGCCGTCATCACCAAGGACGACAAGGGAAAGATCCACGTCAACAAGGACGAAACGACGACCCGGCACGGCGCCTGGGGCGGTGCCGCCGCCGGTGCCCTGATCGGCATCCTGTTCCCGCCGTCCATCATCGGATCGGCCATTGTGGGCGCCGCCATCGGCGGCGTCAGCGGGCACCTGTGGAAGGGGATGTCTCGCGCCGACGTCAAGGAGTTCGGCGAAGCCATAGACGCCGGCGAAGCCGCGTTGGTGATCGTCGGCGAGACGACGATTGAAAGCGCCATCGAGAAGGCGGGGCTCAAGGCCCAGAAGAAGGTCGCCAAGGAGCTCCAGGTCGACAAGAAGGATGTCGACCAGGCGGTGCAGGAGGCCGCGGGGTCGATCTCCTGATTCGTCGCCCGCTCGCACCTACCCGCGACCCATGATCGTCACCCACCTGCTCGCCCTGCTGGTTGGCGCTCTCATCGCATTGGCCGTCCTCGGCTCGGCGCTCCAGACGGTCGTGCTGCCCCAGGAGGGCTTCCCGCGGCTGTCACAGTTCGTGTTTGCGCTGGTCTATCGGATTCTGGTGCACGGCCGCGAGGACGATCCCCGGGGCAGGTCCTTGCGGCGACTGTATGCACCCGTTGCCCTGGTCAGTCTGCCCCTGGCCTGGATGATCCTCATGATGCTGGCCTTCACCGGCGTCTACTGGGGCACGCGCGACCTCACCTGGTCGCAGGCCTTCGAAGTGAGCGTGTCCTCGCTCACGACCATGGGGTTCTCCGAGCCCAACGGAACAGGACGGATCTGGGTAGCTTTCGTGGAAGCGACGATCGGTTTGGGCCTGGTCGCCCTGCTGATCAGCTATCTGCCCACCATCTATTCGGCTTACAACGGCCGCGAGAAGGGCACGAATCGCCTGCGCCCCGTCGCCGGTTCTCCTCCGAGCGCAATCGAGTACCTGCAGGCGCTTCGACGACTGGGCAACCTCGAGAGCCCGGAGATCTGGCAGACCTCGGCCGACTGGATGCTCGACCTCGAGCAGACGCACACGGCCTTCCCGATACTCACCTACTTCCCCGAGTCCGACCCGGCGCAATCGTGGGTCGCGACGATGGGGTCGGTGCTCGACGCCTCCGCCTTGGTCTTCGCCGTCTCCGACGTCGACTTCGGCGAGGTCTTCGCTGATGCGCAGAAGGGGCCGCTGACCGTGCTCGTCTACGGCCTACCCCTGATCGTGCGGATCGCGCAGGCCGTCAATATCCCGCTGCCTCCGCCGATCAGGCTCCCAGACCTGATGACACACGTCGGCGATCCTGCTCCCGACATGAGCATCACCCGGGCTGACTACGACGCCGCCATGGCCGCCCTGTCAGGCATCCTCGTCGTCGAGCCGGGCCGAGAGGAGGAGGCGTGGCGTCGGTTCGCCTGGATTCGCTCCGCCTACGACCCCGCGTTGCGGGCTCTGGCCGGGGTCACCCTGGCGGCCCCTGCCCCCTGGACGACCGATCGTCCGGCGCAGGTGGGCAAGTTTCGCTTCCTCCGCCGCCGTCCACTGCACGTCGACTGGTCGCTGGGGCTGCCGGTGACACCCGCGGTCGGCCCGTCCACTACAGGTGGCTGAAGCCGCCCGACTCCTCTTTGGTCATCGATACCGTGACCGGGTGGCGGTCGAAGTGCGCAATCGACTGCTCCATGTCCTGGAGCAGCAGGCCGGCCAGGTCGTGACTGACGCCCTGGCGTACGAGGATCCGCTGGACGGAGATGTCCGAGACGGAGCCGGTCAGCGGATAGGCAGGCACCTGCCAGCCGCGCGCCCGCAGGCGGTCGGCGACGTCGTAGAGCGTGTAGCCCGGGTCTTCGCCTTCCTTGATGCGCCAGGCCACCGACGGTATCCCCTTGAGCGGATTCGAATCGCACAGGAGCTCGAACGGGCCCAGTTTGACCACCTCTTGGGCGAGGAACTTGCCCGTGTCGTAACAGGCGTCGTGCACGTTGCGGTAGCCGTTACGGCCGAGCCGTACGAAGTTGTAGTACTGCGCGACGACCTGGCCGGCCGGGCGTGAGAAGTTGATCTGGAAGACCGGCATGTCGCCCCCGAGGTAGGTGACATGGAAGATCAGGTCGTCCGGCAGCTCCGACGCGTCCCGCCACAGCACCCAGCCCACCCCGAGGGGGGCCAGACCGAATTTGTGACCTGACGAGCTGATCGACTTCACCCTTGGGACGCGGAAGTCCCACAGGATGTCCGGCGCGCAGAACGGGGCAAGGAAGGCCCCGCTGGCCCCGTCCACGTGGATGTCGACGTCGAGACCGGTGTCCTCCTGCAGCTTGTCGAGCGCCTGGGAGAGTTCGAGCACCGGCTCGTACGACCCGGTGTAGGTGACGCCGAAGGTCGGCACCACCATGATGGTGTTCTCGTCCACCCGCTCGAGCATCTGCTCGACGTCCATCTGATAGCGCCCCGGCGCCATGGGGATCTCCCGCATCTCGATGTCCCAGTACTTGGCGAACTTGTGCCAGACCACCTGCACGGGCCCGCACACCATGTTGGGCTTGTCCGTCGGCTTCCCCGCCGCCTCGCGCTTGGCCCGCCAGCGCCACTTGGCCGCCATACCGCCCAGCATGCAGCCCTCCGAGGACCCGATGGCCGAGCAGCCCACCGGCTCCGCCGCCTCGGGAGCGTTCCACAAGCCGGCCAGCATGCGAACGCAGCGCCGTTCCAGCTCGGCCGTCTGGGGATACTCGTCCTTGTCGATGAGGTTCTTGTCGATGCACAGGTCCATCAGCTGATGGACCTCCGGCTCCTCCCAGGTCTGGCAGAACGTCGCCAGGTTCTGGCGTGCATTGCCGTCGAGCAGGAGCTCGTCGGAGATCGCCCGCATTACGTCTTCGGGCCGCATCTCGTCGCTGGGACAGTGCGTCGCCGGCAGTGACGCCTTCAGGGCCTGGTCGGCGTAGACCGAATCGATCAGTTGATCCCGGAGGTTCTCCCGCTTGTGCAAAGGCATGGCTCGGCCCCCTGGGCTCGTACGTGGTCGGACACCAGACCGTATCGGTCTTCGGGAACCGGAGCGAGCATCGCCTCTGCCAACGGCACATCCCTCCATCCGTCCGCCCGACGACCCCCGGCCGCCGGGCGGATACGGATGGATGACTAATGGACGACTAACTGGCGAGCAGTTGCAGGCGAGCTCGGCCCGGGCGCTCACGCGTTCCCGTGCGCGCACCGGGTGCCGGCGCGCTCTTGGCCGAGTTGACCCGGGCAGTCTCCGGACGGTCGGCCAGCTTCGAGCGAAGCTGGCGGAGCGCCTTGGTGTGGATCTGGCACACCCTGCTCTCGGTCACGCCCAGGACCTGTCCGATCTCCGTCAGGGTCAGGCCGTCGTAGTAGTACATCATCAGGACGGTGCGCTCCCGCTCGGGCATCCCGTCCACGGCCATGATCAACGCCTCTTTCGATTCCTTGGCCTCGAAGGTGTCGACCGGTCCCCACGATCCATCGGGCAAGGTCTCACCCAACGTGGAGCGCTCGGAGCGATCGCCGCCACGGAGCACCTCGTCGAGCGCCATCATGCCGACCGTCGAGATCTTGCGCAGTGCCTTGTGGAAGTCGCCGACGGACATCTCCAATTCGGCTGCCACCTCCGCTTCATTCGGCGTCCGCCGCAATGTGCCCTCCAAGTGTGTGAACGCCTGTTCGACCGCTCTGGCCTTGGTGCGCACCGACCGGGGCACCCAGTCGATGGAGCGCAATTCGTCGATGATCGCCCCCTTGATGCGCGGAATGGCGTACGTCTCGAAGCGCAGATTGCGGTCGAGCTCGAAGCGTTCGATTGCATCGATGAGCCCGATGATGCCGTAGCTGACGAGATCTTCCTCGTCGAAGTGCCGAGGCAAGCCGGCGAGCACGCGACCGGCGATGTACTTCACGAACGGCGAGTAGTAGATGATCAGCTGGTTTCGAAGTGACTGCTCCCCGGTCCGCTTGAACTCAGACCAGAGATTTTCGATACCCGCCTCCGTCGACCCCTGCGCCGTGGAAAACGGACTTGCTGTCGATCCCACGTTTGTTTCCCCCTCTGTCATTTGCACCATCCGACCGGTGCGTCTTCTCTCCCGGCACCACGCTTTGGCCAAGGCCATTTCGCGTATTCCGGAGTAGCGACCACTTTAATACTTCGCCCTCTCGCAGGTCGGTTGCGTGAACGTTGTCGAACGGTTGCAAAGGCCGCGCAACCTTTGCGCAACTTTTCCGGCGGTCCGCGTGCAGGGCGTCATGTCGGCGCGAGAACGCGTCGCTCGTGGCTCCTCGGCGCGACGGTTTTGACCGAGGAACCAAAGGCGGCGGCGCTCCATGCACGCCTCGCGGCTCTCGCGGTCGATGACGAGTGAGGGGCACGCCCGCGCGTCCCTGGCGCGCCGCACGATGCACATGTCGTTGGGCGTGATCGATTCCCTCAAGGTTGGCGCAGGCGCCGCCGAGAAACACAGCATGGGTCACACACCCCTGCTGCAGCGAAGGACTCCGGAGAGGGTCGACGCATGAACCCGCCCGTGGGCGTGGCGACACGCGTCCCGACGCACCACCGCGGCCTCAGGCCGCTGGACCCGGCCGGCACGAGCACACTGACGTCACCCGGAGCAGTCGAGCAGGGTGAGCTGACGATCCTCGTGGCCGAGGACGATCACAGCTGCCGCAGCGCGCTGCTCCAGTACTTCGAGCGGAGTGGGTACCGGGTGACGGAGGCCACTGACGGGCCCTCCACGCTGCGCGCCGTCTTTCAGCACTCGGCCAGCCTTGTCATCCTTGACCTGGGACTTCCCGGTTTCGACGGCACGGACGTGCTGGCCAAGATCCGCCGTCACAGCGCCGTCCCGGTCATCGTCTGCTCCGGACGGGACTCGGAGGACGACAGGATCCGCACCCTCAATCTGGGTGCCGACGACTTCGTCGTCAAGCCGTTCTCCTTCGCAGAGCTCGAGGCCAGAGTGCGAGCCGTCCTGCGACGCGGCAACGGCGAGCCGGCGGCCACCTGTCTCCACCATGGCGAGCTCATCGTCGATCGCGATACCCGTACCGTGACCGTGCGCGACGAGTCGGTCCCGATGACCCGCAAGGAATTCGACCTGCTCGCATTTTTGGCGGCGTCACCCGGTCAGGTGTTCTCCCGCGAAGACTTGCTCGAGCGGGTCTGGGGCTCGACCGAGGAGTGGCAGGGCCGCTCGACGGTGACCGAACACGTGCGCCGTGTCCGTCTCAAGATTGAGCCCGACCCGGATTCTCCCCGCTGGATCACCACGGTCCGAGGTGTCGGCTACAGGTTCACCCTGCCCGACAAGACCTGAGTAGGCGGAGCGTCGAGGAGGTTTGGCGAAGGCGAATCGAGAGCGCGCCGCGCTTGCACTACGGACGCTCAATTTTTTGGTCCGAAAGTCCTATGGAGCCGGCGCCTGCATCTGCCGACATTGAGGACACAGTTCGGCACCGAGTCACCGTGAGGCGGATTTGGCTCGGTCCGGACGAACGAGGTGCCGTTCCGCACACCGTGCGAAATGGACGAGAGGGGCAATGGACATGGTCGGCTCGGCGCAAGCGCTCGCTCGACGTGAGAGCACCGGCGGGGTCGCCCCGGACCGCGTGCTGACCGCGAGGGTCTCGGCATCTGGTTGTGCCCGATGACCTCTCCGATGGACATCTCTGCACAGGGTGCGCCCTTCGGGGAGAGCCTCCGGGCCGCCGGCTCCAATCCGACCACCGTGTTCACGCCGGCAGGAGTTGTCGCCACGGAGAAGACGATCCTCGTGGCCGAGGACGACACCAACACGCGCCGGGCGCTCCAGCACTACCTGAAGCGCTCTGGCTACGAGGTCACAGAGGCAGCCAGTGTGACCGAATCGCTCGATGCGGTCTTCGCCCACCCGGCGGATCTGGTCATCCTCGACTTCGACATCGGTGGTGGCACGGCCGATGTCCTGACCACCATCCGGCGTCGCAGCTCGGTTCCCGTCATCGTCTGCTCAGGCCGGTCCTCGGAGCGTGACCGCGTGGCCCTGCTGAATCTCGGCGCCGACGACGTGCTCGCCAAGCCGTACTCCTTCGCCGAGCTCGAGGCCCGGATGCGGGCGGTGCTGCGCCGTGGTCTGGCCACGCCCACGACGACGCTCGATCACGGTGATCTCGTGATCGATCAGGGGACGCGCAAGGTGACGGTCGACGGCAACGAGGTGGTCATGACTCGCAAGGAGTTCGACCTCCTCGCCTTCCTCGCCTCCGCCCCGGGGAGGGTGTTCTCACGCGAGGACCTGCTCGAGCGGGTGTGGGGATCCAACGGTCGCTGGCAGGGGCGTTCCACTGTCACCGAGCACATCCGCCGGGTCCGCCTGAAGATCGAGACCGACCCCGAGAACCCTCGCTGGATCACCACCATCCGGGGCATCGGCTACCGGTTCACCTCGCAGGTCGGCTGAACGCCGCCCGCAGGGCACGAACCCCGCTCCCCTGTTCTGGCGCGGCAAGACCGTGTCCCGAGTTGCGGCACGTCCGGGGACCCTGATCGCCCCTCCTCTCAGTGCGCCGCATTTCAGTGCGCCGCACTCCAGGCCGCCCAGCCGGCCAGGGCGACCAGGACGACGGCGGTGACGATCCGGATCGTCGCGATGTTGACCAGCCGGAGGAGGCTCTGACCGCTCACCACGGCGAGCCCGGCCACCGCCCACAGGGCAAGCAGGGCGCCGACGGCCACCGAGAGGGGGTCGTGGTAGTGGGCGGCCAGGTTGGCGGTGAGGATCTGCGTGAGGTCACCCCATTCGGCCAGAAAGATCACGAGGAACGCGGTCACGGCGATCCGACGGTGCGACGCCACCTCACGCTCGACGAGTTCCTCCTCCTTCTGTTCCTTGACCGCCTCACGAAGTGCGAGCGCCGCACCCACCAGGAACATGCCCGCGACCACGGCATCGAGTACCTGATGGGGCAGCAGGTGGAAGAGGGCCACGCCGATCGTGACGGCGATGACAACGTGCACCGCGAAGCCGGCCGCGGCGCCCAGCCACACGACGGCCGGACGGCCCCGGGTCGACATGACCAGTGAGGCGAACATGGTCTTGTCCGGGAGCTCGCCGATGAAGATGATCGGGAAGACGGCGAAGACGACGGCGAAATCCAAAGGGGCCTTTCTGTCAGGTCCGAAGGTAGCGTGCCGAGCGAGTCACCCTCGGGCAGTGCTCCCACCGGCGATGTGCGTCGAGAGTGCCGCCGCCAACCCCGTCTGGTGCGACCGGCGAAGATGCGTCCTCGTCAGTGGGACTGGTCGAGGAGCGACTGGCCCGTCATGGTGAAGACAGTCTCGTCGTCACACTGGCGCCAGAGGTCGAGCAACTCCAACGACACCGGGTCACAGCCGTATCGCATCGGTCCCTCGGTGTCGAGGATCGCGTCGGCGATAGCCGAGGCCGCCTGGGCCGGATCGACGACACGGGGGTCGGCGTGTTCACGGCGCAACGATGCAGCGACGTCGGCCATGGGTCGGTAGTCGGCGAAACGGGCCGCACCCGGCTCTCCCGTGCTCAGGCGGAACATGTCGGTGTCGATGGGCCCGGGAAGGATTTCGACCACGCGGATACCGAACGGCGCGACCTCGACCCGCAAACTGTCACCGAAGGCCGACGCCGCCGCTTTGGAGGCTCTGTAGGCGGAGAAGAATGGAACGGACGCGAAGATGGACGACGACGTCACCGTGCACACCACGGACGGTTGGTTCGCTCGCAACACAGGAATGGCGGCCGACGTCAGCGCGACGACTCCGAAGACGTTGGTCTCGAACATCCGGCGCCAGTCCTCCACGTTGGCGTGTTCCACCGGCAGGTAGTCGGTGTCGATGCCGGCGTTGTTGACGAGCACACGCAGATCGGACGGAAGATCGAACGTGGAGGGGTCCGTGACGTCGAGGCGCCGGACCTGAAGGCGCCCTCCCGCCTCTGCCGCCATACCGGCCCCAGCATCGGTATCCCGCATGGTCGCCACGGTGTCGAAGCCGCGGTGGGACAACTCGACCGCGACGGCCCGCCCGATGCCACGGCTTGCTCCCGTGACCAATGCGCTCCCGTGAATGTCCATGCGCCCGATTCTTCCTCACCGCGGAGCACCGCCGATACCGGCCCGATGACGGCCCACCGCGTTGCTGGTACCGGCGCCGAACCTCAGAGACCGAAGGCGGTCGGATGCCGCGGCTGGTAGAGCAACATCTGGCCGGCGCCGGGCACGTGCAGACCGATGGTACGGCCGAAGCCGCGGCTCTCGATGCTCCCCGCAAACGTCGCACCTTTGGCGGTGAGCTCCTCAATCGTCCGCTCGAGGTCATCACAGACCAGCGAGATCTCATGGTGCTCCGTGCCCCCGTCGACCGGGTGGACGCCGAGCTCGGACGGTCCCGTCCCGAAGATGAGCCACCCGTCATGTGCATCGACGTGCGGCCAGCCCACCACATCGCGGAAGAACGCACGCGCCGCCTCGGCATCGTGAGCGTGGACGAGCGTATGGAGACCGGTGATCATCTCCACGAGACTAGGGAGACGAGGGTGCCCACGCACGCCGCGTGAGCGTCTGGGAGCGCGCGTCGCCGGGGCGCCCCTGCGCTACGGCGCCGCGACCTCCTCCCCCACCGGAGCGGCGTCACTGTGACCGAGCTGATGCCGCAGGCAGGCCTCCAGTGACGGGTGGCGGAAGACGTGCCCCGCCGCGGCCAGCCGGGCCGGGAGGACGCGCTGACTGGCCTGGACCATCTCGCGGGCTCCCTCGGCACCCAGGAGCACCCGGGGACCGAGGGCCGGGACGGTGAGGAGCGCCGGTCGTCGCATGACACGGGCCAGCGTCGAGGCGTAGTCGCGGTTGGTCACGGGGATCGGTGCCACCGCGTTGAGCGGTCCGGCGGTCGCGTCGTCCACCAGCGCCCGCCCGAAGACATCGAGCAGGTCGTCGAGGCCGATCCATGACACCCACTGGGAGCCGGGGGCCAGTGGGCCCCCGAGACCAGCCGCGAACAGCGGGCGGAGGAGCTTGAGGCTGGCGCCGCGGGCGGACTGCACAATGCCCGTCCGCACGTGGACGACACGCAGTCCCGCCGCCGTTGCCGGCTCTGTTGCCGCCTCCCAGGCCTCGACGAGTTCGGCCAGGAAACCCGACCCGCGCCCGCTGTCCTCGGTCAGCTCCTGGCTTCCACGGTCCGTCCCGTAGAACCCGATGGCCGACGCGCACAGCAGCAGGCGCGGCCCGTCGCGCCGGCCCGCCATCATCCGGGCCAGTGCGCGTGTGGGTCCGATCCGGCTGTCGCGCACGCGCCGCTTGTGGGCGTCGGTGAACCGGCCGGCGATGGAGGCTCCGGCCAGGTGGACGACCGCATCGACGCCCTCGAGCGCCTGCGGGTCGGGGCGCTCGGGCTCCCAGGCTCGCTCCAGCGCATGCCTGGGCGGGCGCCGCACCAGGCGGATGACACGGTGGCCACCGGTCGAGAGGTAGGCGCACAGGGCCGATCCGATGAGGCCCGAAGAGCCCGTGACGGCGACCGTCAGGAGGCGTCCGTCCGGTGGCGCGAGACGCTGGTGCGCGGCCAGATCGCCGGCCAGCTGGTGATGCCGGTAGCGGAAGGTCTGGAGGAGGAACGAGCCCGGAACCGGCGTCTCGACCCGGTCGGTGACCTTGGTCGTCGCACCGTCGATCGCTGCGAACGAATGTGTGTGGCGCCAGTGCAAGGGCAGTGACACCAGCTCGTCGACGAACCGGTGCGGCGGGTCGTCGTCCGAATGCTGTGCCACCCAGGGCAGATGCCCGGGCAACCGAAGGACCGCCCGCCCGTTGACCAGTGAGGATGCCTCCTGGGCCACGGTGATCGGCTGCCAGGGAGGCAGAAGGCGCACGAGCGCCCCCGGCCGCTCGTGCCAGGCAAAGACCTCGGAGACCGGGGCGTTGATGATGCTCGAGTACTGCAGCCCCATGTTCTGCTCCCGTCTTGGCGCCACGCTGCCTGCCGTCTGTTGCAGGATATGGCCGAGCCGAGCGAAGGGGCCCACCGTGGACACAGTGCAGATCGACCAGCCCCACGAGGGCGTGACCCGGATCACCCTCGACCGCCCGGAGCGGTTGAATGCCATGAACGCCACGCTCATCGGCGAGCTCCACGACGCGCTGACGGAGGTTGCGGTCGACCCCACGTGCCGGGCGGTCATCCTGACCGGGGCGGGCCGGGGCTTCTGCGCCGGGCTGGACCTCGCAGGATACGGCACCGCGCCAAGGTCCGACGGCCTCGACCGCGTGGGAGCCACCTTCGCCACGCAGACGCACATCGCGGCGCTCGTGCCCCGGTTGCGTTCGCTGCCCCAGCCCGTGATCGCCGCCGTGAACGGTCCGGCGGCAGGCGGCGGCCTCGCCCTGGCCCTGGCCAGCGACGTCCGCGTCGCCGGCGCATCGGCACGGTTCAACGTCGCCTTCGTGCGCCTTGGGCTCTCGGGTTGCGACATCGGGGTGAGCTGGCTGCTCCCGCGGCTGATCGGCGCGTCGCGGGCCTGGGAGCTGATGCTGACCGGGCGCATCATCGACGCGGGGGAAGCGGATCGGATCGGCCTCGTCCTGCAGGTGGTGCCCGATGAGGAGTTGCAGCGCGCCGCCCTCGACACCGCCGCGCTCATCGCGGCCAACGCGCCGTGGGGCGTCCGGATGACCAAGGAGGTCATGTGGTCCCAGCTCGAGGTCGGCTCCCTGCAGGCGGGCATCGACCTCGAGAACCGGACACAGGTCCTCTCGTCCATGACGAACGACATGCAGGAGGCCGTGGCCGCTTTCTTGCAGAAGCGTCCACCCCGCTACGGGAGTTCGTCGGACCCCGCGCCGTAGGTCCCGTGTGGTGCCTGTCGCCGTGACGGCGGCACACATCACTACGTTGTGTCGTCTGATGCACCACCGCTCCGACCCGACTCGCGTGCCGAGACGGACGCGTCGGTGCCTGTCGGTCGCCGGCCTGGCCCTCGCGCTCGTGTTGGCCGGCTGTTCGGCTGCCGGGCGCACGAGCACCGACCTCGCCGATCCCGCACAGTCCGTCTCACCGGTCCCCGACTACCCGGACACCTGTGCCCCCGTGGGCGTCGACACGACGAGCCCGTGTCTTCGTCTCACGCTGGCGGCGATTGACGCGGCCAGAGCCGGGGAGGGCCTGGGCCCCATGGTGCTGCCTGCCGACTTCCCGCAGCTGACCGTTCCCGAACAGCTCTTCGTCGCCGTCGACCGCGAGCGGGTGGACCGGGGCCTGGCCCCCGTTCACCGCTCTCACGACCGCCCTCGACGCCGGCGCGCAGAAGGGGGCCGCCGGGGCGCGCCTCCCGCCGCGACCCGGGCCGGCCTATGGCGCGGTGACGACCGAGTGGATCGGCGATGTCGACAACGGGCTCGATGCCGACTTCCAGTGGATGTACAACGACGGTCCGGACAGCGGCGTACCGGGCTGCTCAGGCGGCAGGACGTCGGGTTGTTGGGTGGACCGCGGCATCGTCCTCACCCGGTTCGGATCCCCGCACCTCGTGATGGGGGCCGCCTACGACCCCAGCGGCGACACAGCGAGTGAAGACCGCGGCGGGTCCTCCCTGGCCGCAACACTGGCCACCGCCGCCCACGGCGGCGCCGACGCGTACAGCTGGAAGCAGGCGCTGACGGCCATGTCCGCCGGGCGGCTGCGGCCCCTGCGGTCGGTTCCGTCCTCGGAGTCGAACACCGGGATCAGCGACCCGAGCCACAACGTGACGCCGGTCCCCGACTACACCAGCATCTGCCTCGGTGGCGGGGTCGACGATTCCCCGGCCTGTGTCGGGGCGGTGCTGCGGGCCATCAACCACGCCCATGCCCTGGAGGGGATCCGCCCCATGGTGCTGCCCACCGGGTTTGCCCAGTTGGGCATTCCCGAACAGCTCTTCGTGGCCGTCAACCTCGAGCGCGTGGACCGCGGGCTCCCGGCCTTCGCCGGTTTGACGTCGGCGCTCGACCGCAACGCGCAGGACGGGGCGGACGACGCCAACGACCCACCCGACCCGGGTCAGGCCTATGACCTCGACGACGCCGAATGGGCGGGCGGCTCGTCCAACGGCCTCGATGCCGTGTACGGGTGGATGTACGACGACGGGTTCGACAGCGGCAACCTCGACTGTCTGCGCCGTGGGGCCGCCGGCTGCTGGGGCCACCGCAAGGGCATCCTCGACGACTTCGGGTCAGGCCCCAACCTGGTGATGGGTGCCGCCATCGCCACGACAAGCGACACGCACAGCGGCGACAAAGGCGGCACGTCCATGGCGGTCACGCTCGCCGTCGCCGGCGAGCCGGCACAGGCCTTCGCCTACAGCTGGACGGAGGTGACTGCGTTGCTCCCGCCCGGAGCGACCTGAGGCGAACCTAGGGTGGGCGCGATGGCGCCGCAGATCTACGTCAATCCGTCGTGCTCGAAATGCCGAACCGCCCTGTCACTCCTACAGGAGCACGAGGTGGCGGCCGAGACGATCCGCTACCTCGACGAACCTCCGACCCTGGCGGACCTCATGGTGCTCATGCAGCGTCTCGGCATTGACGATCCCCGCATGATGATGCGGACGGGAGAGCCCGTCTACGCCGAGTTGGCGCTCGCCGATCGGGACGGCGATGCCCTCTTGGAGGCCATCACGCGGCACCCGATCCTGCTGGAGCGGCCGATCTTCGTCGTCGGCGACCGGGCGATCATGGCGCGCCCGCCGGAGCGGGTTCTCGAGCTCCTCTGACATCCACGGTGCTGTCGTGACGGCCCTCGTAGGGTGTGCGCGCACCCGGCCTACGAAACGAGGACGACAGTGACGACTTCTCTGGTGTTCTACGGGATCCTCGGCATTGCGAGCACGGTGGCCGCGTTCGCCGCCAACCGGCGACTCTTCTCGGGTGATCGGGCGGGTTCCGTCTCGCTCCTCGAAGGGATCTACTATGCGGTCGGCGTGTGCTCCCTGCTTCTCGGGTGGTACTTCAACGTGCGCTACGTGCACCTCTACGGTCACCGGGCCAGCTACGTCAATTACACGAAGATGCTCTTCTCGAACTGGGCGGCGGACTCGGCGGCCCAGGACTACACGATCGTGAACCTGGTCCTCCTGCCGCTCTGGACCATCTCCGAAGGCCGACGGCGCGGGCTGCAGTGGGCCTGGATCTTCTTCGTGATGAGCCTGTTCACCAGCCTCGCTTTCTCCGTGGCGCTCTTCCTGGCCTTCATGGAGCGCCAGCTGCGCTACAACCGCTCGCTCGCTCCGTCGAGCACGGCGTAGCCGCAGTTGTAGCCCGGAATGAACGTCACACCGGGACCGCCGTGGCACCCGGCTCCGCAGAGGTAGAGGCCCTCGACCGGCACCGGCGCATCGGGCCACCCCGTCGGGCCAGGCCGGAACGGGCCCATGTATTCCGGCTGGAGCAGCCCGTGGGTGAAGTCCCCGCCGGCACAGCCGAACATCAACTCGTACGTGTAGGCCGGGTAGTTGAGCTGGCGCTCAATGAGGTCGGGGAAGTTCGGGGCGGCCGCGGCGATCTTGGCGACCATCCGCTCGGCCATCTCGTCGCGCAGCCGACCCTGCGTCGGGCGGTCGCCGATCGGGAGGTAGAACGCGAAGCTGCTGGCGGCGTGCATCCCGGCGGGCGCAAGGGACGGGTCGTCGAGCGACGGGATCTGCAGGTTGAAGCTCGGGGACGGGGGGACCTCCCCCCGCACACAGCCTTCGAAGTCCTGCTGCATCCGCTCCGCCGTGCCGAAGAACGTGACGTTGCGACCGAGCTTGGTGTCGTTCAGGGCCTCGTAGGGGGCGCGGTACTCGGGCAAGCCGTTCAGGGCGAAATGTGCCTGGAAGTAGGCCGCCCGGTGATCGATGGCCCCGACGCGACGGACAAAGCCATCGGGAAGGCTGTCGGCGTCGAGCAGGTGCGTGAAGGTCGTCGTCGGGTCGAGGTTGGAGACCACGACGGGCGCCGTGGCCACCTCTCCCTCGCCCAATTCGACCCCGGTCACCGCGCCGCCCTCCACGACGATCCGGGACACCTTGGCGTGGCGCCGCAGCTCTCCGCCGTGCTGCTCGAACATGCGGGCCAGGTGATCGGCCATGGTTCCCAGGCCGCCGCGGACCTTCGACATGGTCGCCGTTCCCGGCGAGGCCAGGGCGAAAGCGAGGCAGAGTGCGCTCCCGGGCGAGTAGGGGCCCCGATAGGTCGAGTTGACGGCGAGGAAGGCCAGCATGCTGCGCACCGGCGCGTGTTTGGACCGATCGGGGAGAAAGCGGTCGACGACATCCATCACACTGCCGAACATCGCCGTCCGGATGGCCTCCCGCTCGGTTTCGTTGGCGGCGCACGCCCACATTTCGTCGAGTGACTTCGGCGGGGTACGCACGTCGAAGCGGCCGATGGCACGCGCCGGGGCCTCAGCCCACGCCGCCACCTCGGCCATCCCGAGCACGGCCTCGATCCCGATCGTCTCCCCGAGATGCTCCAACAGTCGTTCCGGATCCGAATAGAGCAGAATCGGCGGCTGGCCGTCCTCGCTGATGCTGGCGGACTGCACCTCCGGTTCGTAGATCGGGCAGGCAGCCAGGTCGAGATCCTCGAAGATCTGGTTCGGCACCGGGAACTGAATGGAGCCGGCCAGCTCGAAACGGTAGCCACGGATGAGCTCCGTGGTCGACGCCATTCCGCCGATGAAGTGGTTCTTCTCCAGGCACAGGACCCGCAGTCCCCCCGCGCCATGACCGTGGCCGCGGTCAGGCCGTTGTGACCCGCTCCGATCACAATGGCGTCGTAGTCACTCATGGCGGGGACTGTAGTGATCCCTGGTCCGGGGTGCCTCGCCGACGCCATGATTAGAGACGTCGCTCTTTGGCAATGCTCCTTTCAGACAAAGGAGGGACCATGAGCGAAGGATCGAGCACCGGGTCGGGCGGCCCGGACACGGAGGTGACGGCGGCCACGAAGGTCGAGGAGATTCTCGAGACCGCCGCCGCCCACACGGCGGACCGGCCGCCGACGCCCGAGGAGGAAGCCGCGGCCGAGAGCAATGCCCTCGACCCGGAGGTCGCCGAACACGAACGGGAGATGGGGAAGATCGGCGCCGAGGTGAAGGGGGAGGGCGCGATCGACTAACCGTCGGCCGCCCGAGGTGCTCGGGCCTCAACCCGCTCCCCTGCCGTCACGTCTCCCCCTTCTCGTGCCCCGTCGGTCACCACCCGGTCGGCGTCGAAGCGTTCCGCGCAACGGTCCGAGCAGAAGGAGTGCTGCTCGTCGCCGTACCGGCGCCGCGCCGGCGCGTGCGCCTGCTCCACCTGCATGCCGCACACGGGATCTCGCGCGTAGCGGTCCCCCGCACCGAGCCGATCCCGATTGCGCGAGAGCCAGTAGAGGACACCGAAGAGCACGAGGAAGATCAGGTTCAGGTAGGTGGTGTAGTTCCAGGAGAAGCGCGCCGGTGCGATAGTGGTCGGACGCATGGTCGGCACCAGTCCGGCCGCGCGGAAGAGCAGCTCCGTGAGCAGCCCGGCCGTGGACATCAGGGCCCAGAAGACCGCGAGCATCCGGAGCATCAGGCGCGTCCCGTAGTAGCGGCGGTAGATCAGGAGGAGCGGGAACGCGATCAGGTCCGCGAAGATGAAGGCGATCACGCCGCCGAAGGAGATCCCCCCGCTCCACAACGCCGCGGCCAGAGGCACGTTGCCGATGGAGCAGACGAAGCTGATGATGGCGATGAAGGGGCCGACGACGGCGTTCTCGACACTGGTCCAGAACCCGTGGCCCGTGATGAAGACCGCCTGCCACACCGACGTCGGCACCAAGACGGCCAGGAAACCCGCCACCGTGTACCCGATCACCAGCTCCCGCCGCAGCATGGTGAGGTCCGACATGGTGTAGCCGGCGCTGTCGGCCCAGCCGGCGAGCGACCGCACACGGACGGTGCCGGGCGACGGTGCACTCTCCTCGCTCGCCGCAGCGCCGTGGCGGTGCTCGGGCATGTCCTCCGCCGCCCGCAGGCGCTCCCGGGCCTGCACCACGAGTCGCCCGCGCAGCCAGAGCGCCCCCAACGTGGCGAGGAGCACGATCATGATGATGCCGCCCACGAATTCGCTGACGGCGAACTGCCATCCCATCAGCACAATCAGCACGATCCCCAGCTCAATGACGAGGTTGGTCGAGGCGAACATGAAGACCATGGCGGCGACGTAGTCGGCGCCCTTCACGAACAGCGACTTGGCCATGGCCGACGCCGCGTAGGAGCACGAAGAGGACACCATCCCGTAGCCGGAGGCCCGCAGGACGGATCGGGCCCGGTGGTCGCCGAGACGCTCCCGCATGGCGTCGCGGCTCACGAACGCCTGCACCGCACCGGCCAGACCGAACCCGAGCACCAAGGGCCAGAGGGTCTCCCAGAACATGAAGAAGGCCTCGCGCAGCGATCGCCCGATGTCCACCAGCACGGTGGCGGTGGCCGGCATAGGGATCAGGAGCGAACGAGTCGCGCGATGGCCGCGGAGGCCTCGCTGAGCTTCTCCGTGGCCTCGCCGCCTCCCTGGCGCACGGCGTCCGACACGCAGTGTGCGAGATGGTCGTCGAGAAGCTCGAGGGCCACGGCCTGCAGGGCCTTGGTCGCGGCCGACACCTGCTCCAGGATGTCGATGCAGTAGCGGTCCTCGTCCACCATGCGCTGAATGCCCCTGACCTGGCCCTCCACCCTGCGCAACCGCTTCTGCACGGCGTCCTTGCTGTCGATGTAGCCGGGTCGCATGGTCCTCCGATCGCCATACCCTATACCCCCATAGGGTATCAGCGCGAAGCGCCCGTGGTCACGCGGGACGGCGATGGATCAGCCCATGGCCTCGGCCACCCGGCGCATGCCCTCGCGCCACGGCACCTCGGTGCGCCCGAGCACCTCGTGCATGCGGGTCACGTCGGGCCAGATCGGCCAGGGGGCATCGGGGTCGTAGCGGATCAACGCCGGACGGCCCACCAGTTCGCCGAGGTACGCGCAGTATTCCTCGGCACTTACCGTCTCGCTCCCGGCGAAGTTCACGACGACCGGGTCGGGCGAGGCCACCTGCAGTGCACGCTCGGCGAGGCGCACGTAGTCGTCCTCGTAGATCGGGTTGTAGTGGTTGGGCGCGTCCGGATGCAGGACGACCTCGTCCCCGCGGAGGATCCGCCGCAGTCGGTTCACCGGCGTGCCGCCCTCGGGCCCGTAGGTCGAGAAGATGCGGATGATGGTGAGCGGGCTGCCCGCTTGCCCTGCGGCGAAGCGCACCACGGCCTCCCCCGCGATCTTGGAGAGGCTGTAGGCCCCGAGGTGGACCCCCGGCGGGTCGTCCTCGCACAAGGGCCGCTGCCCCCGGTACGCGTAGGCCGAGCCGGTCGAGCAGTACACGAAGGCGGCGCCGGCGCAGGCGGCCACCAGACGGCCCGACGCGTCGGCGTTCGTGGCGAAGACCTGCTGCCAGTCCGCATCCTGTGCCTCGCGCCCCAGTCGCGCTGCCGCGTGGAACACGTGGGTGATCCCGTCGGGAAGCCCGCGCAGGTCCATCGCCGCCACGTCGGCCGTTATCGGCTGCACGCCGGCGGCCTCCAGCCGGGCCCGGTCGCCGTCACGACGGCAACGCGCCAACCCGAACACCTCGTGGCGGGAGGCCAGGGCCCGCGCCACCGGGAAACCGACCCGCCCCGTCGCCCCGGTGACGAGTACCCGCCAGCGCGGCGGGCCAGAGGTCGGAGCGGGAGGCATGCCACACCGTACGGCAGGCGTCAGTTGCCCAGGATCCCGAGTCCCTCTTCTCTGATGCCCCTGGCGCGGTTGTCGGCAAAGTGCTCGAGCCACTCGCGGATCTCGTCGCTGCCCGTCTCGTCGGCCCAGCGCCGGGGCATGGCCGGGAACGAGTAGCCCGGCGGCAACGCGGGCGGTGGCGGCTCCTGCGCCCGGCGCTCCAGCGCGGCGTCGACGGCTGGTGCGAGCCGGGCCGCTTTCGCCCGCACCTGGGCCTCGTCGCGCTCCCTGAAGGCGGGCAGCACCTCGCGCCCGAACAGCTCCAGCGACTCGCAGATGTGCTCGTGGTGGTTCATGCCGGCCTGCATCACGAAGATCACCTGATCGACGCCCGCCTCCTCGAAGCGTTGCAGGTAGGCGCGCACCTGGGCGGGGGTCCCGGTCGCACCGCGCAGGCCCGTGCGATCTCCCGCGGCCAGCTTGGCCCCGAGTCGCTCCTGCCGCAACGCGGTTTCGATCTCGGGCGAGTAGCCCTGATCCCCCCGCCGCTCGAGGTACTCGGCCCAGACATCGGTCGACCCGGGCCGGTGCTCCCCGAAGACGTAGTAGTGGCCGAGCGAGTACCCGAAGAAGTTCCCACCCTCGAGGCCGCGGTCGAGCGCCACCTTCTCGTCGGGGTGGCACATCATTTGGGTCACGCACGCGATGTTGGGGTTCACCGCGAGACCGACGGGAACGCAGCGGTCGGCCAGTGTCTGCTCGTAGTCCGCGACCCATTTCTCCGCTTCCTCCGGATCGATGAACGCGAAGGTCAGGGCACCGATGCCCTTCTCGGCCGCCAGCAGAATGGTGTCCCGCCGTGAGCAGGCCACCCAGAGCGGCGGATGGGGGCGCTGCATCGGCTTCGGGACGACGTTACGCGGTGGCATCTGCACGAAGCGGCCGTCGACGCCGGTGAACGGTGTCTCCGTCAGGCAGCGCAGCGTGACCTGCAGTCCCTCGAGCCACGCATCGCGCTTGGTCGCCGGATCGACCTGGAACCCGCCGAGCTCCGCCTCCGAACCCGACTCACCCGATCCGAACTCCACCCGCCCGCCCGACAGCAGGTCGAGGGTGGCCACCCGCTCGGCCGTGCGGGCAGGGTGGTTGTAGCCCGGCGCGGTCTGAATGATGCCGTGGCCGAGCCGGATGTCCTTGGTCCGCTGACTGCACGCGCCGAGGAAGACCTCGGGCGCCGAGGAATGGCTGTACTCCTCCAGGAAGTGGTGCTCGACCTCCCACACCACGTCGAAGCCGAGACGATCGGCCAGCTCGACCTGCTCGAGCGCGTCCTGCAGGAGGCGGTACTCGGAGTCCACCTCCCACGGGCGCGGCAGCTGGTGCTCGTAGAAGACCCCGAACTTCATGCCGCTCCGAGCGACTGGAACTCGGCCAGGAGGTCCGCCCCGTTCTTGCGCTGCGCGCACCAGAACTCCACCTCGGCCAGGGCGACGCGCCGGCCCTCCTCACGGGCGGGCCCGAGGCTGTGCGCCAACAGCGGGTCCCAGATCCGCCCGATCATGTCGGTGCCCGCATAGGTGCGACCACCTGCACCCCGCCAGGTGCGATCGCGCATTTCGGTCAGGGCGGTGCGCAGGTAGCCGACGTGCGGCGTCTCGTCGGCCCGGATGAAACCCACCAGACGAGCGGCCTCGCCGTCGCCCGCGACCAGGTCGGCGTCGGACATCCATTCCTCGGCCCAGGCGAAGGTGTGGAAGGCGGAGATCTCAATGAAGAGCACGCGGACCATGAGGGTGACCATCGCCTCGAGCTCGGGCGCAATGTCGTCGGGCAGAAGACGGACGACCTCGCCACCGGACCGGCCCGGGCCGAACCCCATGCGGGCCAACATCGCCTCGATGTCAAGCTCCTCGCACGAGCGCTCGAAGGCGATGTCGCGCGCCGCGAACCACATGTCCCGGTGGCCGGCCTCCTCTTCCCAGCCGGCCTCGTCGCGACCGTGCGCCTCGAACAACCCCCGGCCGAGATGCTCGATCGCCGTCCCGCGGATCTCCTCCACGAAGTGCCGCTGCAGATCCTTGGGCTGCAGCAGGCGGATGTTGGCACCGAAACCCTCGACGGTGCCGATGCGGGTCAAGGTGGCCATGAGGGGCTCGGGGACGCCGGCACGGATGAGGAAGCGGGCCTGCTCGACGTTGGGAAAGGAGCGCTCCCACCACTCGAGGGGGACGTCGATCAGCTCGCTGTCGAAACGCAGGCTGTTCTGCTCACCCCAGGCGGCGATGGCCGGAAGCCGGAACCTTGTCCGGGGTGAGACGTAACGGCCGTCCGCCCCGAAGCCTCCGTGGCAGCGCACCCCGCCGGCGATGAGCGGCTCGGCGACCGTCAGGTCGGCCAGGAGCTCCTCCTCGGTGAACTCGACCTGCGCCGTGCCCATGGCCGCTCCCTTCCCGGTCTGCTGTAACTGTCAGGTATATACTGTCCCGTATACAGACCGAGAGCAAGTTGCTGCCCCGAGCCGAGCGCCGCGCCGCCATCGTGCACGGCGCCGCCCTGGCCTTCGCCTCGACCGGGTTCGCCGACACCTCCATGGACGATGTGGGCACCGCCTGCGGGGTGACCAAGCTGATCGTCTACCGGCACTTCGGATCGAAGGAAGAGCTCTACCGCGAGATCCTGCAGCAGGTCTTCGACCACCTCGGCGTCGAACTGCGAGCCGAACTGGCCCAGCCGACCCACGTCGGCCTCGGTCCCCGGACCCTCCTGACCGTGGCGAGGGAGGACCCGGCTGCGTTCACGCTGCTGTGGCGACATGCCGCCCGCGAACCGCAGTTCGCGGCCTACGCCGCCGAGCTGCGGGCGGTGGCCGTGTCGGTCGTGCGCCGGCTCAGCGGACTCGACACCGGTGACGAGCTGCTCAATGCGTGGCACTCCGAGGCGCTCTTCGGCTGGCTGGTCGAGACGACGCTCACCTGGCTCGCGCGCGGCGATCCGGCCCGCGACGAGACGTTCGTGGCCCAGACATCGGCGGGCTTCCGGGCTCTCCGGGCCGCCCTCGCCGAAGGCGCCGCCCTGGTCTGACGCCCCGGTCGCTGATGGCGGCAGAATCGGGGTTTGCAGCGGAGCGAGACGAGGAGTTGTCCGGTGGCCACATTCGTCCTGGTTCACGGCGCCATGCACGGTGGCTGGTGCTGGCGCGACGTCCACCGCCTGCTCTCCGCACGAGGGCACGACGTCCACCGGCCGACCCTCAGCGGACAGGGTGATCGCCGCGCCGGGCTCTCCCCCGAGGTGGGCGTGGAGACGCACGTGGCGGACCTCGACGAGCTGCTGTGGTTCGAGGACCTGACTGAGGTCCACCTCGTGCTGCACAGCTACGCCGGCGTCCTCGCCGGCCCGCTGGCCGAGCGCGCCGAAGAACGGCTGGCTTCGGTGGTGTATCTCGGGGCGTTCGTCACCGCGCCGGGCGAGAGCCTCCTCAATGTCGAGCCGCCGGAGGTCGCCGAGCGCTACCGCCGCCAGGTCGCCGAGGCGGGCGAAGGCTGGTACCTCGGGGCCACGGATGCCTTTCTCGAACAGTGGGGTATCGCGGCCGCGCAACGCCCATGGGTCGGGGCCCGGCTGACCGACTTCCCGTTCCGGTGCCAGATCGAGCCGACCGAGTTCGACCCCGGCCCGCTGCGCCGGCTGCGCAAGGTCTACGTGGCGCATACCGATCCCCCGCTGGCCAGTCTCGGGCGGTTCGCCGAGGCGGCGGTGGCGGCTGGGTGGGAAACGCACGAGCTCGCCTGTGGGCACGACATGATGCTCGCCGCTCCCGACGAGACGGCCACGCTGCTCGAACACATCGCGCTGGGCTGACGTCCCCGCCTTCGCGACCGCGCCCGGAAGAGGATCGTTGCCTTCCCCTGGGAGCGGTCAGACGGGCGTTTCGAAGGGGGACGGCTGGTTGAAGATGACCGCCAGACTCACGATCTTGTCGTCTCGGACGCTGAAGTAGTTCGACATCACCAACTCGTCGGGCAGGTTGGTCTTGTCGTAGGTCCCGTCGTAGCGCGCCCGCACAATGGTGTCGCCATAGTGGTCGATGACCTCGCGCACCTCCATGGTGACGTGGTCGCCGACCATCTCCTTGGCCACCCAGGCCCGGATTGCGCCAACGCCCTTGATTTCCCGGCGGGCATCGTTGACATAGGCGTCGGGCGCAAAGGTGGCGACGATGGCGTCGACGTCGAACGCATTGACGGCGGCGACATGCGCAGCGACGACCCCGCGCAGTTCGGTGGTCTGCATGGGAGGGTCTCCTCTCTGGAGTGCTTCTGACGCCCCCACGGTGCGCCATCCCGCGACGGGAGGGTCAAGACGGCATCGCCGCCTTGACCCTCCCCCGGGGGGAGGGTTGAAACTGGAGGCATGCCGTCGTCCCTGGCCATCGGCGACTTCTCGCGGGCCACCCAGCTCAGCGTGAAGATGCTCCGTCACTACCACCGGCTCGGCCTGCTGGTCCCGGCCGAGGTGGACCCGGATTCGAGCTACCGCCGTTACAGCACCGACCAGATCCCCTCGGCGCAGGTCATCCGGCGCTTCCGCGATCTGGACATGCCGCTGGAGCAGATCGGGGCGGTGCTGCGGGCACCGGACCTCGACACCCGTCACGCGATCATCGCCGACCACCTGGCGCACCTGGAACAGGGCCTCCTCCAGACCCACGAAGCCGTGGCCTCCCTGCGCGGGCTCCTCCAGGGCCCCGCCCCTGACGTGCACATCGAGCACCGCAGCCAACCGGCGCTCCGGACGGCGGCCATCAGCCAGACGGTGAGGCTCGACGAGCTGGTCCCGTGGTTCCAGGGCGCGCTCGGCGAGCTCGCATCCACCGTCGAGGCACAGGGCGTGGTGACGACCGGCCCGCCCGGCGCGGTGATCGCCGACGACTTCTTCCGCCAGGAACAGGGGGAACTCACCATCTTCGTGCCCGCGCAGGACGTGATCAGGCCGGTCGGCCGCGTGGAGCCGCAGATCCTGCCGGCGGTCGAGCTGGCGACGATTGTGCACGCGGGGTCCCATGCGGACATCGACCGCGCCTACGGCGCGCTGGCCACGTACGTCTCCGACCGCGCGCTGGGCGTGGAGGGACCGATCCGGGAGCGCTACCTGGTCGGCCGGCTCGACACCACCGACGCAGGGGCCTGGCGGACGGAGATCGCCTGGCCGATCTTCCACACGGGCCCGGCGGCCTGACCAACCACCGCGCGGTCGGCACGACTGCTTCCGGCCCGACTACCTGCGGACGGACAGCCCGGCGATCCAGGCGGCGAGGATCTCGCCGACCTCGGCCTCGCTCTTGCGCAACGAGTGATCGCCCTCGACGACGTGGCGGGTGACCGGACCCGGGATCGCCGCCGTCTCCCGCTCGAGCTCTGCGGGCGTGGCGAAGGCGTCGCGCCGGCCCGAGACGAACAGACACGGCAGGTCCAAGCGGGCAAAGTGCTCGGTGCGGAGGCGATCGGGGCGACCCGGTGGGTGGAGCGGGTAGCTGACCAGGACCAGCCCCGCCACCGACAGGCCCTCGGCCACGGCCAGGGAGCACATGCGACCGCCGAAGGAACGGCCCCCGATGGCGAGACGACGACTCGGGACGCCGAGCTGCTCGGCCAGCGCGGCGGTGGCGGTCCGCACCGTCTCGATGCACACCGCGGGCGGATCGGTCCGCCGCTTGCCGGCCGCCTGGCCGGGGAACTCGACGCGCTCGACCGTCACCCCGGTGCGCGTCACGGCCTCGTCAATGGCGACGAGGCCGGACTGGGTGCGTCCGGCGCTCGCCCCGGGTGTGAGGATGAGCCCGGCAATGCCCGCTTTCGCCATCGGGCCATCATGGCGTGTGCGGCCTGTCCGCGGACGCGTCAGCCCAGGCGATCGATTTCGGCGAGGTACCCGTCCCTCACCGCAGCGGGGAGGAAGGCGGCCTGCAGACCGTTGCGCGCCAGTCGCACGATCTCGGCTCGGGTCAGGTCGAATGCCTCCGCCACGGCGCTGATGTTGTCGGCGACGTACCCGCCGAAGTAGGCGGGGTCGTCGGAGTTGATCGTCACCAGGAGGCCGCGCCGGATCAGTACCGGAAGGTCGTGCTGGGCCAGGGCGGGGAAGACCTGCAGCTTGACGTTGGACAAGGGGCACACCGTGAGCGGGACCTGCTCCGTCACGAGTCGCTCGACGAGCCGCTCGTCCTCCAGGCAGCGCACGCCGTGATCGATCCGCCGCGCCTGCAGCAGGTCGAGCGCCTGCCAGATGTAGTCCGGCGGGCCTTCCTCTCCGGCGTGGGCCACGCCGGGGAGGCCCATCTCCCGGGCGGAGCGGAACACCCGCTCGAATTTCGAGGGCGGGTTGCCGACCTCGGCCGAGTCGAGGCCGACGGCCGTGAGCAGGTGGATGAAGGGGCGGGCTTCCTCCAGGGTCTGCAGCGCCGACTCCTCGCTGCGATCGCGCAGGAAGCACAGGATCAGTCCCGAGGTGATGCCCAATTGCGGCAGGCCGTCGGCCAGGGCGCGGCTGATCCCCGTGCAGCAGGTCTCGAAGGAGACGCCGCGCCCGGTGTGCGTCTGGGGGTCGAAGAAGATCTCCGCGTGACACACCCCCTGACGGGCCGCCCTGGTGAGGTAGGCCCATGTGAGGTCGTAGAAGTCCTGCTCGGTGCGGAGAACTGTGCAGTTGGCGTAGTAGATGTCCAGGAAGGACTGCAGATCCTCGAAGACATAGGCGCGGCGCAGTGCCGCGACGTCGGTGTAGGGCAGCTGCACCTCGTTGCGCGCCGCCGAGCGCGAAGACCAGCTCCGGCTCGAGGGTTCCCTCAATGTGCACGTGCAGCTCGGCCTTGGGCAACAGCCGGATGAATGCATCCCTCCTTGCGTTCGTCGTGCACGCGTCCGCCCCGTCCGCGTCCGCCGTCTCCGTCTCCGTCTCCGTCTCCGTCTGCGTCTCCGTCTCCATCTCCGTCTCCGTCGGGGTCGGGGTCGGGGTCGGGGTCGGGGTCGTGTCACGCCGGCGCATCGGTGGCCTCCTCAAGTGACGGACGACCCGTCGTGTTCGCGTTCCATGGTGGCCCACGCGAGCAGGAGCCCGATGGCAGCGAGGAGATGGGGATCGACCGCTCCGGTTGCCTGTAGGGTAAGCGGAGTGAAATCTCCGGATACGAGCCCGGCGGAGGCGCGGAGCGGCCACGCCGCCTCGACCTTGAGCCGGCCGATGCGCAGCGACGCCCAGAAGAATCGGGAGCGTCTCCTGGTGGCCGCCGGTCAGGTCTTCGAGGAGAAGGGGCTCGAGGCCAGCGTGGCCGACGTGGCACGGGTGGCCGGCGTCGGGATGGGCACGCTGTACCGCCGCTTCCCTTCGAAGGAGGCGCTCATCGAGGCGCTCGTCTCGGAGGTCCTCGAGGCGACGATCGCCATGGCCGAGGAGGCGGCGGCGCGTCCGGACGGCACGGGGCTCGAGCACTTCTTGCGGGCCTCGAGCGCGTATCTCGCGGAGCATCTCGGCTGCCTGCCCAAGCTGTGGAACTCGGACCATCATCTGGTGCGGAGGGCTCGTGAGCTCATCGCCGACCTGCTCGCCGACGCCCAGGCGCACGGCCGAGTGCGCCGCGACCTGGCGAGCACCGACATCTCTCTCGCCATGTGGTCGATCAGGGGCGTGCTCGAGACCACCGGCTCGAACGCACCCGAGGCGTGGAAGCGGCATCTCGACCTCCTGGTCGCCGGCATGCGGCCCACGGACGTCGCGCTGGGGCACCGCCCGCTCAACCAGAACCAGGTCGACCGGATCCTCTCGAAGCACGGCGCCTCGTGAGCGGGTCGGTCACGACACTGCGGGAGCCCGGCGCGGGCACGGCGCCGTCCGGGACGACCCGGGCCCACTGGTGGATCCTCGTCATCATCGCCGGCGCGCAGCTCATGGTGGTGCTCGACACGACGATCATGATCATCGCCCTTCCCTCGGCCCAGCACGCGCTCGGGTTCTCCAACACCGACCGGCAGTGGGTGGTGACCGCCTACACGCTCGCCTTCGGCGGCTTCCTCCTCCTGGGTGGACGCCTGGGCGACATGTTCGGCCCCAAGCGCACGCTGATGGTCGGGGTCCTCGGCTTTGCGCTGGCGTCAGCCCTCGGCGGGGCGGCCCAGACCACCCTCATGCTGATCGGGGCCCGTGGGCTGCAGGGTCTGTTCGGCGCGCTGCTGGCGCCGTCGGTGCTCTCACTCTTGACGTCGACCTTCAACGAGCCGCGCGAGCGCGGGCGGGCGTTCGGGATCTACGCCACCATCGCCATCGCCGGGTCCGCCTTCGGGCTCATCCTCGGCGGGTTCCTGACCCAGTACGTCGACTGGCGCTGGTGCCTGTACGTGAACCTGCCGATCGCCGCGCTGGTCCTCGTCGGCGCCTTCACCATGATCCCCGACCGCGAGGGGGTGCACGGGATCCGTTTGGACGTGCTGGGCGTCGTCCTCGGGTGCGGCGGTCTGGTCGCCCTCGTCTACGGGCTCGGAGAGGCCGGCACCAGCGGGTGGGGCGCCACCGATGTCATGGTGGCCCTGATCGTCGCCGCCATCCTGCTGGGCGCGTTCATCGTGTGGCAGAGCAAGGGCCCCAATCCCCTGCTCCCGCTGCGGGTGCTGCGCAACCGGAACCGGGCCGGGTCGTTCATCACGATTCTCCTGGCGGTGACCGGCATGTTCGGGACCTTCCTCTTCCTCACCTACCTCCTGCAGACCATCGACCACTACTCGCCCCTCAAGACCGGAGTCGCCTTCCTCCCGCTCATGGCGATGAACGCGCTGGCGGCCACGCAGGTGGCCAGCCGCCTGATGCCCCGCGTGCGGACCCGCCTGCTCGTCGTCCCGGGCCTCCTGCTGGCGGGCCTCGGCGTCGCCCTCTTCACCCAACTGACGCCCGACGCGTCCTACGTCACGAACGTGCTGCCGAGCGAGCTCCTGCTCGGCTTCGGACTGGGGCTGGCCATCGTGCCCTGCATCAGCACGGCCACCCAGAACGCCGAGCCGCGGGACGTCGGCGTGACGGCGGCGACGACAAACACCTCCCAGCAGATCGGGGCCTCCATCGGCACCGCCCTGCTGAACACGCTCGCGGCGGCGGCTACGGCGACTTACCTGGCGTCCCACCATGTGCAGAGCAAGGACGTCGTGGCGCAGGCGACGGTGCACGGGTACGCCGTCGCCAGTGCGTGGGCGGCCGGCATTTTCGTGCTGGCCGCGGTGCTGGCGGGCATCCTCATCAACGTCCACCCGGGGCGGCCCGGGGCGGCTCCCGATGCCGCCGACCTCGCCGTAGTCTCGCCCGAATACTGAGCCACCCCGACGGCCGCTACGCCACCAGCTCCGGCCCCGACCACTCGAAGCCCTCGCCGTCGACGAGCTCGAACTCCACGTTCGCCGCTTCGTCGGCACGCTCCCGCTCGACCGCGGCCCGCTCCGAACCGGCCTGCTCGGTGCCGGGCAGGTGGACCAGGAGGGCGACCATGACCAGTGCCGCGAGACCGAACAGGGCGGCGACGGCAAAGGTCAGATCGAGGCCGGAGACGAGGTGGGTCGGGACGCCGGCACCGGCCTTGAGCTGCGCGTGGCCCGCGGCCGCGCTGAGCACGGTGACGAGCACCGCCAGCCCCAACGCCGCCCCGACCTGCTGGGTGACGTTGACCAAACCGGACGCCGCCCCCGCGTCGGCGGGCTCGACGCCGGCGAGTCCGGCCTGCGTCAGGGGCACCAGCGCGGTCCCCGAACCCGTGCCCAACAAGACGAGGCTGACGAAGATCTGCCCGTACGACGCCCCCGCATGGAGCTGGCTCGACATGAGCAGCGCGACCACCGTGAGACTGATGCCGCACATGATCAGCACCTTGGGGTGGACCCGACGGATCAGGACCTTGCTCACCAGCTGTGACGACAGGAAGACCGAAGCCGGCACAGGCAGGAAGCACAGGCCGGTGCGCAGCGGCGAGTAGCCCTGCACGTCCTGGAGGAACTGGCCCACGAAGAAGAACATGCCGTACATGCCGGCGTACATCAGCCCACGTGAGACGTTGGCCGTCGTGCGCGTCCCGCTGGCGAAGAGCCGCAGGGGCACGATGGGCTCCTCGGCCCCGGTCTCGATGCGGACGAAGACCCCGAGGAGGAAGAGGCCGACGGCGAGGGAACCGATCGTGACGGGGCTGGACCAGCCGCGGGCTCCGGCCTCGACCAGTCCGAACACGATGCCCACCATGCCCAGCGTGGAGGTGAGGGCGCCGGCGATGTCGAAGTGCCCGGTGCGGCGGGGCGTCTCCTGCAGGGCACTGCGGCCCACCAACAGGACGGCGATCCCGATCGGGACGTTCACGAACATCACCCAGCGCCACGACACGAGCTGCGTCAGCGCCCCACCGGCCACCAGGCCGATGGCTCCGCCGGCCGCCGACACGGTCGTGAAGAGGCCGATGGCCCGGACCCGCTGGGGCCCGTCGGAGAAGATGGTGGTCAGGAGGGCCAACGAGGAGGGTGCGGCCAGGGCGGCGCCGACCCCCTGGAGGGCGCGAGCGGACAGGAGCATCCACCCCGAGACGGCCAGCCCCCCGAAGAGCGAGCTCACGGTGAAGATGGCGATGCCGGCCAGGAAGGTGCGGCGCCGGCCGAGGAGATCGCCCGAGCGCGCTCCGAGCAGCAGCAGGCCGCCGAATGTGAGCAGGTAGGCATTGATGACCCAGGAGAGCTCCCCCCCGGAGAGGCCGAGACCCTCCTGAATGTGGGGCAGGGCCACGTTGACGATGGTGGTGTCGAGGACCACCATGAGCTGGGCCGCCAGAATCACGAACAGGAACACCGAAGGGGTCCTGAGCAGGCTCTTGAGACGTCCGGGCGGGCCGGTGTCGGGTCCCCCCACCGGGGTGGTGCGGGGCGCGGCGATGGGCGCGACAGTGAGTGAAGAAGGCATTTGATTCCGATCTCTCCGCTGGTAATCTGGCTAAGCGGAAGCTTCCTCCGGTTAGTATACGGAGGGTGCCTCCGTTTTGCAACACTGTTTTTCGAAGGTGCTTTTTGGCCGGGAGGGAAGGCAGGACGATGACGGCGCAACCGAAGGCGACGGCGACGATCGACGGCGGGGACATCGATCGCGTGGACGAGGCCCCGGCGACGCGTCCCATGCGGGCCGACGCCAAGCGCAACTACGAGCTCCTCGTCACCGCGGCACGCAACGTCTTCGACCAGGAGGGCGGCGGCGCCAGCATGGAGGCCATCGCCAAGGAGGCCGGCGTCGGGATCGGCACGCTGTACCGGCATTTCCCGAAGCGGATCGACGTGGTGGAGGCGGTGTACCGGGACGACGTCGACGAGCTGGACACGGTGGCGCGGACGGTCGTGGCCGACCTCGAGCCGTGGCCTGCGTTCGTCGCCTGGCTCGAGGCCTTCGTCCGGTACGCGACCGGCAAGAAACGCTTCATGAACGAGCTCCACGAGGCGTTCGAGAAGGATCCCGGTCTCCGCGTGACGGCGCGTGAGCGCATTGAGAACGCATTGAGCATTGTGCTGACCCATGCCCAGGAGGCCGGCGTCGTCCGCACGGACGTCGACGCGCCCGACCTGATGCAGCTGCTCGGCTCCATGTGCATGAGCGCGACGCTGACCCCTGATCAGAGCGGGCGGTTGCTCGTCATGATCGAAGACGGCCTGCGGCCGCAGGCATAGGCAGCCCAGCCAGGGCCGCAACAATGCGGCGTCTCATCCCGTGGGCGCTCCTCGTCCTGCTCGGTGTCGGTGCCGGACTCGGCGCCGCGCTCGGCGCGGCCGGCTCCCCCACTGCGGCCGGCCCGTCACCCCAACAGTGGGTGGACGGCGTCTGGGCGAAGACGAAGGCCGCCGGGACGGCGCACCTGGACTACGCCGCGGTCACAACCAGCCCGAACCCCGTCCTGCGCGGCTCCGCGGCGGGCACGGGCGTGGTCGACTTCGCGGCGGGATCGTTCCGGATCAGTGAGGTCCAGCACCAGGACGACTGGACCACGGGACCCGGGGGTCGGATCCAGCCCCACGCCGAGACGTTCGCGCAGGCGGCGATCGCCGTCGGGCCCGACGTCTACCTCGACCTCGGCCCGACCACCACGGCCGGGTGGGCGAAGGAGTCGATCCCGCGCAACCGGAGCGGGCTCGGGCTGAGCGCGGCCGCCGGCTTCTCCGACGCGTTGTCATGGCTCGGCTCGCCGTTCAGGGTGCTTCGCGTTCGTGCGCTCGGGACGGCGCGCGTTGAGGGCGAGGAGACCACGCGCTACGTGGTGCGGAGCCAGCTGCAGGTGGACTGCCCGAAGGGAACGTCACGACCAGGGCTCGCGCTGGAGAGCACGACGCTCTGGATCGACGGCCAGGGTCGTCTCGTGCAGGCGCGCAACGCTGCGTACTCCAGCGGCAAGCTCCCGGCCGCCATCGTCCGGGCGAATCCGATTTGGGCAGACCGGCCCATGGGCTCGACGACCCAGCACACCACCCTGCGCCTGTCGGCGTTCGGCGCGCCCGTGCACGTGGCACCACCGGCGGCGACGGTGGACCAGTCCTCCGCCTCGGTGGCGGAGCTGCGGGCGTGCGATCCGTAGGGCCGCACCGAAGCGGTGTGTGACGCAGCCCGGACGTCAGATGCCGGTGTGCTCGGCCCGCACCGGGTCAGGATCCGGGACGTGGGGCATCAGGGCGTTCGGTGGGATTGTCCCCAGCCGGCCCGCCTCGAAGTCCTCCAGCGCCTGCCCGATTTCTGCCTTGGTGTTCATGACGAAGGGCCCGTAGTGCTCCACGGGCTCCCCGATCGGCCGGCCCCCGAGGATCAGCGCCTCGAGATGGCTCGTCCCCGAGTCCTGTGCGTCGTCGGCCCGCAGGGCGATGAAGTCCCCCGGGCCGAACGAGACGAGCTGCCCACTCGTGACGGGACGGCCGTCGCCGCCCACCCGCCCCGAGCCGGCGAGGAGGTAGACGAGCGCGTTGAACTCGCGGTCCCAGGGGAGCTCGAGCAGGGCCCCGGGCGCGATCGACGCGTGCATCAGCGCCATCGGCGTGTGGGTCGAACCCGGGCCGCGGTGGCCGCCCACCTCGCCGGCGATGATCCGCACCAGTGCGCCGCCGTCACCGGACGACAACAGGGTCACGTCGGCCCCTTCGAGCCCCTGATAGGCGGGCTCGATCATCTTGTCCCGGGCGGGCAGGTTGACCCACAGCTGTATGCCGTGGAAACGCCCACCGGCGACGACGAGCTCCTCGGGCGGCGTCTCTATGTGGAGGATGCCCTTCCCCGCCGTCATCCATTGCGTCGCCCCGTCGGCGATCACGCCGCCGCCGCCATGGGAGTCCTGATGCTGGAACGTGCCGTCGATCATGTAGGTGACCGTCTCGAAGCCGCGATGGGGGTGCCAGGGCGTGCCCTTCGGCTCGCCCGGCGCGTAGTCGACCTCGCCCATCTGGTCCATGTGCACGAAGGGATCGAGATCGCGGAGGTGCACGCCGGCAAAGGCACGGCGGACCGGGAAACCCTCGCCCTCGAGGCCCCGGGGGGCCGTGGTCACCGACTGCACCGGGCGCTCGGCCAGCCGGGTGCGGTCGAGCGCCGGAACGGCCGGCAGGGTGGTCAGGTCACTGACGGTGACAGCGGGCACGTGGGACCTCCGATCGGTCTTCGGGCCAAACGGCACGGGCGCGTCCGCTGGCCTGCTTGCAGGCTATGGGTCCCTCAGTGGAGATGACGCTCCCAGTCGGCGGGGACACGACCGGCCGGGCCCGGGGTGGGCTGACTGAGCGGGTGGTGCTCCGGCGGAGCCAGTGCGGGGCCGTCGTAGTACTGCTCGGTTGCGTAGTCCCAGAACCAATCCTCACCGGGTTCGAAGCTCCGGACGATGGAGTGCCCGGGTTCCCGGGCGTGCTTGCTGGCGTGCTGGCTGGGCGAGCTGTCGCAACAGCCGATGTGGCCGCAGGCCGCGCAACGGCGGAGGTGCAGCCACCATCCGTCCGTCGCGAGGCACTCGACGCAGCCCGAACCGGTGGGTTCGGCCGCGGGGTTGATCGGTTCGTCGGCCACGGCGCCGGCCTACCCGGCCAACGCGTCACTGCGGCGGGGCAGCACCCAGCCCGGCCGAGGGAAGTGACACGTATATCCGTTCGGGTAGTGCTCGAGGTAGTCCTGGTGCTCGGGCTCGGCCTCCCAGAACGGTCCCGCCGGCGCGACCTCGGTCACGACCTTGCCGGGCCAGAGGCCCGAGGCCTCGACGTCGGCGATGGTGTCCTCGGCCACCCGCTTCTGCTCGTCGTCGACGTAGAAGATCGCCGAGCGGTAGCTCAGCCCAACATCGTTGCCCTGACGGTTCTTGGTCGTCGGGTCGTGGATCTGGAAGAAGAACTCGAGGATCTCACGATACGACGTCACGGTCGGATCGAAAATGATCTCGATCGCCTCCGCATGGGTGCCGTGGTTGCGATAGGTGGCGTTGGCCACGTCCCCGCCGGTGTACCCGACCCTGGTGGTGATGACACCCGGGCGCCTGCGGATCAGGTCCTGCATGCCCCAGAAGCACCCACCGGCCAAAATCGCCTTCTCTGTCGTGGCACTCATGAGCGGGCCACCTCCTCCTTGGTCGCTCCCCCATCGAAGAGCTTCGTGTACTCACCGTATCCCTCGGCCTCGAGATCCTCGTAGGGCACGAAGCGCAGCGCGGCCGAGTTGATGCAATAGCGCAGGCCACCCTCGTCCGGAGGGCCGTCATTGAAGACGTGGCCCAGGTGACTGTCGCCGTGGGCCGAACGGACCTCGGTCCTGATCATCCCGTGGCTCATGTCCTGGCGCTCGACCACGTTGGCCGGGTCAAGGGGAATGGTGAAGCTCGGCCAACCACATCCGCTGTCGAACTTCTTGAGGGAGGCGAACAGAGGCTCCCCCGAGACGATGTCGACGTAGATGCCGGCCTCCTTCTTGTCCCAGAACTCGTTGGCGAAGGCCGGCTCGGTGGCGGCCTCCTGCGTGACGGCGTACTCCCTCGGTCCCAGCTTGGCTATGGCGTCCGGGTCCTTGCGATAACGGTCGCTCATCTCAACTCCTTTACCACCCTCTGGTGGCTCTCTGTGTATCCAACTACTCCAACGCCGGCCTGTCACCATTGGTTCCCGAATTCGGGGGGCCGGGGAACCTTTTCGGGAGGGGGTTCCCGGCCGGGAGGGAGAAGGCTCTGACCTCGGTTTCCGGGCTCGCGACCAGCGCGTGGACAACGCCGTTCCGCCCGCGTCTGCGGCGCCCGGCCGGTCGGCTCCGCCGATCCCGTCGGCCGATCCGTCCTCCCGAACGGCTCGGGTACCCTTCTGAAGGGGCGGGGCGCCGGGCGGGGACAGCGACCCGCTCAGGCGGGCCAGCACAGACGCACGACCTGAAGGGGAGCCATGTCGGAGACCAGCGAGATCGATCTCGTCACAGCAGAGGTCATCAGATCGGCCATGGAGACGGTCTGCTTCGAAATGGCGACCTACGTGTCCCGGACGGCGACGACACCGATCCTGAACCAGTCCAACGAGCGCAACGCCACGATCCTCGACGCCGAGGGCCGCCTGGCCGCGCTCTCGGTGGGCATCCCCCAGTTCATGCTGTCGAGCACCCTGCCCGTCCGGTTCGCCATCGATTTCTTCGGCGACGAGCTCAAGCCCGGCGATGTGATCGTGGCCAACGACCCGTACCACGGTGGTGGCCACCTCCCCGACTTCAACGTCTTCGCCCCCGTGTTCGACGACGAGGGCGCCCTGCTCCTGGTGGCCTCCATTCAGTGCCATCACGGGGACACCGGCGGGGCCGTCCCGGGCGGCTACAACACCATGGCCAAGGACGTGTACAGCGAGGGCACGCGCTATCCGCTGCTGAAGATCATTGACGGCGGGCACGAGCGCCGGGACGTCGTATTGACCATGCGGGCCAACAACCGGCTGGCCGGTTTCATCGGTGACCTCCGGTCCCAGGTCGGAGCCGCCCAACTCGGCGCGGCCCGATTGGCCGAGCTCGCCGGCCACTGGGGCGCCGACACCGTCCGGGCCGCGGTGACCCATACCATCGACGATGCGCGCAGCCGGTTCTCCGAGGAGATCCGGGGCTGGCCGGACGGGACCTACGAGGCGGACATCTACGTCGACAGCGACCCGCAGGGCAACCAGGACCTCCACGTCCACGTCGCCGTGACGGTCGACGACGACCGGCTCATCCTCGACTTCGAAGGGTCCGACACGCGCCCGAACATCTCAGGCTGGTCCACCTTCGGCAACACCCGGGGGAACGCCATCGCCCAGCTGGCCAGCCTGGTGGACCCTTCCATCCCGAAGAACGAGGGGTTCTTCGACTGTGTCGAGCTGCGCGTCCCACTCGGCTGCTGCCTCAATCCGGTGGAGCCGAAGCCGGTCAGCTCGGGCACGCACCACCCCGGCGTGGAGGTCGGCGACGCCATTGCGGTCGCCATGGCCCAGATCATCCCGGAGCGCTGCGCACCCCAGACCTACAAGTTCGGCAGCCCCAGACAGATGTGGGGCGACGTCGACCCTCGCACGGGCCAGTCCTTCTTCGACCACGGGGGCGAAGTCAGCGCGGGGTGGGTGAACGGGGTGGACGGCGTCGACGGTTGGGGGGCCCTCGCCCCAGCCATGGGCAACCTGATCAAGGCGTCGGCGGAGCTCAACGAGCGGCTGTTCCCGCACATCCTCCGGGGGCGGAACTACCTGACGGATTCCGGTGGGCCCGGCAAGTTCCGGGGCGGCTGCGGCAGCCACTTCGTCAAGGAGGCGCGCACGCCGACCTCCGTGAGCCAGTACTGCGTGAACCAGCGTCATCTCCACCCGGGGATCGCCGGTGGCCTACCGGGCAGCCCGGACATCTGCTTCGTCAGCAAGGGGACCGAGCGTGAAGTCAGGGTCTCCCCCGTCGTCACCGCGCACCTCCTCGAGACGGGTGACCAATTGGTCTACGACTTCGGGGGGGGCGGTGGCTGGGGCGACCCGCTGGAACGTGACGTCGAAGCCGTGCTCGACGACGTCTGGGACGAGTACGTCTCGGTCGAGGGGGCGCTGCGCGACTACGGCGTCGTCATCACCGGGACGCTGGAGGCCATGGACCTCACCATCGACTACGACGCCACGAAACAGCTCCGGGCGGATCGATCCAGCGAGGGGACGGGGGCATGAGCGGCGTGCAGGACCGCTACCGCATCGGGGTCGACGTCGGTGGCACGTTCACCGACTGCGTCCTGCTCCGCCCGGACGGCTCCATCGTCCTGGAGAAGACCCCGACGACTCCCGAGGACCAGTCCGACGGCGTCCTGGCCGGCATCGCGCGCCTGGCCGAAGCCGAGAACATGGCCGATGCGGGCGCACTGCTGGGCCAGTGCGCGTCGATCGTGCACGGCACCACGGCGGCGGACAACACCATGATTCAGATGACGGGAGCACCCACCGGCCTGCTGGTGACCGAGGGGTTCCGCGACGAGATAGAGATGCGCCGGTGTTACAAGGAGGACATCTGGGACCCCAGCTACCCGGCCCCGGAGCCCATCGCCCGCCGCCGGGTACGACTCGAGATCACCGAGCGCATCACGAGCGAGGGCACTGTCGATCGCGCCCTCGACGAGGAAGGCGTGCGCAAGGCGACAGCACGGCTCCGGGCCTTCGGCGTCACATCGATCGCCGTGTGCTTCTTGCACAGCTATCTCAACCCGAGCCACGAGCAGCGGGCGCGGGAGATCATTCTCGACGAGTATCCCGATGTCGAGCTGGTCTCGGTGTCCCACGAAGTGTGGCCCAAGCCCCCCGAGTTCGAACGGACCTCCACCACGCTGGTCAACGCCTTCGTGGGCCCGCCCATCGTCCGCTACCTGGACCGGCTGGAGTCACGCCTGCAAGACGCCGGGTTCGCCGAGGAGCTGCTCCTCGCCACCAGCTCCGGCGGTGTGGCCACCCCGAGAGCGACCAAGACCCGGCCGCTGGCCACCATCAGCTCGGGCCCGACCGGCGGTGTGGTGGCGGCAGCACGCGCGGCCGCGGCGGCGGGGCTCGGTGACGTCGTCAGCGTCGACATGGGCGGCACGAGCTACGACGTCTGCCTGATCCGCGACGGCAGGCCCGAGGTGAAGACGGACTGGAATTGGCGGCACCGCTACTGCATCGCCCTTCCGATGGTTGACGTGCACTCCATCGGTGCGGGCGGGGGGTCGCTCAGTCGCAACCGCTCCGGCACGCTGACCGTGGGGCCCGAATCGGCCGGCAGCATCCCGGGCCCCGTCTGCTACCAGCGGGGAGGAACCGAGCCCACGGTGACCGACGCCGATCTCGTGCTGGGTCGCCTCGACCCCACGGCGTTCTGGAGCGGGCGCCTCGATCTCGACGTCGACAGGGCCCGCCAGGCCCTGGCCACCGTCGGCGCGCCATTGGGGCTCGACGCCGAGGAGACCGCGGTGGCCACCGCGGCGATCATCGACGTCCACATGTGCGACGCCGTCCGCCGCATCCTCTCCCTGGCCGGCGCCGACGCGCGCGAGCTCGACCTGGTCGCGTTCGGAGGCATGGGCGCCGTCCACGCCGCCCGCCACGCCGCGCTGCTCGGCATGCGCCGCGTGCTCATCCCGCGCGCCGCGCCGGCATTCTCCGCCCTCGGCCTGCTCACCGCCAACCACGTCATCGACGAGGCGCGCACGCTGCAGGGGGACTGGAGGGCGATCGACCTCGGGCGGTTGAGCCAGCTGGCCGACGAGCTCATGACGTCGGCGGCAGACGCCCTCCAGGTGGCGGGCATCAGCCCGGAACGCCGTGTCTTCGAATGGCGGATCAACCTGGTGTACCCGGGACAGACGTTCGATGTCGCGATCCCCATCGACAAGGCCGTCGGGAGCCCCGTCAGCCAGGAGGCGCTCGAAGCTGCCGTGAGCGAATTCCACCGCCGCAACGAGGAGGCCCGGCTGATTGAGGCCCGATCGCAGGAGCCGGTCGTGCGCGGCATCAGGTTGCTCGCCACCGGGCTGGTCGATCAGCCCCGGGAGGTGGTCCTCGACGCGGCACCGGTCGCCCAGCCGATCGCCCACCGACGTGTCTTCACCGGTGACGCCTGGCACGACGAGGTCCCGGTCTACGACGGCGAGGCGCTGCGTCCCGGCACGCGGGTGGAGGGGCCGGCGCTGGTGCAGAGCCGCTTCACGACGATTGTGCTCGCCTCCGGCGATGTGGCTGGCATGCAGCCCAACGGCGACGTCCTCATTGAGGTCGCACCGGCCTGACCGCCGCGACGGGTGGCGAGCCCAAACGGGCCAGCACGTTCCTGGTGATCTGCTCAATCTGCGGATCGCGCCCCGCCAGCCCGTGAGCCCAATCGGTCGAACCCGAGGTGAGGACCGTGGCACCGGCGTCGTTGGTGTAGGCGCCCAGCACGGCATGGCCGTGCCGGATGCGCTCGATCGCCTCGGGCTCCCGGGTGCCGAAAATCCGCGAGGCGATGTACTCCAACTCGCTCGGTTCCCCCGGTCTGGGCGGGCGGGGCGCCGTCTCGTGGGTGAAGTGCTGCGTCGGGCAGGTGCCGAGGATCTCGAAGCTCGAAGGCGTGCCGTCCTCACCGGTCGGGTAGGGCAGCCCGTCCCGGTAGGTGAACACGCACCCGTCGCACTCGTAGCCCACGACGGTCGCCGACGCGCCGAGCACGTCGCCGTAACCGAGACCGGTGCCGTCGAAGATCCAGTGCCCGGCGCGATGCACGGTGTAGCCACCGAGGCCGGCCGTGACGTTGCGCCCGATGCGGTGGTAGCCCCCGCGCGTGAACGAGACGCCGGTCATGTGGTTCTCGGGACGCGCCACGATGACATCGGACCAGAACGTCGTCACCTCCGCCTCCCGCTCGGTGCCCAACAACGGGTCGTTCTTGAAGAACGCCTTGTACCCGACCATGACGTCGTGGTCGTCCCCCTCGACCCGCACCTGCCACAACGACGTGTTCCCCGAGAAGAAGGCCGCATTGCCCCCGCCGGCGATGAACGCCTCGACCGTGTCCCGCATGCCCTTGGACCAGTATTCGTCGTGACCGACGGAGAGATACAGGCTGGCGCCCTCCAGGACCTCGGGGTGCTCCTCCAGATCGGCGTTGGTGCACACGCCGATCTCGAACCCCTCGCGCTCGGCCCACTCGAGGAAGGGCAGCTCCCAGTCGGGCCAACCCGCCGACCCGGCGTAGCCCGAGAGGTGGTTGAGCTGGATGTAGCCGACGTGGGCGGCGTTCTGCGGATCGGGCGCGCCCGTGCCCGTCACGCGTCGGCCCTTGCCCGGCGGCTTGTACAGGTACCCCGCCGCCATCGGTCGCTGCATGGAGACGTGCGTACCTCCGGTGTAGAGGTTGGGACCGCCGAAGTCGTTGTAGGCGTGCCAGGTGTTGGTCGCCAGCGCGAGCACGACGCGCGCCCCGGAGACGGACGGACGACGAAGAACGCAGAGTCGCGCCGCACCTTGTCGCCCACGTCGATCTCCATGACGACCTCGTAGTAGCCCGAGCGCCATGCCGCGCCGACGTCGAGCGTCAGGGCGACCGGCCACCCGCACCCCTTCGACGACGCGTCCCTCGGTGTCTCGTGCTCGTCGGCGGCCACCGCGTCGGCGCGCCAGACCACCTCCCTTTCGGCCCCCATGCGGGCCACCTCGACCCGCACCGGCCGGCCGCCCGATGAGGACAGGTGGAGGCCGACCTGCGCACCCGGCGAGACCGATTGCGGCCAGCAGTACCCCGTCACCACCTCGCGTGCCATACCCGACCCTAACGAGGCGGCTGCCCCGACGGCATCCGGAGGAGGAGCGCACGGAGGCGGGGCGGTCGGGATACCGTCTGCCGATGGACGGCGACCTCCGCTTCCTGACGGACCGGCTCGAGATCGACGACCTCCTGACCCGCTACGCGACCGCCCTGGACAACCGCCGGTGGAGCGACCTGGCAACCGTCTTCACCCCCGATGCCACCCTCGACTACCGCTCGGCCGGTGGCATCAGAGGTTCGTTCCCGGAGGTGAGCGCTTGGTTGGCGTCGGTCCTTCCCTTCTTCACCTGGACCCAGCACCTTGTTCTCAATCGAGCGGTCGACCTCGTTGCAGGAGCCGACACCGCCACCTCGCGCGCTGCCTTCTCCAACCCGAACGGTGCCGTGGTGGACGGCCGGCCGTGGCTGTTCGTCGTCGGTGGCGCCTACCACGATCGGCTTCTCCGCACGCCGGCTGGCTGGCGCATCTCGCACCGCGTCGAGGAGACACTCTGGTGGGACAACCCGATGCCGGGGCTCCCTCCGTCGCCCCCTCCCGTGCCCGACGACGCCTTCACGTAGCGGGGCCTCAGGCCTCCGGATCGGGACGGCCGCCCTCCGGCATCCGCACCACGGTGCGACCGGTCGTCTCACGTCGCTCCAGCGCCTCGAGCGCAGCGGGGACCTCGGCAAAATCGATCTCCCGCCCGATCACCGGGCGGATCGTCCCGGCCCGTGTGAGATGCAGAATGCGGTTCCAGATGTCGACGCCTTGGCCGGTCGTGAGGAAGTTCATGCCGAAGGGGCGGGTCGTCCGCGGCGAGTCGACGAAAGCGAAGCAGACGCCGACCAGGTCGAAGTTGCCGTAGATGCTCGGCTGCACCGACAGGGGTCGCTCCTCCTCCGCAATGCCCGAAGCGAACCCGATGATCAGGTGGCGGCCATTGAAGGCCATCACCCGGAACGTCTCCGCCGTCACCTCGCCCCCCACGGTGTCGAAGGCCACGTCGACCCCTCGGCCGTTGGTGACATCGTCGACGAACGCGACGAAGTCCCCGCTACGGTAATTCGTCGCGTAGTCGGCGCCCAGGGTGAGGCAGAAGGCAACCTTGTCGTCCGTACCGGCGGTGGCGATCACCGTGGCGCCGAACGCCTTGGCCAGCTGGACGGCGGCGGACCCGGCGCCACCGGCCGCGGCGTGGACGAGCACGACGTCGCCCGGACCGACCCGCCCCCGGACGCGCAGCGCCAGATAGCTCAGCAGGTAGGGGAAGTACATGGCGATCCCTTCGGCCGCGCTGAGCCACCCGGGGACCCGCTGCAGTCCGGCACCGTCGAGCAGGGCCGCGGACGCGTAGGCACCCCGGACCCCCACCGTCACACCGACGACGCGGCGGCCCAGCAACCCCTCACAGCCGGGACCGCAGGCATCGACCGTGCCGGCGGCCGCCATCCCGATGACGAAGGGCGGCTCGAACGGGAGCAATCCGTACCGACCACGGACGGTGTCGATGTCGTTGAAGTCCAGGCAGAAGGCCTCCACGGCGATGCGCACCTGGTTGGGACCGGGCTCCGCGATTTCGACCTGCTCGATCTCGAGCGCCGCGGTCGGCGAGGCGAGGCGGCGCACCATCCACGCGGTCGCGGTCGCCGCCGTCACCGGGGGCCCCCGTAGTCGACCGGCAGGTGCTTGATGCCGTTGAGCCACGACGAGCGGAGGCGGCGGGGCGGACCCAGCAACTGCACGTCGGGAAGCTCGTCGGCCAGGACGTCGAACATCACCTTCAGCTCCAGGCGGGACAGGTTGGCCCCAATGCAGTAGTGCGAACCGCCGGCGCCGAAGGTGACGTGAGGATTGGGCGTGCGGCCGATGTCGAAGCGCCCGGGATCACCGAACGCGTCCTCGTCGAAGTTGGCGGACGCGAAGTACAGGCCCACCCGTTCGCCCTTCCGGACCAACCGACCGGCGATCTCGGTGTCCTCGGTCGCCGTGCGCTGCAGGACCACGGCAGGCGACCCCCAGCGCAGGACCTCGTCGACCATGGTGACCGGCCGTTCGAGGCGCCACCGTTCCCATTGGTCCGGGTGCTGCAGGAGCGCCACCATGCCGTGGGTGATGGCCTGCCGCGTGGTCTCGTTGCCGGCCACGGCGAGGATCATGAAGAAGTAGGCGAACTCCTCGCTGCTCAGTCTTTGGCCGTCGGTGCCTGGCCGGACGAGCCGGCTGGTGACGTCCCCGAGGTCCTCGTCCACCCGCGCCTCGGCGGCGGCGTGGGCGTAGGCGAACATCTCGACGACGCCGGAGAGGTCGGAGCTGGTGTACTCGGGATCCTCGCTGCCCGCCATCTGGTCGCTCCAGCGGAAGAGCTGTGGCCGGTCGTGGTCGGGGATGCCCATGAGGCCGGCAATGGCCTGCAGCGGCAGATGGCGCGCCACATCGAGCACGAAGTCGCCCGTGCCCTCCCGCTGCGCCGTCCACACGATGCGATGGGCACGTTCACGTAGTTCGTCCTCCAGGCCGGCCAACGCGCGCGGGGTGAAGCAGCGGTTGCCCACCCTGCGGACACGGGTGTGGCGCGGCGGGTCCATGCAGAGCAGGAGGTCGTTGGTGGATGCGCCGGTGGGATCGGACTCGTCGAGCCGGCGCACGAAGGCGGAGTGTGCCTCGACCGACCAGCCGGGGCTCCTCGTCACCGCCGTCACGTCGGCGTGGCGTGTCACCGCCCAATACCCGGCGTCGCCGTAGGCCGCCACCGGTGGCTGCGGATTCCATCGGACGGGCTGGTGCCGGCGCAGCCAAGCGAACTCGTCCAGCGGCAGGTGGTCGGCCAGCAGGTCGGGGTCGCTCAGATCGAGACGAGCGTCCACGGGCGTCGTGGGCACGACAGCGGTCCTCCTTCGGTGGCACCGGCTCCGGCCCGACCGTAGGCTTTGATACTCCCTGGTGTCAACTAGGCTCGCCCCGTCATGGAGTATCAGGTGACGATGCCGTTCAAGGGGATCAGCGCCGAGGACCGGCGCCGCGAGCGGCGGGTCCGGTTGGTGGAGGCAGCCTTCGAGATCGCCGGCACGGAGGGCGCCGGCGCGCTCGGGGTCGGCCGCGTCTGCCTGGCGGCAGGCCTGACCAAGCGCTACTTCTACGAGAGCTTCGCCACGCTCGCAGAGCTCCAGAGCGCCGTCGTCGACCACGCCATCGCGGTGATGTCGGAGCGCGTCGATCCCTTCCGGCCGGCGGGGCCCGGCGGCCCACCCCACGCCTGGCTCCAGGCCTTCGTCGGTGCACTGGTCGACGACGGGTGCCTCGCCCGGGTGCTCCTCGCCGAGACCCACGGCGGGACGCTCAGCCCTTTTCGGCACCAGATCATTGATGTGGCGATCGCCGGGATGGCACCGCCGGGGTCGGACCCGCAGGCGGACCTTCGTGCGCGCCTGGCCGCCTACGCCCAGATCGGCACGCTGAGCGAGCTCTGCCTGGCCTGGCACGAGGGACACCTGGCCATCGACCGGCTGACTCTCGTGCACGCGTTGGCCGACCTCTTCGTGCGCATCGACGGCGTTCGTGCAGCCGGTGCTCATCTCTGAACGCTTCGCGACACCGCAACGGGCCCCCACCGTGCCTGTGCAACCAGATCGCAACCACCAGCGAGACCGGAGTTGTCCGACAATAGAGACGTGGCTTGGCTACACAGAACGCGGGAACGACCGCGCTGGCGCGTCGACGGCGTCGACGGCGTCGACAGCGTCACCGATGGACTGAAGGCAGAAGCCGGCCGGCCGGCTCCCGTCCCGAGCACCTCACCCAGCGTGGAGGACGTGGCCTCGCTCGCCGGCGCCATGTTGAAGCTCCCCGACAGCGTCGTGATCGTCGACGAGGAGGGCAACGTCGCCTGGGGGAATTCCTCTGCGCAGCGCCTGTTCGGTCGATCGCTGGCGGACGGTGTCGGCATTTCGGGGTTGAACCTGGTCCATCCCGACGACCAGGAGCTCGTCCTCCGCTCCCTCACCACCATTCAGGACAAGGAGGTGGGTGATCCCATAGAGATCCGTGTCGAGTCCGTCACGGGCTGGCGCCTGGTCGAGATCGTGGGTACCCCGCTGAGGCTCTCCGGGAAGAACCTTGTGTTGCTCTGTTTGCGCGACATGACCAAGCGTCGCCGCTTCGAGCTGGCCAGCGGCCGCCATGCGCAGTTCAGGTCCTTGGTGCACAACGCCGGATCCGTGATCATGCTCGTCTCGGCCACCGGGCTCCTCGAATCCGCCTCCGGCGCCATCACCCGGCTGTTGGGCCACGACCCCGAGCTCATTGAGATGCGTCCGCTCACCGACATCGTGGCCGAGCCCGACCGCCGGCAGGTCATGACCGCGCTGAGCCAGGCGGCCCGGGGCGCCACAGCGGCCCACCCGGTCACCATCAGGGTGGAACTGCTCCGCCATGACGGGAAGTCCACGGTGCCGTTCGAATTGAGCATCGTCGACCTCATTGAGGATCCCACCGTGGAGGGCTTCGTGATCTCGGCTCACGACGCCACGGCGCAGGTCAGCGCCGAACACCAGCTGAGCGACACCCTCTCGCTGCTCACCGCCACTCTCGACTCGACGGTCGACGGAATCCTGTCCGTCGACACCAGTGGCACCATCACGGGCTTCAACAAGCGGTTCTCCGAAATCTGGCGCATCGGCCCGGACTTCGTGTCGGTCGGCGACGACGCCTCCAAACTCGCGTTCGTCCTGGACCAGCTGCTGAACCCGCAGGCACTCCTGGCCCGGCAGAGGGAGCTCACCTCCAAGCCCGAGAACGAGAGCTTCGACACCCTCGAGTTCAAGGACGGGCGCGCCCTCGAGCTGAGCTCCAGGCCGCAGACGGTGGACGATGAGATCGTCGGTCGAGTCTGGAGCTTCCGCGACGTCACCGATCGCATCCGACTGGAGGACGAGCTCGAGTACCGGGCCTTCCACGACTCCCTGACCGGCTTGGCCAACAAGGCGTTGTTCCAGGACCGACTCGAACACGCCCTGGCTCGCATCGACCTGACCGGCTCGCACCTCGCCGTGCTCTTCATCGACCTCGACGACTTCAAGACGGTCAACGACAGTCTGGGCCACGGAGAGGGGGACCGCTTGCTCAAGCGGGTGGCGAACGACCTCGCCAGCTGCCTCCGGCCTCTCGATACCGCCGCACGGCTCGGCGGCGACGAATTCGCCATCCTCATTGAGGACGTGGGGTCCCCGGAGGACATCCCGCTCCTGGCGGGGCGTATTCTCGAGTCGCTCCGCGCCGCCGTCCCCCAGGGAACCCGATCCTCCGCTTCGGCAGGGAGCATCGGTATCGCCTTCGACGAACCGGGCATCACCAGCGAACAGCTGCTGCGCAACGCCGACATCGCCATGTACCAAGCCAAGGAGAGCGGCAAGGACCGCTTCGAGATCTACCGGAAGGAGATGCACGCGGCCGTGCTGGCGCGGATTGAGCAGGAGCGCGAGCTGCGGGCGGCGGTGCACGACGGTGACCTCCTCACGCACTATCAGCCGATCTACGACCTCGCCACGCGTCGCATCGTCGGCTTCGAGGCGCTCGTGCGGTGGGCCCACCCCGTCGGCGGTCTGGTCGACCCGCGCCTGTTCGTGCCCCTGGCCGAGGAACTCGGGCTCATCGGCCAGATCGATTCCTTCGTGCTCCGCGCGGCCTGCACGCAGGCGCGCCAGTGGCAGGAGCAGGGACTCTGGGGCGCCGGGTTGGTCATGAGCGTCAACCTGTCCCCGGGCCAACTCATGGACCCCGACCTGGCCCAGCGGATCACCGCAGAGGTCGAGGAGTGCCGGTTCGACCCCCGATCGCTGATTCTGGAGATCACCGAGAGCGCGATGCTGTCGGACAACGAGACGACCGTGCGGAACCTGGCCGAGCTGCGATCCATCGGTGTGCGCATCGCGCTGGACGACTTCGGGACCGGATACTCCTCGTTGTCCCACCTCGACCGGCTCCAAGTCGACATCGTCAAGATCGACAAGTCCTTCGTCCAGACCCTGGGGGCGGGTGACGACACCCGCAGCCTGGCCGCCGCCATGGTGCAGCTGGCGCACACGCTGGGCTACGAGACGATCGGCGAAGGCGTGGAGAACTCTGTCCAGGAGGAGGGGCTGCGCGCGCTGGGCTGCCGGTTCGCTCAGGGCTACCACCTCGGGCGCCCGCTGAACACCGAGTGCACCGATCTCCTCCTCAAGTCCGAGGGCACGCTCGACGCCGTCGCCGGGACCACTCTTCGGGACTGAACACCCCCGCCGGGTCCTCGGACACCGCTGCCGAGTCGATCAGATCCCCGGCGAACGCTGCCAGCTCGACCAGGACCGCAATGGTCTGGGCGACCAGCTCGTCCTCGCGGGGTACGAGGTGCTCGCCGAAGTCACCGATGCCGCGCAGTCCCGGGGGCAGCTCGACCTGGACCCCCCGCAACGCGGGCAGATTGACGGGATTGTCGGGATGGAATCCGAGTCGCACCCGCTCGTCGGCCAGGCGGTACCCGGCGAGGCGGTCGTGGAACAGCCGGCGGGCGGCCGCCAGGAGGTCCGCGTTCCCGCCCCCGAGAATGACTCCCCGGAGGGGGCCCGTCTGCCTCCCCAGCAGCGCCGGCCCGTAGGGGTCGATCACCGGGCCCCGCTCGGGATCGACCCAGAACAAGAACCCGTCCCGTCCGAACCCGTGGACCGAGATGGCGATCTTGACGTGCCGCAGGAACGTCCCCAGACGCTCGGACTGGTCGGGGTCGTGCAGCCGGGAGGTGAGATGGACCCTCAGACCACTCGGCTGCACAATGGCGTAGTACGACGCCCCGGCCCGCTCGGCCGCCCTTCGGGCGATGTGGTCCGTGCCCCGGTCCTGCGATCCGCCGTGCAGCGCCATGAAGCCCACGGCGGAGCCCAAGACGCACGCCTCGTCGACGCCGGGCAGACTCAGAAGTTCAGCGAGGTCGATGCGGTCAGTTTGCCACTCCTCGGGGAGTCACCGACCTGACGTTCGTGTCGTCTCCGGGCGCCGAGCCCGGCCCGGGCGCGAATGAGAACGCTCCGCGGCAGGACCGTGGCCTTGTGATCGGTGAAAGCCCCGGTCGTCCAGCACACACTGTGCTCGGCGTGCAGCTCGGTAGCGAGCGCGGCGCGGGCCAGACCCCTGTACCAGCGCTCCTGCGCCAGCCATGCTGCGAACTCTCCGTGCCGATCAAAGCCGCGCCCTGTCTGCACGTGCCCGACCAGATCGTGCACGGCCCGGAACCTGTCATAGGGTCCACCCCATTCGGATCCGAGGAGTGGGTGCGGCCTGCCGCTGTCGGCGACGCTCGTGACCTCGAGCACCCCCGTCCCCCGCACGGCGGCAATCATCTCCTCGTCGCTCTCGTACGGTGCGCGACAGCGGGTGAACACGACCCGGACGTGCGGCGCCGCGTCGCCCGTGAGCCGGCGGAAGAGTCGGTCCGACTGCCGCTCGAGGGCCATGTAGGCCGCTCTGGCGATCGGGTCCACCGGGTCGCTCCGTGCGGCCGTGAACCACTCGGCAACCCGCCGGGACCAGCGCTCGTCGAGCACGGCACCGGACGACGCGGCCTCGGCCACGCCAGCGGTCATGTCGGGAGTTCGCCGCCGGTCTGCTCTGCCACCATGTATGCCGCGTACCAGTCGGGCCAGTCCGGGTCAGCCTTGCCGATCCGCTTCTCGTGCTCGCCATGCGCCTTCGAGGCACGCGTCATGGCGTCCGCCAGATTGCGCACGGACGCGAACGACGTCGCAGCCGAGTCGATCCGACCCGGCAACCGGGTCGTCACCTCCTGCAGCAGCCACGAGTTCCCATCAGGGTCGCTGAAGGAAGCGAACGATCCGTAACTCGCCGACTTCGGCGAAGATCCTTCGACCCGCGCCGTTCCACCGCGCTCCTGGAACCGGCCGCCAATGGTCGATTCATGGAAGACATCGCTGACGACCGCGCCGCGACCGATCAGTGCGGTGCGGGCGGCCTCAATGTCGTCGACCACGAGGTACACGCTCCGTGCCGAGCCGGGAGCAGCCGGAGTCAGGTCCGTGCCGAACTGGATGGAGCAATCGGAGCCGGGCGGCGTGAATTGGAGCAAGCGGAGACCGCCGGCGTCGACGTCGGCGTCGACCCGCCAGCCCAGTCCCCGGTAGAAGGCGTCAGCCCTGTCGACATCCGAGACCGGGAGGACCAGCACCTCCAGCTTCATGTCGACGGGCCCGGCCGATCGGCCGTCGCCTCCGTCGTCGTCTCGAACCCCTGTCGTGCTCATCGGGACCTCCCTCGCCTCTCTCCGGGCCGACTCTCCACAAGTCGAACCGTGTCTCACGTCGGGGAAGATCCAGCTCGATCCCCAGGGTGTTCACTGGCGCCACGCGACCAGCGGCGGCCCCTCGGCCCCGCATCCGGACGATACAAAGGCCCGGGAGCCCCGTTCAAGTGCCTTCGGAGGCGCCGGACAGGTGCCCGCTTTCATGCGGATCAGAGGACGAGCGTCGTGAGGTCGTCGCCGACCGTGACCAGGCCGGCGTAGCCCCCGGCACGCAGATCCTGCACGAACGCGTCGGCGTCGCCGGGACCCTCGGGCGGGGGGATGAGGTGGGTGAGGAGGACGTGCGGTACTTCGGAGCGCGCGGCCATGGCGCCGAGCTCGACGGTGTCGGCGTGATAGCTGAAGATCCTCTCGAACACCGTTCCGTCGATGAGCGGCTGCAGCGCCGAGGTGCGGCACGCCTCGTGCACCAGCACGTCTGCCCCAACCGCGAGCTGCTCGACCTCGGAGCACACGCGCGTGTCGCCCGACACGACGACGGTGGCGTCGGGGGTCTCGATCCGATACGCCACGGCTTCGGGCACCGGCTCGTGGTGGACGGCGATGGCGAGGACCCGCACCAGGCCGTCGTCGCTGGTCCAGACCACCTCGGGGCGGCGCGGCAGGTCGAACGCGCAGAGCGTGACCTCAATCTCCCTCGCGCCCGTGTGCGCGGCCCGGAGCGCAAGGTCGTCTTCGTACGGCTCGAGCATGCGACGGACGAAACGAGCGGTGATGCCCTCGGCCGCCACGACGACCAGGGGACCGGTTAGGGCGAGTTGCTGCTGGATCCACCGGGTCATGGCGACATCGGGCAGGCCCACGACGTGGTCGCTGTGCACGTGGGTCACGAGCACGGCCGACAACGTGTGCGGCGAGCTCCCGGCTTCCATCAGACGCATGACCGTGGAGCGACCGGCATCAACCTGGACGGCCACGTCCCCGTGTCGGACCAGCACGCCGGCACCGGCTCTGCCGGGCCGGGGGTGGGGCACTCCCGTGCCGGTGAGCGTCACCTGGGTGGTCATTCGTCGGTCACCTTCACGACGGCGGTGTCATCACACGCACACGTTCCGGATGGTCCCGATCCCTTCGATCCACGTCTCGAGGACCTGGCCCGGCTGCAGGAACCGTGGCGGCTGCCGCGTCGCGCCGATGCCGGCCGGCGTGCCGGTGAAGAGCACATCGCCGGGGAGCAGCGGAAGGACAGCGGACAGCTCGGCGATCAAGCGGGGCACGCTGAAGATGAGATCTGACGTGCGGGCGTCCTGCACCGTCTCACCGTCGACCGAGCACCCGAGCGCCAGATCATCGACATCCGGCACCTCGTCGAGCGTCGCGAGCCACGGCCCCATCGGGCCGTAACCCCGGCGGGACTTCCCGAGGGAGAACTGCGAGCCGGCGGCGAATTGCAGGGTGCGGTCACTGATGTCCTGGCCGACGGTGAGCCCGGCGACGTGCGACCATGCGCTGGACTCGTCGACCCGGTCGGCCCGGACGCCGACGACGGCCACCAGCTCGACCTCCCAATCGACCGTGTCGCCGACGATCTCGATCTCGTCGAAGGGGCCCGCCAACGAGGCGGGGAACTTCGTGAAGGTGGCCGGGACGCTCGGCAGCGCCATGCCTGATTCCGCGGCGTGGCTCCGGTAGTTCAGGCCGATGGCGAACACCTGACGGGGTTCGGGCACCGGGCAACGGAGATCGGCCTCCACCAGCGGCGCCTTGCCCGCCGTGATGCCGCTCGAGAAGTCGACGAACAGGGGCCAGTCCTCGTACACGCTCCTCAGGTCGGGACCGAAGCGCCCGTCCGAGGACTCCTGGACATCGGCAACGGACTCGTCGATGACGAGCACGGCCCGTCCCTTGTTGTTGGCCAATTTCATTCGATGGGGCTCCCTTCGAGATGACGTCGGAGATCGGAAAGGAGCTTCGTCGCGTCTCGCGACGTTTGCGCCGTGCCGTAGAGATAGAAGTCCGGGCGTTGCAGGGCGTAGCTCGTGTCGTGCTCGGAGAACCAACGCCTGAAGGAGGAGTCGGGCTCGGTCAGCGCGACGACACGGCCCCCGATCGTCTCGAACCACCGATGCTCGTCCTCGCCCGTGCGGCGGGCGTCGGCGTCGTGAACCACCAGTCGCCAGCCGCAGCCGTACGCCTCGTCCAACGGCCGGCCTCGGTCCTTGCCCTGGACGAATTGCGTGCCAGCGTGCGGAGCGACGGGGTGGATGAAGCCCGATGCGATGTCAGGGAGCCCGGGAGCCGGCGCGGTCTCGTCGCCGACACCGGCGGCCATCGCCTCGTCGCGCGCCGCGGCCTCTGCAGGGTCGGGGACGCAGATCACCTTCCCGAGCTCCATGGAGAAGTCGATGGCCGCTCGCACGCTCGGAAGACGCTCCGACTGGTAGCTGTCGAGCAGCGTATCGGTTGCCATACCGCCCAGGACCAGATTGAGCTTCCAGGCCAAGTTGGCGGCATCGCGCAGTCCCGAGCACATCCCCTGGCCTGCAAACGGGGGCATGAGATGGGCGGCGTCGCCGGCGAGGAAGATGGCGCCCTTGCGCCACTTCTCGGCGAAGCGGGCGTTGAACGTGTAGACGGCATGGCGCTCGAGCCGGGCGTTCCCCGGGTCCACATCCCATGGGGCCAAGAGCTCCCAGGCGCGCTTCTCGTCGTTCAGCTCGTCGAGCGATTCATGCGGCAGACGCATGAATTCCCAGCGCCGACGACCGGGTCCGCCCGAGACGGCTGTCGTCGGTCGCTCCGGATCGCAGATCTGCACGTTGATCGGATCGAACACACGGGGTTCATGGAGGACGACGTCGACGATGAGCCAGTCGTAGAAGAACCCGAGATCGGTGACGGACAGGGCCGCCAGATCCCGCACGCTGCTGTTGGCGCCATCGCACCCGACCACCATGCGGGCCGAGAGGGTCGAGCCCTCGGCGTCGGTGACGACGACGCAGTCGTCGCGCTGTCGAAGGTCGGTGACCAACATGCCGCGACGGACATCGGCCCCGGTCTCCACCGCTCGATTCGACAGCAGCTCCTCCAGTCGGGGCTGGTTGAACATCGACGATGCCGGCCACCCGGAAGGCCCGTCGCCCGCCTGACCGAAACGCAGCAGCGTCCTGCCGGCGGCGTTGCGCCACTCGTAGACCTCCGCCGGCTCGCTGATCGTCCGGAGCTCGGCACCGATGCCGCACGACTGCAGAATGCGTCCGACCTCGTGATCGAAATGCACCGCTCGGGGGAGGGAGTACGGCTGCCGCCACCGCTCGAGCACGGTCACGCCGCGCCCGCTCTGTGCCAAAAGGATGGCCAGGACCATGCCGACCGGGCCGCCGCCCACGATCGCGACCTCGGTGTCGACATCGGCGCTCATGCCGAGCGCAATGGTTGGTGCCCCCAGGCGCTGATCCGGTCGTAGCGGCGGTTGTCGTCCCATCCGTCGGTGATGACCCGGGCGCCGTGGCCGACCTCAATCTGGAAACCAGCCGGGGTCTGCAGGTAGAAGCTGAACATGCCGTCGTTGTCGTGACGTCCCAAGCCGTTCGGGATGGCGAGATCGGTCGCCCATGCCCGGTCGAAGGCGCGGCCGACGTCGTCACGCTCGTTGAGCTCGAACATGATGTGGTGGAGATGCTGCGGGAGGTCGAACGGCGCCCGCGCGAGTGCGATGGTGTGGTGCCTGCGGTTGCAGTGGTAGAAGCGCACCTCGAGGTCGATACCGGGTGCAAGCTCGGTCTCGAGCCAGTCTGACTGGACATACCCCAGCCCCAGAGTCAGGAACGAGTGGGACGCCTCGAAGGCGGTTGTGACGAAGACGGCGTGCCCGAAACCGACGCCGTCGGTGAGGAACCCACCCGGAACGAGCGTGGAGGAGAACGTGCTGGTCGCATCGGCCAGGTGCAGGACGATCTCGACGTCCACGCCCCAGGGAGCCGTGGTCTTGACGAGTCGCTGCGCCCGGCGGTCGCTCCCGTCACCCTCCGTCAGGTCGGCGCCGATGCCCTGTAGCCGGGCGACGACTGCGTCGAACGCGGCCGCGTCCACCGCCTCGATTCCGACCGCCACCGCGTCGTTCGCCGGCCCGGTCTGCACGAAAAGCCGGTTGGCGCGGCGATCGTTTCGCCACGTCTCTATGCCCGCAGCGCTCGGTTCACCCCGCACCAGACCGACGACGCCCTCGAGCACCGGCGTCACTCTCTCGGGGTCGGGCAACTCGAGGACGAGGTAGCCGAGTTCCGTTTCGTGGTCCATGAGGTCGTCCTCTCGTGATCTCACTCGTTTGAAGCGAAGAGTTGCGCTGTGTTTGCGTGCAGCGTTGCCACCAACGATGCCACGCCCTCGATGGAATCGGCCGCGGCGGCGACAATCGGCTCGGGCGTGAAGGGAAAGTCGCTTCCGTAGTGGAGGTGTCCCGACGTCGTCAGCGTCAGCAACGCGTCGAGCTGGCGCGGCACGACAAACCCCGCCAAATCGAAGTGGAGGCGGCCCAGGTCGGCGAGCACATCGACCTCAGGCGCCAGCAGGCGTCCGAACGCGTTGATCCGGTCCGCCACCAGGGGGAGGGTTGCGCCGGCGTGCGGGACGATCAGGGTCAGGTCCGGATGACGGGCGAGCGTCCCGTTGAGGAGGAGATCCGCCACGGCACGGGTGGTGTCGAAGAAGAACTCGAGCATCGGGCGGGGCCGGCCGAACGATGTGTCCTGCCAACACGCAGGCGAGGTCGGATGCAGAAGGACGCGCGCACTGCGTCGATCGAGCTCGCGAAAGACGGGCTCGAACGAAGCGTCGCTCACGTAGGTCCCATTGAAATTCGTGAGCAAGACGAACCCGTCGACGTGGAGGCGGTCGCAGCAGTATGCGATCTCGGCCATCGCCGCATCGACGTCCGGCAGGGGAAGCGAAGCAAGAAGGCCGAACCGGTCCGGGTGGTCGACGACGGCGCGGCGACCGTCCTCGTTGACCTCGCGTGCGAGGTCGGCGGCTGGTACGCCGTCGCCCAGGGAGACGCCGGGCGAGGAGATCGACAAAAGCGAGGTCGCGATGTCCAGGCGGTTCATCATCTCCACGTGCTGGTCGGCGGACCACTCGGGAATGAAGGGCATCCCGTCGGGCTGGGCATGGCCTGCCCGCTGCAGGGCCTCGCGATAGCTCGCGGGGACGTAGTGGGCGTGGACGTCGATCTTCACGCGTCGAGGGAGTCCGTCCACGCGAGCAGTGTCTCGACGTACAGATCGGGCTCGGTGCCGTGCATGGAGTGCCCGACGGTCGGGAAGGATCGGTACTCGACCGTGGCGCCTGCTCCTCGGAGGAGCTCCTGCACGCGGGCGGCCTGCACGTCGGCCAGCGCCCCCATGAGCGTCCCGCTGCTTTCGTCCACGTGGCGGAAGTGATGGGTGAGGAGCACGTGCGGCACCTTGACGCTCCGCAGCATCTGTTCGTGATCGCACGACGCACCAACCGTCCCGGCCCAGAACGCCCGACCCCATTCGGGGTCGTACTCCTTCAGCTCCTGCGAGGGTTCGTCCCCGATCGGGAACGCGTGCATCCACCCGGGCAACCGCTCGGGAGCGGCCGCACGCATCGCATCCCAGGACCCGATGGACCACTGGTCGCCGAGATACGTGCTCCAGAGGTCGAACATGGGGCCAATGGATTGCCTGATTCCGGGCCCCGTCGCCGGCCGTACTTCCGATGCGAACAGCGGTGGGTCCTCATAGCAGGCGGCGATGATCTGGCCCGGTTTTGCGTAGGCCGACAGCCACGCAGCCAGCACACCACCGGATGACAGCCCGCTCACGAGCGTGGGCCGGCCGATGACCACATCGATGAAGCGGACGAGGTCGTCGCCGATGTTGTCGAGCGTGTAGCGGCCTGGCGTCCGGGTGCTCCTCCCCTGCCCCCGCAGGTCGACCGCAAAGACCTCGAAGCGCTCGGCGAGCCGCGGCATGGCGGCCGCGTACCCCCACCAGGACTCCGTCTGGCCGGGGATGAGCAGCAACGCAGGCGATCCCTGGCAGCCGACCCTGGCGTAGTTCATCTCGACCTCGCCGAGGTCGACGCCCTGTTCGGCGAACGCATGGACGACGTACGTCTCAGCGGCATTGTGCGGGCCGTATCGAGCTCGGTAGTCGGTGTCGGTCACACTCTACTTTGTTCAGTCGATCAGGAATCTGTCAAGTATCTGTTCGGATGAGTAGGCTGCGGACGGTGACGAAGAACACCGCGACCACCACCCGGGCCAGGCGGCCGTCAGCGGACGCGACGCGCGACCGGATCGTGGCGGCCGCCATCGACCTCTTCTCCGAACGCTCCTTCGACGGTGCCACGACACGGGAAATCGCCGCACGAGCTGGCGTCACGCAGCCCCTCTTGACGTATCACTTCCACTCCAAAGAAGAGCTGTGGCGTGCCGCGGTCGAGTCCCTTTTCGATTTGCTGCGTCGGACGTTGGACGAGCGGACCACTGGGCTGCGCGGCGTGAACGAGGTCACCAGCGCCAAGCTGCTCGTCCGTGAGTTCATCACCTTCTCGGCTCGGAACCCGCAGCTGCACCGGATCATCATGCAGGAGTCAAAGGCGGACAGCCCGCGGATGGACTACCTGGTCGACCAACACGTCCGGCCGATGTACGAGCGCACAATCGAGCTCTTCGGGTCGTTGGCGCGAGAGGGCGCTGTGCCGGACGTCCCCGCCGTGCACCTCTACTACATTTTGACGGGAGCGGGACCGACGATGTTCGTACTGGCTCCAGAGTGCCGGCGGCTCAGCACTCTCGAACCTTCCGACGACGACGTCATCGAAGCGCACGCTGATGCCGTCTGCCTGCTGCTGTTCGGCAGCGTCTGACAGCAGCAGACCGCTTGGGGACGCGGCGGTACGGCACACGTTCAACCGGGCACAATCCGGTGCGTACGTCACAGCACTTTCCGCAGTCATTCTTCCTTGCCATACTCGTGACCATGCGCTGGCCTGAAGGCTTCCTGTGGGGCACCGGAGCCTCGTCCACACAGTGCGAGGGCGCCTCTCCTGCGTCGGACTGGTGGGAGTGGGAACAGTCGGGTCACGCCCCGCTCTCCGGAGACGGGAACGGATTCGCGACGCGCTACGCAGAAGACTTCCGCCGGCTCGTCGCGCTCGGCCTCACCCACCACCGGCTGTCCGTCGAGTGGGCCCGTCTCGAGCCCGACCAGGGCGTCCATGACGACAGAGCCGTCCGCCATTACCGCGATGTGCTCAGGGCCGCACGAGATGCCGGCATCGTGCCTTGGGTGTCGCTGCATCACTTCACGCTTCCCAGGTGGTTCCTCGACTCGGGGGGGTTTCTCGTCGAGGCAAATAGGACAGAAGCGTGGCGACGACACGTCGACTTCGTGGCAGAGACGTTCGGTGACCTCGTCGGCGGTTGGCAGCCGGTCAACGAGACCAACTACTACGCCCGCGCCGCGTACGGTGGCCGCGGTTGGCCTCCGGGGCACAATGATCCCCAGGAGCTGGCGTTCGTCAACGAGGCGATACACCTGGCCTTCGCCGAGGCATCGGTCCGGCTGAAGGAGACCGGCAGGCCCGTAGCATCCATTTTCGGACTCTCCCCCATCGTTCCCCAGGACGACAGTCCGGCCACCGAGGCCCTTGCCGGGTCGCTGGACGACTACTACTGGGCGCCGTGGATCGGCCTGTTCCGTGACGGGATCCTCAAGGTTCCACAGCGCGAGCCCATTGAGCGGCCCGACTTGCGGGGTTCGTTCGACATGGTCGGTTTCTCCTACTACGCCGCCATGGGCGTGCACGACGGCCGGCTGGCCATCCACCCACCCGGGGCGCCGACCTCTCCGCTCGGCTACGGAATCTGGGCCGACGGCGTTGGACTGGTTCTCGATCGCCTGCACGCCGATCTCCCAGGAGTGCCGCTCCTCGTGGCCGAGTACGGGATCGGCACCGACGACGACGGGCTTCGAGCCGACTACCTGCGTCGTGGCCTGGCGGTCATCAACGAGGCGATCAACCGGGGCATCGACGTGCGGGGTGTCTTCCATTGGACGGCCGTCGACAATTACGAGTGGCTCCACGGGTACGACGTCTCGTTCGGGATCATGGACCGCGACCGCAACGTGCGACCGAGTGCCCGCGTCCTGCAAGAGGAGGCTCAGTCATGACAGATGGACCCGATCACACTCCCGGGCGTTAACGTCGTTCCCGATGCCACGTTCCATCGCAACCGACACCGAAGTCGACCGCGCCGCCCTGGAGGACTTCATCCGGCCACGTCACCACGCCATCCTCGGCGTATTCCGCAAAGACGGCGGGATCCAGATGTCGCCGGTCACGTTCGGGGTCGATGGAGACGGATCTGTGTTGATCTCGAGCTATCCGGAGCGAGCCAAGGTCCGGAATCTCAGACGCCGGCCCCACGCCTCACTCTGTGTCCTGTCGGACTCGTTCGGCGACGCATGGGTGCAGCTGATGGGTCCGGCGACAGTGATCGACCTCCCAGATGCTCTCGATGGTCTGGTGGACTACTACCGCTCCATCAGCGGCGATCATCCGGACTGGGATGAGTATCGCCGGGCGATGGTCGCGCAGGGCAAGGTCCTCATCAGGGTCGATGTGCAGCACTGGGGGCCGATCAGCACGGGCGGCTTTCCGGCTCGGCTCCAGGAGAGTTGACCGGTCCGGGCACAGGAGAACGGGAGAGCCCTCGGATCGGGCAGAACTTTGTCCACCGGCCTTTCATTGGTTCGCCGCAAGGGATTAACTGAGGGGCAGAACTCCATCCCAAAAGGGGGGACGACGCCCCCACCCCCACGGAGGTGCCAGGTGGCCGAACTCACACAGCCCGGAGACGAGGGGATGGTGCTGGCCCACTTCATCGTGTCGGACGACGTCGAGCGCTCTCGGCGCTTCTACACCGACGTGCTCGGCGGCAGGCTGGCGTTTTCCGGGGATGTGACCTACGTCGCACTCGCCAACAGCTTCATCATCATCAACGTCGGTGGGGGCCCGACCGATGACAAACCGACGGTCACGCTGGAGACGCCACGCGACCCCGACCGGGTCAGCAGCTTCCTCAACATCCGGGTCCGGGACATCCACGCCGTGTATGCCGAATGGAGCGCCCGCGGTGCTCATTTCCTGACGCCCCCGAAGCAACACCAGTACGAAATCCGTTGCTATGTCCGCGATCCCGACGGCTACATCATTGAAGTGGGGCAGACGACCGACCCGAACGGAGATTGGTCGCCCTGGTTGAAGTCCCCCTCGGTGTCGTGAGGTCGGGGATGAGCGAGATGCTGGCGGCCACCTCCATGCAGGCCAGACGAAAGGCGATCATCAATGCGTTCTGACATCAGACCGGGCGGCAGCTTCCCCGACTATGCATTGCCGGATCACACCAACACGGTGCGCAAACTCAGTGAGCTCCAGGGCGACGACCCTCTGGTGCTCACGTTGGCTCGGGGCAACTACTGCCCGAAGGAGCACCAACAGCACCTGGACCTCGCTGCGAACTATCCGAAGGTCGCTGTCTCCTACACCCAGATCGTCACGATCGCCACCGATGACCATCACACACTGCAGGAGTTCCGAGCCTCCATCGGAGCCCAATGGACCTTCCTGTCAGATCCCGCTCGGACAGTTCAGAAGGACCTCGACATCAAGGAATACACCGACCCCGAACACGACCCGATGATCCCCCACACGCTGGTGCTCAAGCCGGGACTGGTGATCCACAGTGTCTACAACGGGTACTGGTTTTGGGGACGCCCGTCGTTCTCCGACCTCTGGTCCGACTTGCGAGCGGTATCGAGCGAGGTTCGCCCCGATTGGGACCTGAGCAGGCCGGGGCTTCGCGAGGCCTGGGACGCGGGGGACTACTCGAATTTTCACGGATGGGACAAGCGGGCCTCCACGTCGATGCCGTCGTCGTACGAGTCATAACGATGTGTGGATCGGCACGCCGCGGCGTGGACGGCCGGCCGTCCACGCCGCTGTCGGGCGCCGCGTGCCGAAGCGAAAGGATGGGTTGCAATGTTGCGAACTCCGATCTGCGAGCTGCTCGGGATTGAACAGCCGATCGTCCAGGCACCGATGTCGGCGGTGCCCCAACTGGCGGCGGCGGTCTCGAATGCAGGCGCGCTCGGCATGGTGGCACTGACATGGTCAGATCCCGCCGGAGACCCGGTTCGGGAGACGGCGGCGCTCACTCGTCGTCCCTTTGGCGGCAATCTGATCATCACCTCCGATCAGCACCGTCGTCTCGACGACGCTCTCGAAGCCGGTCTGCGGATCGTGTCACTGATGTGGGGAGATCCCGCCGGCTACGTCGAGCAGGTCCACGAGGCCAAGGGACTCGTCCTGGTCACGGTCGGGAGCGCTGAAGAGGCGAGGCGGGCGGTCGCGAGCGGAGTCGATGTCGTTGTGGCACAGGGGTGGGAGGCGGGCGGCCACGTGTGGAGCGGGGTCGCGACGCTGCCGTTGGTGCCGGCCGTCGTGGACGCGGTGGCACCCGTGCCCGTCATCGCTGCCGGCGGAATCGGGGATGCCCGCGGCGTGGCCGCCGTGTTCGCGCTGGGCGCGCAAGCAGCATGGCTGGGTACCCGGTTTCTCCTGGCCCAGGAGATGCCCACCCACGAGCAGTATCGCCGTCGCCTCATTGACGCGGTCGAGACCGATGCCCAGTGGTACCCCGACCTCTACGACGTCGGGTGGCCGAATGCGCCGCACCGCGCCCTCCGGAACTCGACGTCCGCAATGTGGGAGGCCGCAGGCCGGCCCTCATTGGGGAGCCGGCCGGGTGAGGGCGACGTCCTCGCGCACTTCGCGTCCGGCGAAGCCATCGTCCGCTATGAACCGGGGGCGCCGTTGGTGGGAACAACTGGGGACATCGAAGCGCTCTCGTTGTGGGCCGGACAAAGCGTTGCGCTCGCTCGGCAGCAACAATCAGCGGCCGATATCGTCTTCGAGCTCGTCTCCCGGTTGTGACCTTGGCCGGCGGCCGTCGCCGGCAGCGGTCCCTCGCTCGGTCAAGCGATTTCGTGGGGATGTATCGCTGCTGCCTGTGTCGGACTCATTGGCTTTGCAGACTCCCGCTTGGCATGGTTGCGGGATCGCAACCCCCATAGGAGCACTGACATGAGCAACGCTGCCGCACCGAGCCGGGACGGGTGACGAAACCGAGACGAGCCTGGTGGGTCGGAGCGTTGACGATCATCAGTGCCGCCGCCCTCGCTGTCTCGGTCACCCCCGTGAGCGGGTTCGCGGCACCGCCGACACGCACGGCCGCCGCTCTCGACCCGCCGCCCGCTCCCTCGTATTCCCTGGGCAGGCTGGTGCCGCCCTACGCCATTGCGATGACAGATCCCGCCGTGGCGATCGGAAGCAACGTCGACTACCTCTACACGGGAGCAGCCGACTACGAACCCCCCAACATTTCGGTGCGGACCTTCACCGACCTCCGGCATCTCGGCGTTGCGGTGGACGCAATGCCCGCGCTGCCACCGTGGACCACCGGCTGGACGTCGGCCCCCGATGTCCGTCACGTCGACGGACGTTACGTGATGTGGTTCTCTGCTCCCGACGTCAACGACGTCCTGGCGACCGGGGTCCCGGCCAAATGCATCGGCATGGGGGTATCGACCTCTCCCCTCGGTCCCTTCATCATCGCCCGGCAACCGGTCATCTGTGACCAGTCGGGCTCAATCGACCCCAGGACCTTCGTGGCCCCCGACGGCCAGCTCTGGCTCGACTGGAAGTCCGACGTCAACGCCGCCTGGGGACCCGCCCAGGATCCCACCCTCCCCCAGAATCAACCGACGGTGCTCTGGGCTCAGCGGCTCGCATCCGACGGCATCACCTTGGAGGGCGCACCATCCGAGCTGCTGGCCGCAACGAGGCAGTGGGAGCACAAGCTCATTGAGGCACCCGACATGGTCCGTGCCGGTGGTCACTACTACCTCTTCTTCTCGGCCAATCCCTCCTACCAGGACGGGGACGGCATCGGTGTGGCCGTGTGCCAGGGGCCCGCCGGTCCGTGCCACGAGCCCTATGCCGGACCCTTGCTGGGCTCGAGCCCGCTCGGCCTGGGTCCGGGAGAGGAGTCGCTCTTCGTCCAAGGCGGCGTCACGTGGTTGCTCTTCTCTCCGAGCGGTGACGAGCTCTACCGTCAGCTCGCGGTGGCCCGGATCGCCTTCGGGCCTCGCGGGCCCTATGTGTCCACCTTCGACGGTGCAGTGCCTGGCATTCCGGCGCACAAGGGAGAGCCACGTTCTGCGAGCCCCTCATGAGGAGTGCCCCGGTCGAGGGACATTGCTCGAACAAGATCCCAGCGGATGGTGTCGGATCGGGCCCGTGATCGGCGATCCGGCCATAGGGGTTCTCGCGCCGCTGCTCCCGAATTCGCGATGTATGGCTTCAAACACGGCCGGAAGGGTAAGGCCCTCATCGGAGCGAGCGAACACGGATGGCCCTCATGAGCGCAGAGCAAAGTACGCCGGGCGCCTTTGCGATGCAGACGGCGTGGGACGGGGAGTCGCTGCGCATTTCCGTCCGGGGCGAGCTCGACGTGGCCACAGCTCCGCAACTGCATGAGGGTCTCCAGGCGGCGGCAGAACGTGGGGCTCAAGAGCTGCGGCTCGACGTGTCGGGCCTCGACTTCATCGATTCGGTCGGCATCGGTCTCCTTGTGGCCCAGAAGAGGCGCGCCGTGTCCGAAGGACGAGTCTTCGCTGTCGTTGCGCCAAACCCCAACATCGCCAGGCTCCTTGAGATGATGGGCCTGACCGAGTACCTCGGTCTGTCGTAGCGAACCTTCGGCCCCGTTGGCACGCGCTTACGGAGCGTCCTCCACCTTCAAATATTCGATGAGTCCAGAAACTTCGAGTACGCGCCGAGGCTCCCCTTGAGCGCAGAGCACCGAAAAGGTGCCGCCCGAGGCCCTGATCCGCTTGCAAGCGGAAACGAGCAGGCCGATACCCGTGGAGCCCAGGAAGTCGACCCCGTTCAGATCGATGCGCACCTTCGGAGCGTCGAGCACCTCCGGCGATACGAGAATCTCCCGAAGTGCTCCTGCGCTCGCGAGGTCGAGCTCTCCCCCGATCGACACGAGGACCCCGCCATCCTCGGCGACTACCTCGTATGCGAACTCCGCCTGCCCGGTCACTGAAGCCTCATTCTCAATCGTCATGGTTGTTGCCAACCCTTTTCCGTCGGTGGGCCGGCAACGCCCGGCGATCGTTTCGCCTCAGGGCAGAGAATCACTCGACTACGAATCAACCATTCGCAACGTAACAGGGCCTCGTCAGGTGGACAATCGGGCACGCACCCGTTCACTCGCACGGCGACCACCAGGCGGAGGTGGGGTGGCCACAACGCCCCTGGCACGGATCCCGACGGCGGCCTGGCCGGTACATCTTCTTCGGCGGAGTGCCGGGACAGAAATCACCCGATCGGGTGACGCACGGGGCGCGTTTTCCTTCGAACTCGTCAGGTCATTCGGCTCGGATCACCGATACACATGCCCGCGCCCCTCCGTTTGGCTGGAGGAAGCGCGCCGCCGTGGGCGCCTTCTTTCCGGCGTCGTGGGACAGCTTTGCGTTGGACGGCGCCGGCACGGCGGAACAAGATTGAGGCGTGAACAAGCGCTTTCGGGCTGCACTGCAGAAGAGCCCCAGCAAGGGTGGGTGGACGTACGTCGTGATGGAGGGCTCAGCCGGATACTTCGGAACGAAAGGCCTCGTCAAAGTGCGAGGCACCGTGGACGACGAGCCATTCGAGAGTTCCTTCATGGCGCTGGGTGACGGCACGCACAAGTTGCCGATCAAAGCTGAGATCCGAAAAAGAATCGGCAAGGATGTGGGCGACATGGTGACCGTTCGTCTCACAGAACGGTTGTCGGGCTGACCGAACAACGGCCCGGTTGCCCTGGAACTGGGCGGTCCCCTCCCGGCGTCCGGGAACAGATTGCGCCCGCCATTGACGGAGGCAGCCCGTATCGGCCGTCGGGTACATTCGCCCAGGGCACGTCCGAGGAGGCACCACGCGTCAATTGTCCGTTGTTGAGTTCGTCACGCTCGATGGCGTTATGCAAGGCCTGGGCGGCCCCGACGAGGATCGCGAGGGTGGGTTCGACCACGGCGGTTGGAGCGGCCCCTATGGCGACGAGGTGCTGGCGGAGCAGGCCGGCCAGGGCATCGGCCAGACCTCGGCCTACCTCTTTGGCCGCAAGACCTACGAGCACATGGCCGCGCACTGGCCTCACGAATCTGCCGAAAACCCCGTCGCGGCGAGCCTCAACGCCACGCCGAAGTACGTGGCGACTCGGACGCTGCACCAGGAGGATCTGGAATGGGCAAACTGCAACGTGCTCGAGGGCGATGTCGTCGAGTCGGTACAGGGCCTCAAGGCGCACGGTGAGGGCTTTGTCACCGTGTTGGGCAGCGGCGTACTGGTGCAGTCGCTCATCGCAAACGACCTGATCGATACCTACAGGATCATGCTGCACCCGCTTCTCCTCGGTGCGGGCAAGCGCCTGTTCCGTGAGTACCCCAACCCGGTGCAACTGCGACTCACCGGGTGCACGCAGACCACAACCGGTGTCCTGCTCCTCACCTACGAGCGGGTGGAGGGAACGGTAGGGCGGGTATGACCGAGACCCTCGATCGGTGGAGATGTGAACGTGCCGGGGAGCACTTCTGATGCGCAGTGTGACCTATTCGATGGGCGTCTCACTCGACGGCTACATCGTCGGGCCGCACGGCGAGTTCGACTGGACGGAGCCCGACGAGGAGGTCTTTCAGTTCGTCACCGACGAGATACGAGAGGTCGGCGTCCACCTGTTGGGACGGCGGCTGTACGAGACGATGCTGTACTGGGAGACCGCCGACCAAAATCCGGCGCTCGACGTCGCCATGCTCGAGTGGGCCGCGATCTGGAAGCGGCTCCCAAAGGTGGTGTTCTCCTCCACGCTGTCGGTCGTGCAGGGGAACGCCCGTCTGGCCAACGGCGGCCTGGCGGACGAGATCGAGCGGTTGCGGGCCGAACCGGGGGCAGGCGACATCGCGATCGGCGGCGCGACGCTCGCCACCGAGGCTGCCGAATTGGGTCTGATCGACCAGTACCGGCCCAGGGTCTACCCGGTACTGGTTGGCGGTGGCACTCCGTACTTCTCCCAGCACGAGCGCCGGGTGGACCTCGAACTCGTCGAGACCCGCACATTCAGCTCGGGCGTCGCCTCCCTCCGCTACCGCGTGGCGCGCGAGCCGACTCGGGGGCCGAGCCTTGGAGGAACGGGGCAGCCAGTGACGTGAGATCGACCAGGCAGCCGTTCTCGCAGCGTACGGGCCGGATAGCCATTCCCCTGGTAAGCGAACATATGTTCGCTTACATTGGCAGACGTGGAAATTCCGCCGGTCACGCGAGCGACGATCCTCCATGCCGATCTCGATGCCTTCTATGCGTCCGTTGAGCAACTGTTGGACCCTTCCCTGCGGAACCGGCCCATCGCCGTCGGTGGCAGCGTGGTGCTGGCGGCATCGTATGAAGCCAGGAGCTATGGCGTCCGCGGCGGCATGCCCGGATGGCGGGCCCGCCGGCTCTGTCCTGACCTTTTGTTCGTCGGCGGCCACTTCGACCTCTACCAACAATTCGGCGACGACGTCATGTCTGTCTTTCATGACTTCACCCCTCGGGTGGAGCGGGTGTCGATCGACGAGGCATTCCTCGATGTTGCCGGCGCCGTCCATCTCTTCGGAGAACCGACTGAGATCGCGTCCGCCATCCGCCGTCGTGTGCGCGACGAGATCGGTCTCCCTCTGTCGGTTGGCGTGGCCCGCACAAAGCATCTTGCAAAAGTCGCGTCGCAGGTGGCCAAGCCCGACGGCCTTGTCGCCGTGGCACCACCCGATGAGCTCGCATTTCTCGATCCCCTCCCCATCGCGTTGATATGGGGCGTCGGTCCAACGACGGAACGGCGCCTCCACGAGGCCGGGATCTCCACTATCGGGCAACTGGCCAAGGCCGGTAGCCCGATCCTGAACAGCTTGCTCGGTCGGGCAGTCGGAGCAAAACTGGCGGCCCTCTCGGCCAACGTCGACGAGCGGGCAGTAGCGACACCGGCCCGGTCGAAATCCATGGGAGCCCAGGCCGCCCTTGGACGGCGGGACCCGACTCCAGAACTCGTCAGAGAGACGCTCGGCTACCTGGCTGACAGAGTCGCGGGCCGCCTGCGAAAGGCGAACCTGTCCGGTCGGACCGTGACCGTGCGGGTCCGTTTCTCCCAGATGCGCTCTGTGACTCGGTCTCTCACGTCGGCCGTGGGGATCTCGACCACGCTGACCCTGACCGAGGTAGCGGAAAGGCTCGCCAGCTCCGCCATCCACGACAACGACAGAGACCGTGAAATCACCCTCATCGCCGTGTCGGTCTCCAACTTGCGTCCAGATCATTCCTTGCAGCTCGAGCTCCCTCTCGATTCGCCCACTTGGCGGCGAAGTGCGAATCCGCGACCGACATCCGAGGTCGAAGGCAGCCGATGGGGAGTGGATCGGTCTATCGACGCAATCCGGGACAAATTCGGCCGGACAGCCGTTGGCTACGCCGCTGTCGCCTTGTCCGCCGCCGATCGCGTGCCCGATGAATTTCGCGAGCTGGCCGAGCGGGAACCAGGCGAGAACAGGGAGTGAACGTTCGACGTGTGGCGAACAAGGAATCCTGACCGGAGGGCTCAGGACAGCCGGCGCTCCACCCTGCGCAGGCCAAGACGGTGGGAGGTGTTCCGCGCTTGCCGCACCAGCTCCTCGGACCGGACGATGTCGGTCACGGCACCGCGGCCCCGGAGCGCTCGCGAGAGCTCTGCTTGGGCCAACGCTTCCCAGATTGTCAACTCAGCGGCACGAGTGGCGAGGAGGGCGTCCTCGAGGTGCGCGACTGCATCGTCGTGCCGGCCGAGCAGAGATTCGACCCTGCCGATGTACAGGTTGGCCGGTCCCCAGTCGACGATCAACGAAACCTGAAGGAACATTCCTTCCCAAGGACTGAGCAGGCCCAGGACGGCGGACCCCAGCTCACGGTCACCCTGGGCGCAAGCGACGTCTCCGAGGCCGGCGATCTCGAGGGCATGGGTCCACGAACCTTCGCCGGTCAGGTTCGCGAGGGAGACCCGGGACATCGCTTCGATCTCGTGGTGGCGGTCATGTGCCTGATCCGACTCCGAAAGCAGCGCTGCCCGTGCCACGGCGACGAGGTTGGCCACCTGAGGCGTCGGCTGGAAGGTGGAAGGGTCGAGCAGCGCAAGACCCTCCTGAATCGGCCCGCACCACCGGCGAATCTCTGTGATCAAGGTCCCATAGCCCATCAGCGCGGAGTCGCTCACAGGACCGGATACCAGACCACTGTTCGCCCGCTCCTCGGCCTCCGCGAAACGGCCGACGCCGACCAGCATGCGCTGCCGGATGCTTTCGGTCAGCCCCTGCTCCGCGGGCAGGCCCGAACGGTCGGCCAGATCATCGAGGCTGGCGAGGTGACGGCGCGCCGTCTCCCAATCCGCTAACTGGACGAGGGCCAGGAACGCCATCCAATTCCCTTCGATGCATGCCTGGAGGTCGCCGGTCTCCTCTGCGGCGCCGAGCGCGGTCAGTGCCGCGGTGCTGGCGGCAAGGGCGCCCGAAGCCCGACCGAACTGGGGCCAGAACAGGGCCCGGTTCGCCTCGAAGACCGACCTGGCGTCTCTCGATCCGGCGGTCAGTGCGATGGCTTGCTCCGCGAGCTCCAGCTTCTCGGGCGCCGTGTCGTCATAGCAGAAGGAGGTGAGGTGGGCGAGGAGGCGGGCCCGCAGCTCCGAGGGGACCTCAGGGCCCAGCGCGGCGAGCGCGCGCTCGAGGAGCTCCTTTTCGGCAGGGTCCTGGTAGGTGACCCGCATCGGCCCGTGGTACGCAAGCGCTACCTCGGCAAGAGCTTCGGCATCTTTGTCATCGGCGAACAACGAGGCCGCCTCACGCAACGCGGCGCGCCCCGCCTCGAGAAGATCCGCCTGAATCTGCGCCCGTCCCAACTCAACCAAGAGGTCCGCACGCTCGACCGACACCAGCGAGCCACCTCGCTCGACCGCGGCGGCGAACCACGAGACCGCATCGACGAAGGCGCTCAGTTCGACGGCACGCCGGCCGGCCGCTACACAGGCGCGGACGACGGGTCCGACGTCCGACGGCCGCGCCCCCATCTGCCAGTGACGCGCCACCTCGAACACGCTCGACTCGGAGGCCGGCGCGGCGCTCAGCACCTCGGCGATCTGGCGGTGCACACGGGCACGGCGGGTGACGCCGAGATGCTGTGACAGCGCGTGCTGGACCAGGGCGTGTGCAAACCGGTAGCGGCCCGGGATTTGGGGAGACTCGTCCACCAACGCAGCGCCGCCGGCCGCCTCGAGCACGTCGAGCAGCTCCCCCTCGGCCTTCTGGGAGAGAATCTCGAGCAGGTGCAGGTCGAACTCCCTCCCGATGACAGCAGCCATCGGGAGGACCTCCCGCGCCGCGTCCCCCAGGTTGTGTACTCGGGAGACGATCACCTGACGGACGCTTTCGGGCAGCTGGAGCGATCCGAGCTGTTCTTCAGTCGAGTGTTGGGGAAGCCCGGCCGCGACGGCACCGGTTTCGTCGAGGTGGCGCAGGACCTCGCCCAAGAAGAAGGGGTTGCCGTCGGTCTCGCGAGAGAGGGCGTCAGCCAGGGCTACCTCGGACTCACTCAGAGCGTGCCCGACCACCGCCTCGACAAAGGCGACGACTTCTGAGGCCCCGAGCCCTTCGAGCTCGATCACCTCGACCGGGAGGTCTCGTCGCAGGGCCACGAGTGCGTCGTAGAGCGGGTGGTCGGACGTGAGCTCAGATGAGCGATATGTGCCGACGATGAGCAGCCGCCGCAGCTCGTCACTGCGCGCGATGCGCCGAAGGAGCTGGAGACTGGCGGGGTCGGCCCACTGGAGATCGTCGAGCACCAGCACAACGGGCTGCTCTGCTCCGGCACGGACGAGCAAGTCGACGATGGCACGGAACATGAGGTGCTGCTGAACCTCGAAGTCGGATCGGAGGGCGGCTCCCTGAGCACCGGCCGGGTCGCCGGGCAACTCCCCGAGGCGCGTGCGCAAGGTGGGCACCAGCACCGCGAGCGTCGCGCCGTGTTCGCGCACGTGGGCCCGCAATGTCTCTTCGGGTCCCGAAACAACATAGTGGTGCAACGCCTCGGCGAACGGGCCGTACGGCACCGCGAGGTCCTCGTCGCATCGGCCCAGGAGGACGAGCGCCCCGGCGTCGAAGGCCTGCCGGGCCAATTGCGCGGCGAGCGTGGTCTTTCCCACCCCGGGCTCGCCCGCGACAAGCACCAATTCCCCGCCGTTCCCTTCGTCGACTCGCTCGAGATCAAGCGTCATCTGTGCGGCTTCGAAGGTTCGGCCGATCACACCCGTCGTGGGGACCAGAGCCAATCGCGATGGAAGCGGGATGGGTCCATCCTCTCCGGCGGTGTCGGGGAGCGGCTCCCACCCGACCTCGAAGGTCTGGACCGGGGTCGGAAGGCCCTTGAGTGGGAGAGGCCCGAGGTCGCGCAAGGGGCAGGCCGTGCGACGGCCGGCCATGGCCCGGATCACGTCGGAGACCAGGATCTGCCCACCTTGCGCACAGGCACAGAGCCGGGCGGCTTCGACCACCGGGTCGCCGAAGTAGTCGCCGTCTTCGTGCACGACCTCACCGCCGCTCAGCCCGACCCGCAGTCCGACCTCCTCCGCCGAGGATCGGTTGTTCTCCTCGACCAGCTGTTGCATGCCGACGGCGCACGCGAGGCCCGCCGATGGAGTGGGAAAGACGACCATGAGACCGTCCCCGAGGTTCTTGACCTCTCGGCCGCCGCTGGCGGCGATCGCACGCCTGAGCAGGGAGAAGTGCGCCCGCCGGAAGACATCGGCCTGTTGTTGGTCCAGGCGGCTGGAGAGCTCGGTTGACCCGACAAGGTCGGTGAAAAGAGCCGCGACGACCTCAGAACCCTTGGCGGATTCTCCCTCCATCGGTCCGAAGCTTATGCCCGGGCCATCTGTGGGGGCGACGCTTCCAGAACCACGAAATCGCCTCGCAGAACTCTCCCGAGGGGACGTTCGTGACCGCGGTGGTTCCGATCGCTCGTCCGTGGCAGGGGTCACGGCCACCACGCGCCTTCGCACGCGGTGAGGGGAAGAGCGAGTGCGAGCATTCGGCGGCGGTTGGTACGGCGCTGTTCATCGACTTCCCCGGTCGATTGAGAGCCACGGGACCCTGTGCCGGTCGATCTGTGTGGTTGTGGGTCAGGCATCGCGGTGCGACATCCGGACGGAGGCTGCCGCCAAGGCGATGGCGGCGTAGACGGCGAGGACCACAACGGCAGCGCCCGGCCTGAGGAGTCCCGCTGAGTGGTTGACCGTGACGGCGGCCTCGAGTGCGGTCCCGGGCACATACTGGCGGAGGCCGGCCGGAAGCAGCTGGCCCAGTGTGACGCCTCCCACAATGATCAGGACCAGCGCCGTGGTCGCCGCTGCTGTGTGTCGGATGAGGCCGCCAAGCCCGACCCCGATGACGGAAATGAGGCTCACCGCGAGGGCACCGAAGACCACCGCTTCGAGGACGCCGGGGTGTGCGAAGGACACTTCGAGGTGCTTGCCACTGAAGACCTGCTGGCCGACTTCGAAGCTGACCACGGCAATCAGCAGCGCCACTGGGAACACGAACGCCGCAGTGACCCCGGCCTTGGCTGCCAGTACCCGCCGCCTCGTGGGCGTGGCGGCAAAGGTGGACCGAATCATCCCCGTCGCGTACTCGGCGGTCATGGCCCGTACCCCGAGTGCAGCAAGCAGCACGGCACCGACGAAAACGACGCCGAAGAGGGAGCAGGCGGTTGGGTCGAACATCTGGCGCTGCTGGCCGGTCATGGTGGACCATGCATGAATCTGGGAGACACAGAGGATGATTCCCAAGCCAACCGATATGCCGGTGGCCATGATTACTGTCCGCCACGTCGAGGGCAGCGTGCGGAGTTTGGTCCACTCCGCCTTCAGTGCCCGCCTGATCGTGGGTGTCCGCACCGGCGGAGCGGCGGGGGTGAAGTGAGTCGCATCGATGGTGTGGGTCGCAATGCTCATGTCAAGCTCCTTTGGTTGCGTCGACCATCTGGCCGGCGTGGTAGTCGGTTTGGTCCTTGGTCAGGTCGAAATACGCCTCTTCGAGCGACGATCCCAGCGGGGCCAGCTCGACGAGGGTGATGTCGTGGGAGCACGCGGCCGCGCCGATCTCGGCGGAGTCCATGCCGGTCACGACCAGGGCGCCGTCAGAGCCACACTCGATCAGCGCGCCTCGCTGGGTCAGTATCTCAGCCAGACCGGCTTGCTCTACGGCCCGGACCCGGACACTCGAGGACGTATGCCGGCTGATGAACTCATCGGTGCCGGCGTCAGCGATGATGCGGCCCCGACCGATCACAATCAGGTGATCGGCGGTCTGGGCCATCTCGCTCATGAGATGGCTCGAGAGGAACACGGTGCGGCCTTCTGATGCCAGGGACTTCATCAGATTGCGGATCCAGAGGATGCCCTCGGGGTCGAGGCCATTGATCGGCTCGTCGAACATCACCGTCTTGGGGTTGCCGAGCAGCGCGCCAGCAATGCCGAGCCGCTGACTCATGCCAAGCGAGAATGTCCCGACACTCTTTCCAGCCACGTCGCTGAGCCCGACGAGGTCGAGCACCTCGACCACCCGTCGGCGGGGGATGCCGTTGCTGTCGGCCAGCCACATGAGGTGATTGGCGGCACTGCGGCCGCCGACGATGGCTTTGGCGTCCAAGAGCGCCCCGACCGACCGGAGTGGGTCGGCCAGCTGGCGGTAGGGTTTGCCGTCCACGCGGACTTCGCCTGAAGTCGGGGCGTCGAGCCCCAAGATCATGCGCATGGTGGTCGACTTGCCGGCGCCATTGGGGCCGAGGAATCCGGTCACCTGCCCGGGCCGGACTGTAAAGGAGACCTCGTTCACTGCCACGGTCTTGCCGTAGCGCTTGGTGAGATGCGTGGCCTCGATCATGGTGCTTCCTTTCGTCGTCGATCTGGTCTGGGAGCACCCTGCGCTCGGGATCTGAGGTGCCGCTGATGTGGCCCTGAGGTAGGCCGGTCAGCTCAAGCACGTCGCACCTGGTCATCGGTCGTACCGTGGGGGTGTGGAAATCAAGCTCTTCGGCGCGTTCGAGGTGGTCAGCGGGGGTGTGGCGATACCGATTCGAGGCGCCAAGCAGCGGGCCCTCCTGGCTCTCCTGGCCCTCAACCGAGGGAGTCCGGTCAGCACCGACCGTCTGATCGATCAGCTGTGGGGCGACGGGCAGACCGTCAAGCCAACGAACGCATTGCAGGCGCAGATCGTCCAGCTACGCCGAACTCTCGGAGCCTCAGCGATAGTCACCTCCGAAGCGGGCTATGCGCTCAATGTCAGTGCCAGTGACCTGGACGCAACACGATTCGAAGACCTGGTCGCTGAAGGTCGTCGCCTGAGCACCGAGGGCGAGCTCGCCCTCGCGTCCACCGTGCTTCGTGACGCCCTCCGGTTGCGCCGGGGCGAACCGCTGTCCGAGTTCGCATACGCCGGCTTTGCCGACGCCGAACGGGCCCATCTCAACGAGTTGGCCCTGGTGGCGACGGAGTACCGCCTCGAAGCGGACCTGGGGCTCGGCCATCACAACGAGCTGGTGGGCGAGCTGGAAGCGCTGTGCCGTGAGCAGCCACTCCGCGAACGCCTCTGGGAGCTGCGCATGCTGGCGCTCTACCGAGCTGGGCGCCAAGCTGAAGCGCTGCGTGCCTTCACCGAAATCCGTGACCGCCTGGTCGACGAGCTCGGGATCGACCCCGGGTCTCCTCTTCGTGACCTCGAGGCGCGCATCCTGGCCCACGACCCGTCCCTCACCGCGGGGCAACAGGCACACGCACGTGCACCGTCGATGCCTTCCCTGCCGGGCAACCTGCCCGAACCACTGAGCAGCTTCCACGGGCGCGACATCGAACTGGAACAGGTGGACGAAGCGATTGACTCAAGCCGTTTGGTCACGTTGATTGGCCCTGGCGGGGTTGGCAAGACTCGTCTGGCGGTTGCGGCGGCGGCGCGGCGACGGAACCAGTACTCCGGTGGCACCTGGCTGGTGGAGCTCGCGGGTGTCACCGATTCCGCAGCCGTCGCCCCGGCTGCGGCTGTAGCCCTCGGTGCCTCGGGGCCTGCTCTGGGCAACGACCAGCCCTCTGAATCGACGGCGGATCTCATTGCCCGCCACCTCTCCGGCCGCTCTCTCGTCATCGTCCTCGACAACTGCGAACACGTCGTCGACGAGGCGGCTGCGCTCGCCCAGACCCTGGTCGAGGCGCTGCCTGGCCTCCGGGTGGTGGCCACAAGTCGCGAGCCCCTCGGCGTTCCCGGCGAGTTCCTTATTCCTGTCGTTGGCCTGGTGCCGGCGGACGCCGTCGAGCTCTTCGGGGACCGTGCTCGTGCCGTGCAGCCGGGCTTCGACCCCGACGGGCCCGCCGAAGCGATCATCGACGGCATCTGCCGCAAGCTCGACGGGCTGCCCCTGGCAATCGAGCTGGCGGCCGCCCGCCTCCGAGCACTCCCCCTGGCGACTCTGGCGGAGCGGCTCGACGACCGCTTCGCGCTGCTCAGCCGCGGTGCTCGCACCGCGCTGCCCCGCCAACGGACCCTGCGTGCGGTCGTGGACTGGAGCTACGACCTCCTCTTCGATGACGAGCGCCGACTGTTCGCGCGTCTGTCCGTCTTTGTCGGCGGCTGCGAACTCGACGCGATCGAGTCCGTGTGCGCTGACGACAAGGTGCCAAAGGACGACGTCCTCGACGTGTTGAGCCGGCTGGTGGACAAGTCGCTCGTCATGGCCCCGATCGCGGGCCAGACCCGGTTCTCCCAGCTGCAGACGTTATGGCAGTACGGAACGGACCGCCTCAATGACTCCGACGAGGCTGACACGGTACGCGCCAGGCACGCGGCCTATTTCCGCCAGTTCGCCGAGGGCGCCAATGAACGTCTTCGAGGTGCCGGGGCATCCGTGTCGCAGGCCCGCCTGACACCGGAGTTGGCCAATATGAAGGTCGCGCTCGATTGGCACCTGGAGACCAGCGACATTGATGCGGCGTTGTTGATGGTCTCTGGAATGGCGTGGTTGTGGTTCGTCAACGGCGATTTTGCCGAAGGTGCGCGTTGGCTGGCCAGCGCGCTGGGGGCCGAAGGTGAGCGCCGAGCTGAGCTGCACGCCACCGCCCAGGTCTGGCACGGCTACTTCGTCGGCATATCGTCCAGCCCCGCGTCTGGAGTCCTCGAGTGCGACCGGGCCATTGTTGTCTTGAGGCCAGACGTCGACCGGGTCCGCTTGGCGGAAGCGCACTTGCTCCGAGCGACGGTACTGATACGCGCCTACGAATTCAGTCGGTCCCTCGAAGCCTTGGCTGAAGCGCGGGCCCTGCTGAAACCCGACGAGCAGGGTTGGCTCCTCGGTGCGCACGACATGCTGGTCAGCTGGAATATGGCCTCGTTCGGGCGTCTCGACGAGGCCGAGGCGGCCGCCCGTTCGAGCATTGAGCACTTCGACGCAGTAGGGGAAGTCTTGTTGGTGGTCAATGCACTGAACGCTCTCGCCGGCATCATCGCGGCCAAGGGAGATGTCGAAGGCGCAGCAATGGCCTACGAAGCGCTCCTACGGCGCTGCCGGGCCACCGGGGGGCACCCCTACCTGAACGCCGCCCTGGTCGCTCTCGCTGTCCTGCGGGCCCGACAAGGTGACGACGACGCCGCAGACGATCTCTACCAAGAGGCCGTCGGCTGCTCGTTCAATCCTTGGTTGTCGGCCGACGCCATCGTTGGCCAAGCCGCAGTCGCCCGACGCCTGGGTGATCTGGCCCGGGCCAAGAGGTTGCTCGACACCGCAGCAGGCCTCTACCGAGACGCAGACATTCCGGCCGGTCGGCCCCGAGTGCTCGCGGGACTGGCCTGGTGGGCGCTCGGTGCAGGTCAACCCGACACCGCTGCCGTCTTCGCGGCGGACGCCGTCAGTGCTGCCGGGGCAATCGCGGATCCGGAAACGCAACTCCTCGCCGATTCTGCCCTGGCCGCCGCGAAGGCAATCGCTGAACCGGCCCAGCACAACGCCGCCCACAACTTCGTCGCGCTCGCGCAGCAGCGAACCCAAGGTCCGGCACATCGCTCGCTCACCGACGAGCCAGATCTGCTCGCCCTTGCAGCTCGCCTGACAGCAGCCGCTCTCTGACGCCGGCCGCTCTCTCACGTCAGCTCCCGAGAGCCATGCACGCCCCTCCTCCAACCGAAGCCCACGCCACTTTTCCCGCCGGACCTCAAACCTTGCGCCGGTCGGCTCACCTCAGCATCACCTCAGAGCGGCCTCAGGCCAGACGCCCAACCTGACAGTCATGCACCAAAATCAACAACGGTCCCCCACCAGGGGCGGCCCCCCCGACGCCGACGGGCCCGCGGTCGAGGACCACGGTCGGGTCGTCACCACCACCATGGAGGCCGCCGCCTTCTATCGCCACGCGCAGCAGGCCGTGGACCCGGCCCACACGGTGACCGCGTTACGTCGCGCGGTCCACGCCGATCCGGCCTTTGGGCTCGCCGTCGCCGACCTCGACGCCATCACACACGTATCCCCCAGGCCCATCAGGGGCCACCAGATGAACTGGGAACGCCACCACATGGAGGTCGTTCGCACCGCTGCCGCGGGCGACGTCCGTCGCGCCGCCGACCTCCTCCGTGAGCACCTCGCCAACGTCGGCTGCGACCCTCTCGCACGACGCATTGTCGCCGACCTCCGACAGCGCATGGGAGATCCGGCCGTGCCCGAGGGCCTCGGCGGCACGGTTCCCGGTTGCCATCCCACTTGGTGACGTCGGACCTGATGTCAACCCACCATCGCCACGCACCCGAACCGACAGCGAGAGTTTCCGGGCAGCGGAAGGGTCGTCGCCCATGCCACTGCAGTGGGGCACACGCCTGCTCACTCTCTGCGCTCCGGCGACTGAGCCACCACGAACTGGTGGTCGCTGCGGGTGCGGTACACCCCGCGCGAATCCCGACACGGCTCGAGGGCGGCGAGCACGACGTCACGAAGGGCCGCGGAGTCGTTCGAGCGCAGCGCAGGGACCGCCGGGCCCACGCTGGATATCGCCCGCCACGCCGTGTCCGCGTCCGGCCACTCCATCGTCGAGACACGGCCGCCGCGCTCGAGCACCTCGAACCCGCTCACCTCCAACATCTCCTCGGCGACGCCCGGCGCGGCGATGTTGTTGAGGCGTCGCATCGAGTCTCGGTGCTGCTCGGGAGCGTGAAACGCAAAGACCTTGAACACCTCACGGATGTCAAGGGGCGGTCCCTGCCCCCAGAAACTGATGGCAACCAGCCCGCCGGGTCTCAGCACCCGATGGATTTCGTCGAGTGCCTCAACGCAGTCACCCCAAATGCCGTTCACCGAGAGGACAGCGTCGAAGCACCCGTCGGTCCAGGGAAGCTCGAACATCGACCCAACTCGCAGATCGGCGGTCGGCGTGCGGTCGCGCGCCACCGCCACGAGTTCGACGGCTGCATCGATGCCGGCGACGTCCGCCCCCATGCCGTCTGCGACCCGGACCGCAAGGCCGGAACCGCATGCCACGTCGAGGAGGGAGGTCCCCGGACCCACCCCGAGCCTGGGAAGCAGTGCGACCAGCATGTCGATCGAGTAATGCTCATAGAGGCACGACCAATCGATGGCCCTGCTTCCCCACGCTTCCCCCGCCTCCTCCCAGCGGTGGGGCGGTGGAGCGGTCGCAGCGTGTTCGTGGGCGGATGCCATGCACACATTGTGCGCCGGCTACCCGAAGTGGTCTTGAAGTTCTTGTGGAGATCCTTTGAAGGCGATCGTCAGGGGAACACCATTCCGTCTTCATGACCTGCACACGGCCATCCCGGATAGTGGAGTCAGCGGCAACTTCCCGCCGTCGCACACGGACCGAAAGGACCCACCATGACTCAGACCGAAGCCCCCACCGTCGACAACGGGGTCAACATCGAGGCGCTCCGCGGCGCCCGACAGGCGCTGACCGATGCGCCTGAGGCGGCGCAGTTTCAGTGGCGTGCTCGCTGCGAGTGGGTGAACGGCACGCACAGCCGCTCGATCGTCACCGACTTCTCCGGCCTCGGCGACCAGCACTTCCACCGGCAGACCTACACCATTGAGGCGGACCACCCCGAAGTGTTCGCATCGGAGGACAACGGTGTGACCCCTCCCGAGATCGTCCTCGGGGCCCTGGCCTCCTGCCTCACTGCAGGCGTGGCCACGGTGGCCACCAACCGCGGCGTTCAGCTGCGCTCGGTGACCGCGACAGTGCAGGGCGAAATGGACCTCCAGGGCATCCTCGGCATTGATGCTGACGTCCGAAACGGCTTTGACCACATAGACGTCCGGTTCGAGATCGACGCGGACGCGAGTCAGGCTGACATCGAGGCCATCGTCGCGCAGTCCCAGAAGCGTTCCGCCGTCTTCGACATCGTCACCAACCCGACGACGGTGCAAGTGACGGTGGCCTGAACTACGCCGATCGCGACCGAGAAGCCACGTGCACACGTCGGTCGTCGTCGTCGGAGCCGGCCCCGGTGGTCTCGCCATGAGCCATCACCTCACCGGGGCCGGCGTGGACCACGTGCTGCTCGAGCGGGGAGAGGTGGCCCACTCATGGCGAACTGAACGCTGGGACTCGCTTCGCCTCTTGACGCCGAACTGGATGACAGCGCTGCCCGGCGCACGCTATGAGGGCGACGATCCCGACGGGTACATGACCGCTGCGCAGACGGTGGCGGCGTTGGAGGCATACCGCCTCTCTTTCGACCCGCCGCTGCACGCCGGAATCGAGGTGGAGGCGGCGTGTCGCACCAGCGACGGATTTGAGGTTCGCACGAGCTGAGGGGAACGTGGCACTGTGAGGCAGTCGTCGCTGCCACGGGCGGGTCGAGCACACCCCGCGTGCCGGCGCTGGCATTCGGCCTCCCACATGCAGTCCAGCAGCTCTCCTCCCTGTCCTATCGGCGACCGGCCCAGCTCGACGACCGTGGCCGCGTGTTGGTGGTGGGTGCGTCAGCGTCAGGAGTGCAGATCGCGGACGAACTGCAGCGAGCCGGTCGTGACGTCACCATCGCGGTCGGCGAGCACATACGGTTGCCACGTTCGTACCGAGGATGTGACATCTACGGGTGGCTGGACAGGATCGGCCAACTCGACGAGCGATGGGATGAGGTGGAGGACATCCAGCGTGCCCGCCGGCACGCATCGGTGCAGGTGGTTGGAAGCGATGACAGGCGAGAAGTCGACTTACCGTCATTGCAGGCACTCGGCGTTCAACTCGTTGGGCGCCTCATGGCGATCCGCGGCACGACAGCGTTCTGCTCCGGCGGCCTGGCGAGCCTCGTTGCCAATGCTGATCTGAAGGAGGCCCGGCTCCTCCACCGCATCGACGAGTGGATCGACGATCACGACATGGCCGCTCTCGTCGGCCCCGCTGTCAAGCCGGGTCCGACCAGTCCTCGCCAAGGTGCCGACCGAGCTCGAACTGGCCCGCTTCGGAACGGTGGTCTGGGCGACGGGATTCCGCCCCGCCTACGACTGGTTGGATCCCCGAGCCCTCGACCGCCGCGGCCGCGTCGACCATGACGGCGGCGTTGCGACCATGCAAGGCCTCTACCTGCTGGGCCTGCCGTTCCTCCGGCGTCGTCGTTCCAACCTTCTGGCGGGGTTGGGCCTCGACGCGTCCGAACTCGGTCAGCACCTCGTCGAATACCTCGGGGCCGTCGGGCGGCTCCGCACCTCGACGTCACGCTGAGACCGAAATCAGCTCGCCCCACTGAGCGCTCGTCGGGTCCGCAGAACGATGTCCCCTACCGGACAGAGCGCACCGGCTGCGAGCAATTCCTCGGCACGCTCGGTACCCAAGGAGTCCATGAGACGGTCCCTGGTGGCGAAAGCGAGGTCATGCAGGGTGCTCGACATCGGCGCCACGCCGAGCGTCGCGTGCCTTTCGATGGCACCGAACAGCTCGATGGCGAGTTCGGCTTGGTCGATCCGGTCGAGGGCGATCGCACAGCGGGACAGGGTATGCCACTGCTGCGACCAGTCCCCGGCTCGGTCCCAGACGCCGACCATATCGGCGAGGCCCGCGCACCCGGCCTCGAGGTCGCCTCGAGAGACCAGGAGTCCACTCGCTTCGGTGACGGCGAAACCGTGCATCCAGCGGTTTCCGGCAACTCCTGCGATCCGGCCACTCGCGCTGAATGCCTCCAGAGCCTCGTCCTCAGTTCGGCTGGCAAAACCGCGGGCGACCTCGACTGACGCCAGGTCCGTCGGCGACATCGTTACTTTCGCCACGTCGCTGGCTCGGGCAATGAGGGCATCGGCCTGATCGTAGGCACCGTTGGAGCTGTGTCCTACCGCCGCCAGATAGCAGGCGTGGACGAGTCGCGACCGGTTGCCGGACTCCTCGGCCAGCTCGATCTGGCGAAGTGCCTCGGCGTGGCCCCTCGTCGGGTCGCCCACGAGGTAGAGAACGTTGGCGAAGGTTCGTTCCGCGAGGCCACTGGGGAAGACCGATAGTCGGCGCTCCAGCCGGCGCGTTTCCTCCGCGAGCTGCACCGCGAGATCGAACTCACCACGGACCCAGGCACCGTACGCACGAATACCGGTCAGCATGGGAGCCAGAGGGTGCTCGAGCGCACCCGGCGCGTTGCAGGCGGCGTCGGCCCAGGCGAACACTTCGTAGCGCATGGCCCGCATGGCGAATTCGCGGATGGAAGTGATCAGACCGAAGGTGACATCGAGAGCCCCAAGCTCGAGGGCGAAGCGTTGCGCGGCTCGTAAATCGGCCAGCGAGGACTCCGCTCTGGCGATCGCGTCGCCTTCGCCGGGACCACACAGCTCAGACTCGACGCTTCCGGCCTCGGCGGCGAAATGTCTCGCATGCATTGCGTACAGCTCAGCGGCTCGGGCGTCGCTGAGGCGGGTCCGGCCGTACTCCCGGAGCGTCTCGAGCAGCTCGTAGCGGGTCGAGCCCCCTGCCTGTGGACGCACAGCAAGCATGGAGCGCTCGGTGAGCCGGGTCAGCAGGTCGAGGGTGTCGCCTCCTGGGGCCATGGCCTCTGCCGAGCGCAGCTCGAAGGATCCGGCGAGCACTGACAGCGCGGTGAAGAGGGCCCGCTCGTCAGGTTCGAGCATGTCGTAGGACCAGCTGATGGCGTCGTGCATGGTCCGGTGCCGAGGATCACTTCCCCTTCGCATCGCTTTGAGTACCCCAAAACGCTGGTCGAGACGATGAGCGACTTCGGCAACGCCGATCGCACGCGCCCGTGCCGCGGCCAACTCGATCGCCAGCGGGATTCCATCGAGACGTCGACAGATCTCGACAACGAGCGGACCACTGATCTCGTCCAGAGCGAAGGAAGGGTCAGCGGCCTTGGCTCGAGCGACGAAGAGCGCGACGGCGGGGATCTCGGCCAGTTCGCCGAGCGCCACATCTGACGCGAACAAGTCCTTGGGTCCGGTTGGAAGCGGATCGACCGTCCAGAGTCGCTCACCAGCCACGGCAAGCGGTTCCCGACTGGTGGCGACGATCGCGATGGTGGGAGCCTCGCGCAGAATCCGCGCCACGAGTTCGGCCACGGGCTCTATCAGATGCTCGCAATTGTCGAGCACCAGCAGGCTGTGCCGGGGGCGCAGCAGATCGACGATGGCATCGTCGATCGAGCTCGACTTCCTTAGGTTCACGTCGATGGCCGTGGCAAGCGCCGCGGCCGTCGCGTCCTGATCGACGACTCCTACGAGCTCCACGACGTGGACACCGTCCTCGAACTGGCCACCAACCGTGCGGGCCAGCTCCATCGCCAGCGAGGTCTTCCCCACTCCCCCGGGGCCGATCAACGTGACCAGCCGGTGATCGACGATCATCTCGGCGAGCTGCTCCAGCAAGGCCTCGCGTCCGATCAACGGCTGTACCCGGACGCCGATCGACGCTCCCGTGGCAACACGGGACGATGCAAGCTCGGTCCGACCCTCCTCGACCTCCTCTACGGTCGCCACGAATTCGTAGCCTTTGCCATGCACCGTCCGAATGATCAACTGCTGGCTGCCATCGTCACCGACGGCCTGGCGGACGGCCTTGATCCGTGTCGTGAGCGCCGACTCGCTTACGAAGCGGTCACCCCAGATCGCGTCGAGCAGTTCCTCCTTGCGCACCACCGCGCCACGATGCTCAACGAGGTAAGCGAGCACGTCGAACACCTGAGGTTCGACCCGGATCTCCTCTCCACTCCGTCGAAGGACGACGCGGTCCAGGTTCAACTCGCAGTCCGCGAATCGGATCACCTCACTGACGGTAGCCGCGGCGATGGTCGGCGCTCTGCGTAGGGAGGGGAAGGTGCCGAGCCTGGGTTTCCGTGCCACATGCCATCCGTCCATTGAGCTGGATCCAGACGTTTGCACGCCAACACGGCGAGCATCCTCCGGGTGACCTTTTCGGCTCTTTACCGACGATCCGACCAACCGTCTCGTTGCCTTCGCCCGGGTCGTACCAAACCGGCTCCTCGCAATCCCACGAGAATCCCACGGATTCGCCACTCTCTCCGAGACGGACGATCGCCCCGGAGCCCTTCGCCACGTCGGACTCCAGCGAGGGCGTCCAGTCGGATCCGAACCACGGTGCAGTCTTCGGGTTGACGACCCGCGGCCCTGGACGGGCGCGGGGGGAGTGTCCCAGGCAGGCAGCTGGATCGCTATTGACTGGAGATATACACTCAGAGTATTCTCTCAGGTATGAGTGTTCCCATGGCCCTGCTCGGCCTCCTCGATCGCGAACCGAGCCACGGCTACGACTTGAAGCGCGATTACGACACCTACTTCGGGCGCGGCCGGCCGCTGCCCTACGGGCAGGTGTACGCCACGCTCTCACGCCTGGCGAGAGACGGGAAGGCGATCGTCGGCGAGGCCGAGCCAGGAGCCGGACCCGATCGCAAGCGCTACAACATCACCGAGACCGGCCGGAACGAAGTCGAGGCGTGGCTCTCGGAGCCCATACCCGCCGAGCCCCACCTGCAGACCGATCTGTTCGTGAAGGTCGTCCTGTCACTGATGCTCGGTCGCCCCGCCGAGGAGTACCTGGACGCCCAGCGTGCCGCACACCTGCACCGGATGCGCGAGCTCACCGACCTCAAACACAAGGGAACCCTGATCGATTCGCTCCTCGCCGACCACGGTCTGTTCCACCTCGAGGCCGACCTCCGCTGGATCGACCTCACGACCGCTCGCCTCACTGCACTGGCCACGGAGGTTTCCTCATGAACACACCCAACCGTTCTGCCCACATCGCGCCCGGGGACACCATCATTGAGGCGCAGGACCTCGTGCTCTCCTTCGGAGAGACCCCCGCGCTGCGCGACGCCAGCCTGTCCGTGCAGAGGGGCGAGACCGTCGCCGTCATGGGCCCGAGCGGATCGGGCAAGTCGACGCTGCTCCACTGCCTCGCCGGCATTCTGGTCCCGGCGTCGGGCCGGGTGATCTTCGACGGGCAACGTATCGACGCGCTGCGCGAGGAGCAGCGAAGCCAGCTTCGCCGAGACCGTTTCGGCTTCGTCTTCCAGTTCGGCCAGCTCGTCCCGGAGCTCACGGCCGAGGAGAACGTGGCCCTCCCACTCCTTCTGGGCGGGATACGCCGCCAACACGCCCTGGCCCGAGCGCGGGGCTGGTTCGCCCGGCTCGAGCTCGACGGGTTGGAAGAGCCATCGGGCGGGCGAAATGTCAGGGGGCCAGGCCCAGCGAGTCGCCCTCGCCCGGGGCATGGTCGCGCAGCCCGACGTGCTGTTCGCCGATGAGCCCACCGGTTCACTCGACTCGCTGACCGGTGAGCTCGTCATGAACCTGATGACCAGCGTGGCCCGCGAGGAGGGGATCACGGTCGTCCTCGTCACCCACGAACCCCGCGTCGCCGCCTACGCCGACCGCGAGGTGATCGTGCGCGATGGCCGGGTCGCCAGCCCGGTGGCCGTCGGCGCATGATCCGGCTCGGCCTCCGCCTGACTTTGGGGAGTGGTCGTGAAGCCCTCCTGCGGGTCCTTGTCACCGCCGCTGCGGTCGCCCTCGGCGTCGGCTTGTTGCTGGCCGCCCTGGCCGGTATCAATGCTCTCCACGCCCAGAGCGATCGGGGTGCCTGGCTGAACTCGGCGGTGCAGCCGACACCGCCGAGTTCGCCCGCGAACGCCCTGTGGTGGGAACCGAGCACGGACTCGTTCGGGGATCAGCTCATCGACCAGATCGACATCGCGGCGGCCGGGCCGGGTGCGCCCATCCCGCCCGGAATGTCCCGCCTGCCTGGTCCGGGCCAGTACTTCGCCTCGCCCGAGCTGGTGAGCCTGCTTCGCTCCCAGCCCGCCGACGAGCTGCGAGATCGCTACCCCGGTCGGCTGGTGGGCACCATCGGCAGCGCGGGACTGCCGTCGCCGAACTCGTTGATCATCGTCATCGGTCACCGCGTCGGCCAGCTCTCGAAGCAGCCGGCTGCCATCGAGATCGGGGCGATCCACCGCGGCTTGGCGAATTGCTATGCCTGCCAGAGCGTGGTCGGGAGCGGGCCAGTTCTGGAGTTCACTCTGGTCGGCGGGGCCGTGGCGCTCGTGCTGCCGGTTCTGATCCTCATTGCGACGGCGAGCCGACTGTCGGCCGTCCGGCGCGAAGAGCGCTTCGCGTCCATGCGGCTGGTCGGCGCCACTCCTCGCCAGATCTCGACGATTTCCGCCGTCGAAGCGGTCATCGCCGCCGTCGCCGGAGTCGTCCTCGGGTTCGGGCTGTTCTTCGCATTCCGACCACTGCTGTACCACGTGCCGTTGACCGGGGCCCCGTCGGCGCAGGGTGACCTCTCCCTGCACGCCGTCGACGTCCTCATCGCGGTGGTCGGAGTCCCCGTCGCCGCCGTCGTCTCCGCACGCCTCGCGCTGCGCCGGGTACAGATTTCGCCGCTAGGAGTGACGCGACGTGTGAGGAAGCGCCCGCCGGGGATCGCTCGGATCGTTCCCTTGTTGGCCGGGATCGCATTCCTCGCTTACTTCGACGCGGCAGGAAAACCCGGCGCCATCGGGAGACAGCTCCTCGAGTTCCTCGTCGGATTCGCGTTGCTGATCGTGGGTCTGGTTCTGGCCGGGCCGTGGTTCACAACGGCTGGGTCGCGGATCATGGCTCACAGAGCGAGTCGCCCCGCCACGCTCATCGCCGGTCGTCACCTTCTCGACAACCCCAAGGCTGCCTTCCGCTTTGTCAGTGGCCTCGTCATTGCCCTCTTTGTCGCCAGTGCCGCCATCGGTGCCCTCAGCTCGGTGACGCACGTAACGGGAGGGGGCAGCGCCAACGCCAGTCTGAGCACCCTCGCGGACCCGTTCTGCACCTATTCGACCACGGACTGCCCCACGGCGTCCGTGGTGGCGTCCGTGCCTCCCCCGGTCCTCAACCAGCTCCGGGCGACGCCGGGGGTGCAAGGCGTGGCGGTGGTCCACGAGGCTCCCAACCAGACACAAGAGGCGCGATCGTTCGGGGTGGTCGCGTGTGACGAGCTCGCCAAGACTCCGGCCATCGGCCGCTGCGCACCGCGGGCCACCGTAGCGTCCGTCGGATACTTCCTCTCGAAGGTCCTGGGGCACACCGCCAACGCGTCGTCCACGACCTGGCCCACTTGGAACCTGTCGGCGACGCAGCTCGCATCTCTCCCCGTGAGCGCGGTTGTCGTGGCGACGAAGGGGTCTTCGGGTGTGATCGAACGGGTGCGAACGGAGCTCGAGCGCGCCTTCCCGCTCCAGGGCACACCGGTGACCGTGGAGGCGCTCGGTCCCTCGACGGCGCGCCTGCTGACCATGATCCAGGCCATGACCGACGTGATCATTGTGGCCGGCCTGATCATCGCTGCGTGCAGCCTGGCCGTGAACGTCGCGGCAGGCCTCACCGAGCGGCGGCGGCCATTCAGCCTGCTCAGACTTACGGGGGTCCCGAGAAAACTCCTGCACCGGATCGTGACGCTGGAGAGTGCGCTGCCCCTTCTCCTCGTCGCTGCGGTCTCCATCGTCGTCGGACTACTGGCGGCCGCCCTCTACCTGCACTCGCAGGTAGGGCTCGCCTTCAGCCTTCCGGGATTCTCCTTCTGGATCACGGTGATCGGAGGGCTGGCCGCGTCGATGGCAATCATCGCCGCGACGTTCCCAATCCTCGATCGGATCACGGGACCTGAGGTCGCCCGGAACGAGTGATCACAATGGCCAAACCGCGGCGTGCCGTTCGTCGGGCCCCATGGACCGTCCTCACGGCGCTCGCAGCACTCTGTATGGGCGTGTCGTTCGCCGGCTGTTCGTCGCCGCCGGACGAGGGAACCCTCGACGGCACACTCGAGGCTGTCGGTGGTCCGGCTGGGACAGGGCCGCAACCGCTCAGCGGCTCCGTCACGTTCCATGGGTCGAACGGGAACATCGCCAGCATCGGCCTCTCCGCCAACGGCCGGTTCTCAGCCCACCTGCCCGTCGGTCGCTACACCGTGGCAGGACGGAGTCCCCGGTTCAAAGGGGGTACCGGCGAGTGTCAGGCACCAGGACCGGTCACCGTGACCAACCACGTCACGAGCCGCGTCGAGATCGACTGCCAGGAAAGCTATGGCCGCCCGTACGGACCGGCCGGGGGACGGCGGTGAGCCGGTGCTTTCGCACCAGCCTCGCTTCCAACCTTCATCTCTGAGCGGCGGGGGTTCGGGGTCACAGCGCACCCACCGGGTTACGGACTCGATGAATTACCTCTGATGCAGGTTGAGCGCCGTTGGTCGCCACATGCTCTGCTCTGACCCGATCAACCGGGTTGCGTACCGCTCTGCGCCGCCATGCCCACGATCGGCTGGTTCAGTGGGGATCCACCGTGCGACCCCTGAAAGACTGCATCGCCATAGGCGAAGACTCCCCCGTCGGATGCGCTCATCAGGTATCCCTTGCCGTCTTGGGAGGCTGCCATGCCCACGATCGGCTTGTTCAGTGGGGATCCACCGTGCGATCCGAAGAACGTGGCGTCGCCGTAGGCGAAGACTCCGCCGTCGGATGCCACCAGCCAGTAGCCCTTGCCGTCCGACGTCCCCGCCATGCCCACGATCGGCTTGTTCAGTGGGGATCCACCGTGCGATCCGAAGAACGTGGCGTCGCCGTAGGCGAAGACTCCGCCGTCGGATGCCACCAGCCAGTAGCCCTTGCCGTCCGACGTCCCCGCCATGCCCACGATCGGCTTGTTCAGTGGGGATCCACCGTGCGATCCGAAGAACGTGGCGTCGCCGTAGGCGAAGACTCCGCCGTCGGATGCCACCAGCCAGTAGCCCTTGCCGTCCGACGTCCCCGCCATGCCCACGATCGGCTTGTTCAGTGGGGATCCACCGTGCGATCCGAAGAACGTGGCGTCGCCGTAGGCGAAGACTCCGCCGTCGGATGCCACCAGCCAGTAGCCCTTGCCGTCCGACGTCCCCGCCATGCCCACGATCGGAGCATTGAGTGCTGCACCCCCGTGCGATCCCTCAAAGGGGGCACCGTAGGAGAAGACACCGCCATCCGAGGCGACGAGCCAGTAACCGTTCGAGCCGGTCGGCGGGACCGGAGGTGGCGGGGCCTGCAGGGAGGTCCATGTGTCATCGAGCACGGGTGCGGAATAGGCGGGGGACCCCTGTCCGCCGAACAGGACCGTCTGGCGATTCGTCTCGTCGTAGGTCAGGAAGATGGCTGACCGCGCCGCGGGGCTGCCGGTACACGAGGCGGTACAGCCGGCGTCGGTTCCATCATCCACCTGGGTCCACGTGGTTCCGTCCCACGTCCACGTGTCGTTCAAGTTGGTGGAGCTGTCCAGGCCCCCGAAGAGGACCAGCTGTTGCACGGCCGGGTCGTACTCCATGCCCGCGCCAGAACGCGGGTCCGGGCTCGAGGTACATGTATCGGTGCAACCAGGGTCAGTCGCATCCGCGACCTGCGTCCACGTCGTCCCGTCGAAGTTCCAGGTTGCGTTGCTGTTGTATTCCCCTCCGCCGAAGAGGATGAGCTGGTTCGCCGGCACGTCGTAGGCCAGTGACCCCGAAATCGTCTCCGGTGGGCTCGCGGTGCAGGTGTTGGTGCAGCCGGGGTCTCCGCTGTCGGCGACCTGGGTCCACGACGTCCCGTCCCACGTCCAGGTGTCGTTGGATGGGCCGAGCCCACCGAAGAGCACCAGCTTTCCGATTGCGGGGTCGTACGCTATGGCTGCTCCGCTCCGCCCAGAGGGACTCCCGGTGCAGGTCGTGGTGCAGCCCGCGTCCCCGCTGTCGGCCACCTGGGTCCACGCCGTGCCGTTCCAGTCCCACGTGTCGTTCAGGAACGGGCCACTCCCGGGATCTCCGCCGAACAAGATCAGCTGCTTGCTCGCCGGGTCGTAGGCCATGGAGGACGCAGCACGCGGCGGCGGACCGGCAGTGCACGTCGTTGTGCAGCCGGCATCGCCGGAATCGGCGACCTGGGTCCACGCCGTGCCATTCCATGACCAGGTGTCATTGAGGCTCGTGAACCCGGCTCCGAGGCCTCCGAAGAGCATGACTTGTGCGGTCGCCTCGTCGTAGACGACGGGGTCCGCCGCCCGGGGTGTGGGAGATGCCGGACACGTCGTCGTGCACCCGTTCGCGCTGCCATTGGCCTGGCTCCACGTCAGCAAGGACGAAGAGTCCGCCTGGGCGGGAGTCCCGCTCAGGGTCACGAACGCCAGCGAGATCATCACCAACGATCCCCCCGCGAGCACCCGCCCCATCCGACGTGCCGACGCAAGTGGACGCCGATTGTGCCGTCGCTCTTCCCGATCCGGCTGACCGCGACCGACCATGATGACTCCTCCTCGAACCCTCTCCCGACTACCCCGACGCCATTGCACATGTGGCGGAATAGCGTTTCCGCTCGTGCGACTCCGACGTCAACTTATTCGGCGCGGTCTCGCAGAACGCGGCAATCGGCATCTCCTCATGCTCGGCTCCTCGGATTTCAGCGTGCTCCTACGGGGGCGAGCTCGATGTCGACGGAGCGCGACAATCACCATGTCAGCCAAGCGCTCACAATGGATGGAGGGCTCCTCCAGACTCCGTGAGAGTGACCTCTCGATCCGGTCGTGAAGTACCGCTCCCGCCCGTTTCGAACGCAAGCTATGTTCCCTGGACGCCCACACCCCCACTGGTCGGACACGCTGATCAAGCCAAGGCCACGGCTCGGCACGCCCCAAAACTTTTTCCGCCAATGGAGTCCGCCGGCACGGCATTGAAGGAAGAGCGAGAGTGACAGAGCACCACGACGGCACAGGACGCTCGGCATTCGACGAGTTGCGGGAGCGCTATAGGCAAGAGCAGCAGAAGCGCATCCGTACAGACGGCATGGCCCAGTGGCGTGAGCTGGGAGAGGAACTAGACGAGGACCCATTCATCGAACCTGGCTTCACTCGGGACCCGTTGGTCGAAGAGACGACCGTCCTGGTCGTGGGAGGTGGCTTCGCCGGGATGCTCACGGCGATCGACCTCATCAAGCACGGAATCACCGATTTCCGGATCGTCGAAAAGGCGGGGGACTTCGGTGGCACCTGGTACTGGAATCGTTACCCGGGCTGCATGTGCGACGTCGAGTCCTACGTCTACCTGCCGCTCCTCGAAGAGACGGGCTATATGCCAACCGAGCGCTACGCCAGCGCGACGGAGATCTTCAATTACTGCCGGCTACTGGCCCGGACGTTCGACTTGTACCCGCGTGCGCTCTTCCAGACCGACGTCACCGGGGCCGCTTGGAACGAGGATGCGCTCCGCTGGCATGTGACGACCAGCCGTGACGATCGGCTCTCTGCCCGCTTTCTCGTTTTGGCAGGGGGAATCCTCCACAAAGCCAAACTTCCCGGGATACCCGGGATCGATGAGTTCGAGGGCAAGGCCTTCCACACCAGTCGCTGGGACTACCGCTACACAGGCGGAAGACCAGACGAACCGATAGATCAGTTGGCCGATACGCGTGTTGGCATCATCGGCACCGGGGCCACCGGCGTGCAGGTAGTGCCACAGCTGGCCCGTGCTGCCAAGGAAGTCTTCGTTTTTCAGCGCACACCGAGTGCGGTGGGGATTCGCAACCAACAACCCACGGACGTCCAGTGGTTTCAGAGCCTCGAGCCCGGTTGGCAACACGACCGGATCATCAATTTCACCCAGGCGGTCACCGGTGCCCAGCCCGAGGTGAATATGGTGAATGACGGATGGACAGAGGTCATGTGGGTCGACACTCAGAGGGGTGCTGAGACAAAAGAGGAAGCCGAGGCGCTCGAGCGCATCGATTTCGAGGTGATGGAGGCGATCCGACAACGAGTCGAGACGGTCGTTGACGATCCCGAGACGGCCGAGAGACTCAAGCCGTATTGGGGCAAACACTGCAAGCGCGTCTGCTTTCATGACGACTACCTCGCATCCTTCAACCGGCCCAACGTCCACCTCGTCGACACAGAAGGACGCGGTGTCGACGAGATCACCCCCAGAGGGCCTGTGGTCGATGGTGTCGAGTACCCGGTGGATCTGCTGATTTACGCCTCCGGATTCGAAGTCACGACGGATCTGCACCAGCGGCTCGGCTTCGACCCCAGGGGGGTCGGCGGCCTGGCGCTCTCGGAACGCTGGGCCGAGGGCGCCCACACGCTGCACGGGGTCTTGGCCAGCGGATTCCCCAACCTGCTTCTCATCAGCCTCGTCCAAGGTGGCTTCGGCACGAACTTCTCGCACCTGCTCTGCGAGTCGGCTCGGCACGTCGCGCACATCATCGAGGCCTGCGACAAGCAGGGAATTGTCAGGATCGAGCCCGAAGAGGCTTCTGAGGAGGGATGGCTCTCGGTCCTCCTCGCCGTCGGCGCGGGGGGCGCCCGCTACTTCCAGAGCTGCACACCCAGCTTCTACAACAGTGAGCAGCAGGCGATCGACGCCCGGGCGGTTCGCAATCTCACTTATTCCGGAAGCCTGCTCGACTACATCGGCTACCTCGAGCGCTGGCGTCAGGATCCCGATTTCACGGGCGTCAAGATCCTGAGGGCGACAGTCATCGACAGTGCCTGAGTCCAGGCCCCCGCCGTGCCCAATCCCGATGACGCCGCACTGAGAATCAGAATCCTGTTCGTCGGATTCGGTGCACGATAGAACCTGGGGCAGCCGAAGGGCCGACCCGTCATCTGCCGAAGAAGATGTGAGGCGACGTCAGGGGCCGCGCGTTTCTTATCGGAATAGAGATGGCTTCTGCGATCCCGCCCCGGGGAGTCATCGACTCCCCGGGGCGCGACAGGCGTCAAACAGCCGAAGTGGCGAGCTCCTTGTGGTCCGAGCCGACGCTCACTTCGATGCGGCGCGGCTTTGCTTGTTCGGCCACCGGAATGGCCACGGTCAACACGCCACCCTCGTAACTGGCTTCGATACGCTCGGAATCCAGGGTCTTGCCGAGGACGACTTGTCTGGTGAAGGTGCCGAACGTTCGCTCGGCGATCACCGATTCGACGCCGTCGCTCTTGGGGGGTGCCGGGCGTTGCGCCGAAATGTTCAAGACATTGTCTTCGACCGTCAGCTCGATCGACTCGGGGTCCACGCCTGGGAGGTCCAGCTGGAGCAGGAAAGAGTCGTCCTTGCGATAGGCGTCCATGGGCATGGCCATCGGGCGCCGGCCACTCTGTTGGGCGCTCCAGAGCTGTTGGAAGAGTCGGTCGACATCCCCGAACGGGTCACTACGCACAAGAGCCATTGGAGTACCTCCTTCATGTTGGAATTTGCTCTCTCGCGCCGCCTACCAGCGGTGACGCTCAATTATTAGCACTCTCAAGGGGAGAGTGCTAGAGGTGACCCGCAAATTTTTCTTCGAGTTACCCTCACTCTGCTGCCCTGAATGGGCGTGGAACAACGGCCGCCCTTGGGGTGATATTTCTCCGGGTCGGACTTCAGACTCGGGCTCAATCAATGCCCCTGAGCGAGCTCCTTGGCCCGAGCCACACCGATGGGCCGCCTCGACACTTTTTGCCCTTCGGACGGGAGCGCGGCGGCCGCGACTGATTTTCTCGTATCCGGCTGGCACCCATATTGAACTCAACACGGTTCACCGCGTTCTCACTCATCGCCCCCGGTGGCGCCGGATACCCACAGTCTCGGCGTCAGAGCGGATATCGTGGCTGCGGTCGCAAGCAGGGGGGCTCATGGCGGAAGACTGGTTCCTGGCTGCAATTCAGAGAGTGTCTGACGCTGGTCAGACCGCGTGCGAGTCAGTGGAAGCAGCGGTGAATGCCCTTGAAATAGGACGACAGGCCCGGCTCGCTGGGCGGCCGATGAGCGCGATTGTGAACAACCTAATTGGTGGCGGTGGCCGGGATATCCGGCTGGGAGCCGCAGAGGCATTTCGCCAGTTTGAGAGGGAGATCCAGTCGATGCGGGTCGAAGTCATTCGGGCCATGGTCGATGAGGAAGGCCTTTCGATGACGGATGCGTCAGCTCTGCTGGGTGTCTCACGACAGGCCGGCGCTCGCCTCTACCGCTCGGAGCGAGACCACCCGGATGGAGCTCCCCCGACAATGTGAGAAAAGGCGCTAAAGGTACCCCCTAGGTGCGTCCCGACTCTGCTGTAGTGACCCACATTTTGCAGTCACTCTCCCGATTTTCACTTGAAGAGTCCCCACCCTCGGCCGGCGAGGCTGTTGCGGATGCACAGCTGATTTTGGACTCGGTGCCACACGTGGTGTGGACCGCGTCGGCCGACGGGACCACCATGTCGCTCAACCCGCGCGGAATCGCCTACACCGGTAAGCGCCCGGCTCTTCGCTGCGACGGGGGCTGGCTGGCCTCGACTCACCCCGATGATCGCGAACGGGCTCGAAGGGCTTGGGCCGAAGCGGTTGGGACGGAGGCGGACTTCGAATTCGAGTGCCGGTTCCGCCGATTCGACGGCGTGTACCGCTGGCATTCCTTCCGGGCCGAGCCAGTACGCGGCTCGCACGGAAAGGTGGCCTTATGGATCGGAACGGCGAGCGACATCGACGACCAACGGAACCTGGAACTGTCTCTGCGCCAGTCGGAGAAGGAGGCGGTGCAGGCCCTCAGCCTTCTCGAGACGATCGGAGAAGCTGCCCCGGTGGGGTTCAAGCTCGTCGACCGCGACCTACGGATCGTGCGAATGAACCAGCGACTGGCCGACATAGATCGCCGAACTGTCTCAGAACAAATTGGACGTACTGTCGCCGAAGCGGTACCGGATCTGTGGCCCGAACTCGAAGACGTGTACCGGCGAGCACTGGCCGGCGAGCACGTGTCCAACATGGTGCTGACTCGCAGAGCCGAGGACGGGCCGGTGCGGGTCTCCCACTTTCTGGCTAGTTACTATCCGGTGCACGATCGATGGAGAGATCATCGGCGTCGGCAACGTCGTGGTCGACATTACCGATCGCAAAGAGGCTGAGGCTTTCCGCCAGATAGTCATGGACAACATGGCCGAGGGCCTCTACACGTTGGACGAGGGGGGCCGGGTCACCTCCGTCAACCCAGCTGCCTGCCACCTGCTGGGATGGAGCGAAGAAGAGCTACTGGGCCAGTCGATGCACGAGACGATCCACTTCCAGGACGCGGACCACCAGCCCATCCCAGCCGAAGCGTGCGAACTGCTCGAGGTCCGCGTGCTGGGCCGGACCCTGCGCAGTTCTGATGCCACCTTCACCCGAAAAGACGGGACCACCTTCCCGGTGGCGTTCTCCTCCGCCCCGTTGCTCAGCGAGGAGACCATCGGAGGTGTCGTAGTGGTCTTCCGCGACGTCACCGAGGAGAAGAAGGAGGAGGCCGCGCTGCGGCGCGAACTGGCTGCCCTCAGTTGGGTCGGTCGAATTCGCGATGCCCTGGACGAGGGCCGCTTCGTCCTGTACTCACAGCCCATCGTGCCGCTCGGCGACGCTCACGCCGCTGAGGAGCTGTTGTTGCGGATGGTGGACCGCGACGGCGAGATCGTCCCGCCGGGTGAGTTCTTGCCCGCGGCGGAGAAATACGGGCTGATCGCTGAGATCGACCGCTGGGTCGTCAGCCGGAGCGTCGAACTGGCGGCTCAAGGCCGAATCGTCGAATGCAACCTCTCAGCCGCCTCTCTGGAGTCGCCGAACATGTTGTCCTTCATTGAGGACGAAATTCGCAGGACGGGGGCCGACCCCGCTTCTCTCGTGTTCGAGATAACCGAAACGGCCCTCATGATCGATCTCAGAGCAGGGGCGGAATTTGCCCAACGCCTCGCTGCTCTTGGATGTGGGTTGGCCATCGACGACTTCGGCACCGGATTCGGCAGCCTCGTCTACCTCAAGAAGCTCCCGATCACTCAGCTCAAGATCGACCTCGAGTTCGTCCGGGACCTGCCCAACAATCGAGCCAATCGTCACGTGGTGGAGGCGATCGTCAGCCTTGCTCGGGCGTTCAACGTACGCACCGTGGCCGAAGGAATCGAAGATGAAGCCACCCTCGAGTGCGTGCGGGCTGCCGGCGTCGACTTCGCTCAGGGGTTCTACCTCGGCCGCCCCGCCCCAATCGGGCCGTTCCCCGGGCCTTTTACGGGATTGCAACTGCCATCGACGGCCGATTCGGTGTCGAAGAGATTGAGACCTACGAGGACCGAGTATGCCTAACCTGGTGAAACGAATCGCGATGCGCCCCCGCGCGCTGGCGGTACCTGACATTCGGCACGTCGGGAACATTGGCCGATGCGAGCACGGCGGCGGGTAAGGGGGAATGTCCCAAACTTGTGCGGCGAGGCGCACGGTTGGGACAGCTTCACCCCCACTTCAGCATCTCGACCTACCGTAACGGAAGGGCAAGGTCGGCTGCCGGGTTGGGTTTGCCGCCCCGGTGGCCTCTTGGCAACTGCGTCCACGATCCCGACGCCGCCCAACTCGTCTTTCACGAGCGGGTTGCGTCCCGCTTGCCTAATGGGCCAACCCGACATTTGGGAGTTCCGACTCCGAGGTGGCCATGACCGACACAACGCAAGACTTCGAGAACATGGAGAAAGCACTGGCTTTGCTCCGGGCCTACCGGCGCGATCTAAAGAGATCCGGAGCGCAGGACCTTGCCGATTTGGGGTTGGCTCTCCTCAGGTATGTGGCGCCGAACGCAGACCCAGAGACGACGGCAGCACAGTTCGGCGAGCTCCTCCGCGGCCAGGTAATTCTGGCCAATACCTTGATCGAAGTGGTCGCCTCGTCGTCGAACCAGAACACCGACGACATTTTGGAGGACTACGAGGATCATGCGCTGGAGATGGTCGCTCGGCGAGGCCCAGCGTCGCGGGCACGCTGGCTCGAGGAGGGCGGACTGTGGCCGGGCAGCGAAACATCGGACGACTTTCGCCAATACGCCGGATGCAGTTGCCGCAACGGTGATCATCTGGGGGTTTCGCTCAGGGGACGCGTTTCAGACCCTGAGTCACGCGAGCGAGCGTTCAGAACGTGGCGGGGTATGCGCTGCACAGAGCGCGCCCTTTGCTCACTTTCGGATCCGTCACCCGATGTGTCCTATGTCGGCAGCCGTCGTCGACTGTCCCGAGGGCGGAAGGGGGCGCTGACTGTCGGCCCTCGCTACATATCTGGTCTGGTGTTGTCTCGATATGCCATCGGCCCGGCTGACCCGTGAAGGAGGGCCGCCTCACCACGCTCCCGGCTGAGGGCATCTTGGACAAGAGCCGCCGTCCCGGCCTTCAAAAGGCGCTTGGCCGTGGCTAGGGCTTCGTCCGGCAGCGCGGTGAGGTCCTGAGCGGTCGCCAGTGCCTGGGAATGTAGAGATTCTTCTGGACAGCATCGAGCAACCAGACCCATTCTGTGCCGCTTCCCTCCCACTGATCCATCGCGATGTCAGGATGAGGTCGGCGGCGCGTTGCGCCCCGACGATCTGTGGCAGTAAGACGCTGCTGGCCGCTTCGGGGGTCGTACCGAGTGCCGTGAAAGGCAGCCGTAGGCGCGCTGTTTCAGCGACCAGGGTCAGGTCGCAATGCAGCAGGATGGTCGCCCCGAACCCCACCGCGGCGCCGTGGACCGCCGCCAGCAGGGGTTTAGAGAACGTGATCAGCGACTTGATCAGTTGATCGAAGTTCTCAGCGAGGGTCTCGTCGACCGAGCCGACCGCTGCGAGGTCGACCCCGCTCGAAAATCCCCGACCAGCGCCCTCCAGCAATACCACCGAAACGTCCGCAGCGGCGTCGGCTTCATCCAATGCGCTGGCCAGCCTGCGGTAGGAGCTTGCCGTAAATGCATTGACCCTCTCCGGACGGTTGAGTGTCACGACCCGAACCCGTCCTTCGTCGCGTACGAGGATTTCCTGATCCGCCGGATTTGCATCCGGCCTCTCCGGCTGTCGCACGCCAGCAAGGCTACGCTTTCGAGGCTCTCTGTGTCCCCCAGTCCTGCTTTCAGCCGGTCTGTATTCGTTTCTTGAGACTCCGACGCCAATAACCCCGCACCCACTACGACCCGACGACGTTGTGGGTGGCTGATCTGCTTGGCGAACGGGGCCGAACTCGGGGTTCATAGTCGCCACGACGTTGAGGGGAACTGGGTGAGGGCCAGCAGTTCGACGGGGATGAACTCCGACGGGGATGGAGCCAGCTTCTTGAGCTGCAGCGATCGCCTTGACACGTAGGTCGTTGGCCTCGATCACGGACTGCAGGCATGGGGCACCAATGGCCAGATTCCGATAGGGGTCCTCGAGAAACAACATCTCCGGGGTCCTGCCGGAGAGCGAAAGCGCTGGCCAGCCGCCTGTGCGCCACGCACCAACTCGCGCTGGCCAGCGTTTCAAAATGAGTGGCGGGGGGAGGATTTGAGGTTCCGACCTTGTGGTTGTGGGCCTGGACTTCGGCTGGTCGCAGTTGGTTCGCAACCGGTCAGAGTGCCTCTGAACTCGACACATGCGTCTTGATGGTCGCTCGCTGTTGACCGCCACCGACACTGGTTGGTCGGAGCTCCGCTGTCATCGCGCTGTCAAATACTGCGGCCCATCAGGGTTACGGAGCTGCTGCAAGAGGTGTGCATATTGCAAGAGGTGATGGTCACCGACGAATTCGTCCAGAACGTGTCGCCGTGCATTTTCACCTCGCCATCTCACCTCATCAGGCCGTTCGAGCAGCGCGGCCAACGAATCGCCATAGATTTCCAGGTCCGTCGGATCGTCGAGAAGTATTCCCGTGTCCGGAGGGACTTGGTCGACGATGCCACCGACCCTTGAAGCGACTATGGGTTTACCCTTCCACATCCCTTCGGCCACCGTCAGCCCAAATCCTTCCGCCAGACTTTTTTGGACGATCACGGTGGCCGATCGCTGGAGGGCATTGACCATGACGGCATTCTCGTCGACATCGTCCATGGGGAGAGTCACGAGACGGACACGGCGCCGGGAGCCCATTGGGAGCTTTTCCCATGTCGCAATGCATTCCGCGAGCACTTCGGCGCCTTCGGGATCATCAGCGACTTCTTCTATCGACGGCCCGACGAGAAGGAGCTGTGCATCAACACGGCCAACGACCTCCGAGGCGAAGCCAGCCATGACACCTTGCATGTCCTTCAATCTGTCCCACCTCGACACTTGCACGACGAGGTTGCCAAGGGGCTCGGACATCTGAGTGGATGCCACGACGCCCGCTCGACGGACCACCTCGCCCACGACGCCATGGCGGCGCCTGAACGTCGCAGGCCGGTCGGCTATCCCCGCTGTCAACCCGATCCGAGCCAGGAAGAGGTGAAGATCGCCGTCCGGGAGCGGCTGGTTCTTCGGCGAAAAGGGATCAATGGAAGGCGGAATGATCGAGACACGCTCAGCGGGGATCCAAGTCGGCACGTAGGCTCGACGAGAAAAAACGAAGGCGTCGCAGGCGCTGAGATGCGGTCGAAGGAACTCCCACGCCTCTTCTGTCCAAGCGTTCACCTTGTCTGAACCGATATGCGATCGCCAGATCACCGTCGCTCCCACATCGTGCAGCAATGAAGCCATGCCGGCTGTCTGGGGGTCGTGAAGGAGAGCGATGTCGCCCGGTCGAACACGATGACGGAAGGCCGCGAAATTGGAGGCGGAGACATTCGAATATTTCGTGGCCTCCGTGAGTCCAAGCGCTCCCGAGTCGCCCCGCATGCCATGGATGCGGTTATGAACTCTCTTGGTGATGGCGAAGAATTCCGGGGTACCGTCGATCACGATCCAGCGGGAATCGATCCCCGAACCTCGGATGTAACCAACCAATACGTGCAGCATCTCGGCAACCCCTCCACCAGAGGCCGTCGAGTTGAGGTTCCATACGGTGTTGTCGGCGAGAATCGTGCGACTCAACCTTGCACTCGCCTCGAGGCGGGTATAGCGCTCGGCGCCGATGAGCGGAAAGAACACGTCGATGGAAAGCGCCGGCACGTCTACTTCATGGAGTTCCAGTTCAGATCAGCGCCCCGAATTGCCCAGCGTGCATCTTCGAACCGGGAGATCAGACCCGTGAGGGAGGATGCCAGACAACACCACCTTGCGCTCAAGTTCACTTGGAGAGTTCAAGGGCGATGTCAGCGTTGAAGCCCCGTTGATGGAGCCGAGCCTCGCGACGAACGGTGTGGGCCGTCGGGACGCCTGAGAGTTCATGGTGCAGTACTACACCGGGCTGCGTAAGAAGTTCAGCAACAGCCAGGTTCAACATCGTTGGGATTAGAAATATGCTGCGACCTGCTCAACCGCTCCCATTGGGGCCCTTGCTCACGTTTCGCAACCAGAATTCGAGTCTGTATCGCCGCACGCTGAGCCTTCCGTGGCTCTCACATAGGTCGGACCATGACCGGGCCGGTCGCTGTTGCTGCGTTTGTTGCATCGCGAGGAGCATGCTGCTCGGTAGCTCACCGCGAGCAACAGTCCTTCCGCTCCCGGGAGGAGATCGGCGGTCCCCATTAAACCCGAGACTTACGTCCTGACATGAGCGGGCCATCGGCATTGCCCTCATCCTCGAGCTGTTCACGGGCTTCGCGCGTGCGGGCTGACACTCAACCTGGTCTAGCCGTTTTCCGGATCCGCGGGTGTCAACCGGGCCCACGGGATCGACGACGTGCCACCGATCTTGGGCTGGCACAATGCCGGGTACCTCGGCCTGGATCGCCAAGGCGCGAAACGGGGCCTGATGGCACTTCATCAGGTCTACCCACAGTGCTGGGCGGCGACGAACTACTGCCACACCTCGTCCCCGAACCTCACTCCTTGAGTCGGGCGTCCGCCGCGATGGTCATGGTGGAGCGCCGAAGTGGGGTCAAGGGGCGCCGGAGACGCCCGGCAGTAGAGCTGAATGGCAAAGGAGTTTGATCGGCAATGAAGGAACTCGTATATCCCAGACTCTTGCTGCAGCGCGCCGAGCAGTTCGCCGACAAAGTCGCGTTTATCGACGTGTCGAGCAGAGGCGTCAGCTTTAAGGGCACGTACGAAAACCACGTCGATCGCCTGGTGCGGCTGGCCAACTCTATGCGAGACGTCCTTGGCATAAGGCCAGGCGACCGTTTTGCAGTGCTTGCCGCGAACAGCCATCAGTACATCGAGCTTTACCACGCCGCGATGTTCGGGGCTGGTATCATCAACCCGCTGAACATCCGTTTCGCCCCCTCAGAGCTGGCGTACGTCCTCAACGACTCTGGTTCCAAAGTTGTCTTCACCGACGCGTTGTTTTCCGACCTCCTCGACCGCGCCCGCGGCGCTGGTGCCCTGGTCGACACCGTGGTCATGATCGACGGCGAATCTGAGAGCGGCGCCTCCGGACGATTCGGCGCCACTCTGGGATACGAAGACCTCGTGGCCGTCGGCCGTTCCACCATGCCGCTCGAGCCGGATGAAGACGACGACGCCATTCTGATGTACACGGGAGGGACCACTGGATTCCCCAAGGGCGTCTTGCTCCAACAGCGCGCCGAGGTCCTCAACGTGTACCACGTGCTTTCCGCGATAGGGCTTCGTGAGGAACGGCGCTTTCTCTTCCAGTCGCCGATGTTCCACGCAGCTCTCGTCGCCGGCATCCTCGGTATTCCAGCGAGCGGGGCTACCTCTGTGACGATCCCGCTGTTCGACCCGGAACTCGTCCTACGCGTTATCGAGGAACAAGAAATCGACACCACAATGGTGGTCCCGATCATGTTGTCGATGCTGGAGCAGGTCGAGGGATTCTCACCACAGCGTCTACGGTCAGTGCGTCAACTGGTCTATGGGGCCGCGCCGATATCGGAGGCGCTTATCACCCGATGGCTGGAGATGCTTCCGGACACTGATTTCCTGCAGGGTTATGGAATGACTGAAGCGGCATCTGTGCTGACGTTTCTCGGCCCCGAGGACCACCGACGTGGTGGCAGCGCACTTACAACTGCCGGCAGGCCCTTGATTGGAATCGAGATGTGCATTACTGACCCGGTCGGCAAGCACCTCCCCCGGGGAGATACAGGGGAGGTGTGCGCCCGCGGGGGAAATTTCATGCGGGAATACTGGAGGAAGCCAGAAGAGTCCAAAATGGTGATCCGTGATGGTTGGTATCGCACCGGCGATATGGGCTTCTTCGACGATAGGAACCTCTTGCACCTCACCGATCGGCTGAAGGACATGATCGTCACGGGTGGAGAGAACGTCTACTCCACCGAGGTGGAGAACGCCCTCGCTTCTCATCCCGCCGTACAGGAGGTCGCGGTGATCGGGATCCCGAGCGACGTCTGGGGAGAGACCGTGCACGCAGTTGTCGTTCTCAAACAGGGCGGGAAGGCAACGGCCGAAGAGCTGATCGAATACGCCCGCAAATCCCTTGCTGGATTCAAAGTGCCGAAGTCCGTGGAGATTCAACACGATCGGCTCCCGCTTTCGGGGGCGTTCAAGCCTCTCAAGCGCGAGTTGCGCCGTAGATACTGGGAAGAAAGTGAGCGTCAGGTGAGTTGACGCGGACTGTGATCCCAACCGAGCTCGGAGGAGAGGCCTGAGATCGGCCAGCGGAGCCGGAGAGGGGCACACCGCAAAACGGGTGAAAAGGCCACGGCTATCTCGTCAGGGTCGGGCGTTGGGAGGTGTCCGGCAGACCCCTCGATGGACAGCCAGAGGTGAGTCGATCAGCTCTCCCCTTTGGCAAGCCGATGATGCAGCTGCCAGATCCGGAGCGAGGCCACCAGGCCGGCAAGCAGAAGACCACCTATGGCGGCAAAGAGGAGACCGACGCCGACGGGAATGGTCCCGCTCACGGTGAAGTACGTGACCTTCACTGATCTCGTGTTCTGGAGAATAAAGATCAGCAGGAGCACCAACACCAAGGCCGCCGCGACTACGCCGAACCAAGCGGTGGAGATTCTCGTCCGGCCGCTCTGAGGCGCCGCAGGGCTTTCGACCCCGCTGATCGCGATCGGTGCCTTTTCAGGCTCAGATTGTGCTTCAGGCTGGGGCGCCGTGGTCACGGCGTCACACCTTCCGCTTCATGGGCCTCCACCCGAGAGTCCCAGATTTCCCATCGGTATCGGAACCGCTCAACCTGAGATACCACCACCGGGACATTTGTCAGCTCGACCTCTCGCCGAGCCTGAGGAGACTGCTGCGCCATCAGTTGGCGGATGCGACTGAGCACGGATTCCTCCATGTCGAGGATCTCTGAGTAGATGCCCCTCCAGAACAGTGCTTGTTCCAAAGACGCGGTGGCGGGGTCCACCTCGTTTTCCATGCCCAAGGAATCGTCCCCTCCTCTCGTCGCCGCGACGATATCGGGCCGATCCGGATGTGCTTCTTCCGGGGTCATGGACTAGTCCTACACCGGGTGGCGTAAGAAGTTCAGCAACAGGCCACCCTTCCTCGGCATCCGTATAGTGGTATCCGTGGAGTCCGGGCATCCAGGGGGTCCGACCCAGGGCCCGCTCCAAGGCGAGGATATCGAGACCGAGCACTGGGAGGACGCCCGCCATTGGATGAGCATCTACGACGATCTGATCCGCTTCAAACACGGCCTTCTGGAGCGAGTCAAGCGGGAGTTACCCAAGCTCCACCCGGTGGCGCAAGAGGCGGCCGACGTCGATGTCACCTATATCGAGAACCAAATGGAGGGGTATTACACCCGTCTTGACCTCTGGTATCAGCGGGTCTGGCAACTCCAGGGACTCTGGCTCGATCCGAATGGTCGCGTACTACGCCACAAGGGAAAGGAGGTCGTTCTCACGAACCGAGAGTTCGAGCTGCTCCAGTTCCTCCTCGACCACCCCCACCGCTTCTACACCTCGTCACAGATCATGGGATATGCCTGGTCAGACTCGGCGCTGTTCCCTGAAGAAGTCCGCAATTACGTCTCGAGAGTCAGAAAGATTCTCGCCCGGCTGGATATACCCGCAGACCTCGTCAACCGACCCGGTCGTGGCTACTCGCTGACCTTTCGCAACGAGGACTGAAGGAGTGCCCCTCGGCGCGTTCGTCCGGTGCATGGTCGCGCTGAGCTGGCCACGACCGGCGCGTTGTCTCGCTGTTGCTGCATTTGTTGCACCTCGCAGCTCATGCTGGCTCTCAGCTCATCTTGAGCAACAGCCCTCTCGCTCCCGGGAGGAGATCGGTGGTCCCAGTGGGACCCGAGACTTACGTTCTGACACCTCCTTCTCCGTCAACTGCGGACGTCGCCGATCCTGAGGAGTTGCCGCCTCACCGCTGGAGCGACAACGGGCACGTGCGGGCCAACGACCACAATCTGCGGGCCACCGACTGGCTCTACCGCTCCCGGGCCGCCAGTGTCATTTGGCTCGCCGTACGCCTCGTGCTCGGCTACTGGTGGCTGAACGCGGGCTACCAGAAGATCTGGGGAAGTGAGAAAGCCGGCTTCTGGTTCGGGAGTGGCGCCGGAGTCAAGGGCTTCGCTACAGCCGGCGTCTTGGGGTCCGCCACAGGCAAGGGTGGGGCCAGCTACGGCTGGTGGGCCGCCTTCCTCCACAACTTCGTCATCCCCAACGCATCGTGGATTGCCAAGCTCATCGCACTCGGTGAGGTGGCCATCGGCATCGGGCTCATCCTCGGGCTGTTCACCGGCCTGGCCGCGCTGGCTGGGCTTACGCTCAACATGGTCTACATGTTCACCGGTTCGGCCGGCGTCAACCCGGCGTACATGATCCTCGAGGTTCCACTCATTTTGGCCTGGCGCAACGCCGGGTTCATCGGTCTCGACCGCTACGCCCTCGACGGCGCTTGGTGGCGGACGCATTTCAGTCGGTTCACCGATCACGCCGGACATCCACGGGCAGCTGCCACACTCCCCGTCCCCAATCTCACTCCCTGACCTCGGCGCCGCGGTGCCGCACCGAGGTCTGCCCCCGGTCCGCCGCGCCCAAAGGCTCACCTCGACCACAACGAGCGAAAGAACCACGCCATGAAGGCGCTTTTACCACGGGCCCAACGAGAAGAGTTGGGTTTGGAAAAGGAGTTTGTGATGCCTGCTAGATCCCCAGAGGCCCGACGGATCTCCTCTCTGCTCTCAGAGCGCAGGGTTTCCAGCACGGCGATGGCGGCCGTGCTTTCTGTAGCACTGCTGTTTGGCCTGGTCGGATTCGCTTTCCACACGCTCTGGATCGTCACAATCCTCGCGCTTGCTCTTGGGCTCGGCTATGTCCTAGCGAACGCCCGACAGGATCGCAGAGATGTCGTCGATCGTCGATAAGACGCTGGGAAGGAATGGCTGCCATCAGCCCGGCCGTTGTATGGAGCCACCGCTCTCGAGATGCCGATTCGACCCGGATGCCGGCGGCGAGCAGGTGCTGAACTGAGGAACTGAGTGACGATCGCCAATAACCCATCCGCCAACAAAGACGCTCATGAAGCCCGCGAGTGCGAGCCCGTAAGCCGAGCAGTAGGAGGCTCGTCCGGCGTTGACGAGATCATCGTGATCGGTGCCGGCGTGCACTGTAGCGATGGGCCATGCGGTCTGGTGCGGTGCGTGGTTGTAGATCCCGTGGCTCAAGACGTCACTCATATCGTGGTCGAATCGAAGCACCGGCAGGGGCTGGGCCGGCTCGTTCCCCTCGCCCTCATCGGTGCCGCGGGGAACGACGTCTCATTGAATTGTGACTCAGCGGCCTTCGAGGACCTCGAGGTGGCCGAAGAGATCCAATTCATGCCTGGAAGCGTCGGTCACGCGACCTACGGACCCCGAGAGACGCTTACCTTGCCCTACTACGGGTTTGGATTGGCAGACAGGACGGCTGCTGCGGATGCCGGGCTGGCCGTCACGCGTGATGCGCTCCCCCTGGGTGAGGTGGGGGTCCACCGAGGCGATTGCGTTCATGCCGCGGACGGCGAAATCGGAGTGGTCAAGGGGCTCATAATCGAACGTCAGACCCACAATGTGACCCACGTCCTCCTTCAGGAGGGGCACCTTTGGGGTCGGAGAGACGTGGCGATCCCCATTTGTTCCGTCACCGCATTCGAGGGAGGCATCCGGCTGAATATATCCAGGGATGCCGTCCAGAGTCTTCCACCGGTAGTCCTCGAACATTCTGTTTTTGACAGGTACCACCGTTAGGAAATCGCACAATGTGCTCGAGCGAGGACCCCCAGTCCGAACTTTCGGACGCCCCTATTCACGGACCACTCGCCTGACAAGTCGCTGTTGCTGCCTTTGTTACAACTCGAAGAGCATGCTGACCAAGAGTTCACCCCCGAGTAAATAGTCCTCCTGCTCCCGGGAGGAGATCGGCAGTTCCCTATGGGATCCGAAACATCCGTTCTCACTCCTGCACTTGACCACCAGTGAGTGGGTCTAGCCTGCAAGTCGTTTTCGGCGCGGGCCAGGTCGGGCTGGCGCTCGCCTCCCAGCTGGCCGGCTCAGGAAGTCCGGTGCGGTCAGTCTCGAGGCGTCGGCCCACCTCGCTGCCCGAGGGCGTCGACTGGTGTGGCGCAGACGCCGGCAACCCCGAGGCCGCCACCGACGCCGCGAAGGGCGCGTCGGTTATCTATCAATGTCTCAACGCCCCATATACCCAGTGGCCCAAGCAGTTTCCGCCGCTCCAGCGAGCGGTGTTGATTGCTGCAGAGCGCACCGATGCCCTGTTGGTCAGCTTGGAGAATCTTTACGGCTACGGTCCCACCGACGGCACACCGATGACCGAGGACCTTCTGCTGAACGCCACCACCTTGAAGGGGAGAGTCCGAGCGACCATGACCGCGGAACTTCTGGCCGCGGCGCAGCACGGGAGGGTCCGCATCGCCATCGGGCGGGCGTCGGACTTCTTCGGCGCAGGCGCCACCGAGTCCACTCTCGGAGCGCGGGTCTTCGGCAACGCCGTAGCGGGCAAGCGCGCCGACTTTATCGGCAACCCCGATCTGCCACACACCTACAGCTACGTTCCAGATATCGCAGCCGCGCTGGCCGTTCTCGGCACTGATGCACGAGCTGTGGGACAGGTGTGGCATCTCCCCGGACCCGAGACAGTCACCACCCGAGAAGTGCTCGAGCTGATTGCCAACGAGGTGGGACATCCCGTCCTTGTCCGCTCGGTGCCCAAGCTGATCCTGCGTGCCTTGGGGCCCGTGAACCGGATGGCGCGCGGGCTGGCTGAGATGTCCTACGAGTTCGATGAACCGTTTGTCCTTGACACCGCAAAGTTCGAGTCGACGTTCGGGGCGAGCGGCACTCCGCTGGACGTTGCGATCAAAGAGACGGTCACGTGGTACCAGGGCCAAAGGAGTGCGTCATGACCAAGTCGGACACCATGGAGCGGACTGACCTCAGCCCGGTCGAGGCGTGGTCGCAGCGGGTGAAGCGGGTCGGCGGCTTCATCCAACTTGCCTTCGCCGCCTTCTGGTTGGTGCGCGGCGCCTTCAACCTCCACGGGCAGGTCCGGAGCCCCTTGGCATTGACGTTCCTCATTGTTACCTTAATCGTGGTCGTGTACGGCATCCGGGTGACCGCTGGTACGGGTCCCAGGTTGTCCAGTCCCGAAGCGAAGCGGATCGAGCGATCTGTGACCGTCGCCACAGTCATTGAGTTGATCGCGGCGTTCATCCTCCCAGTCATCGTCATCGCCGCCGGCCACAGCGACTGGGTGCTCCCGTCCATCGCGATCACCATCGGGCCACTGCTTTTGTGGCTCGACCACCTTGTGCACATTCCCCGGTACCGTGCCATCGGTGGGCTGCTCACCATTGGTCCGGTGGTCCTCGTCGCCACCATGTCAGGCTCCTCGCTCGCTGCCACAACTGGCATCGCGGCCGGCACGCTGCTCCTGGCGACCGCGGCCGCGGGCTTTCACGACCTCGCCGGCCTTCGGCCTTCTCGCCTGCCGGCACCCGTCACCCTCAACCCGCGCACCGCGTGACGTCGTGCCAGCCATCTGACCACCGGCCCGGGTCCCTGCCGATCATCCACCGGCCCATTGGACTGCGGTTCGGGTGTGCCATCCTTTCGGAGACAACGATGCAGACGCTAAACCATTGCCGCCGTTACGCCGCCCTTGGATGAGGGCGCGAATCTGTCCAAGCGCTACGACGGGACGTTGGCGATCGACGACTTGAGCTTCACCGTGGAGGCCGGCCATCTCACGGGGTGCCTCGGCCGGAACGGGAGCGGGAGTGGACCACATGCGCATGATCATCGGTCTGGACACGACAACCTCCGGGGCTTTTACGGCTCGACGCCAAGGCGGCCCACCCCGGTCGGAGTGCCCGAACCCATTTTCGCTGGTTACTAAACCGTGGTCGTCCCGCTCTGGATTGAGCGAGGGGCGGTTCTCGGGGCAGCAGAAGGGCGACCCTCTCGGATCGGCCTAGATCTGCGACTGCTGAGTATGGGGGGAGGATTTGAACCTCCGACCTTCGGGTTATGAGACGACCTATTCAGTTCGTCCAACTGGACTTTACGGACTGATCGAGGTCGACCGACTTAGCTATCTAGCTGGCCTTCTGTGGCACCACCCCTGCTGAGCAGGGAGCCGACTCCTGACACCAAAATCGGTATCCGTGGGATTTTCGTGGGATCCCAGAGACCTTCGGGCAATCTTTGGGTCATTTCTCTTGAGACTGCGAGGAGCCATTCGGGATCATCTAACTGGTGGGGCCAAATCGTTCAACCCGGATACCGTCCACGGGTTGACCGAGCCCCATCAGCAACTGACTGGCGAAGTCGGCGAAGCCGGGCGAGCCGCACACGAAGGCGGTCGCGTGAGGCAACAACTGAGGGGCAAGATCATGCTCGGTGAGCCGGTTCGCCGGCCGTGTGGAAGACGGGGGGACCGCGCGGGTGTAGGCAATCGTCGTTTCGGGTCCGGGAAGCTCGTGGGCGTAGTACAGGTCGTCCGGCGTTCGCACCGAGACCGCCATTCGAACCACGTCGGACTGCCCAGACTGGCGGGCCAGTCGCAGCATGGACATGAGGGGAACGATGCCCGATCCCCCGCCGACCAGGATCGCCGGAGTCTGGGCGGTCCAGACGAACCAGAGACCGATCGGGCCCCGCACCTCGAGCTCGTCACCGACCACGACCTCGTCGTGCAAGAACTCAGAGACCTCGCCGCCTGCCAATCTCTCCACGGTGAGCTCGATGTCGCCGGAATCGCTGGGTGCCGAGGCCACCGAATACGACCGTGAGGCCGTATACCCGTCGGGTGCGGTGAGCCGCACCACGTAGTACTGCCCGGCAAGCCGAGGAGTGGGCGACGTAAGGGCCAAGCGAAAGGTCTTGGCGGTTGGAGTCTCTGGCCGGACGTCGGTGACCGTGGCCATCTGCCAGGGATCGCCGGCTGGCCGTTCGGTGGTCACCACTCCTAATCGCCCTGGTATCGCTGCTCGAGCCACGGATCGCCACGGTTGTGGTACCCGTTGCGCTCCCAAAATCCCGGTTCATCATGGTCGAGCACCCGCAACCCGGCCACCCATTTCGCGCTCTTCCAAAAATAGAGATGCGGGACCAAGAGGCGTGCCGGTCCGCCGTGTTCAATCGGCAGTGGCGCATTCTCGTACTCCCAGACCACCCAGGCTTGACCACCAGTGACATCGGCGAGCGGCAGATTGGTCGTGTACCCGGTGTGGCAGAAGGCCATCACGTGGCTGGCGGTCGGTTCCAACCCTGCGATGCCGAGGAGCGTGTCGAGGGAGACGCCGCCAAAGTGCACGCCCAGCTTGGACCAGGTAGTCACACAGTGGATGTCACCGGAATACGCGGACTCGGGCAGCGCGTGGATCTCCTCCCAGGTCCAGGTCGTCGGATGCCTGACGAGACCCTCGACAGAGAACGACCACGACGCAAGGTCCGGTTGCGGGGTGACCTCCGCATTCAGTATGGGCCACTGGTTTCCGGCGTCATATTGGCCCGGAGGGAGACGCGGATCGCGAGCAGCTTTCCCACGACCGAGGAATCCCCTTGTCGGCTTGCCCATGTCAACTCCCGGGAAGAAATGTCACCTCGGCGTCCATAACCAGATATCGGTCCGTCCCCGCAGACTACCGCCGCTGCATCTGCCAGACTCCGGGTGGCGGCACTGGGCGGGCCACCGCTCACGGCTTTCCGACCTCATGGAGCGTCAGTTCCACGCGTCAGGACCGAGCTGGGATCGGACGAGGGAACTCTTTGCCCGAGCCAGAGTTGAGTATCAGACAGGTCGCTATCGCCGGCGTGCACTTGCTCGGCAATCAGAATGATCTGGTCAGAAGCGAGCGGCTGATTTGTCCCCAGCCCTTGTAGCGCTCAGAGCGCCTTGAGGGCGGCAATCACATCAGCCGGCTCGACGCGCACTCGCCAGTCAGCATTGACAGCAGCGAACCTGACCGTGCCGTCTCGGTCGATGATGAACGTGGAGGGAACTGGAAGCGAGCGCCGTCCATCAGCATTTTGCTGCGCGGGGTCGCTCTTGAACACGTTGACCTGTATGTCCTCCAGCTCACCGGTGACATCAAATCGGACTTTGTAGGACTCGCTAACCTCCTGGTCAACGTCACTCAGAACAGGAAACGCCAGTTCGTGCTTTTCGGTCATTGTCAGGGCGTGGTCAGGTGCCTGTGGGCTGATGGCCACAAGCGTCGCTCCCGCCGATGTGATCTGCGGAAGCGCCGCCTGCAGTGCCCGCAGCTGCAAATTGCAGTACGGGCACCACTCCCCGCGGTAGAAGGTGACCACGACCGGACCCTCTGTGAGCAGATCGGCAAGCACGACCTGGTTGCCCACGGCGTCAGTCAGCGTGAAGTCGGGTGCAACGTCACCAACGGCAATGCCGCGGGCGACCCCGGAGGTGGTGACGTCGTCCAGCCCGCTATCGATCCGTTCGCTGATTTCTGCGGGGACCGAGGCGGTGATCTCTTCCAGTTGCAAGGCAAGGGTAGTCATGTCGTCTCCTTTGTGGACTATGCAGCCCATAGTGTTCGTAGATAAATACGGGTGCTGAGGCGTTCATCAGCAAGTCTCCGGTTTGCGTGGAGGATGTAGCTCCCAATGATGCGCCTGAAGCTTCTGAAGGGTCGATTGGGTTCGCCCCGGAGCGAGCTCAGACCTGTTGGCCGGAATGAAGGGGCCGTGCATCGAAGGCGACCGGCCACTAGCACGAGGACCAGCCAGGCCGAGCTGACGAGGAAGCGGTTGATGGGAGGAGGTCAATCCGAACCTCATCAGTCGGCATCACCCTTGAGCAAGCCGGTCGCCTGACCCACCTCGATGAGGTAGCCATCTGGGTCACGCATGTAGCAACGGATTTCGGCACCGCGGTCGATCGGCGGCGTGACGAAGGTGGCGCCTTTCGCGCTCCACTCCCGGTAGCTGGCCTCGATGTCGGCCACGCGGAGGTTGAGGAAGATCGAAGTGGTATCCCCCGGCTCGTAGTTCACGACCGAGACATCCGGCTTGTCGGGAGTCGGGCCGCCACCGGAGTTCATGATGATCCACGAGTTGAAGAGCTTGACCATGGAGGGTGTCCCCTCCATCACCACGGTCCCACCGAGGACACGCGAGTAGAAGTCGCACGACGCTGCAGCGTCGCGAACCGTCAAGAAGAGGGTCACCAGGATCCCTTCGCTCGGCGCCGGCAGATCGTCGAAGTCGATGTGAGGCGAGGCATCGCCCATACGTGGCTCCTTCTCGAAAGGTTAGTGGTTTTGGACTACCTGGTCCAGTAAAGACCCTCATAACTGGACTGTCAAGTCCAGTTATGAGAAACTCGGGCAATGGCAGCGCAGCCGACTACCAAGCGGGGACGCCAGACCCGGCAGCGAATCGTGGACGCGGCGGCAGAGGTCGTGGCTGAGAAAGGCGCTGTCGGGGCGAGCTTGGATGAGGTCGGCGCTCGCGCCTCAGCGTCGCGCAGCCAGCTCTACCACTACTTCGACGACAAGGCCGACTTGCTCAAAGCGGTTGCCGAAGCGACCAACGACGCCACGCTCGGCAGCCAACAAGACTTGTTCGCTGAACTCGGCTCCTGGGAGGGCCTGGCTAAGTGGATGGACGCCTTGGTCGGGCTCCAAGAGCAGACCGGTGGGCGCGGAGGCTGTCCCATCGGGACCCTCGTCGGCCAGCTCGGCGAACATGACGAGGACATACGCGCTGTTCTCGCGTCAGGCCTCGACCGTTGGGAGGCCCAGATCAAGGCTGGCCTGGCGGCAATGGTGGCAGACGGCGTGCTCGTACCGGAGGCTGACCTCGAGTGGCTCGCCGCATCCACTCTGGCGAGTATCCAAGGAGGCCTCGTCCTCACTCAGGCTCGGCGCGATCCCCGGGCGCTGCGCCAGGCCCTCGACGGTGCTCTCGCCCTCATAGGGACCTACCGGCCCACCGCTCTCATCGTGTCCGACTGAAACGGCTCAACGGTGTCCTCGGGGCTCGGGCCACTCCGGAGGTCTGGTGCCGGTGCTGCGAAAGTTGGCCACCCTCAAGTACCTTCGAATCTGAGTCCGATGGAGCTTGAACGAAGGCAGGTCTGCATCACTGCGCGTCAACTCCAGTCGTTGATGCTGAATGACCTACCTGGCGTCGCCGATTGCTTTCCACAAATGCCACGCCCGCGAGACGGACTCTTATGGAAGCTCGAAGGGTAGGTCGACCCCCTGATGAACTCGGCAATGCAAACAGTCCGACGTCGGCGCCGAGCCAATTGCACTGCGAATGAGGTCCTTGAATGGCTCAATGTTCTTCTCGAACTCTGCGAATACCTCTTCGGCACGGACCCCCTCGCCCGCAGCCACGCCGGCATCAAGGTCGGTCACTAAAGCGACCGTCGCGAAGCACAACTCAAGTTCGCGGGCCAATGCAGCTTCCGGTTGACCAGTCATATTTACGAGGCTCCAACCTTGTGCAGCGTGCCACGAGCTCTCTGCTCGAGTAGAGAACCGCGGCCCCTCAATCACGACCATCGTCCCACCATCGATCGCGCCGCCAACGATTGCCGACCGCCGGAGTTCCGGGCAATAGGGGTCTGCAAACGGGACGTGGACAGCACCCTCGACAAAGTAGGTCTGCACCCTCCCGGTCGTGCGATCCACGAGCTGATCTGGGACAACGATCGCACCCGGACCGAGGTCGGCCGAGAGGCTGCCAGCAGCGCAAGGGGCGAATATCTTGCGCACTCCCAGACTGCGCAGTGCCCACATGTTGGCACGGTAGGGAATGGTATGAGGTCCAAACTGGTGGTTCTCGCCGTGTCGGGGCAAGAAGGCCGTTGGCCTTCCATCAACCTCACCGATTGCGATCGGGGCACTCGGCGTCCCGTACGGCGTGTCGACGACGACACCATCAGCACTCTTATCAAAGAAGGCGTAAAACCCGCTGCCTCCGATTACCGCTATGTCCGGATCCAACTCAGCCAACTCCTTGTCATGGCGCAATTCGCACCATTCCGCCGCGGAAATTTCCCGAGATCAACCGTTCCTCGGTCTATCTTCAAGGCAGTCAACGCGAGCGGTGAGACGCCGGCGCCTTTCCACAGTCAACTCGGTGAGGACGAGGCCTGGGTGCCGCTCTGAGCCCGGGATGTCAGTGGCGCCCGAGCGTCGTGCGCTTGCGGCTGCTGCGGTGCCGCCGGCAGCGCAAAGCAGATCCGTGTCCCACCTCGAGTCGGTGTCTCGGCCCAGATTCGGCCGCTTTGGGCATCGATCAACCCACGGGCGATGGCCAAGCCCAGCCCAGCTCCCCCCACGGACGGCGCACGCGCTGTGTCGCCAGTCCAGAACGGCTCGAAAATGCGCTCGCGTTCTTCTTCAGGAACACCCGCACCGGAATCCTCGATGGATACGAAGACGGCGCCGGCTCCGCTGGTGACTGACGCCGACACCACACCACCCGCTGGTGTATGACGCAGCGCGTTGGTCACAATGTTCGTGAGTACCCGCTCAACCTTTTCGGGTGCGCACATGGCTACGGTCTGGACATCCCGGACAGTCGTCCCGACTCGGATGCTGCGGGCTTTCGCCTCTAGCTCATAGTGCTGCAGGAACGTCTCGACAAGGGACCCCACGTCGACGGGCTCAACGGCGAGGGTGATCGCACCGGAGTCGATGCAGGCCATCTCAAAGAGATCGTCGACAAGTGAGCTCAGGAGGCGGACCTGCCCGTGCAGCGTCTCGAGATAGTGCTGCGGCTCGACGACGCCGTCTTCCATGGCCTCGAGCATGGCTTGCAGCGAGGTGATGGGAGCACGGAGATCATGGCTCGCCCAGGCGACCAATTCACGGCGGGCCTCGAACACCTCCTCGAGATGTCCCGCCATGGCGTTGAACGAGTTCGCCAACTCGGCGACCTCCGCAGGGCCACCTTCAGGGGCACGGGCACCCAGGTCACCCGACGCGAGCTCGTGCGAGGCATCGCGCACATTTTCGAGATGAGACACAATATTGCGAGCAAGGAGAACGGCGCCGACAATGCTGGTGGCCGCAGCGGCCGCAGAGACGAGCAGCACGCCGGTTCGCGCGCCCATTCCGAACACTTCCAATCCGGAGAGCGTCACCGATGCGAGCGGCAGCACAACGGCCAACATCGCCAGGCCGGTCAGCTGCAGTCGGACGGAAGGTAGCTTGCGCAAGAAGACGGCCAGCGCCACGCCTACCATGAGCGTGACGCCCCCGACGATGAGGGCGAGGGCAATCACGGCGTAAACCGGTAGCCCAGACCCCACACCGTTGTGACGCGCCGCGGCGAAGATGGGTCTTCCTCGATCTTCTCGCGCAGCCGGCGGATGTGCACGGTCACCGTCGCCGTGCCGGCGTCGAGAGCGGCCTCGTAGCCCCAGACCTGTGCCAACAGCTGCTCTCGGGAGAACACGACGTTGGGATGACTGGCCATGCACCACAACAGATCGAACTCGGTCGGCGTAAGTCCGGCGTCTCTGCCCTCACAGAGGACTTCGCGCCGTTCGGCGTCCATGGACAGCCCGCCGGCCTCAATGTGGCGTACGACTGGAATGACAGTCCGAGAGGAGCGCCTGAGGATGGACTTGACCCGGATGACGAGCTCTCGAGGCGAGAAGGGCTTCACGACATAATCGTCTGCCCCCAGCTCGAGCCCCGTGATCCGGTCGGACTCCTCGCCACGGGCGGTGAGGAGGACTACAGGAAGTTCTCCGTTTGATCGGATCAAGCGGCATAACTCCAGACCGTTCGGCTCGGGGATCATGATGTCGAGCACGACCAGATCAGGACTCTGGGTCTCGAGCAGCCGCCGGGCCGTGAATCCGTCCGCGGCTTCGAGGGTTTCGAACCCTTCATGGCGGAGGTAGCGGACGATGACGTCGCGCACCACGCTCTCGTCATCGACCACCAACACCGTTCGGGGGTTCCCGGTGGACGGAAGTGAGCCGGTGGAATCGGGTGCCTCGACCAGCGCCATCCCCAAGACCGTAGCGACTCTCATGCCAGATGGCCTGACGGGCCTGATTACAAATGACTTACGCAGTCTAAAAAGACGCCTCTGGCAGTCGAAGTTGCCATTTTGTAAGAAGAATCGATGCGCTGACCACCAGGTGAGCGGTAGGTTGACCAGGCGTGGCCGGCATCCCAAAGCTGCGGCCAGAGGTCGTCCGAACCAAGGTCGAGTCGGCGCGGGCCAAGGCGGAAGCGGGCTCCGAGGCACTCGCGGCACGGGTGACCAGCCCGCTGCACAGCACCTGGCTCGGTTCATTCCTCGGGGTGCTCCTCGGAGTGAGCTTTTCGGTGTGCTTCCTCACCGGACTGGTCGACTACCTGTCGCAACACCCCACCGGGTGGTTTCACCTCCCCGCCCACCCGGCCGATCTGTACCGCATCAACGAAGGGCTGCACGTTTTCACCGGCATTGCCACCATCCCGCTGCTGCTGGCCAAACTCTGGGTGGTGTGGCCCGAACTGCTGGAGTGGCCGCCGGTCACCGGCGCACTCCATGCGCTGGAGCGGCTGAGCCTCATCCCGTTGGTTGGCGGCTCGTTGTTCCTCCTCTTCACCGGGGTCGTCAACATCGACTACTGGTACAGCCCGATGGCCTTCACCTTCACCACGGCGCACTTTTGGACGGCCTGGCTCGTTGTGGGTGCGCTGGTGATTCACGTCGGGGCCAAGGCGGCGACGGTGCGATCGGAATTCGGTTCCGCATCGCCCGCCGACCAAGAGATCGAGAAAGCGGCCAGAATGCGCGCCGCGGTGCTCGCAGGGGATAGGCCACGCAACACGAGCCCCGGGGGGCTGGGGCGGCGCGGCTTCCTGGGCACGGTCCTGGGCACGGCGGGTCTTCTGGTTGCGGTCGCCGTCGGCGAGACAATCGCGCCTTTGCGCAGGCTGGCGGTGTTGGCGCCACGCAATCCTTCGGTCGGTCCGCAACGCGTTCCGGTCAACCAGACCGCCCTCCAGGCCGGTGTCGTCGATACGGCCGCCGCGGCGGATTACCGACTGACCGTTACGGGCCGCTGCCGCCGGCCCCTGAGACTCTCCGTCGCCGACCTGCAGGCACTCCCACAACGGACTTCCGCACTCCCGATCACGTGCGTCGAGGGCTGGAGCGAGGACGCGGTGTGGCGCGGCGTCCAGCTCAAATCGCTGCTCGCACTGGCCGAAGCGCCTGCGGGGGCGTCGGTCCGGGTCGAATCTCTGGAGGACCAACACCGCCTTTATTCCTCCTCGGTCGTGGACGGCGAACATGCCGATGATCCCGACACCTTGCTGGCCCTCGAGCTGAACGGCGAGGAGCTCGATCTCGATCACGGATATCCGATCCGGCTGATCGCTCCAGACCGCCCGGGTGTGCTCCAGACCAAATGGATCTCGAACGTGGTGGTCCTGTGAGCGAGGATGCGGTGCAGTCGGAGGCGACACCAACGGCCGAACCACCTCATGAGGCGCCACATCGTCCGCACCTCGCGCAGGTGGCCTGCCTGGTTGTCGGGTGGGCGGTGATCGTCTTCGCACTACACGGCATGATCGCGGAGCCGTCGGCGAATCCCCCGAATCTCTTCCGTCTGCTCATCGGCCTCAATGTGGTGAACGACGCGATCGTGATCCCGATCGTCTTGGTCATCTCGCTGCTGGTCCGGCGGGTGCTGCCGCGCTGGGCCCTCGTGCCGGTGCAGATCGGGCTCTTCGCGTCTGCGGTCGTCGTCCTCTATGCGTACCCGCTCCTCGGAGGATGGGGCCACACGGCCCGGGCCGGGCCGTCCCGCCTGCCCCACGATTACGCCGACAGCCTTGCCGTGGTCCTGGGCACCATTTGGGTGGTCTGTGCGCTCGGCGCCCTCGCAGCTCGACAACGGCGACATCGTCCCGCGAGCTCCTGAGCACCGCCCCGCAGGGCGTGATGTCCACGAGAGACCACGGTGCCCGCCGGGCGTTCCCGCTGTGGCGGGTGGGCCGAATGGTCGCCGTCGTGGCAGCTCTGGCACCTATCGCCATCTACATCTACGTGGCCCTCAGACGGCTGGGCTACCCCTTTGAGTTGGAGTGGCTCGAGGGTGGCGAGGTCGAGATCGTCAACCGGGTGGTCCACGGTCAGGCGATCTATGTCGCACCCTCACTCCACTATGTGCCGTATCCGTATCCGCCCCTCTTCATCTGGGTTTCCGCGGCCTTCGCCAAGGTGCTCGGTGTCGGCTTCCTCGCTCCGCGTCTGGTGTCCTTCCTGGCTTCGCTGGGTGTGCTGGCGCTCCTCTGGCAGCTCGTGCGACGCGAGACCGGTGACGCAGTGGCCGGTCTGGTGGCTGCGGGGCTTTTTGCCGCCACGTACCAGGCCAGCGGTGCATACTTCGACCTGGCCCGCGTGGACTCGCTCTTCTTGGTGCTGTTGCTCGCGGCGGTCGCCGTGGCCCGTCGAGGCCAGACCTGGCGGGCTGGTGGTCTGATCGGGATCTTGCTCTTCCTCT